>NZ_JACCCC010000001.1:6056033-6684050 GCF_013408795.1 Spinactinospora alkalitolerans
GATCGTGGTGGGCGCGGGCCTGCCGCACCTGCCGGCCGTGCTCTCGGCGAGCAAGAGCTACTCCGAGCGGCTGTTCCGCTACGCCCGCATCGACCGCCTGAGCCGCTCGGCCGCCGACCACGCGCTCACCGCTCCGGCGGGGCTGGAGGAGGTCGAGTTCGAGCAGGGCGCGCTCGACGCGCTGTACGAGGCCTCCGACGGCTACCCCTTCTTCGTCCAGGCCTACGGCAAGGTCACCTGGGATCTCTCCCTGCACAGCCCCATCACCGCCGACGACGTCAGGGTGGCCGCGCCCGAGGCCGAGGAGGAGTTGGCGGTCGGCTTCTTCGGCAGCAGGTACGAGCGCGCCACCCCGGCCGAGCGCGACTACATGCGCGCGATGGCCACGCTCGGGGACGAGCCCGTGCCCACCAACGAGGTCGCCAGGTCCCTGGACCGGCGCCCCTCCAGCCTCTCCCCCGCGCGCGACAACCTGATCAAGAAGGGCCTGATCTACAGCGCCGAGCGCGGGCTGATCGCGTTCACCGTCCCGCACTTCGGCAAGTTCCTGCGCAGGCAGCCGGAGTGAGGAAGCGGCGCGCGTCCGTCGGCCCAGCAGCGCCTGTGCCCTTTAGCCATCATGGACCCGCTCAAGGAGAGGAACCTCGTCCTGCAATTCGCGAACCACCGGTGGCCGACCGTCTCCCATGCCGTCCGGATAGGTCGGGTCAGGGTCGATCGGGGTGGGGCGGCGGCATCTCCCCACCCCGGCCCCGGTCGGTTTAGCGCAGCTGGACGGCACCGCTTTCTGCCGCGAAGCGGTTGCCGCAGTAGGCGCGACTCGTTGCGACATTGCCGTTGACCCATGGGCCATAAGTCTTCTGGGTGCCGCAGCGGGCGATCGCGCGGACTTCGTTGTAACTGTTGCCGCTGGAGCCCTTGCACACGGTGTAGACGTGCCCTCTGTCACTCGATATCACGGGAGAGCAGACCAATCCGGCTTCAGCCGCCGGAGCAGCGGCGCCCATAACCCCGAAGGACGCCACCGCCAAACCCAGACTCGCGGCGACGGAGACCAAGGTGCGTTTCATCGGCATGAAATGAGAACTCTTTCTGTCTTCCGGGCAGGTCCGGTTCTACGGGTCTTGACCCGTTCAGCGCACAGGCGGCCGACGTGGGAGCGCTGACCGTTTCGCGTCGAACGGCTCAGAGGAATGCAGCCGCCGCGCAGGAGAGGTGCGAAGCGGTTTTCTGCCATTGGGATAACTCGATCGGTGAACTGGTACAGTCGCGGCGATCCACCGACGGAAATGGCCGCCGCGCGAGGTGTCCGCGGCGAGCGGGGAGGAGCGATGGCGCTGCCCCCACCCGGCGCCGAGGGTGTCGCGCGCGAAGCCATTCCATGGACGACTCCGGTCGCACCTCCGATAACAGCCCGGCGGATGCCGCTGAGCGCCGGAGGCGGCAGGCCCGCGATTCGGCAGCGATATGGGGCCGTTAACGGCCACGCCCTTGTATTTTCTTCGAATGAGTGAATCCGATATGCGCGCAGGTGGCGAACACATCGAAGGGCGCCCGGCGGCCGAGCCGCGACACGAAGTCCCGGCGCCCTTCTCACCGCACTCCGCGTCTTCTGCGACGCGTCGTGACGCCCCCGGAGGGCCGGCCGCCCGCTCCGACGCTCCGGTACCGGACCGCCCCGCTGCCCTGCGCCGTCTCCCGCCCCCGGCAGCAGCGAACTGACACGACCGGGAGACCGACGCCCCGGTCAAGCACCCCCTGACAGCCCACGGCCACTGGATGCATCGGACTCAACCGTCCGGGGACCCGCTGTACGGGTCGACACTTCACGAGAGCTTCCGCGCATCACGCTCTCTAAGGCTTTCTATGGATAACGCTAGAAAGCGCTATACGGATTCATACGGCGTCGCCGGGTCGCTCCCGGTGCCGGGTCGCGGTCGCGGCGCGCCGTGGGGGGCGGTCTGCGGGGCGCCGGGCTCGGCCGGGACGATCGCGGCGCGCACGGCGGGGCGCCGCCCGCTCACCGGGACCCCGAACACGACGTCCACCGGGCGCCCCCTCCTGCGGCCGTTGAAGCGCACGAGGCGCAGGCAGCCCTGCCGCCACACGTCCACGGGTTCGGTGGAGGCGAGCACGTCCCGGTTGGCCCGCCAGGCCTCGCTGGAGCGCAGCCGCGCCATCGTCCGCCGCAGCGGCACCTCGCGCAGCTCGCACGGGACCGGGTGGGCCAGCCGCCGCGCGATCTCCTTCAGCTCGGGGGAGAGCGCGCCGAGCACCGCGGCTTCGGCCGCGAGCGCCAGACCGTGCCAGGCGGTGAAGCCCGCCGCCATCTCGACGCCGGAACCCGGCAGCCCCACGAGCGCCGCGGCGGCGAGCGCGAGCAGGCCCGCCCGCGCGATGCTGCGCCGGCCCACGGGCGTGCTGCTCACCCCGCCGAAGCAGCCGCAGCCCATCTCCGGGTCGCGCCTGCGCAACTGGAGCAGCGTCGCCACGGCGACGACGAACAGCACCGCCGTGGCGCCGCGGGCGAGGTCGCCGGGCAGGCCGACCAGGACCGGCAGCGACAGGCCGAGCAGCGCCTCGGCCCCGGCCGCGGCCAGCGCGGCCGGCCGGCGCAGGCGCACCGGAAGCAGGGCCACCCAGCCCTGCCCCCGCGCCGACCGGTCGGTGAACTTGGCCGCCGCGCCGAGCAGCAGCATCGCGGTCAGGATCGGGAACTGGGTCTCGCGGAGCACGTCGAGCACGTCGGACACGGTCAGTCCACCGCCAGGGTCGCGTTGAAGCAGCCGTCCTCCAGGCGCCCGCCCAGGGCGACGAAGCCGGCCAGGGTCAGTTGCGCGATGCGGCCGCGCTCCTCGGTGGCGCAGGTGACGCAGCGATCGCAGAAGTGGCTGACGGCGGAGCCGCAGGAGGTCACCGGAACCGCCGCGGAATCGCCGGTGCAGTCGCTGCGCAGCCGCAGCGTCGCCCCGATGGACAGCAGCGGCAACGGCGCGCAGGAGGCGGCGCGGTCGCACTCGGGGCCGCAGTCGCTCGCGCGGTCCAGCGCGGAGTAGGCGGCTCCGGGCGCCGTTGCGCGCGGGTCGGCGTGGGTGTCGCGGCCCAGGACGGGGTCGTACCAGGTGACCATGCCCGATACGGACGTCGGGCGTCGGCGCACCGGCGGGCGCTGCGGCGTCTCGGCCACCGGGTAGGTCGGCTGCGACGTCGCCGGCAGCAGCGCCTGGACCACCCCGTCCTCCCACACCCCGATGGCGTCGAAGAGGTATCCGGGCTCCAGCACCGAGTGGCGCACCCGCATGCGCCCGGAGGAGCGGTAGGGGATGACGGCGGTCCGGCGCTCGCGGTCGTGGCCGGGGTCGATCTCCAGGACGTCGCCGTCCCGCGCGGTGATGACTCCGGTGACGCGGGCCGGGTCCGACCAGACGCGTTCGGCCACCCAGCGGCTGCTGGGGTCGCGCCGGACGATGATGTCCTGGCCGTGCCGCAGCCTGCTGAAGTCGACCTCGCGGCCGCGCCAGAACGTCGTGGACCGGGCGAAGACGAAGCGCTCCTCGCCTCGCGGCGTGGCCAGGCTGAGCATGTGCGGGCTGATGTCGAGCAGCACCCCGCGGGCGACCCGCTCGGCGGGGTCGTGCGGCGCGGGCGCGGCGCGGTCTCCCAGCAGCGCCGCCGCCAGCCGCCGGCGGGCGTGCGCGTCCACCGCCGTCAAGGTCGCCTCCCGGGGGTCGCACCTGCTGTGGCGTCAACGGCGTCCCGGACCCGCGAGGAGGCACGGGAACCCTCTTATTCTCTCCCAATCCAGGGCCGAAGGGCCCCAATCGCGCAGAATCGTCCGGACGAAACGCGCGGCGGGTGGCGCGGGGCCGGGGAAAGTTCGCCGCCGGTCCGGCGACGGCAGGCCCGCCCCCGCCGGATGTCCCGCTCCGCACCCATAGTCCGGTTTGTTGGAAGATGGCACTAATGGGAGCCAATGATTACATCCGCCGTGCAACAGTGATGAGCGTGAGGTTGTGATCGAGGGCGCGTCCCGGGACGGCGGCCGGTGCGCGCTCAGGGGACCGGGTCGGTGGTCGTGTGAGTGGGTCAACGCGGCAAACCAGGTATGAGGAGTTCTCCGACTACGTCGAGCGCCGCGGGCCCGCGCTGCTGCGCATGGCCCAGTCGCTGACCGGCAACCACGCCGACGCGGAGGACCTGCTGCAGGCCGCCCTGGTCAAGACGTTCTTCGCGTGGGAGCGCATCGCCAGCCCGAACGCCCGCGACGGCTACGTGCGCCGCGCGATGGTCAACACCCAGATCTCGGAGTGGCGGCGGCGCCGGCTGGACGTCTACCCCACCGATGAGATCCCGGAGCAGCGGGTGGACGACCCCACCTGGCGCACCGACCTGGCCGACGCGGTCGGCCGCGCGGTCGACCGCCTGCCGCGGCGGCAGCGGATGACCGTGCTGCTGCGCTACTACGAGGACATGTCGGAGGCCGAGATCGCCGCGGCGCTGGGCGTGAGCGTCGGCACGGTGAAGAGCACCGTGTCCAGGGCCGTCGCCAAGCTGCGCCACGACGCCGACCTCACCATCGAGCGCGCCAGGACCTGACCGCGGGGCCGCGCCCGCGGCCGTCGGCGGGCGCGGCCCCGCGGCGCTCCCGATCGCCGTGGCGCTCCCGGCATCGGAGCGCCGCGGCGATCGGGAGCGGTCAGGGCGCCGGCTGCGGGCCGTGCGTGGGGCCGTGCACGACCGGCCTGCCGCCCTCCCAGGTCACCTCGTCGATCCAGAGTCGGCGCCCGGGTGGCTCCTCGCCGATCGAGTCCGGCGGCCACGCGTGGTAGAGCATCCAGGTGCGCCCGTCCTTCTCGACGAGGGACATGTGGCCGGGCCCCGCCGCGTGCTCGGACGAGGACAGGATCGGGTTCTCCGCGGCCTTGGTGCACGGCCCCGTCGGGCTCTCGCAGGTGGCGTAGCCCACCGCGTAGTCGGCGGTGGCGAAGCCGTTGGCCGAGTAGAAGAGGAACAGCCGCCCGTTGTCGCGCCAGAGGAAGGGGGCCTCGACCAGACCGCCCTCCCAGCCGGGGTCCCCGCGGAGCAGCCGGGTGGGCTCGGCGCTCAGGGACAGTCCGTCCGCGGCCAGCGGCGCGGACTGCAACCATGTGTCGACCCCCACGGCGTTTCCGTCGTTCTTCCAGGTCAGCCACAGGGTGCCGTCGGCGTCGCGGAACGGGTTCGCGTCGATCGAACCGCCCTCGTCGGCCTGGCACACGAGGGGGGCCTCGGAGGAGTCGACGAAGGGGCCCTGCGGCCGGGACGCGATCGCCACGCCGATGCACTGCCGTCCCGCGTCGCGCGCGGCCGCCGTGTAGTACAGCGCGTAGCGGTCCGGGGCGAGCTCGATGACCTCGGGCGCCCAGGTCCGACCGGCGTCGGCCCATGCGGGCAGTTCGGGCAGCGCGTCGCCCACCGGCGTCCAGTCCACGAGGTCGGTGGAGCGCAGCGTCTGGACGTTGCCCAGTTCCCCGTTGGTGGCATAGGCCCACCACGAGCCGTCCGACCGAATGGCCTGCGGGTCGGGGAAGTTCTCCTCGTGGACGGGGTTGGTGAAGGTGGCCCCGCCCTTCGGCGGGTCCGGTCGCTCGGGGCCCGATGCGGCGGCGCCGGTGAGCGCCGTCATCAGGGAGGCGGCGAAGAGCACGGCGAGTCCGGACCGGATCGCGTGCCGGGTTCTGTGGGGGTGCAAGACGCGTCACTCCTTCGATCCGCGGCGGGGGGCGCCTGCGGCGGCGCTCCGCGTCGAAAGGGCCGGTGAGCGACGCGGCGCCCGCGCGGCCCGGTCGGTCGCGATACCGCCGCACGCGCTCCGGCCGTCCCGCGGCGCCCACGTCGCGCAACTCCGTTGTTACCCGAGTCACATCGTCACACATATTTACATCGTTGTAAACCGGCTTGGGCATCCGCCGCACGCCTTCTCGGGCATCCGGCGCGGCCACCTGCCACGACATCGGACATTCGTTTTGCACCTTGCCCGTCCCGCTCGGTACTCTTGTCCCAGCCGGGAGGATTCGCCTAGTCCGGTCTATGGCGCCGCACTGCTAATGCGGTTGAGTGGCAACGCTCTCCGGGGTTCAAATCCCCGATCCTCCGCGCTCCGACCTGGGGTTTCTCGCACCGCGGAAGCGGCGAGAAGCCCCAGGTTTCGTCGTTTCCGGGCCTGGTGGGCACGCGGTGGGCGCAATCGCGGACGCCTGCGCGCCCGTCCGGCTCAACGGACACCACTCCCCGGAGCATCCGGCCCCGAGCGGTCCGACCTCGCAGAGCCGATGCGCACGACCTCCCGGGCCCGGTCCGAGATTCCCTGCGGCGACGACGCGAAGCGGACCCGATGAGGCCGGCGCCCGTGCTCCGCACGGGACGGCGGCCCTGACGCGCATGCCGGGTCGGGGACTCCGGGAAGCCTCCGCCGTGGGCGGCATCCGAAGAGCCCGGGAATCCGAGGTGCCGCGACACGCGCACCATCCCGAGACCTGCGGTTCTCCCCCCGGCCGGTCGGTGCGTACTCGGTGTTTGCCACTGCGGTTCCGGGGCAGCGGCCCGCACGCTCGCAAGGAAGGTGGCGCCGAGGAGAACGGAACGAGTGGGGCTTATGCAACCGCTACTGGAGAACTCGATGTTTCCCCCTCTTGCCCTGGGCTTCTTCGGGCTGGGGACCGGCTACCTCATCTGGGGGCCGCAGGAGCTGTTCGGGTTCCCCGCTCGGGACGACTCCGTCGACCGGTCATCCGGGGTGTGGGGCATCCTGCTGCCCGGGTTCTGCCAGTTCGTCACCGGCGTCATCCTGTTCGTCGGCCTGACCTGGTTCCAGGTGTTCGCCTACGACCCGGCGCTGTACATGGCGGCGCTGGCGTTCTCGGCGTACGGCATCCACTGGTTCGCGCTGGGGTGGAACCGCTATCAGGGCAATGACCCGCGGCCGAACGTGGGCATGTCGGTGGCGTTCACCCTGCTGTCGGTGCTGGGAGCCATCGTGTTCTTCGGGGCCGGGGCATGGCCGGTCGGGCTGCTGTTCGTCGGTCTGACCTGGGTGTATGTCAGCGAGTTCGTCACCACCCTCGGCAAGACGGCCGGCGAGCGCTCGCTCGGCGCGGCGCACCTGGCCACCGGGATCTGGCTGATGTACCTGACCTTCGCCGCGGCGCTGAACTTCGCCTCCGGCCACACTCTGCCCCTCTGAGGAGCCGTTCCGGATCGGGCCGGTGCGGCGGGCGCGGCCGTCCCTCCCGCCGGCCGGGGGCGACGGCCGCGCCGGAGACCGGAGGGCGGGGCTACCGGTCGACCGCCGCCGGCGCCTCGCGGACGGCTTCGGGCGGCTTCTCTTCGAGGAAGCGCGCCATCTCCTCCTCTTGGCGCAGGATGCCCGTGAGCTTCGCCGCGGTCTCCTCCTCGCCGATCTGCCGTGTCCCGGCATCTCCGCCGTTGTGCGCCGGTTGCGCCCGGGCCCCCGATGCCGCCGGGAGCGGGAATGAGCGATTCACCGGGACGGATCCGCCCGGTCTCCGGCCGCGTCGGATGGTCGGCGGCGCGGTTAGCGGGTGATGCGGCGGGTAGGCGGGACCGCCATGAGGGTGGAGAGCGGTCTGGAAATCGGGGTGGGCGGGCAGCTTCTGATGTTCGCGAGCGTCGGCGTGGCGATCCTGCTCCTCATCACGGTGATCGTGATCCTGATGAGGCGCGGGCGGTGAGCGGATGCCGACGCGCGCCGGTCGGGCCGCCGACGCTCCCGTCCGCGGTCCACAGGCGCACGTCGATGACTCGGTTCCTCGACGGCTCCGGCTCGGCGGGCTCCGCGGCGCACCCCGACAGCACCACCGCACCCGCCACACACACGATTCCGCGCATCGTCTCCTCCACGCGCCTGAGTAGAGGTGCCGGGTCATCATCGTGTAGAGCACGGGTTCTTCGGTCAGAGCCGCGCCACGGGTTCCGCGCACTCCTCGGGCTTGGGCACACCCCGATCGCGCAGCGTCCGCAGCACCTCGAACGACGACGCCGTGTCCCCGCCCGAGGCCCGCGGAGCCAGGTAGACCTGGGCGACCCGGACGGCTTCGACACGGCCGGCGCCTTCCGCACCCTCCTCGGCAAGGCGCCGGACGGCGACTGAAGCATCGACGGGGGTGCCGGCCGCGCCCCCGCTGCCGCCCGAAGGGCCGCCGGTCTAGGTGAAGGCGCCGATCTTCTCCATCGACGCCATGGCGGGCAGCCACCGGTCGCGCTGCTCCTGGTCGCCGCCCGCGTAGATGCTGCCCATGGCCAGGCCGGTGTGCACGCCGGAGAACACCGCCATGGACGGGTCCACCCGGTTCAGTTCGAGGCTGAGGAACCCGGCGAACAGCGGGCTGCGGACGGTCCCGTCCCGTATTCGGGGTAGGAGTATCCGGCCAGACGCAGTTCGGCGAACCTCCCGATCGCCTCGAGGGGGAACTCCGCCTTCTCCCAGCAGGCGTCGGCCAGCGGTTTGATCTCCGCCTCCAGGTACTCCCGGATCCGGGCGAGCTCGGCGCGCTCGGACTCGGGCATGAGCTCGGCGTAGCCGAAGAAGTCGGAGTCGGCGATGGCGGGTTTGGGCATGGCGTGTCTCTTTCCTGAGCGTCTGGGGTGTGGGGCGTCGCCGCGACGTCGATGCGGCCGTGTTCACCCCTGTTCCGCGCGCCGCAGCGCCTCGATCAGGGCGAGGTGCCCGCGGTCGCGCGCGGGGGCGCGGTCGCGCTGGGCCTGCGGGCCGGAGCCGTGGGCGTCCTCGACCGCCTCGACCGGCGCCGCGATGGTGGCGGGGGCAGCTCGGGTGTGCCGAGCGCCCTCCAGCGCCGCCGCATGCCGGGGCCCGGATGCTCCAGCATGTGCCGGATGCCGTCGCTGCCGCCCGGCGACGTCTTCATCACGGTATCGAGTTCGGCGAATTCACGGCCGCGTTCGCACGGGATCGGTCCGCGGCCCGTCACACCCGGTCGCGGGCGCGCAGGCGGCGGCCGCGCTCCCCGGGGAGCGCGAGGTGGCCCTTGGTGATCAGGTGGAACCGCTCCAGGCCGGGGCACTGCACCTGGACCACCGTCGTGCCGTGCTCCAGCACCGCGAGCCGGTGCGCCGCGACCCGGTGCCCGGCGGCGGCGATCCGCTCCACGACCGCGGCGCGCTGCCGCGCCACCGGGGTCCCGGGCGGGACGGTCTCGGGCGGGACCCCGGCCACCGGCGCGTCGGCGAGGCGGTCGGCGAAGTCCAGGTGGGCGCAGGCCAGCAGCCGCGGGTGGCCGGCGAGCCGCTCGCGCACCGCCGCTGCGATGTCGTGCTCGGCCACGACCTGGTCGAACGTCGGGCGCTCCGCGGGGCGCCGGGCCGGGCGCTCGCGCGGTGCGGCGGCGTGCTCGGCCACGACCCCGGCGAGCAGCTCGCCCTGGACGAACTCGGTGACGGCGCGCTCCACGGCCGTTTCGCCCGACAGCGACGCGCCGAGCCCGTAGTAGCGCGCCGAGGAGCCGGCCAGAGCGGGCGCGTAGGCCATGACCACGGGCACGCCGAGGTCGGTGGTCAGGTCCAGCAGGACGACGGGGCCGCCGACGACGGCGGCCGCGCGGTCCAGCCGTTCGCGCAGGAAACCGGGCAGCGCCTCGCGGGGGATGCGCGCGGGCATCGGCCCGCGGTCGTAGACGCCGCACAGCAGGAACAGGGAGAACGCGTCACGCTCCGCCCACTCGTTCAGCGCGTGCAGCAGCGCCTCGTCGTCGGTGGCGCCGATGGCGCAGCCGGTGTTGACGCTGTAGGACAGCATCGACCGGTAGTCGGCGGTGTCGCCGAGCCGCGAACGGCGCTCCAGCATTCCCGGCGTGGGGACGGGATACCACGGCGCCCACAGGAACAGCGGGACGTCGAAGTCGGGGCCGCCGTCGAGCGCGGAATGGCGCAGGCACGCGAGCCGGGCGCCGGGCTGCCGGGCGGCGTCGCGGACCGCGCGGTCGGCGCCGAACGGGCCGGAGAGGAGGTCGGCGGCGTCGCAGAGCCGCACGGGCAGGGAGTCGAAGACGAGCGGGCCGCTGAGCGCGTGCTCCAGGGCCTCGAACTGCGCCCCCACGCGGGCGGGCGCGCTCAGTCCCTTCCCGCTGCCCAGGCCGTAGGGGACCTCGGTCCCGTCGGAGTGCCAGAGCTCGCACTGGGTCGCGGTGGGCTCGTCCTCGTCGAGCACCCGGTAGCGGGAGCGCCATCCCAGGGCGCGGATCTCGGCGTGCACCCGCCGCTCCGCCTCGGCGAGGGGCAGTTCGCGCTCGCGCGCGCCCGACCAGGCGGCGTTCCCCGGAGCGGGCGGGAGGGGAAGGGGCCCGGCCCCCTCCCCTCCGACCATGGGAGTCCACTCAGGCAGCGGCAACGCTCTCCTGCGCGGTCTCCTCGTCCAGCTCGTCGACGTCCAGGGCGATCTCGGTGTCGACGTGGTCGAGCGACACGGTCAGGTCGTAACCGGCACAGGCCATGACTCACTCCTCGGCTGGTTGCCTCGAACGCGTAGATCATCCCTACGCACCCATGTTTCTACCTTGTTATGAGAGCTTTGTCACTCATTGGAGCTCCCGGACCGCCGACCGGAAAGGCTGGGACACTCGCGCCATGGCGACATCGGAATCGGACCTGCCGGCCCGCGTCGACGCGTTGATGAACGGCGCGTGGCTGCTCGCGGCGCTGGCCGCGGCGGCGGGCGGGCGGCCCCTGTCCGAGGAGCACGGCGCGCTCCTCGGAGCCGCCGGGTACGCCGAACGCGGCCCCGAGGGCTGGCGGCTGCCGCCCGCCCACCGCGCGGTGCTGGCGGACCGGGCCGACGCCTTCCCGGCCCAGATCGCCCGGATCCTGCGCGACGCCGCCGACGCCGCCGAGGGACGCGGCGGGGGCGCCGCCGAGGCGCACGACGGCGAGGACGACGACGCCGCTCTCGTCTCGGCCGGGAGGTCCTCCGGCGAGCACATGGCCGGGTTCCTGGACCTGCTGGCGGCGCGCGCCCCCGGTTTCGGCGACCTGCTGCGCCGGGACGGCCTGCGCTTCCTCGACGTCGGCACCGGGACCGGCGCCATCGCGGCGACGGTGGTCGCCCGGGTCCCGGGCGCCCGCGCCGTCGGGCTGGACGTCCAGCCGCGGATCCTGCGCCTCGCCGAGGAGCGGTTGGCCGACCGCGGCCTCCTCGACCGCGTCGAGCTGCGGTTGCAGGACGTCGCCGACCTCGCCGAGACCGGAGCCTACGACCTGGCGTGGCTGCCGCTGTCGGTCATCGCGCCGGAGGCCGCCGTCCGGGCCCTGCCGCGCGTGCGCGCCGCCCTGCGCCCCGGAGGCCGGCTGATCTGCGCCACCGCGCTGCGCGGCGGGCGGCCGGACGGGACCGGCGCCGTGCGGGAGGCCGTCATCCGGTGGCGGGCGGCCCGCAGGGGCATCACCCCGTGGCCCCCGGCCGAACTGGCCGAACGGCTGACCGCGGCCGGCTACCACGGCATCCGGGAGGTCGAGACGCCCCCGCACGGCATGGCCGTCGTCATCGCCGAGGCCCCGCGCTGATCCTTCATGCACCGTCCTCGGCCACCGAGGTCTTTGCCCCAGCCAAGGAGGGATCCACGGTGGCCGGGCGACGGTGCACGCCGCCCCCGGCCTCAGGGGGGTTGAACCTCAACCACAGGAGGGATCCGCGGTGACCGGGCGATCCCTTGATGGGCCTTCGGCCACGCGAGAGGATCGCCCACCCGCGCGCCCTCCCTCCTGGGGCGGGCCTACACAACCCCCTGAAGTCAAGGCCTCTTCCACCTCTCCTGGGGCGGGCCTACACAACCCCCTGGGGCCGAGGTACGCGCGCCATCCCTCCTGGCGCGGGCGGCACTGGGACGGGCACGCGACTCCTCCTGAGGCGAGGCGCGCAACTTGTGGCGGTGCGGGCGCGGTAGCGTTCGGGTGACCGTTCGACGCAGTCGAAGAGCGTGGGTGCCGTGTCTGCTGATGTGGTCATCATCGGGTCGGGTCCCAACGGGCTGGCCGCCGGTGTCGTCATGGCGCGCAGCGGCCTCAGCGTGGAGATCCACGAGGCCGCGGCGGAGGCCGGGGGCGGTCTGCGCAGCGCGCCGCTCTTCGACTCCTCCGTCGTGCACGACGTCTGCTCCGCCGTCCACCCCATGGCGGCGGCCTCGCGGTTCTTCCGCGAGTTCGACCTCGCCGGGCGCGGCGTCGAGCTGCTCCAGCCCGAGATCGGCTTCGCGCACCCGCTGGACGGCGGCCGCGCCGGGCTCGCCTACCGCGATCTGGACCGGACCTGCGACCGGCTCGGCGCCGACGGCGCGCGGTGGCGCGACCTGATGCTGCCGCTGGTGCGGCGCAGCGAGGCAATGGTGGACCTGCTGCTCTCCGACCAGCGCCGGCTCCCCGCCGACCCGCGCGCCCTGTCCCTGCTGCCCCGGTTGCCGACCCGGATCCTGCGGCACGGGACCGCGTGGTCCCGGCACCTCTTCTCCGGCCCCGAGGCCCCCGCGCTGCTCGCCGGCGCGGAGGCGCACGCCGTCACCGGGCTGCCGAGCCTGCCGGCCGCGGCCGTGGGCCTACTGCTCGGCCACCTGGCCCACAGCAGCGGCTGGCCCGTCGCGCGCGGCGGCAGCGCGCGCATCGCCGACGCGCTGATCGAGGACTTCACCGCGCACGGGGGCCGAGTGCACACCGGCAGCCCGGTCACCGACATCCGGCAGGTGCGGTCCGCGCGCGCCGTGCTGCTGGACCTCGCCCCGCGCGGGGTGCTCGACGTCGCCGGCCCGCTGCTGCCCGCCGGGTACCGCGGGCGGCTGGAGCGCTACCGCTACGGGCCGGGCGCGGCAAAGGTCGACTTCCTGGTCTCCGAGCCGATCCCCTGGGCCGTGCCGGAGATCGGCCGGGCCGGCACCGTGCACCTCGGCGGCGACCAGATGGAGGTGTTCGCGCGCGAGACCGCCGTGGCCCGCGGCGCGCTCCCGGCCGAGCCGTTCGTGCTGCTGTCGGAGCCGATGGCCGCCGACCCGTCCCGGGGCGCCCCCGGCAGGCGGCCGGTCTGGGCCTACGCGCACGTGCCCAACGGCGACCCCGGCGACCCGGTGGCGGCGGTCCGGTCGCGGATCGAGCGCTTCGCCCCCGGGTTCGGCGACACCGTCCTGGCCTCCCGCGGCGTGCCCGCGGCCGCGATGGAGTCCTACAACCCCAACTACGTCGGCGGCGACATCGGAGCGGGGGCCATCGGGATCCGGCAGATGCTCGCCCGCCCCGCCCTCCGGTGGGACCCGTACCGCACCCCGCTCAAGGGGGTCTACCTCTGCTCGGCGGCGACCCCGCCCGGCCCCGGCGTGCACGGGATGGCGGGCTACCACGCCGCCCGGAGCGCGCTGCGCACCGAGTTCGGCATCCACGCGCCGCCCTCGCTGAGCCCCCGCCGGTCCTGACCCTGTGGACGTCGAAACCGCGCTTTCAGGGGCCGCGAGGTCACGATCGGCGGAAAAGGCGGTGCGGGACTCCCCCCGGTTGCATCGGCGGGGCTCCCCGGCCGCACCGGTCCCAGGTCGTGCGGTGGTGAACGGGAGGCTGCGGCCGCAGCCTCCCACCCCCTCATCAGCGACCTGGTGTGCCGGGTCGTCGGTTCGATGCGTGTTCCGCGGAGGTGGGGCGCTCATCAGGCTCTGACCGCCGCGTTCGCGGGGCGGGGCGGGCTTGCGGGACCCGGATCCGCTGTGCCGCCGACGGCTTGCGCGCACCGCGACAGCCGACCCCCCGTACGGACCCGGTCGCCAGACACCGGCCATGCCCTCAGGACCGCAGCGGCGCCACCCGATGACCTGAGCGCCCTCCCCCGACACGGCGACATCCACTGAATCAACGACTCAGGACGCTACGAGAGCGGGCTGGTCGTCCCGGGCGCATCGTGAGGAACGGCGGGCGCGGGTTCGCGTCCGGCCGGATGATCATGAGTTGTACAGCTGTGACCTGAAGGGGTGTCCGGATTTTCGGAAGGTCGATATCTTCGTTTCATTCCCCCCGTTTCCTCCCATCTCAGAGGACTCTCTTGTCACACGACTTCTGGCTCAAGAACACCGCGCGCCTCCTCGGCGGGGCCCTGATCCTCGGATCGGCGTCGCTGGCCATGGGCGGCACCGCGGCCGCGGCCCCCTTCAAGGGACCGAACGGCGACAACGGGACCGTGAAGGTCCACGACTCCGCGACGGACGCGGAGGACCCGCGCAACGAACCGAAGGTCTGCGAGTTCTACCTGGTCGGCTCCAACTTCGACGAGGCTCAGGAGGTCTCGTGGCGGATCAAGT
Organism: Spinactinospora alkalitolerans; assembly: GCF_013408795.1. NCBI lineage: Bacteria > Bacillati > Actinomycetota > Actinomycetes > Streptosporangiales > Nocardiopsidaceae > Spinactinospora > Spinactinospora alkalitolerans. Next base: position 6,070,367 of record NZ_JACCCC010000001.1, read on the forward strand.
CCTGGCCGCCCACCGGGACGAAGGAGGTCGTCGATGAGGGCTCGCTGACCCTCGACGGCGAGGGCCACGGCCGCACCGGCGACCTTGGACTGCCCGACGGCCACTACAAGGTCTTCTGGGAGTTCGAGGGCCAGAACGGCAACGGCGGCAAGCACAAGGTCTTCTGGGTCGACTGCGGCGAGGAGGAGACCCCCGGCGGCGAGGAGGAGCCCGGCGGGGACGAGCCCGGCGAGGAGGAGCCCCCCGGGGACGGGGAGGAGAACCCGGGCGGTGAAGAGCCCGGCGACGGCGAGGAGAACCCCGGCGACGAGGAACCGCCCGCCGACGGGGAGGAGTCGGACGGCGAGGAGACCCCCGGTGCCGAGGAGCCGCCCGCCGAAGGCGATGAGCCCGGCGAGGAGACCCCCGGCGGCGGGGACGAGGGCTCGGAGACCCCCGAGGCCGACGAAGCCCCCGCGCCCGCTGACGAGGGCGACGCCGCCGGCGGCCTCCCGGTCACCGGCGCCGCGCTGACCGGCCTCGTCTCCGCCGGACTGGTCGCGATCGGCGGCGGCGGCGCGGCGGTGTACTTCGCCCGCAGGAAGAAGACCGCCCCGACCGGCGGATCCGAGGAGTAGCGCACCGGCCCGCGGGCCGACGAGCACAGGCGGGCGCCCGGCGGGCGCCCGCCTTTTCGGCGTGGGACGGGGCTATCGGGGGATGTGCAGATCGTCGAGACTCGCGGGCGATGTCGAGGAGTCGCCGGGTGAGGGCGCGGGCGCGCCTGGTTTGAGTCGCGTCGGCGGGGGCAGCAGGGGCTGATGAGGCAAAAGGGACGATCGCGGCGACGGGTGCGCCCCGACGGGTCGGGTGCACCGTCTTCCCCGCTTCGGCCTGTACGACGAGTCCGGCCAGGTCGGCGCGGGCGACGCGCAGGGTCACCTCCTGCGGCACGGAGGCCTCCTGTTGGCTCTCCATGGGTGGCGTGGTGTACACATAGGGTGTCATTCTGCGCACTCATTCGGTATTCGGAGACAACGGACGATCGGATGGGTACGCGTCCACCTTTGACGGCAAGGGTGGAGCAGGAATGGCCGAGGCAGCGGCCGCCGCCCCCTCCGAGGAGCCGCCGCACCCCGGCGCCCGGACGCCTCCGCCCCGCGGCCTTCCCCGGGCCCACCGGCCGTCCCGCCTCCTGACACGAGAATCCTGTCCCCGCCACTCGTTCCGCTCAGGTGCCCCCACCGGGCCGACGACAGACTCCCGGAGACGCGAAATGCACCCCCGGTCCATCCACGACGTCCGGCTCCCCAGCGCCCACGTCATCGAGCAGGTCCGCCTGACGTGCTCTGACCTGCCCGAGAACTCCACCGTTCTGGCCGAGTCCTTCTACCGGCACCTGTTCGAGATCGCGCCGGAGGCGCGGTCGATGTTCGCCGCGGACATGAGCCCCCAGCACGAGCGGATGAGCCAGGCCCTGCTGGACGTGGTGCGCTACCTGGACCGGCCGGAGGAGGTGCAGCAGTACCTGCGCCGCCTCGGCGCCCACCACCACAGGGAGCTCGGTATCAAACCCGAGCACTACCCCAACGTGGGGCGCGCCATGGTCCGCGCGGTCCGCGACCTGTCCCCGTCGTGGTCCTCCTCCTTCAGCTCCTCGTGGATCATGGTCTACGAATGGATCACCGCGAACATGCTCGCCGGCGCCGAGGCGGACGCCGAGGCCGCGGCCGCCCGCGCGGCGAACACCGCCGAGCCCCGCACCGCCCAGACCGTCCGCACCGCGGCCCACGGCGCCGCCCGCAGGTGACGGGGGGGCTCTCGCCGCCCTCGGCGGCCCGGTCCCCCTCCGGCCCGCTCCGATCAGCGGCGTCCCGTGCGGAACGCGCATACACCGGCACCACCTCGGTAGAGGGTGCACCGGCCGCAGGATCTCCTGCCGGGCCGTTCATCTTCTGGGGGGTGTCATGAAATCAATGGAAATGATGAAGGTGGCGGATCGCAACACCGTCATCCGCAGCCTGCACGACTTGGGACTGGCCGCCTGGTTCGGCGGATCGCTGATGGGGGCGATCGGCCTCAACGGCGCCGCCAGGGAGGACGACGACGCCGTTCGCGGGGTCCGGATCTCCAGCGCGGGATGGAACAAATGGGCTCCGGCCAACGCCGCCGCGGTCGCCGTGCACCTGGTCGGCGGGGCCGCCCTGCTCGAAGCGAACCGCTCCCGGGTGGAACACGAGAAGGGCGTGGGCGCCTCGACCGCCGCCAAGACGGTGCTCACCGGCGCGGCGCTGGCCGCCAGCGTCTATGCCCGAATGCTGGGCAAGCGGCTGGAGGCCGCCGTGAAACCGAACGGGGCGGACAAGTCGGACAAGGAGGGCGAGCTCGCCGAGCGCGCGGTGTCGCTGAAGCAGGCCCACCGGCAACTGCGCGCGGCGCAGTGGAGTGTGCCGGTCCTGACCGGGGCACTGGTGGCCCTCAACGCCCTGCACGGGGAGCAGCAGCGGCCCTCCCAGCAGAAACTCGGCCTCATCCATAAGGCCGGCTCCCGCCTGCACATGGGCGACTGACCCGGGCGGTGTTCTTCGGCCGCATGGGCCCGATCCTCCGCGGCCTCGTCTCGGTCCCTGCGGGATCGAACGGATGCCGACGACCACGTTCCTCGTCTGCACCGCGCTCGGCGGCCTGATCCGGAACACCGCCTTCGTCGTGGCCGACCACCTGTTCGGGGAGAACCGGTGGACGGTCGAGCGGTACGTGGGCGTGTTCTCCAAGGCGGTCGTGGTCACCGCCGTCGTCGCGTTCGTCTGCTTCGTGGTGCTGCGCCTGCGGGAGGCCCGCCGCGCGAGGGCCGACCGGCACGGAGCCCCCGCGCGGTGCCCGTGACCGGGCGGGACACCGTGCGGGGGCGCCCGCTCTTCCGGTGCGCTCCGGGCCCGCGCACTTGACAATCCGGCCGTTGCCCCCAATGCTCGCCACCTACGCGAAGGCGCTCGGACCCGGATCATCCCCTCACCCCTCGGAGGCCCCACCGTGTACGATTTCCTGCTCGTCCTGGCGGGCGGCGGCATCAGCCTGGTGAGCAGCGCCGCCGTCACCTGGCTGCAGGGCCGCCACTCCCGCAGGACCGAGGGCCGCGCCGCGGCGCGCGAGGCGACGCGTCAGCTCACGGGGCTGTTCATCACCGAGCGGGATACCCCGTCCCCCGGCGACGGCACGGCGTCGTCCGCTCTCGCCGAGGCGGAGATCCTGTCGGTGACGATCGCCGACCGCCGCGTCCGGGACCGCGTCCGCGACGTCATCCGGCTGCTGCGGGAGTGCCGCCTCCCCGAGCTGGAGGAACTCAGCGGGGTCAAGGCCGAACGGGCCGTGCAGATGCTGTGCGACCACGCGCTCGAAGTACTGGGAGCGCACTTCCGCGGGGACCGGCTCCCCGCGCTGCCGCAGAACGTGCAGAAGATGCTCGACGCCGAGGAGGAGGCCCTCAACATCCACGCCGGCGGCGCGCCGAAGCAGGCGTCGGCGCCGAAGGCCCCGGCCGCCGACGCACCCGCCGCGGCGGCGTCCCCGGAACCGCCGACGAGCCGCAAGGTGCGCCGCAAACCGCGCAGCGCCTCGACCATCGGAACCGACGGGGCCGCCGCCGACGACGCCCGTTCCGGCGACTCCTGAGGTCCTCGGGCCGCCCGGCCTTGCGGTGGTTCTCTCGCCGACGCTTCTTGGCCTTGTCGGGGGTTATCGCAACGTTTTTAGGCTCCATAAGGCCAAGATCGACGAGAAGGCCAAGCTCGACGAGCAGGGATGCGGCGGAACGGCATCCGCGCCGCCTGAGCCGCCCCCCCGGCCCCGCCGCTGCTTTTCCGTGCAGCCCACCCGCCACTCGGCCGACCACAAGGCCGCACAGTGGATCGGATCCGCACGTTCACCGGCGATCCGGGCCCGTCACCAATGCAGAACTCAAGAGAGCGGCGGCGCCCGCTCCGCCGGCTACACATCCGGCCCGCTGCCGAGCGGCGGGTCCGCTTCGCGCGCGAGTGGGCCTTGAAGGCCGCTCCCTCGGTCTGGCCGAGCCTTGACTGCTGCGTCTGTGGGGTGGGGTGGGGTTTCCAGGGCTCGGACCTGCTGTGCCGCCGGCGCTGCGCGCCCTGCGACAGCCGACCCCCTTGTGCGGACGCGGCCGTCGGACATCGGTGAGACGAGAACTCGAGCTCAAGATCAGCGCCGAAAGCCCCCGGCCCTGGGGCTCGCGGCGGTGCCGTGGAGCCCGGGGACCGGGGGCGGAACCCGGGTCGTCGGGGTGGGCGCTATTCGGCCAGGCCGGCGCGGCGGAGGGCGTCGGCCAGGGCTCCGCTCGGGGCCGGGCCCTTGCCGCCGCGGTTCTGGCCCTTGCCGCCGCGGTTCTGCTTCTGGCCGCCCCCGCGGTCGCCGCGCTTGCCGCCGCCCTTGCGGTCCCGGCGCTCGGCGCCCGACGGCGCGCGCTGCTCGCCGGAGGCCTCGATCTCGTCGTCGAGCCGCAGCGTGAGCGAGATGCGCTTGCGCGGAATGTCCACGTCGAGCACCTTCACGCGCACGATGTCGCCCGACTTGACGACGTCGCGCGGGTCCTCGACGAAGGACTTCGACATCGCCGAGACGTGCACCAGGCCGTCCTGATGCACGCCGACGTCGACGAAGGCGCCGAAGGCCGCGACGTTGGTGACGACGCCTTCGAGCAGCATGCCGGGTTCGAGGTCGGCGAGCTTGTCCACGCCCTCCTTGAAGCTCGCGGTCGTGAACGCGGGACGCGGGTCGCGGCCGGGCTTCTCCAGCTCCTTGAGGATGTCGGTGACGGTCGGCAGGCCGAAGGTGTCGTCGACGAACTCCCCCGGCCTGAGCGCGCGCAGCCGCGCGCCGTTGCCGATCAGCGACGTGATGCCGGTGTCGGAGGCCGCGAGGATGCGGCGCACCACCGGGTAGGCCTCGGGGTGCACGCTGGAGGCGTCGAGCGGGTCGTCGCCGCCGCGGATGCGCAGGAAGCCCGCGCACTGCTCGAACGCCTTCGGGCCGAGCCGCGCGACCTCCTTGAGGGCGGCGCGCGAGCGGAACGGGCCGTTGGCGTCGCGGTGCAGCACGATGTTGTGCGCGAGCCCCGATCCGATGCCCGAGACCCGTGTCAGCAGCGGCGCCGATGCGGTGTTGACGTCCACGCCGACCCCGTTCACGCAGTCCTCCACCACCGCGTCGAGCGAGCGCGACAGCTTCATCTCGGCGAGATCGTGCTGGTACTGGCCGACGCCGATCGACTTGGGGTCGATCTTGACGAGCTCGGCCAGCGGGTCCTGCAGCCGGCGCGCGATCGACACCGCGCCGCGCAGCGACACGTCGAGTTCCGGCAGCTCCTCCGAGGCGTAGGCCGAGGCGGAGTACACCGATGCGCCGGCCTCCGACACCATGATCTTGGTGAGCCTGAGCTTGGGGTGCAGCTTGATCAGGTCGGCCGCGAGCCGGTCGGTCTCGCGCGAGGCGGTGCCGTTGCCGATCGCGATCAGCTCGACGCCGTGCCGCGCGGCGAGCCGCTCCAGTGCGGCGATCGCCTCGTCCCAGCGCCGCTGCGGCTGGTGCGGGTGGATCGTCTCGGTCGCCACCACCTTGCCGGTCGCGTCGATCACCGCGACCTTCACACCGGTACGGTACCCGGGGTCGAGGCCCATGGTGGGCCGGGCCCCGGCGGGCGCGGCGAGCAGCAGGTCGCGCAGGTTGGCGGCGAAGACGTCGACCGCCTCGTCCTCGGCCGCCTGCCACAGGCGCATGCGCAGGTCGATGTCGAGCCGGACGAGGATGCGGGTGCGCCAGGCCCAGCGCACCGTCTCCATCAGCCACCGGTCGGCCGGGCGGCCGCGGTCGGCGATGTCGAAGTGCCGGGCGACGCGCAGCTCGTAGTCGCCCGGCCCGGTCCGCGCCTCCTCCCCGGCCTGCGGCTCCTCCGGCTCGGGAGTGAGGTCGAGGACCTCCTCCTTCTCGCCGCGGAACATCGCCAGGATCCGGTGCGAGGGCAGCCGGGTGAAGGGCTCGGCGAAGTCGAAGTAGTCGGCGAACTTGGCGCCGGCCTCCTCCTTGCCCTCGCGCACGCGCGACACGAGGCGGCCCCGCGTCCACATCCGCTCGCGCAGCTCTCCGATCAGGTCGGCGTCCTCGGTGAAGCGCTCGACCAGGATCGCGCGGGCGCCGTCGAGCGCCGCAGCGGCGTCGGCCACGCCCTTGTCGGGGTCGGCGAAGTCGGCCGCGGCCGCCTGCGGGTCGGTCCCGGGGTCGGCGAGGAGCCGGTCGGCGAGCGGTTCGAGCCCGGCCTCCCTGGCGATCTGCGCCTTGGTGCGGCGCTTGGGCTTGTAGGGGAGGTAGATGTCCTCCAGGCGGGCCTTGGAGTCGGCCGCCATGATCCGCGCCTCGAGCGCGTCGTCGAGCTTGCCCTGCGTGCGGATCGACTCCAGGATCGCCGTGCGCCGCTCCTCCAGTTCGCGCAGATAGCGCAGCCGCTCTTCGAGCGTGCGCAACTGTGCGTCGTCGAGCGTGCCGGTCACTTCCTTGCGGTAGCGGGCGATGAACGGCACGGTGGAGCCGCCGTCGAGCAGCTCGACGGCCGCATCCACCTGCCGCTCGCGCACGCCGAGCTCCTCGGCGATCCGCTGATGAATGGACGTCGTCACGTTCCTGATCCGCCTTCTCAACTGGGGTCCGGGGTGCATTGTCCAGGACTCCGGCCCAATTGTCGCGCCGCCCCCGCGACGAACGCGCGGCACGCTCCCCCGATCCCGCGGGCCGAGACCCGTTCCAGGGAGGGAGGACGCGCGGACGAGGGCACGCGTACCTCGGCCTCAGGGGGTTGTGAAGACCCGCCCCAGGAGGGATGGCGTGCGGGTGGGCGATTCTCTCGCGTGGCCGAAGGCCCGTGGACGCAAAATCGCCCTCACGCGCGAAGCGCACGCCGACACCATGGGCACAGACCGACACCGCGGTTTCGGCCCGGCGCCCAAAGCGGCGGTGTGCGGTCGCGTCCTCGGGCCGGGGTTCACGCCCCTGTGGCCGGTGTTTCACGCCCTCGGTGGCCGAGGTCGGCGGGCGCGGTGGTCCGCGCCCTCACCGCGCACCGAAACCCCGGTCGCGTCCCGGCACACGAGGTGGCGGCGTGGGCGGCGCGGCGCCGGGGCGATCCCTTGAGGGGCCTACGGCCACACGAGAGGATCGCCCGGCCACCGCGGATCCCACCTTCGGCCGAGGTTCACGACCCCCTGAGGCCGAGGACGGCGTGCACCGTCACCCGGTCACCGCGGACCCTTCCTGTGGTTGAGGTTCACGGCCCCTGAGGCTGAGGAGAGCGGGCATGGTGACCCAGCCCTCAAGAGGTGGCGATGCAGCTCTCACCTGCGGGAATGCCCGCATGACAGGGGGCCGGGGGCGGTTCCGCGCACGTGGGGGACGTCACGTTTGAAAACGCGGAACACATGGATTTCGGGTATGGCGCGTGTGGTTGCAGACGGGGTGACCCCCGAGGAGATCCCTTCAGTCTCCCTCCGGATCCTCCTTCTCGTCGCCTTCTCCGCTGTTGCGCCCTCTCTCCGCCCGAGGTGATCCTCGTGTCCATCGTCGCCGCGCGTCCGGCCGCGACCGGTTCGCACACCAGCACCCTCACCGAGGCTCCGCGGCCGCGGCGCTCCGTGGTGCTGCTGGTGTTCGTGCTGGGCGCGCTCTCGGCCACCAGCTCGCTCGCGACCGACCTCTACCTGCCCGCCTTCCCCGAGATCGCCGCGGACCTGAACGCTCCGGCGTCGCAGGTCCAACTGACGCTGACCGCCATCATGGTCGGCCTGGCCGTCGGCCAACTGGTGATCGGCCCGATGAGCGACATGTGGGGGCGCCGCGTCCCCCTGCTGATCGGGGTCTCGCTGTTCACCGCCACGTCGTTCCTGTGCATGGTGGCGCCGTCGGCGGAGATGTTCAGCCTCATCCGGTTCGTGCAGGGCCTCGCGGCCTCCGCCGGTGCCGTGATCTCCAAGGCCGTCGTGCGCGACACCTTCGACGGCGACTCCGCCGCCAAGTTCTTCTCCCGGCTGGTGCTGATCGTCGGGCTGGCGCCGATGCTGGGGCCGATCCTGGGCGGCCAGCTGCTGCTGCTGGGTCCCTGGCAGCTCATCTTCGCCGCGCTGGGGACCGCCGGGCTGATCAGCTTCGCCCTGGTGTTCTTCGGGATGCCGGAGAGCCTGCCGAAGGAGCGGCGCCGGGCGCCCCAGATGGCGGCCACGCTGCGCACGTTCGGCAGGCTGCTGCGCGACCCCGGCTTCATCGGGCCCGCGCTCATCATGGCGCTGAGCTTCGCCATGACCTTCACCTACATCTCGACGTTCTCCTTCATCTCCCAGAACGAGTTCGGCGCCTCCGCCCAGCAGTTCAGCCTGGTCTTCGCGGTCAACACCCTGGGGATGGTCCTGGGCAACCAGGTCAACGCCGCGCTCATCGGCAGGATGCACACCTCCCGGCGGCTGCTGGCCGGGCTGGCGGGCAGCGTCGCCGCCGTGGCGGCCCTGGCCGTCCTGGGCGTCAGCGGGCAGGCGAACCTGGTCTCGGTCACCGCCGTGCTGTTCGTGATGATGTTCTGCACCGGGCTGATCTCGCCCAACGCCACCACGCTGGCCATCTCCAGCCAGTCGGCTTCGGTGGCCGGCAGCAGCTCCGCGCTCCTGGGCACCCTGCAGTTCGCGCTCGGCGGCGGGCTGGCCGCGGCCTCCGGCCTCACCTCCACCGGTCAGGCCACGCTGACCAGCATGACCGCGGTCATGTTCGGCACCGTCGCCGCAGCGGCGCTCATCTTCGTGCACGCGGCGCTGCGCGGCCACACGCGTTCGGTGCTCTGACGCGGGCGCCGGGCGCGCCGGGCCGGACCGGCCGGGCCGGGCCGGGTCAGCGGGCCTCGTCGATCATGACGGCGATGTCGTCCAGCCGCTTCAGTGTCTCGTCCTCGGGCTCGGTCGGCAGGTTGACCAGCACCCGCTCGGCGTCGAGCCCGGCAGCGGCGGCGATTGCCTCGCGGGTCTCGGGTACGCCGAACACGGTCACCGGGAGCTGCTCCCGCCCCTCCCGCGCGCAGCGCTCGCGGAACTCGGCGATGGCCGACACCAGCGGCTCGGCCTCGCCCTTCCAGCGGGGGAACCAGCCGTCGCCGTAGTCCAGCACCCGGTCCAGGACGGTGCGGCCCTCGCCGCCGACGAGGACCGGGAGGTGCGGCCGCCGCACCGGCTTGGGCCAGGCGTAGATCGGGTCGAAGTCCACGAAGTCGCCGTGGAACTCCGCCTCGTCCTCGGTCCAGATCCGCTTGATCGCCTTGACCCGCTCCCCGAGCAGCGACACCCGCGTGGCCGGGTCGGTGCCGTGGTTGCGCATCTCCTCCCGGTTCCAGCCTGAACCCACGCCGAGCACGAACCGCCCGCCGCTGACCCGGTCGACCGAGGCGGCCTCCTTCGCCGTCATGATCGGGTCGCGCTCCACCAGCAGCGCGATCCCGGTGCCCAGCACGAGGCGCTCGGTGGCCGTCGCCGCCGCGGACAGCACCACGAACGGGTCGAGCGTGCGGTAGTACTTGCGCGGCAGCTCACCGCCCTCGGGGAGGGGCGTCTCCCGGCTCACCGGGATGTGGCTGTGCTCGGCCACGAACAGCGACTCGAACCCCCGCTCCTCCAGGGCGCGGCCGAGGGCCGCCGGGCCGATCCCCTCGTCAGTGACAAACGTCGAAACACCGAATTCCATGTGTCTCCCCTTAACCGCGGGCGGCCCGACCATGCGCGGGGCCGGCCCGCCACCGAGACCGCCGAGACCGTCCGCCGGGCTCCCTGCGCGCGCGGGGCCGTCCGGTGTCACGGACCGATATCGGGGTAGCGGGCCGGGCTCATGATCCCGAGCCCTGTGGAGACCGCGATGACCGAGCACGCGCAGCACGGCGACGAGGACCCGCGCCACCACGCAGAGCAGTTGCGCGGCCTGCTGACCGAGGTGATCGAATACGCCCGCAACGACGCCAACAAGGTCGCGGACCCGAAGGCCCAGGGTCTGTTCGAGACCGCCGCCGAGGTCTGCATCGGGTTGACCACCGCGCTCCAGCACTACGAGGCGCGGTCCGAGCGCGCCTGGGAGCGCTGATCGCCCGGTGCCGCCCGCCGCCGAGCGGGCGGCGCCGCACCGATGCGCAGTGGTCCTGGCTCCGGAAGGCCGGAAGGCCGGAAGGCCGGAAGGGGCCGGGCGGACCGGGAGGCCCTGTGCCCGTTGGCCTCCGGTCTCTTCTAGACTCGTTTCTTCAAGGTCCGGAAGCGTGGCCTAGATTTCAGTGACCCTGCGCGTCTCATGCACCCGCGTGGCCTGTGAACCAACGGGCCTCATGACGCCGCAAACGCATATCCGCTCCGCCGCGACCTCATCGGATTCACGATGAGGACTTCGGTGTGCACGCGCCCGATCTCCCTCCGGGGACGATCGGCGGCGTCGGTGCGGAGCGCGCGGGGCCGCCGGAATCAGTCGTCGGCGCCACACATCCCCGTGGCGCGAGCCATAGGTGCCACGGCACGGTGGAGATATTCCGGACCCGATGAAGAAGAGCCGAGCGAACAGCCGTTCAGCATTTCCGGAGGGAGCGCCCCTCCCGGAGCACAGGGAGTTGGTCGCAGCCCCCGCCCCCGGTGGCGCGGACGACCGGATCGCGCTGGTCCGGCGTCTGGTGTCGCTGACCGAGGAGCTCGGCAGCTCCCCCGGTCTCGAAGAGGCCGCCCAGCGGATCGTCGACGCCATGGTCGGCGACCTCGACCTGTGCGACCACGCCCACGTCACCGCGCGCACGGGGAAGAACGGCCCCTGGATCACCGCGCACAGCGACGGTGTCGCCAAGCGGCTCGGCGACTCCTACGTCTTCCTGGGCACGTCGCCGAAGCTGCACATCACCCTGGCCGATCCCCTCACGCGCACCGCGACCGAGCACAGCGACGGGCGCTGGACCCGCTTCCTGACCAGGGCCGCGGCCCACGACGTCCGGAGCATGTACGCGGCGCGCCTGACCACGTCCAAGCGCAGGATCGGCGTCCTCACGCTCTACTCCGACAGCCCCGACGCGTTCGAGGAGCAGGGGACGGCGCTGCTCGCGACCGTGACCGACCACGTCGCGATCACCCTGCAGCACAAGATCGAGGTGGCGAACCTGACCCGGGCCCTGAGCACCCGGAGCCTCATCGGCAGCGCACTGGGCATCCTGATGGAGCGGCACAGCATCGCCGAGGAGGAGGCCTGGAAGATCATCAGCAGGACGTCCCAGGAGCTCAACATCCGGCTGGTCGACATCTGCAGGCGGGTGGTGGCCGACACCGAGGCGGCCGCGTCCCCCGAGGAGCCGTCCTCCTCGGAGAAGTCCCCACCGCGGGAGGAGGCGGAGGGGAGCGGCTGAGACCGGCCGAGGGCACCCCCTCCGTCGCCCCCGGCCGGTGTCCACGCCCCTCCTCGTGGGCAGCCGAATCCGTCCGCCCGGGCGAGTCCGATCCTATTCACAAGATCACGTCCATGAGAGGTGATCACGAAACGATGCGTTAGTTTCGGTGAATCGGGCAGAACGCACAGTGATGGCTCTCCTATCGAGGAGGTGTGATCGTGGAGATCACCGGCATCATCAGTGCGCTCGTCATCGGCCTGATCATCGGGGCTCTGGCCCGGCTCGTCCTCCCGGGCAAACAGAGCATCCCGATCTGGCTGACCATCCTGGTCGGCATCGTCGCCGCCTTCATCGGCACGGCGATCGCGGGGTTCGGCGGGTACGCCGAAACCCCCGGCATCGACTGGTGGGAGCTCATCACCCAGCTGGTCGTGGCGGTCGTCGGCGTCTCGGTGGTCGCCGGCCTGTGGAGCGGCCGCAAGGGCAGCCACAGGTAGCCGCACCCTTGGCCACCGGGGGTCTTTCACCCCGGCCACAGGAGTTCGCGGTGAACGGGCGGTCCGCCGTTGTGGCCGAAGGCCCGTGTGCGGGGTGCCCGGCTCCGCGCGAAGCACACCGGCCGTTTTGCGGTCCAGACCGAAACCCCGGTATCGGCCCGACCCAAGGCACGGGTCGCTTCGCGCACGGATGCGACGTTCACCTCAATGGGTCTTCGGCCACACGGGAGGACCGCACCCGCACGGACCCCTCCTGCGGCGGGCCTTGAAGACTCCTGGGCCGGGACTGGACTCTCAAGCCAGCTCCCACACCTGCACCGTGCTGTTGTCGTAGGCGGCGGCCAGGAGGGAGCCGTCGGGGCTGAAGGCCACCGCCGTGGGGGCCGCGCCGTCCGGTGATTCGAGGACGGTGATCTCCTCCTGCCCGGCGACGTCCCACAGCCGCAGGGTCGGGTCGAAGGACGGCCCGATCAGCTCGCGGACCTCGGGGTCCTCGGGTTCGACCACGCCGACCCCGGCCAGCAGGCCGCCGTCGGCGCTGTAGGCGATGTCGTGGACCGGCCCGGTGTGCCCGGTGAGTTCGCCGTACTCCTCGCCGGTGTGGGCGTTCCACAGCTTGACGGAGTGTCCCTGGCCGGACGTGGCGATCGAGTCGCCGTCCGGGCTGAACCGCACGTCCCAGACCCGCTGCGACGCCTCCAGCACGAAGACGCTCTCGCCGGTCTCCGGTTCGAAGACCGCGGGGGCGGCACCGCCGACCGCGGCGATCCGGTCGCCGTCGGGGTGCCAGGAGATCTGCATCCAGAACCCCGCGCCCGAGGCGCCCGGCTGGGCGAAGAAGTCGGTGACCATCTCCATCTCCTCCGACTCCGTGTTCCAGACGGCGAGGTTGCCGTTCATGCCGGCGGTCGCCAGCCGGTCGCCCGAGGGGGAGAACTCCACGTCGCTGACCGGGACCCCGCCGCCGTGCAACTGCGCGGTCCAGGCATCGCCCTCCACCGGCGTGAGCCGCACCCGCCCGTCGCTCAGGCCGAGGGCCCCGATGAGTCGATCCGCGTCCGGGGCGTAGGCGATGGACTCGGCGCCGTCCCCTTCGGGCAGGACGTTGTCGCCGGCCGGCAGGCGGTCCTCCATCCGCCACGCCTGGTAGAGGTCGGGGCCGCCCACCGAGAGCCGGTCGCCTTCGGGGTTGAACGCGAGTTCGGTGATGTCGCGGCCGCCGGGGTCGGTCAGCACGAACGCCGGTTCGGCGAAGTCCTCGGCGGTGAGGTCCGTGGTGGGCGAGTCGGGCACCTCGGGACCGGCGGCCTGGGAGGACGCGGCCGCACCGGTGTCGGCCGCCGTCCCGGCGTCGGCGGCCCCCTCCCCCGGCAGCAGCCGGACCGCGGTCAGCGTGCCCGCTGCGACGACCACGGCGGTCCCGGCAGCGGCGGCGGCCAGCGGCCACCTCCGCCTGCGCATCGGGCCGGCCGTGCCGTCGGCGAACTCCCGGCCCCGCCGCTCCATGGACTCGACGCCGTCGCGCGCCTGCTCGGGCGGCCACGCGGTGCCGTATCCCGCGGGTTCGAAGCGGTCGATCAGGTCGTCGGGCGTGGGGCGCCGGACGGGGTCCTTGGCCGTGCAGTGCTCGATGACCTCGTGCAGCGACTCCGGAACGCCGGCCATGTCGATGTCGGCGGTGGCGATGCGGTACAGGACCGCCGGCGTCGGGCCGTCGCCGAACGGGTCGCGCCCGGTGGCCGCGTAGTACAGGACGCCGCCCAGCGCGAAGACGTCGGAGGGGTAGGAGACCATGTGCCCGTAGGTCTGCTCGGGCGACATGAACCCCGGGGTGCCGATGATCTCGCCGGTGCGGGTGGGCCCGCCCGACTCGGTGGTGCGCGCGAGGCCGAAGTCGATGACGCGGGGGCCGTCGGCGGCCAGCAGCACGTTGCCGGGCTTGAGGCCGCGGTGCACCAGGCCGGCGGCGTGGATCGCGCGCAGCGCCTCGGCCAGGCCGAGCGCCAGCGCGTACAGGGAGTGCTCGGGCAGCGGCCCGTGCTCCTTGACCGCCTCGCTCAGCGAGGGGCCCGCGACGTACTCGGTGGCCAGCCACGGCTGGGCGGCGTCGGGCTCGGCGTCCACCACCGCGGCGCCGAAGTGCCCGCTGACGTGGCGGGCGAGCTCGGCCTCACGGGCGAACCGCCGGCGGTACCCCGGCTCGGCGGCGAGGTCGGACCGGATGACCTTGATCGCCACCAGCCGGTTCGCGGGCGAGCGGCCGAGGTAGACCAGGCCCATGCCGCCCGCCCCGATGCGGGCGAGCAGCGTGTGGTGGCCGATCGCGGCCGGGTCCTTCTCGGTCAGCGGTTTCACGCCGGACTCCGTTCGTCTTCTCCATCGTGGCCCAGGTGTCAGGGCCTCCCCGCTGTCTGAGAAAGCCCCGACCTTCACTGCTTCATGGGGTGGTGGGGGGCGGTGGGCTGCTCAGGGCCGGGTCCAGACCGTGGCCAGGCCGTTCTCGTACCCCACGGCGACGCGCGTTCCGCCGGGGTTGAAGGCGAAGGCGGACCCGGGGACCGGGCTCTGCTGCGAGTCGTCGCCGCCGATCCATTCGCCCGTGGCCAGGTTCCACATGCGGACCCTGCCGAACTCGTCACCGGAGACCAGGACCTCGCCGCCGGGGTCCACCGCCATGGCGGTGACCGCGCCCTCGTGCCCGGCCAGGGCGTGCAGCTCCTCATGGGACTCCGCGTCGAACACGCGGACCATGTGGTCCTCCCCTCCGGTGGCGATCCGCTCGCCGCCGGGAATAGGGACCGCCGTGACGCCGCCGGACGCCCCCGTGTCGAAGCGGTCGCGTTCGGCCCCGGTCGCGGGGTCGACGACGCGCACGGTGGAGCCGTCCGCGACCACCGCGCTCCCGCCGTCGGGGTGGAGGCGGAACCCGGCGCCCCGCGCCTGCTCCGGGGTCGGCAGCCGCGCACCGGAAGCGACGTCGAAGCGCGTCCAGCCGTCCGCGCCGACCACGTACAGAATGTCACTCTCCGCACTGAAGTCGGCACCGACTGTTTCAGGGTAGCGTTCGGCGAGCGGCAGCCCGGCGGATTCGGCGGAATCGAGTCCGGCCTCGGACACCGCCGGGACCACGGTGCCGGTCTCGCCGGTGGCGGTGTCGGTGAGCAGGACCTCTCCGGTGACCGAGCCCGTCGCCCGGTACGCGCCGTCCGGGGAGAAGGCCACCGATCCCACCAGCGGCTCCCCGCCGTGCTCGACGTCCTCGTGCCCGGCGAGCTCCGCGGTCAGGTCCCATCGGTCGAGCTTGCCGAGCCTGGCCGTGTACAGCCGCTCGGGCTCGCCGGGGTCGAAGGCCAGGGAGGTGACGGGGGCGGCCTCCGGATCGTCGCCCCGGTCCTCCAGCAGGTCGGGGTGGGTGTCGCCGGAGACGAAGTCGGCACCCCACGCCGGGCCGGGCGGCGGCGGGTACAGCGTCTCGTCGCGCCCCTCGGAGGCCCCGGCGCCCCCTCCGGCCCCTTCCGAGCCGGCCTCCGAGGTGGAGCGCTCCCGCAGGTAGAGGTCTGTCCCGAACGCCGCCCCGCAGCCGGCGACCAGGGCGGCCGCCGGCGCGGCCGCGACCGCCGTCCGGCGCCGCCGGCGGGAGGGGGCGCCGGACGCCGGGGCCGGCGGTGCGGCGAGGCTGCGGCGCGCCAGGCGGTCCCGCTCGGCGATCAGCTCCCGCACCGGCGGGGGCAGCCATCCGGCGTCAGCCTGCGGGACGGGGACGGGCCGCCGATCGGAACCCGGCTGCGCGGCGGGGCCGCCGGGCCCGCTGTCCCCGGAGGGGTCCGGACCGGAGGAGAGGTGTCCCGGCAGGTCCCGGACCAGGTCGTCGGGGGTGGGGCGGTCGCGGGGATCCTTGGCCAGGCAGCGCCGCAGGGGGTCGCGCAGCCCCGGCGGCACGGCGCCGAGGTCGGGATCGTCGTGCACGATGTGGAACAGCACCGTGCGCTCGTCGCCGCCGAACGGGGGCCGCCCGGCGGCGGCGTGGTGCAGCACGGAGCCGAGGGAGAAGACGTCGGAGGCCGGGGTCACCGGGAGGCCGTTGGCCTGCTCCGGCGACATGAACGCCGCCGTCCCCAGAACCTGGCCGGTCCTGGTCACCGATGCGCCGTCGAGAACGCGCACGATCCCGAAGTCGATGACGCGGGGACCGTCGGCGGCCAGCAGCACGGTGGAGGGCTTGAGGTCGCGGTGCACCAGGCCGGCGCGGTGGACGGCGCGCAGCGCCTCGGCCAGGCCGGGCGCGAGCGTGGCCAGCGAACGGGCGGGCAGCGGCCCGCACCGCTCGACCGCCTCGCGCAGCGAGACGCTGGGGACGAACTGCGTGGCCGGCCAGGGCGTCTCCGCGTCGGGGTCGGCGTCGACCACGGGGACGCCGAAGACGCCGCCCACCCCGCGCGCCGCCCCGACCTCCCGGACGAACCGCGTGCGGAGGTCGGTGTCGCCGGCGTGCCCGGGATGCACCACCTTGATGGCGAGCAGCCGCCCCGACTTGGAACGCCCCAGGTAGACCCGTCCCATGCCGCCGCCACCGATGCGTGCGAGCACCCGGTACCGGCCGACCCGCCGCGGATCGGCATTGGAAAGGGGCTGCACCCGAACCTCCGGACTCATGGGGATATGGGGAGGGCGTGCCCACCGGGCGGGGCGCGAGTGCAATATACGACGATGATTCGGTTACCGAAGGGTCGGCGTCGTGGAACGACCGGATGTGGCCGAAGAAGTTCAGGCACCGGGATGCCGCCGCGCGGCGGCATCCCGGTGCCGGTCAGGCGATGCCGGTCACGCGGTGCCGAAGGGGTTGTCGATGACGTATCGCCAGAGCCCGTCCCGGCCGCGCCGGGCGACGTCGGCCGCGGTTCCCTCCAGGTGGACGTCGGAACCGTCGCGCGCGGTGCCGCGAATGGACCAGTCGACGACGAGCAGGGCGATGTCGTCGGCGGTGTAGACGTGCCGGGTCCGCGCGTCGATCGGCAGTCCCAGCCGGAGCAGATGCTCGACGGCGCCGACCCGGGCCGGGCCCGTCATGGGCTGACCGGGTGCGGGCACGAGGACACCGCGATCCTCGTAGGCCAGGTCGACGGCGCGCGAGTCGCCGGAGTTGAACGCGGCGGCGAAGACCGAGTGCAGCAGAGCCGGATCGTCGGGGAGAGCCGCGCGGGGGCCGTGGGCGTCATGATTGGTCGTCATGACATACACATCATAACGCGGGAGGATGCCGCTCCGCCTTACCGGGGGTCGTGAAGCCTCAGTCGAAGGAGGGATCCGCGGTGGCCGGATGATGGCGCGCGTCTTCCTTAACCCCAGGGAGTCGTGAACCTCAACCACAGGAAGGACCCGCGGTGACCGGGCGATCCTCTCGCGCGCCATCCCTCCCGGGGCGAGCCGTGGCTCCAGGCAGGGCCGAGGGCGGCCGGGACAAGCCTCCTGGAGCCAGGCTGCAGACCCCCGGACCGGAGCCGCCGCCCCTCAGCGGGTGGGGTACGTGGTTCTGAGCGTGAGTCCGGAGACGGCGACCAGGCGCCCGCTCCCGGCCTCCCGGCCCGCGCCGGCGGTCCCCGAGGCCGTGCCGATGGCCCAGGGCCCCGCGGCGGCGGCCTCCTTTCTGGCCACCACCGCGTCGAACTCGTCGTCGGCGACCTCGGGGACCGCGCCGTAGCGGCCGGTCAGGTAGCACAGGGCCCGGTTCGCCTCCCCTTCGTCCTGGTAGTCGCTCAGCGGGAAGAGGTGGGAGGCGCCCTCCTTGTCCTTCTCTGCGAACCAGACCTCCTCGCGCCGGAGCGCGTTGCCGCCCCGGATCCAGCCGAGGAGGGCGATGTCGTGGCTGGAGAAGACGAGCTGGGCGCCCTTGGGGTTGGTCGCCGGGTTCTCGAACAGCTCGATGAGCTTGGCCGACAGGTGCGAGTGCATGTTCGCGTCCAGCTCGTCGACGACCAGGACCGAACCGGAGCGCAGCGCGGCCATGATGCGTTGCCCCAGTTCGAACAGCGCCACCGTGCCGTGCGACTGCTGCCGGATGCCCAGGGGCTCGACCGCGCTGTCCGCCGCGCGGTGGTGGAAGAGGACCTCGACGCGGCCGAGGGCCTGGACGCGGCGCCTGCGGAAGCTCTCCGGGGTGCCGGCGTAGCGCTCCTCGATCTCGGCGATCTCGCCCTCGGTGGGTTCCTGCCGCTTGAGCTCCAGGCGCTCGATGCCGGTGTCCGCCGCGCGCAGCAGCCCTTCCAGCTCCTTCATCCAACCGCCGTCCGCCGCGCGCGCGGCGTGAGCCTGCGAGGCGGGCGAGCGCTCCGCGAACCGGAAGGCCAGCCGGGACACGAACCAGTCGTAGACCGGCCGCACCGCCTCCTGCCTGGACCGCGCGGCCACGGTGAGGAAGAGCGCGTTGTCCTCCGTGATCTCCTTGACCTGGCTCATGGAGCCGGGCAGGCTTGCGCCGAAGCGGTAGCCGTCCGGGTCGCGCTCGAAGACGACGCGGCGCTCACCCCTGGGATAGGAGTGCAGCCGCTCCCACACGACCTGCGCGTCGTCGACCGAGAACCCGTAGGTGTAGCGGACTCCGCCGAGCCGGAGCTCCACCGCGTAGGTGGAGGGTTCGGTCAGGCTCGCCGCGCGCAGCGCGAAGGGGAACCGCTCGATCCCGGCGTCCGGCTCGTTCTCCGTCATGGACGAGCGCACCATCCGCTGCATGAACCGCATGGCGTCCAGGAGGTTGGACTTCCCCGATGCGTTCGCCCCGAAGATGCCCGCCACCGGGAGCGCCGGCTCCTCCGTCTCCGGTTCGGCCGCGGGTTCGGACAGGGGGACGAGCAGCAGTTGCTGCCTGCCCTTGAGGGATCGATGGTTGGACGCCTGAAAACTCAGCAGCATCCGCGGCCTCCCTGGAACGCCAGAAATCATTACGGAGAGTTACTATAGCGGCGCGCACCGTGAATGACTGCCTTGGCCGACGAAGGCGCCCTGGTGTTTCGTCCCGCGGCCGCCCCGTTTCACCCCCGATGACCCGGCTCCGCGCTGCGGGCCGGGCCATCGGGCCGGACGCCCGGCTCCGCGGGCCGTCCACTCCGTCCGCTCCACCCGCTCCGGTGCCGGATCGGGTCAGGGCCGCAGCTCCCAGCCGTAGAAGGGTCCCTCCTCGGGCAGCAGACCCCAGATCCCCAGTCCGGCCAGGACCGCGATGACCGCCAGGAGCACGCACGCGATCGCCAGGCCCGCCGGGTGCCCGACGTTCATCGTCCATCCGACGCCCATGGCCCGCTTGGACACCCACACCGCGGGGTCGGCGCGGTTGGCGTAGACCGTCCCGGCGAGGTGCCAGAAGCGGTCGTCGTCGCGCTGGACGTAGCCGGTGTCCTCGTCGGCGGGCGCGCCGTGCCGCAGCCGCCACCCGCCCTGGCCGACGGCGAGGACGACCGCGATGGCGCCGACCGCGGCGGCGAGGCCCACAGCCACGTCCAGGTGCTGAAGAACTTGCGGAACTCCACGGAGATCAGTCGAAGCGTCATCGGGTCTCCTGCTACTCGGCGCGGGCGGTCGGCGGCTTCGGTCAGGTCGGTCAGCGCGAGCACCTCGTCCACCCTGCGCGGGGCGATCCCCGCCGCGTGGCAGTAGATCCGCAGGTGGGCGCGGCCGCTGCGCGCCGGGTGGAAGTTCGACGCCTCCAGCGACGCCCCCACCACGGTGAGCGGATCGGTCAGGCGGGCGTAGGCCCGGTCACCGATCACGACGCCGCGCAGATCCCCCGCACCTTCATACGAGATCACCACGCGCCCTGTTCTGCCGCTCACGCTTCCGTAGCGCCTCGATGCGATCGATGTTCCTGCGAATCACCGCCATCCGCGTCCTGCCGGGGTCCCATCCTCGCTCCGACAACCGCCCGAGAAGCTGACGCAGGAACACACCAGGATCGATCAGCACGCCTGCCTGAGTGCAGACCAGCACATTCCATCCCATGTCCCGCAAAGCGGCTCGACGCGCATGGTCATGCATACGGTCTTCGGGGCGGCCGTGGTGCTCTCTGCCGTCGTATTCGACCCCTTGCCGGTACTCCGGAAACCCCAAATCGATATAGCGATCGCACCCCTTCCCAGTGATGACGTGCACCTGCAGATCAGGGCGAGGAAAGCCGGCGTCGACGATGCAGCAGCGCGTCCAGCTCTCCGCGGCGACTGGGCGCGTGGGTCCGCGAGTTCGACCACGTCCCGAAGCGTTCTCACTCCGGCGCGCCCCTCATGTCGGCGCACCTCCGCAGCAGGTCCACGCGAGAAACCCCGATACGAACGAACTGGTCAAGCGCTGCCAGCGCCTCCAAACGGGGAAGGAGCCGTCCACAGTCAAGAGCGGTCCGTTCGAGGGTGGTGGCTCTCACGCCTTCCATGGATATGGCGTCCTGCTCAGGCACCTCCCATCGGTACTCGCGGCATCCAGCCCGCCATGGTTGCCGCTTATCGGGAGGTACGGCGATCTCGACGGGCCGGATCCGGCTCTCCGTACCGTGTGGAAGAACATCCAGCCCCCAGAGCCGGGCGGCGGTCCGGCCCACGACGATGGCATGGGGCGGGAGGTAGGAAGCCAGGAGCCGGGCGCGGTGACTCGGGGATTGCCGCTCACTGTTCCGGAGAGCAGTGAACCCGGAGGAGACAGGTGGCTTCTGCATGATGCGAGGATGCCGGCGAGGCAGGATTCCCGGAAGTCGTTCTTCACGGCCTGTGGAAAAGCCTGTTCGAGGGCAAGGTGCAGGTTGGTCTGCGCGGCGCCGGGGCGATCCCTGAGTGGGCCTTCGGCCCACGCGAGAGGATCGCCCAGTCGCCGCGGAGAGTTGTGGGGGGCGACCGAGGTGTGCGAGTCGTGGTCAGTCGAGCGCCATGGACCATTCGCCGTCGGCCTCGACCGCGATGACGGCGGTGTCCGTCGGCATGAGGACCTCGCCGTCGTAGGAGCCGATCTCGTTGACGAGGAGGTCGGAGTCCTCGCCGTAGGCCCACACGGCGAAGTTGCCCTCTCCGGCGTGGGTGGCGGCGACCGTCTGCAGCCCGGCGGACTCCTCGGCGAAGAGGAGCACGTCGTGGCCGGTGCCGGAGACCTCGTCCCCCTCCCAGACCCGGGCGTCGGTGAGGGGCCTGAGTTCGACCGTCCACGCCCCGTCGGCCTCGACCTGCACGGCCGCCATCTCGTCACCGACGTGGCCGTTGTAGAGGACGGTCCCCTCGTAGGAGCCGATCTCGTTGGCGAGGAACTGGTCCTCCTCGCCGGAGGAGTTCACGCCGTGAACGATGAAGTTGGCCGAGCCGTCGTGCGTCATGGTGGCGATCCGCGGGTCCTCGTGGAGCTCGACCTCCTCGACCGCGTCGCCGTTTCCCTCAAGGGAGACGGTCTCGGGCGGGGTGTAGGCCGGTTCGGGTTCCTCGGTCTCCGGTTCCTCGGTCTCCGGTTCCTCGGCCTCCGGTGCGTCGTGGGAGTCGGTGTGGGAGTCGGCCGGGCGGGACGGGTCGTTCCCGTCCGCGATGGGGGCGTCGGCGGCGGCGGGGGCGTCCTGCCCGCCGCCGCAGGCGGTGGCGAGCAGGGCGAGGAGGACGCCGACCGTGGTCAGAAGGTGCGGGTTCATGACAGGGACACCGTCACGCCGTCGCTGAACGCGGAGTCGTGCAGCTCGATGCGGTCGGGCTGGACGTCGGCGGGGACGTCGTAGATGACCTGGGCCTCGACCTTGTTGCCGGGGTTGATCTCGTTGAGGAACGATTCCGCGTCCTCACCCAGGTAGATCTCGGCGCCCGTGTCGTTGGAGTACTCGGTGTCGTCGGCGTCGACCAGCGTCTGGTTGGAGCCGTCGAACATCTGGGCCCGGTCGCCGATGTTCTCCACGGTGACGTGCACGATCACGTACTGGCCCTGCGGCGTCTCGGACAGGACCCCGTCCCCCACCGACTCCACGCCGGTCTCGACGTCGGTGACGGTGAACGCGAACTTGCCGTCCTCCACCGTGTCCCCGATGCCGGCCGCAGCCTGCTCCTCCTCCGCACCGGCCTCGGCGTCCCCGCCGTCGCCGGCGGAGGCGCCGCCCTCGGCGGCCGTGTCGGAACCGGAGGAACCGGGGTCGGTGCTCCCGCTGTCGATGCTCGCCACGACGGCGACGCAGCCGACGAACCCGAAGAGGACGCAGACGCCGAGGGTGATCAGTGAGGCCCACAGGCATCCGCGGCTCTTCTTCGGCGCGGGCTGGGGGTATCCGGGCTGGTAGTTCATTGTCGTCTTCCTTAATCGTCGAGGAGCGGAGCGCCACCCCGGGAATCCGGGCAGCACGAGCAGAGCGGACGACGCCGCGGGGTCTTCGGGAGTGGAGGACCGGAGGGCTGGAGGTCTACGGGCGGAGAGGGCGGAGGAGGGTCAGGCGTGCGGGATGCCGACGAGCTCGACGTCGATGTTGCGCTCGTCCAGGGCCTTGGTCGTGCGGTAGAGCTCGACCTGTGCCAGCGGGTAGAGCGTGTCCACGTCGACCTCGCCGTGGTTCCTCAGATGTACGGCGAAGACCACCGTGCGCGGCCTGAAGGACTCATCGATGTCGCGGTCGGGGTCGAGCTCCTTCACCCGCCTCACGAAGCGCTCCCGGGCTTCAGTCTCGAATTCCAGGCTCTCCAGAGCCGATCTGACCTGGATGAACAGGTGACTCAACGCGGAAGCCGAAGCGGCCTGCTTGACGTGGATGAGCCGGTTCCCTGGACCGAGGAGGTCGCACAGTTCGATGCCGCGCCCCCAGTGCGCGGGAGTCTTGACGAGGTTCCTGTCCAGGCACAGGTATCCCGCGGCCGGATCGTGGACGCCGTCGTTGTAGTCGCCCTCGTCGCCGGCGCCCCAGGCCGGCAGCTCGATCGGTGATCCCCGTGAGAGCAGCCGTTGCAGGTTGTCGCGGACGGCCTGGAGGTAGTCCGCGCCGTAGCGGTACCAGTGCCCGTGGCGAAGGACGAAGATCTCCGACTCCATGTTCACGGTGGCCTCGATCCAGTCCAGTGGCCTGGTGTGCTTCCGGATCTCCCAGCGTCCGTCGGGGTCGGAGTAGAGCTGGATCCATCCGGCACGGAGCGCGGCGACCACGTTGCCCGTCTGCAACTGCTTGAGCCGGGCCACGAGGTGGGTCCGGAGACTGTCCGGGTCGCAGTCCGTCCGCAGTGGGCAGGACTTCGGGCCGATACGGGCGACGAAGGAGCGGGTCCTCTCCAGATCGTCGAGGGCGTCCTCGGGCGGGGCGATCGCGAGCTCCAGGGATTCGGGGTCGCCCAGGCATTCGGCGAACAGGTCCCACAGGACCTGCAGCCGTTCGGGATCCCGCTCTTCCGTGTGGGCCTCGAGGATGCGGAAGTCATCGCGGGGGTCCACCGACCGCTCGACCTCCGCGATCCACCGGATGTCGTTGACCAGGTCGCCGGGAGCGACTCCGAGGCGGGTGCGGACGCCGTCCGCGCAGTCCACATAGGGGAGCCGTCCCGTGATCCCGGTGTAGGTGAGCCCGTTCGCTCCGGAGCGGACCCGAAGCCCGGTGACGATGTCGCGCTCGGGGCGCACACCGTAGGTCCGCACGTTCCCCCCGTGGGCGATTCGGGTGTGCTCGTAGCGACCGGGCACGTCCATCCGTCGGCGGCGGACCGTGGTGACCGCGGTGGAGTCCGCCACCCGCGCCGCGAAGCGGCGTCCGAAAGCGGATTCCCTGAGTTCTCGCGGGACGAGGTGGTGGCCTTCTCCGTAGCTGAACGCGTACACGGACGCGTCGACGGCGATCAGCACCGTGACCGCCGGATTGCCGACCTCCAGTTCCATGTGGAGTCCGGTGGTGCTCCGGGCGTTGTCCAGCCAGTCGGGAGGGTGAACGCCGCCGCGTAGTCCGTGGACCACCACGGCGACCATGCCACCGACGTTCACACTCTCCATGCGCAGCCCGTCATTCCGCAGTCCCTGTTCGTCGAACACGGCACGCATGTCTTCGGGGCGCGGTTCGACTCCGATGAGGCGGTGCAGGGTGAGTTCTTGTGTACGTGCCGCGACACGCTTGCCGCAACGGCGGCTCGTCCTGGTGCCGACGTGTGAGTTCGACATGCGGGGCCTCCTCACCGGAATGTTTGCTTTCCTGGAGCCTCAGACCATGCCCCATCAACCAAGACAATAGAACCATAGCTTGTGAACCTAGTCAACGGAGACTTAGCCACTCTCTTACTTAAACAGTCAAACAGGCGTACGATAGAGTGCACGTCGCAGCAGCTGAGCACAGGAGTCCTCATGGCGAACACCCCGTCCGGAACAACCGTGAACTCGGTTGAGATCGCGCGCCTGGCGGGCGTGGGGCGGGCGGCCGTCAGCAACTGGCGACGGCGGCACGCGGACTTTCCACAGCCTGTGGGCGGCACCGACGGGAGTCCGCTGTTCGACCTCGGCCAGGTCAGGGCGTGGCTGATGAAGTCGGGCAAGTTGAACGAGGACGACGATCCGGCAGCCGCGATCGAGACCGCGTGGAAGGCGCTGGACCCGCTGCGCGCAGGCATGGACGGCGCCGACGCGGTCGCCCTGGTGGGGGCCGCTCTGCTGCTGGCCGAAAGAGAGCCGTCCGGCCTGGAGGGCCTCGCCGGAACCGAGTTCGCCGACCGGCTCACGGAGATCATGGCGGCCGAGGAAACCGGAACGCCGCCGCTGCCCCTGCCCGATGTTCACACGCTCCGAGCGGCCCTGCTCGACGCCGTCCGCTCCGTGAACGGGCTCGGGGACGCCGCGCACGCCTTCGAACTGCTGCATCAGCGCTACCTGACCTCGGTCGCGCGCAACTTCTTCGCCGACACCCCCGAGGTCGGCGCGCTGATGCTGGGGCTGGCCGGCCGCCCCGACGGCACCGTCCTCGACCCCTCGTGCGGCACCGGCTCGCTGCTGCGCACGGTCGCCGAGGCCGTCCCCGGCGCCGCGGTCATGGGCCAGGAGATCGAACCGGCGGTGGCCCGTCTGGCCCGCGTCCGGCTGCTGCTGGCCGGGGGCGACCCCGACATCCGCTGCGGCGACTCCCTGCGCGCCGACGCGTTCCCCGGTCTCACCGCGGACGCCGTGATCGGGCATCCGCCGTTCAACCAGGTCGATTGGGGTTTTGAGGAACTCAGCCTGGACACCCGGTGGGAGTACGGGTTCCCGGCGCGGCGGGAATCGGAACTGGCCTGGGTGCAACACGCCCTGGCGCACGTGCGGCCGGGCGGGGCCGTCGTCATGGTGCTCCCGCCCACTGTCGCGTCACGCAGCAGCGGCCGACGGGTGCGCCGCGATCTCATCCGGCGCGGTGCGCTGCGGGCGGTGATCTCGCTGCCCGCGGGCGTCACCCCGCCGATGGGCGTCCCCCTGTCCGTCTGGGTCCTGCGCCGCCCGGTGCAGGGGGAGCCGGTGCCGGGCGAGGTGCTGCTGTTCGACGCCGCCGACGGGCAGGACGCGGCCGCCGGTCCGGGGCCGGAGGGCTCCCCGCCATGGCCCGACGTCGCGGCGACCGTGATCGAGGTCCATCGGATGTTCACAGAGGACCCCGCGACGGTGGTGGAGCGGCCGGGGCGCCACCGCGTCATGCCGGTCTCGGATCTCCTTGACGAGTCGGTGGACGTCACCCCAGGCCGCTACCTGCAGCGGCCGGGACCCGGTATCACCGACCTGACCGGCGACCGCGACGAACTGCTCCGGCTGGCGGGCGCGCTGAGCGACGCGCTGCCGGCGGTACGGCCGGGCGGGGGCGGCAACGGCGGCCACCAGGCGATGATCTCCATCGGCGACTTCGTCCGGACCGGTGGGCTGGAGATCCTGCAGGCGCGGTCGGCCGATGACGCAACGGGAAGTGGCGGCGGTGGCGGCCGGGACAGCGTCGCCGCCCTCACCGGCGGGGACGTCGTCCACGACGGCCCCCCGTCGGGCCGGGTGCCACGGAGCGGCGACGTGGTCCGGCTCAGACCGGGTGATGTCGTCCTCCCCCGGGTCACGCGTCGACCCGCGGCGCGCGTGGTCACCGATGAGAAGGCGGTCCTGCACGGAACCGCCTATGCGCTGCGGCCCGATCCCGACGTTCTCGACCCGTGGTTCCTGGCCGGGTTCCTGATCGGCGCCGGCGCGTCCTTGGCGGCCACGTCCACCAGCAGACCGGGGACCACCCGCGTATCGGACCTGCGGAAGGTGGAGGTGCCGAGGCTGCCGCTGACCGAGCAGCGCGCGTACGGCGCGACGTTCAAGCAGGTGACGGAGTTCCGCCGGATGGTGAAGCGGACCTATGCCGTCGGCAGGGGGCTGTGGACCTCGATGGCCGAGGGCCTGGCGGCGGGGACGCTGCGGCCGGGGGCTCCCGATTCCCCCGAACAGGAGTGAGCGCCGACACCGCGGCGCGACAATGGGAGGGGCGTGCGGGCGGCCGGGTGTCGGTGCCGCAGGGGAGACTCAAGACCCATTCCGCATATCCACGTATCCACGATCGGCGAGGGACGGCAGTTGAGCACGGATCAGGGACGACTCGAGCAGTTCATCTGGCAGGTGGCCGACCTGCTGCGGGGCAGCTACTCCCAGGCCGACTACCGGAAGGTGATCCTTCCGTTCACGGTGCTGCGCCGGCTGGAGTGCGTCCTCGCCCCGACGCGTGACGCGGTGTTGGCGGAGAAGGACCGGCTGAAGGACATGGGCGTCGAGGACATGGACCTCATGCTCACAGACGCCAGCGGGTACGGCTTCTACAACCGTTCCGGACTCACGCTCAAGCGGATCGCGGTGAGCACCGAGCAGAACATCGTGGCCACGAACCTGCGGACCTATCTGGCGAACTTCTCCGAGAACGCCCGGGAGATCTTCGAGTCCTACGAGTTCGACAACCAGATCACGAAGCTGGTGAAGGCGGACCTGCTCTACCAGGTGGTGGGCGAGTTCGCCGGGATCGACCTCAGCCCGGAGACCGTGGGCAACCACCAGATGGGCTACATCTTCGAGAACCTGATCCGCCGGTTCTCGGAACTGTCGAACGAGACCGCCGGGGAGCACTTCACCCCGCGCGAGGTCGTGGAGTTGATGGTGAACCTGCTGCTGGCCCCCGACGAGGAGCGGTTGAAGGAGTCGTTCCTCATCGACATCCTCGACCCGGCGTGCGGGACGGGCGGCATGCTGACGGCGGCCGAGGAGTTCATCAAGAAGCGCAGCCCGGACACCGAGGTGGACGTCTTCGGCCAGGAGATCAACCCGGAGTCCTACGCGATCAGCCGATCCGACCTGCTGATCAAGGGCGAGAGGGCCGACAACATCGAGTTCGGCAACTCCTTCACCCAGAACAGACACGGCGACCGCCGGTTCCACTACCTGCTCGCGAACCCGCCGTTCGGCGTGGAGTGGAAGCAGGCGAGGGACGTCGTCGAACGCGAGCACAGAGACTTGGACTTCGACGGCCGGTTCGGTGCGGGACTGCCGCGCATCAACGATGGCTCTCTGCTGTTCCTGCAGCACATGGTTCACCACATGCGCGATCGGGAGGAGGAGGGCGCGCGCATCGCGATCGTCTTCAACGGTTCCCCGCTGTTCACCGGCGGAGCCGGTTCGGGCGAGTCGGAGATCCGCCGTTGGATCCTGGAAGAGGACCTGTTGGAGGGCATCGTCGCCCTGCCCGACCAGCTCTTCTACAACACCGGGATCTCCACCTACTTCTGGATCCTGTCCAACCGCAAGAGCGATGCCCACAAGGGCAGGGTGATCCTGCTGGACGCCCGCGACCAGTGGGCGAAGATGCGCAAGAGCTTCGGCAACAAGCGCAAGCAGATCACCGGTCAGCAGATCGACGAGTTGACAAGTCTCTACGTCAACGCGCTGGAGGAGGGCGAGAGCCACCCGAAGGTGAAGGTCTTCAAGCCGTCGGATTTCGGTTACCACCGGATCACCGTCGAGCGGCCGTTGAAGCTGCGTTTCGAGGTGACGGAGGAGACTCTGGCCGAGCTGGAGTCGAGCCGCCCCCTGGCGAAGTACGAGGGCCGCGAAGTACTGACCGCGGACGTGAAGAAGCTGGTCGGCCGCGAACCGGTGTGGACGAAGCAGGAGTTCACCAAGGTGCTGTCGGAGACGTTGTCCGGCGGGCTGAAGGGACTGCCCACACCGGTGAGGAAGGCGGTGTGGGCGGCGGTGTCGGTCACCGCTCCGGAGGGCGAGGTGCAGCGGAAGAAGGACGGCTCACCAGAACCCGATCCGGACCTGCGCGACTACGAGAACGTGCCGTTGGAGGAGGACGTCCACGCGTACTTGGAGCGGGAGGTCCTGCCGCACGTCCCGGACGCCTGGATCGACGAGGACAAAACCAAGGTGGGCTACGAAATCCCGTTCACCCGGCACTTTTACGAGTACGTCCCGCCTAGGCCGCTGGAGGAGATCGACGCGGAACTGAAGGAGCTTGAGGGAGAGATTCAGCGGCTGTTGGGAGAGGTGACGGAGTGAGCTTGACCGGCACTCCGCCTCCTAAGGGCTGGGAATGGATTCCACTGAAGCACGTGACCACGGTACTTCGACGTGGAACGACACCGAACTACGCTGATGACGGCCCAGTGCGGGCTATTAGTCAGGCATCGAACCAGCCCGGCGGACTCGATTGGTCAAGGACTCGCTTTCATGAACACGATGGCTCTACGAAAAAAATCAAGGGTATCCTTCAGCCAGGTGACATACTCATCAACTCGACCGGGCGCGGAACCTTGGGACGGGTTGGATATTTCAGCGGCGGGCCAGACGGGAAGCTCTGCATGGCGGACGCACACGTAACGGTCGCTCGCACGGACGCCAATCGCTGGGATCCCCGATTCGCATTCTATTACTTAAGCAGCGACCTCTTCTACAGCTACATCTACTCAGCGCTGGTCATCGGAGCAACGAACCAGATCGAACTTAGCGGTGACCGTCTGGCGTCGGCCCCTGTAATCCTGCCACCCTTGGATAAGCAGCGGCATATTGCCGGATTCCTTGATGCCGAGCTGACTCGGATCGATCAGGTTTCCAGTCTCTTCAAAGAGAGTGACTGGTTGGCACAAGAACGTAAACAAGCTTTGCGCGCGTCCACCTTAGAGCAGCTTGCGCAAGATCACGGAGAGGTCCCGCTTCGTCGGTTTGTGACTAAGATCGAGCAGGGAGAGAGCCCCCAATGTGAGAGCTCCCGTGCAGGAGACAGCGAATGGGGCGTTCTAAAGCTGAGTAGCATTAAGGATGGCACCTTCTCCTCCGATGAGAATAAACGCCTCCCTGAAGGAATACGCCCCGAACCGCGCTTCGCAGTGCGCACAGGAGATTTGCTAGTCACCCGAGCAAATACACCGGAACTCGTCGGCGATACCGCTGTAGTCACCGATGCCTACCACCGGCGCCTTCTTCCTGACCTAATCTATCGCGTCGGGCTAACCGATGCACTGTTGCCAGAGTTCGCAGCGATTACACTACGGGGCCCCCGAGTACGAGGGCTTATCCAGGCAGTCGCCCGAGGCTCGTCCCAGTCCATGGTCAAGCTTCGCGGTGAAGATATCCGCGCTTGGCCAATCCCGCGAGCTCCGGTCGATGTACAGCGCCTAGTCGTTTCTTCACTTGAAGAGAAATTCACCCAGCTCGCAGAACTCCGAGCTAAGGTCAGCCACCAGCTCTCCCTTCTCGCCGAGCGCCGACAGGCGCTCATCACCGCCGCTGTCACCGGTCAACTCGACGTGACGACTGCCGGACGGGCGGGGAAGGTCGCGGCCTCGGGGGTCTGAGGGGAAGTGAGCGGCTGTGGGTGACGACGCGCGTGGGAGACAGCCGCTGTCTCGAGGAGAGGTCGGGCGTTATGAGCGCTGGGCGGGGATGCGCAGGCCGGCCTTTGTCATGAACTCGGCCCAGGTGATCATCGGGCCGTCGTAGTCGTCGCCGTGCTCGGTGGTGAAGATGCTCGTGTAGCCCTTCTCCGCATACGTCGGGCCGCCCTCCGCCGGGAGGCGGCCCCACTCCTTGCTCAGGGCCGAGGTGAGGAACAGACCGCAGCCGCCGGGGCGCCGGGGGTCGGGCATCAGCACCCGCGCCACCGTCTTCGGGCGGTCCGAGCGCGGCCCCTGGTCGACCACCTCCAGGTGGACCACGCCGTAGACCAGGCCGACGATGCTCACGAACACCTCGCCGCCGCGCTCCCCGGAGGCGGTGTGCGTGACCGCGTTGGTGAAGAACTCGCTGACCACCAGCTCGACCGGGTCGGCGACGTCCCTGAACGGCCGCATCAGTGTCCGCGCCCACAGCCGCGCCTCACGGCACTGGTCCACCGTGCCGGGAAACGTGCGCCCGGCCCGGACGGTGTACAGGTCGTCGTCGTTCATCGTCAGGCCACCGCCTTCACGTGTCCGCGCGGTTCGGGGCGCCGGGCGAAGAGGTCGATCACGTCGGCCTCCGTGGACGCGCCGAGAAAGCAGGCGGCCAACCCGGAAGAGTCAGCGGACATCTGTTCATGTTTACCCCACAAGTACCACCACGAGTCACCCGCCTGCACGGCCACGACCGCAACACGGCGGCCGCCGTCGCGCACGGTGTACAGGACGGGGTGGTCGGAGTCCGAGAGAGCGACGAGCACCCGCCGGCCGCGTTTACGCAGCTCGTCGGCGAGTCGAGCGAGCATCACCCGCCGGGTTTCGCCCGGTGTGGACGCCTTGACCAAGGACATGGACATTGTTTGCCCCCTCAGCATTGAGAGTGTTGCGATACTAATCGCAACAGTAGCTCAACACTCTCGCAATGTGCCAAGCTTTCCGAAGAAATCCTTGAAACAAGAGCAACATGTCCGCATTTACGAAGGCTGGTAGCTCAAGCAGCCGATCAGGCGGGCTTTCCGATCCCGGAGGACGGCATGACGACCGCACGACAGGGCACCATCGGAGGCCGTGGTCTGGGCTCGGATTTGCGATCTTTGCGCAACAGCAAGCGCCTCAGCCTGCGGCATGTCGCAACACAGTTGGAGTGGCAGCCATCCAAACTGTCGCGCATCGAGACCGGCAAGCAGGGCATCACGACCGAGGACGTGGCATCGCTGCTGGTCATCTACGGCGTCACCGGTGAAGAGCGTGACCGGTTGCTCGCGAAGACCGAGCGTGCCGACGAGCCCAACCTCTGGGAGCTCCAGGGGCCGCTGTCCGCCGAATCCCGCACGCTGATCCAGCTGGAGCCGCAGGCCACCGGCATCTTCAACTTCGAACCGCTGCTTGTTCCCGGTCTGTTGCAGACACCGGACTACACCCGTGCGCTGATGAAAGCGGGAGGCGTTTCAGAAGAGGATACGGAGGTCCGTGTAGCGGCGCGCATGAGCCGACAGGCGATCCTGAGCCGGGATAAACCTCCGGCCTTCGAGGTGATCATCGATGAGGGTGTGCTGCGCCGCGTCGTCGGAACCCCGAAGATGATGGCCCGACAGCTCCGACACCTCGCGGAAGCCACCGAGCGTTCCAACGTAACCCTGTTGGTGTTGCCGCTGTCCCTCGGTGCCCACACCGGCCTGGACGGCGCATTCGCCATGCTCGATTTCGCCAAGGACAAGCCTGTCGTCTATCTGGACCACAAGATTTCCGGCCTCTTCCTTGAGCAGCCGGAACAAGTCTCCTTCTTCCGCACCGAGGTCGATAGGCTGAAGTCGGTCGCGCGGAGTTCCCAAGAGTCGGTGGATACTGTTGCGGCCGCTGCAAAAGAACTCGACCATGACTGAGGACGGCGGAGATGACAGCGCCAGCAGTGAACCGCCTCGATTGGCGCAAGAGTTCCTACAGTGGCACCAACGCCAACTGCGTCGAGTGCGCGAGCGCCTCCTGGGCCAGGAGCTCTTACAGCGGTGCCACGAGTAGTAACTGCGTCGAGTGGGCCTCCCTCCCCTCCTCCGTCGCCCTGCGCGACTCCAAGAACCCCGAGGCCGGGCATCTCTCCCTCGCCGCGCCCGAGTGGTCGGCGTTCCTCACCGCCGTCAAGCGCGGCGAGCTCTAAGTTTCCGCCCCTCCGACCTCCTCCACCAGCCGCACTCCCAACCGCGCGAAGGAGCGTTCTCCCATGGCCGGTACCAGCCAGCACCGTGTCTACACCGCCAAGGAAGGCCTACTCGACGCATGGGTGGAGCGCTGGCGCGCGGAGGTCGTTCCACTGCGCCTGGAGTTCGGCTTCACCATCGACGGCGCGTGGGTGGACCGGGAGCGCAACCAGTTCGTCTGGACGTTGTCCTACGACGGCCCCGAAGGCTTCGAGGAGCGCAACCGACAGTACTGGGCGTCACCGAAGCGCGATGCGATGGGCCTCGACCCGAACGACTACCTGGTCTCCACCGAGAAGCGCGACGTCACCCGCGTCTACTGAGCCCCGTCCGGCACCGGCAGCATGTGCCCGTTGCGCTCCTCAGGTGTGAGCGCTCGGAACACGCGGGTGCGGGCGAACGCCTGCGTCCGCTCCCAATCCACGTCGGCGCGCCATATCCGCACTGTGCCGTCGAACGATCCCGAGACCACGCATTCGCCGTCGGGCGTCCACGCCACGCTCGTCACGCGGTCCCGGTGCACACCGACCACCGAGATCTCCTCACCGGTGGTCGCGTCCCAGACGCGGATGGTGCGGTCGTAGGAGGCGGTGGCGATGCGACTGCCGTCCGGAGACCAGGCCACCGAGGGGACGCGGTCCTCGTGTCCCTTCAGGACGTGCACCTGGCGGCCGTCGGCGACGTTCCATATCCGCGCCGTCCAGTCGGCCGACGAGGTGACGACGTGGCTCTCATCCGGAGCCCAGGCGATGGCGTCCACCCAATTGCCGTGTCCGTGCAGCACAGCGCGTTCCCGTCCGTTACCGAGCTCCCAGATGCGAGCCGTGCGGTCGTCGGAGGCCGATGCGATGAACCGGCCGCTGGGCGACCAGGCCAGTCCCACCACCCAGTCCTGATGCCCCGGAAGAGCCGCCAGCGGAGTGGCGTCCCCCGCATCCCAGATGCGGATCGTGCAATCCTGTCCGCCCGTGGCGACGCGGGCACCATCCGGACTCCACGAAACCGACTCCACGATCGCGCTGCCGTGGTCGATACGGGCGTACGGTTCTGACCCGTCGGTGCGCCACAGCAGTGCGGTGCGATCGGTGCCACCGGTCAGCAGCCGCCCACCGTCCGGGGACCAGGCCAGCGCCCGAACCGTCAACGCGTGCCCGTACAGCTCAACGGCGGAATCCGCATCCCTCGTCCCCCACACCCGAACCACGCCGTCGTCGGAAGCGGCCGCGACAGCGGCGTTCACAGACGAGCACGCCACTGCGCGCACGCAGTCGGTGCGCGCTGGAAAGGAGCTCTCCTCCACCCCGCGCGGTGCCAGATCCCACACCCGAGCGGTACCGTCCTCGGAACCGGTGGCCAGCTGTTCCCCGTCCGGGGACCACGCCACGGCCCACACCCCATCGGAGTGGCCGCGCAGCACCGCGGCCTCCTCCGCGTTCACCGGCGAGAACACGCGCGCAGTGCCATCGGCCGACGCCGAGGCGAGCATTCCGCCATCCGGGGACCACGCCACGTTCCACACGCGGTCCCGGTGTCCACGGATGAGAAGTTCCTGCCGTCCGTCCTCGGCGTCCCACACCCGGATCGTGTGGTCTCCCGACCCCGTGGCTATACGAGTGCCGTCCGGTGACCACGACACGCCTTCCACGAAATCCTGATGACCACGCAGGACGACATCGGGCCGAGCCTCATCGAGCTCCCAGACGATGACCGTCCGATCGTGCGACGCCGTCGCCAGACGCGAACCATCCGGCGACCAGGTGATACCGAGGACGTTGTCCCCATGGCCACGCAGCTCCACCGACAGACGCCCGGTGCCGGCCTCCCACAGGCGGACCACCCGGTCGCGCGAGGCACCGGCCACCCAGCGGCCGTCCGGACTCCAGGCCACGCCGCGGACCACGTCGGTCGCCTGGCTGAGGGCGAGGATGGATCGACCGGTTTCGGCGTCCCAGATCCGCACCGTGCGGTCCCGGGACGCCGTGGCGACGCGGGCCGAGTCAGGCGACCACGCCACCATCTCCACCATGCCCAGGTGCCCGGTGAGTTCGCGTAACGATGCTCCTGAGCGCGCATCCCAGATTCGGGTCGTGCCGTCCCGGGACGCCGTTGCGATGCGCGTTCCATCAGGTGACCAGGCAAGATTGCGAACGGTGTCGGCGTGGCCGGACAGCACGAACCTGCCGTGGCTGAACGTCAGCGCCGACATCAGCGCACGCTGCGCCATCGGCGTCGGAGCGCACTCGCTCAGCGCAGCCAGAGAGAGCAGGACCGCAAGCTCGGGGTACTTCTCAGCGTTGGCCAGCACGTACTCGCCGACCGACTGTGAGACTCGGCGCAGGAACACGAGGTCCCGACGCCGGGAGGCGTCGACGAACTCCACCAGCTCCGGCTGGTCCTGGCCGACCGCCCGCAGACCGTCCAGCCACTGCTGCGCCACGGTCAGCCGGTTTCCGGTCAGCAGGTAATCGGTGCTGCGGCCGGACTGTTTCCAGTCGGCCGCCCACCGCTCCAGCTCCGCGCGCTGACGCAACAGGGCCGCGTGCGTTTCCACCTCCTGCCGCAGCGGTGCCCACCGGCGGAACAGGGCCTCGTGGGTGACCTGCGCGGAAGGACCGCCGTCGCCGACATCGGAGACCAGGAGGCGGGCGTCGACGAACGCGTCGACGATCCTGCGCTCGCCCGGGTCCAGGCTGGTCACCGGCACTCTGCGCCGGGTGGCCTCGGTGCTGGTGATGGTGACGAAGAGAAGCAGCACCCGCATGATCTCGGCGGCGTCCTCCTCTTCGCGCAGCTCGGCCACCACCTGATCGGCGTGCCGGGCCAGTGCCCCCGGCACGCCACCGAGGGCGCGGTAGTCCGCATAGGTCGCGGTGCGTCCGGCCCCGATCCGGAGGTAGAGCTCTTGGAGCAGGTGGGCGAGCAGCGGTAGGGCGTCGCCGCTGCCGGTATCGGTGACGACCGTGTCCACCAGTCCCGGCTCGAACCGCATGTCCACGGCTTCCGCCGGGCGTTCGACGGCCTCGGTCAGTTCCGCCCTGCCGAGCGCACCGATCGCGACCGGCTGAGTGAACAACCGGGATTCCCCGCTGTCGAGGAGATCACCGAGGAACTCGACCCGCAGCGTCGCCAGCACCCGGAAGTGCCGATCGTGTCGGGCCGCTTCACCGAGGGCATGGAGGAAGAGCTCTCTATCGCGCTCACCGCTGAGGGTGACCAGCTCCTCCATCTGGTCGATGATGAGCAGAGTGCGGCCGAATCGTCGCCCGGACCGACGGCGCAGCCGTTCGAGGAGGGCCGGGAACTCGTTCGCGTTGCGGCGCAGTCGGCGGATGACCGGCTCCACCGGTTCGTCCGTAATGGCCGTGATGCTTTTGGCGAGCGCGCCGATCGGGTCCCCTCCGGGGATCACGACCGGTAGCACCAGCCAGCGTTGACCGCGCAACCGGGGCAGGACGCCGGCCTGGGCGAAGGAGGACTTGCCGCTGCCCGACGCACCGACGACGGTCATGAACCGGGTGGACGGATCGGAGGCCGAATCGTTGAGTCGGCGCACCACCTCTTCGGCCTGGGCGTCGCGGCCGAAGAAGACCGCGGCCTCGTCCTCGTCGAACGCCTCCAGACCCGGGTAGGGCGTGCGGCCGGGTTCCCAGTGCGTCGAGGGCTTCACCGGGTTCTCCAGCCGGTAGGAGACGAAATGCCCGATGACGAGCACCACCAGCAGGAGTACCAGCCCGGGCACCGCCACCTGCTCCAACACCCGCAGTGGAAGCGGGGCCGGTCCTTCTCCGGTGGCGTAGTCGGTGACGATCCCGAGCAGGCTGGTCGCCAGTACCAGGAGGAGCTGGAGCAGGAGGGCGATTCTCTGACGACGCCGCACAGACCCTCCGTATTCGGCTTGGGATGCATCATCGGTGCCGCCGCATCGACCGCTCGCCACGGCTGCACACCGAACGCGACGCTAACCCGCATCACGGTCGCGGGCCAGTCCTCGGCCCGAAACGGCCAGGAGTCGATCAAGCACACCGTTGGAAATTTTCATCGGCGGAGACCGGTGATCCCGCCGTCTTCCCTGGAAGCCACGGAGATCACTGATCGGCCGATGGAAGACCCGAAATAGACGCATCCAGGACCGAAAGACAACCGGAGCGATTGCGGCGACCGAGGATTCGAGGGCTCCTCTCCCCTCCTCCGTCGCCCTGCGCGACTCCAAGAACCCCGAGGCCGGGCACCTCTCCCTCGCCGCGCCCGAGTGGTCGGCGTTCCTCACCGCCGTCAAGCGCGGCGAGCTCTAGGCCGTTCCCATTCGTCGGCCCGCCCGTCGCAGGACGGCGGCGTCCCGAGCGGGGCGGGCAGAGCGGCCGCGGTCGCCGGGAGGACGGGGTCGCGGCCGTGGGCGGCGACGAGCTGCAGGCCCACCGGGAGGCCATCGTCGGCGAGGCCCGCAGGGACGCTCAGCGCCGGATGGCCGCTCACGTTGAACGCCCACGTCAGGGTGGTGTTCAGCAGCTCTCCCGGGCCGTCGTGGCCGTGCGGCGGATGGGGCACCGTCGGCGTCAGGATCAGGTCCACCCGCTCGAACACCCGGCCCAGCCTGCGGTCGTTCTCCGCCCGGACGGCCTCCGCCTCCGGGTCGGGCCCCGAGCGCAGCGCCGTCCACGCGCGCGCCGGATCGAGGAGTTCGACGTCCGGCTCCTCCCGCAGGTCCACGGCCCCCGCTGCGGCGAGCCGCTCGGCCGCGGAGCGGGCGACGGCGGCGACCCGCGGATCGGGGTCGGCGAACCCCAGCGTCGCCGACCAGACGGCGCTCAGGCGCGGCCGGATCGGCGCGTCCCGCAGGTCATCACGCCGAACCCACCGGGCCCGCAGCGTCCGCAGGTCCCGCAGGGTCCGCGAGTAGCGTCCCCCCGCATCGGGGAACAGCACGTCGAGGACGGCGGCCAGGTCGTCGGCGTCCGCGGTGATCGGGCCCAGCGCACCCAGCCCGTCACCGCGCGCGGTGGGCAGCAGCGCGTTCGTCGGTTTCATCCCCACCACGCCGCACCACGCCGCCGGGATGCGGACGGACCCGGCGCTGTCGCCGCCGGTGGCCAGCGGCACCATGCCCGCGGCGACGGCGGCGGCCGACCCCGCCGACGACCCGCCCGGCACCCGCTCGGCGCACCACGGGTTCGCGGTCGGCCCGCGGTCGGTGCATCCCCACGTCTGCCAGATCGTTCCCGGACCGGGCGCCGACGCCGACCCGACCGGCACGCACCCGGCCGCGACCAGCCTGCGGGCGATCTCCGATCCGGTGCCGCCCCAGGCCTTGACGGCGATCGGCACGCCCGCGAGCGGAAGGGCCGCGCCGCCGGACACCGCCTCATCGACCCGG
Organism: Spinactinospora alkalitolerans; assembly: GCF_013408795.1. Taxonomy (NCBI): domain Bacteria; kingdom Bacillati; phylum Actinomycetota; class Actinomycetes; order Streptosporangiales; family Nocardiopsidaceae; genus Spinactinospora; species Spinactinospora alkalitolerans. The sequence goes on from NZ_JACCCC010000001.1 coordinate 6,107,707, forward strand.
CGCGCCGCGCGCGTCGCCTGCTCCGGCCACACCTCGCAGAACGCCCGCAGCCGGCCGTCCCGCTCGGCGATCCGGTCGAGCGCGGCCGCGGTGGTCTCCACAGCCGTCGTCTCACCCCGCGCCACCCGGCGCGCCACGTCCCGAAGCATCGCGTCCCGTCCCCGCCGTCCCGTCCCCGTGCCCGCTGCTCATCCTCCCCCAGGGCCTCTCCCCGCGCGCCGATCGGCGATCCGGCGAGTCCGGGCGGGTCCGGTGGATCCCACCCGCGGTTCCGGTTCGTCGGCGGCTCCGGCGCACCGCCCACCACCCTCCCCGGCTCGGCGGCGGCGCGGTGCAGGCAGGCAGGCAGGCAGGCAGCCGGTGCCACCACCACGTCCAGGCGTGCCGGGTGAGGTTGCCGCCGACCGTCATCGCGATGTCGGCGGCGACGTCCAGTTCCCGCTGCGGGCCGAGATCGGCAGGACGGTGACGCGGACGTTGCGGTCGCTGAACCTCGCGCTGGTGAGTTCCTGCGTTCCGGCCCGCTCCCGGTCACCGCGGCGGCGGACCCGCCGCCGCCCGCGGCGAGTTCGCGCTTGCGGACCACGCCCCCGCTGTCTGCGTCGGCCGGGTCGTCGGGGCCGAGGGCGACCGGTGTCCCCGTGTCCGCGGGCAGGCTTCCCTCCAGGGCCTCCCGCAGGTCGGCGACGCCGTCCCGCGTAGCGGCGTAGTCGTTCATCGGCGGATTCCGCCTGACCGAGATCTCCAGCGGGCCGCCGATCGGGCCGCCGGTCACGCCGCCCTCCGCGGTGCAGCGGGTCGACTCCGCGAGTCCCTCGCCGCTCTCTTCCCTGTCCGACTGCTCGAAGCCGCCGCCTCCGACCCCGGGGACATCCGCGAGTCCGCTCTCCGGGAACAGCTCCGCGCAGTCGGGCAGGCTCGCGAACGGCCTCGAGCCGTAGACAGCCAGGCGGCGACCAGCAGCGGAACGGCGCCCGCCGCCGACCATGCCGCGCGCGGCCTCCCGCGCCGGGGCCGGGCGGGGGCAGGGGCGGGTGAGCGTTCCGGCATCGGAGGATTCCAAGGCCAGATCGTTGACGGGGGAAGGCGGGGATCGCCTCCAGGCCTTGGCCGGGCCCGTGGCGACCTGGGAGAGCTGCTGTCAGCGCGACCCCGCAGACTCCGACCAAGGAAGCAACGGACCCACAACCGCCTCGACGAATATCGCGCAACACCTAACCGAACGGCATTGAGGCCAGGGGCCACCAGATGGTGGACCTCCGCCCGCCCGGGCCGTCACCCCGAGTGCGGGTGCACCGCATCGCCCGCCCTCCCCGCTCCTCCCCGCTCTCCTCCCGGGTGACCGCGGGTGGTCTCACCGCACCACGGAACCCGCGCGACGCCCCCGGCCGTCCAACCTGCCGGTACCGGCAACAGCCGTCCGGACGGAACCGGGCGGGAGAGGGGACATCGAACATGAACGCGGGGATTCGGCGAGGGGCCGCCATCGGGCTGGGGGCACTGGCGCTGATGTCGGCGGGGGCCTGCAGCTTCAACTTCAGCGTCGGCGGATCGAGCGTGGACGGGCAGACCGTGGCCGACGAGTCCGCCGCGATGCTCGAAGAGCAGGTCGGGCAGGCGCCGGACAACGTGACCTGCCCCGAGGACCTGCCGGCCGAGGTCGGCGCCGAGATCCGCTGCGAGCTCACCGCCGACGGCGCGACCTACGGGATGACGGTCACCACGACCACCGTCGAAGGCAGCGACGTCAACTTCGACATCCAGGTCGACGAGCAGCCCAGCGGGTGAGCCGGGGTCGGCGCCCACGGCGGCGGCTACGGCGACGCCGTCGCGCGTCCGCAGGCGGCGGCGCGGTCGAGGAGCAGCGCGCGTTCGCGCTCGTTGCGGGTTAGCGACGCGGCGCGCTCGAACTCCTCCCGAGCCTCGTCGAAGCGGTCGAGCTTGGCGAGGAGGTCGCCGCGCACGCTCGGCAGCAGGTGGTAGTCCTTGAGCGACGGCTCCGCGGCCAGCTCGTCGGCGAGTTCCAGGCCCACGGCCGGGCCGAACGCCATCGCGAGCGCGGCCGCGCGGTTCAGCTCCACGACGGGGGAGGGCGTGCGCCGGGCCAGCGCGGCGTAGAGCGCGGCGATGCGCGCCCAGTCCGTCTCCTCCGGGGTGCGCGCCCGCGCGTGGCAGGCGGCGATCGCGGCCTGCAGCGCGTAGGGGCCGGGCCGGCCGGTGAGCTCCTCGGCGCGGTCGAGGGCCGCAAGGCCGCGGCGGATGAGGAGTCGGTCCCAGCGGGCGCGGTCCTGGTCGAGCAGTAGGACGGGCTCGCCGGACGGGCCGGTCCGCGCGCGCGTGCGCGACGCCTGGATCTCCATCAGCCCGACGAGGCCGTGCACCTCCGCTTCCTTGGGCATGAGCCCGGCCAGGACGCGGCCGAGGCGCAGCGCCTCCTCGCAGAGCGCGGGCCGCATCCAGTCGTCGCCCGCCGTCGCGGCGTAGCCCTCGTTGAACACGAGGTAGACGACCTCCAGCACCGACGACAGGCGGTCGGCGAGCTCGGCCCTCGGCGGCACCTCGAAGGGGACCTCGGCCTTGGCGAGGGTGCGTTTGGCCCGGACGATCCGCTGGGCGACGGTCGGCTCCGCGGCGAGGAACGCCCGCGCGATCTCGCCGGTGGTCAGGCCGCCGAGCAGGCGCAGCGTGAGCGCGACCCGCGCCTCGGTGGACAGAACCGGGTGGCAGGCCGTGAAGACGAGCCGCAGCAGATCGTCCTCGATGGCGTCGTCGTCGAGGACCGCGTCGAAGCCCGGCGCGCCGTCCTGCCGACTCTCGACGTCGCGGCCGATCTCCTCGAGCTTGTGTTCAAGGCGCTTGTTCCGGCGCAGCAGGTCGACCGCGCGGTGCTTGGCCGTGGCCATGAGCCAGGCGCCGGGGTTGTCCGGGACACCCGTCTCCGGCCACCGTTCGAGCGCGGCGACCAGCGCGTCCTGTGCGAGCTCCTCGGCGAGGCCGACGTCGTGCACGATCCGGGCGAGACCGGCGATGAGCCTCGCCGACTCGATCCTCCAGACCGCGTCGATCGTGCGGTGGGTGTCGGAACCCGTCACAACGACCAATCACAGCACCTCCGACCTCGCCCCGCAAGGGAGGCCGGAGGTGCCGTGGTCGTGGTGTCTCCGCGGCCGTGGGCGGCCGCGGCGGTGCCGTCGGGGCTCCGATCCGTCTGGACGCCGCGGTGCCCGGACACCGCGGCACCGGACCGTCAGAGCGCCGGGGCGCCGGACGTCAGGACTCCGCGATCCGGTCGCGCAGGCGCTGTTCGCGGGCGATCTGCTCCTCGGTCGCGTTCTCGAAGTCCGTGTCCTCGAACACCTTGCGGATCTCCAGCACGGACTCCTCACCGGTGGGGTTGGGGCAGCGCTTGGCCCACTCGATCGCCTCGTCCATCGACTTCACGTCGATCATCCAGAAGCCGGCGATCAGTTCCTTGGTCTCGGCGAAGGGGCCGTCGACCACGGTCCGGCCGTCCCCGGAGAAGTTGACGCGCGCACCGTTCGAGCTCGGGTGGAGCCCTTCGCCGGCGAGCAGGACACCGGCGTTGACCAGCTCCTCGTTGTACCGGCCCATCTCCTCGATGAGCTCCTGGGACGGGGGGACGCCCGCCTCGCTGTCGTCGTCGGCCTTGACCAGAATCATGAACCGCATCGTCGTGTCTCCTTCTGTTCCATCTGCCCGATCAGGTCGATCGGCCGGCCCGGCGGCCGGTCCGGCGGACGGTCCGGCGGACGGTTCCGACCGGCCGACCCCTGCCTTCACCAACGCGTCGAACGGGAGACGCCGGGATCGACACGTCACCCGAAAAATCTTCGGGGAATCCGGATTCTTTCCCGGCGAGTGGTGGCGACTCCCTGCTTTCCCAGGTCATTGGCTCATTTTTCCTATAGGGCCGAGACCGGAACCCGATGCGCGTCCGCACCGCCTCGCGGCGCTCCCCACCGGCCGGTCCTCGTATGCCCTGATACGTCGCATTCGCCGCGCGGGGATCGCCTCCCGTCGGCATACTGGACGTGACCCCCGGCACCATGAGCCACCGGGAGCCGCCCATATGAGCTCGACCGTCCCCGCGTACTTCGAATCCCGGTTCGAGAACGCGATCGTCGCGGACCTCGCAAGGGTGGGGGGCTGGCGGGTCGTCGAGCAGGACGGCGGCTACGACGTCGAGCGCGCCGTGGACACCGCCCGGCTCTTCGAGTTCCTCGGCAAGCCCTCCCAGCGCAAGCGGATGGACCGGCTCAGGGCCGCCTACGGCGGGGAGGCCGACCTCCAGCGCGGCGTCCTGAAGCGGATCACCGACCAGCTCGACAAGCGCGGCGTCCTGGACGTCCTGCGCAACGGCGTCAAGGACCAGGGAGTCGACCTCGAACTCGCCCACTTCAAGCCCGAAGGCGCCGAGGCGACCGACGCCCTGGCCCACTACCGGGAGAACATCCTCAGCGTCACCCCGCAACTCCGCTACTCCGCGCACAACGGCAACTCCCTCGACCTGGCGTTCTTCGTCAACGGCCTCCCCGTGGCCACCGCCGAGTTGAAGAACCCGCCCACCGGGCAGACCGTCGCGCACGCGATGCGGCAGTACCGCGAGGACCGGGACCCGAGGGAGAAGCTGTTCACCAAGCGGGCGCTCGTGCACTTCGCCGTCGACACCGACGAGGTGCACATGACCACCCGGCTCGCCCGCCGGAAGACCGTGTTCCTCCCGTTCAACCAGGGCTCCAACGGCCCCAGCAAGGTCGGCGGCAAGGGCAACCGCAAGAACGTCGAGAAGAGCGAGGGCAGCTACCCCACCGCCTACCTGTGGCGCGAGGTGCTGGAGCGGGACGCCTTCATGGAGATCCTGCAGCGCTTCCTTTCGGAGGAGGAGAACGGCGGGACGACGCTGATCTTCCCCCGCTTCCACCAGTGGCACGCCGTGCGCGAGATCACGAAGCACGCGGCGCGGCACGGCAGCGGCGAGAACTACCTGGCCCAGCACTCGGCCGGCTCCGGCAAGTCCAACACCATCGCCTGGCTCGCACTGCGCCTGGTCGACCTGCACACGCTTTCGGACCGGAAGAAGCTGGAAGGGCGGGCGCGCGGGATCGGGCCCGACGTCCCCGTGTTCGACAAGATCCTCGTCGTCACCGACCGGACCGTCCTCAACGACCAGCTCAGCGCGACCGTCAAGAACTTCGTCCGGACCAGGGGCGCGTTCAAGGCCGTCACCGGTGACGACGGCGGCAAGTCCGCCGGTCTACTCGATGCCCTGCAGGACTCCACCACCCGGATCGTCACGGTCACCCTGCAGACGTTCCCCTACGCGCTGAAGCTGATGAAGGAGCTCCCGGGACTGCGCTGCGCCATCATCGCCGACGAGGCGCACTCCTCCCAGAGCGGCACGACCTCGAAGAAGGTCCGAGCCGCGCTCAGCGACAGCGGCGAGGACGACGCCGACACGGCCGCCGAGGACGACGGCGTCCCCGAAGCCGCCGACCCGCTCGCCGAACGCGCCTACCCGAACCTGTCGTTCTTCGCCTTCACCGCCACCCCCAAGAAGAAGACGCTCAACCTGTTCGGGGTCAAGCGCGACGACGGCACGATGGGGCCCTTCCACCTCTACTCGATGCACCAGGCCGTCGACGAGGGCTTCATCCTGGACGTCCTCAGCCGCTACATCACCTACGACCGCAGCTTCCAGCTGGTCAACAAGGCCGTCCAGGACACCACCGGCCCCGAGGACCCCGAGGTCGACGTGAAGAAGGCCAAGGCAGCCCTGATGCGGATGGTCGACGTCAGCGACGTGCGCATCCGGGAACTCGCCGACCTCATCGTGCGGCACTTCCACCGCTACATCGCGCCGCAGATGGGCGGACGCTCCAAGGCCATGGTCGTCACCGGCAGCCGCAGACACGCGGTGCTGCTGCACCGGGCCATCGAGAAACGCCGCAAGGAGCTCCGCTGGGAGGACTGCCGCGCGCTCGTCGCGTTCTCCGGGGAACTGAGACTCGACGGGCAGCAGCTGACCGAAAGCAGGGTCAACGGCTTCAGCGAGCAGAGGCTCCCCGCGGCGTTCGGCTACACCCGGGCCGATGACCCGCACGGCACCGGCGGCGCGAAGGACGAGTACCGCGTCCTCGTCGTGGCCGACAAATACCAGACCGGCTTCGACCAGCCACTGCTCACCACGATGTACGTGGACAAGAAGCTCGGCGGCGTCCAGGCGGTGCAGACGCTGTCCCGGCTGAACCGCACGCACCCGCACAAGAGCCAGAACGACCTGTTCATCCTCGACTTCCGCAACACAGCCGACGAGATCGCCGCCGCCTTCCAGGACTACTACTCCACCACGCTGGCCGACGAGGTCGATCCGAACCTCCTCTACGAGAGGCACAGCGAACTCCTGGCCTCCGACGTGCTCGACCGCGACGAGATCGCGGAGTTCGACCGGCTCTGCCTCCCGGGGGAGGACACCCCCGCCCACGCCGACATGGTCCGGTTGACCGGACCGGCCCTGGAGCGGTTCGGGGAGCTGATCGGGCACGACGGCACGGCCGCCGAGAAGTTCCGCGGCAGACTCGACGGCTACCAGCGCGGCTACGGTTTCCTGCAGCTCATCGCCAAGTGGGTGAGCGAGGACGCGGACCTACGCGGCCTGTACCGCTTCGGCGGGATCCTGCTGGGTCGGCTGCCGCGCCGGGCCGAGGAGCGGGGAATCGACCTGTCCCGGACCGAGGTCGCCGAGTACCGCCCCGTCAAGTCGAGCGAGCAGCGCATCAGGCTCTCCGCCGAAGAGCCCGGGACCCTCGGCGGCTTCACGGTCGACGAGCGCGGGCCCGGTGGCGAGCGCACCCCGGAGACGGGCCGGCTGTCCGATGTCATCGCCGAGATCAACGACATGTACGGACTCGGCCTGCGCCAAGAGCACATCGACGGACCGATCGTCGACGTGGCGGAGCAGACGCCCCGGTTGAAGAAGGCCGCGGCCAAGGCATCGCCGGAGGACTTCAAGCGGCTCTTCATCGCACCGTTCCGCAAGCGGTTCCTGGCCAGGGTCCAGGCCGATCCCGAGGACGCCGAACTCTTCCGCGCCTACAACAACAGACGGGACCTGCGTGACCTCATCGACTCCGAAGCCGCGCGCCGCGCGCAGAAGGACTGGGGGTAGCCGCGCGGGTTCCTCCGCGCCCGCGGCGGGGAACCGCGGGGAGAGGAGAGGACCTCACCGCGGGACACGGACCGGCAACGAAAGAGGACGGACGTGAGCGCAGAGCGCGTCGTCATCGCCGATCGCTACGAACTGACCGCGTTCGTCGGCCGCGGCGGGATGGGCGAGGTGTGGGAGGCCTACGACCGCGGCCTCGACCGCAAGGTCGCGGTGAAACTGCTGCGCAGGGACACCCTGCCGGAAACCGACCGGGGCGACGACGTCGGAGAGAGACGGTTCCACCGGGAGACGCGGGCGACCGCCAGGGTCGAATATCCCGGTGTCCCCGCCGTGTACGACACCGGCGTGCACGAGGACACCCTGTTCCTGGTGATGCAGTTCATCGAAGGCCACCTGCTCAGCGATGTGATCGCCGAAGAGGCCCCCATGCCCGTCCCGTGGGTCGCCTCGATCACGGCCCAACTCGCCTCGATCCTCGCCGCGGCGCACGATCGGTCCCTGGTCCACCGCGACCTGAAGCCCGGCAACATCATCCTCGGTCCGGACGGATCACTGAAGCTCCTGGATTTCGGGATCGCCGCCGTCCTCGACCCCGGGACCACCCGACTCACCATGGGCGTGGTACCGGGAACGCCCCACTACATGGCCCCCGAGCAGTTGGAGGACAAGCCGGCGACCCCGCGCAGTGACCTGTACTCGCTCGGCTGCCTGATGTACGAGCTCCTGACCGAGCGCCCGCCCTCACCGGGCGCACGGTCGCGTCCATCACGCACCAGCAGGTCAACTCCATTCCCGAACCGGTGGGAGCGCTGCGCGACGGTGTTCCGGCGGAACTCGAGCGCCTCGTCGGCGACCTCCTCGCCAAACGGCCGGACGACCGTCCCGACGACGCCCACTCCGTGTACCGGCGGCTGGAACCGCTCCTTCCCGGGACGGGCGACGAGCCGACCAGGCCGCTCCACGACCCGACGCGGCCGTACCTCCGGCCGATGGCCCCGATGCCCAAACGGGCCGTCCGCGCACGTGTCGGCGGCGCCGCTACGGCGCCCGCCCGGCAGGCGCCGAGCGCTCCCGCGGCCGATCCGGCGGCGTTGCTCGCCGAGGCCGAGCGGCTGAGGAGGGCCGAACGCTACACCCAGGCCGCGGAAGTCCTGACCAAGGCGATCGACGGCGCCGACCTGCCGGAACGCGAACGGCTCCGCCTGCTGTGGCAGCGTGCGGGGCTGGCCGTGAGCGCACGGGACCACCGCGACGCCCTGCGGCAGTACGAGGAGCTGCTCCCCCAGGCGGTCGAGTACTTCGGCTCCGGTTCCGAACCCGTCGTCGACTGCAGGCGCCAGATCGCCGACTGCCTGGCACTACTCGGTGAAATGACCGCCGCGGCCGACGCTCTCCGCGATCTCTACACCGACCGCTACGCGGCCGAGCCGCGCGGCCGGGAGGCCCTGGAGATCGGCCGGCGCATCGGCGCGATCCTGGAACAGGCGCGCGATCACCGAGCGGCCGAGGCCTGGCTGCGGGAGATCGCCGATCACGCGGTCGCCGGACGGGGGCCGGACGACGCCCTCTCCCGAGCGGTCGTCACCGACTGGATGCGCGTCCGCGACGCGATCGACGGCGTCCAGGGGGAGCGCCGACCTTCCGCGTCCGATTCCTCGGGACGGAGAACGTCCCTTCCCGGCTGATGCGGCGCCGGACGTGATCGCCCGCAGCGCTCGGCCGGCCCGGGGCCTGTCCACCGGGCCCCATGGTCGGAAAAGACCCCGGACGCCGCTCGGGGAGGGGGAGCGGCGGCCGGGGCCGTGGAGACGCCGGTCAGACCGGGGCGTTCCACTTCTGGTTGGCGGTGCCGGCACAGGTCCAGATCTGCAGCCGGGTGCCGTCGGCCGAGGAGTTCCCGGTGGCGTCCAGGCACTTGTCGGCGTTGGGGTTCACCAGGTCGCGGGCCTCGGTGTAGACCCACTGCTGGGCCGCCGTGCCGTTGCAGTCCCACAACTGGACCGGCGTGCCGTCGGCCGTACCGGCCCCCGACACGTCCAGGCACTTGCCGAGCGCGCGGACGGTGCCGTCGGCGCCCATCGTCCAGCTCTGGGCGGGCCCGCCGTTGCAGTGGTGCAGTTGGATGGGCGTGCCGTCGGCGGTTCCGGCGCCCGCCACGTCGACGCACATCCCGCCGATGCCGGTGATGGCCCCGGTCGCCCCGGATCCGCCGCCGTTGTCGCCGCCGCCCGAACCCTGGTCGTAGACGCGGACGTAGTCGATCACCATCTGCTGCGGGAAGGAGGTGGAGGCGTCCGGCGAGCCGGGCCAGTTGCCGCCGACGGCCACGTTCAGGATCATGAAGAACGGGTGGTCGTAGACCCACGGGTTGCCGCGGGTGTCAGCGGGGGTGAACGTCTGGTAGGCGACGCCGTCGACGAACCAGGTGATCGAGTCGGGGTCCCACTCCACCGCGTAGGTGTGGAAGCCGTCGGCGAACGCTCCCCCGCTGGGGTGCCGGTAGGAGCCGGTGATCGGGTTGCCGCCCGAGTAGCCGGGGCCGTGCAGGGTGCCGTGCACGGTGCTCGGCTCGTGGCCGACGTTCTCCATGATGTCGATCTCGCCGCTGTCGGGCCAGCCGACCGAGCCGAAGTTGTCGCCCAGCATCCAGAAGGCCGGCCAGATCCCCTGGCCGCGCGGGATCTTGATGCGGGCCTCGAACCTGCCGTAGGCCTGGGTGAACTTGCCCGCCGTGTTCATGCGGGCCGAGGTGTACTCGCACGGCCCGTAGTGGCACTGGTAGCCGGCGGGGTTGCCCTTGCGGGCGGTGATGACCATGTGGCCGTTGCCGTCGTGGGCGGCGTTGTCGGTGCTGTCGGTGTAGTACTGCAGCTCGTTGTTGCCGCCGCCGTCGCCGTTGACCTCCAGATTCCACTTGGCCGGGTCGGGAGGGGTCCCGGCGGGGCCGTCGAACTCGTCGGACCACACCGGGGCCGCCGCGGTCTGCGCCACCGGCTCGGCGTTCGTCTGGGGCACCCCCTCGGACGGCGCACCCAGCACGCCCACGGCGAGCAGCCCCGCCGCGGCGACCGCGGTCGTGGACATCAGCGCCGGGAGGAGCCTGCGGGAGGTCCTGCGTCGGTGTCGGGATCTTCCTGCACTCATGTTCTTCCTGATCCGGACGTCGGCGGCCCGCGCGACGGGCGTCGCAGCGGGGTGACACGGGCCGGGCGGCGCCCTGGTGGGGGTAGCGGGGGCCGGGTCGGCGGACCCGGGGTGTCGCCACGGTGCCGGGCGGCCGGGCCGATGGCCCTTCACCCGGCACGCTGCGGCGACGGAAGAGGTTGAGTTCGTCACCCTTTGTATTTGTTAAGAGAACTTACTATTCGCTCCGGGTCGGCACAAGGACCAAGGGCCTGAAATTGAGAGCGCTCCCACAGGGTCGCGCGGAGACAGCCCTCAGGGAGGCGGCCGCGACGCTCGGGGCGCCGCTCGTCGATCTTGACCTTGCGGGGGTTATTGCAACGTTTTTAGGACCCATAAGGTCAAGATCGGCGCGGAAGGAGCGGGGCGCGGCCGATCAGCGGCACGGTCAGGTTCGGCGCCACGGCGACGAGCACGCTGCCCACCGTGACGCTGACGAGCGAGACCCGCAGCATGCGGCGGTGCCCGTAGAGGTCGCCGAGGCGGCCGAACACCGGGACCGAGATCGCGGCGGCGAGGAACTGGACCGCGGTGATCCGGCACCGTCGCGATCCTGCAAGGAGGCGGTCGCGACCACGACGGCCGGCAGCGGTCCCGGCTCACCCGGGACCGCTCCTCCTCGCGCGTGGCGGCCCCCTTCGCCCCGGACGCGGTCGACCGCGCTCTCGCGGTCGCGCTGGCCGAGGACGGCAGGGCGCCCTACGCCGACCTCGCCGCCGTGACCGTGACCGGCCCCGATTCCGCGCGGCGCCGCGTCGGGCGCATGCCGGCGGGCCGAGTCCTGACGGCCCGCTGCGAGATCGCCCGGTCCCTGTCGGAGTGGCCGGTGGCCATGACCCTGTGGGTGCGGGTCGCGTCGGGCGACATGGCCAAGATCACCCCGATCGTCTCGGGGATGCGGGAGGTCCGGCTGTGCGTCGGGGTGTCGGGGCGGTACAACCTGATGATCACGGCGTGGATCCGCTCGGTCGGCGACGCCCAGCGGTTCGAGGCCCGCCTCGCCGAGCGCCTGCCCGGCATCCTCATCGGCGACCGGGCGACCGTCCTGCAGCCGATGAAGCTCATGGGTCACCTGCTCGACCACCGCGGCCACCGGATCGGAACCGTCCCGGTGAACCCCTGGAGCTCCTGAACCGCCGGACCTACACCGGACCTACAGCGGCCACTCGACGATCTCGTCGACCGGGTCGAGGCGGACGGTGATCCTGTGCCCGGACTCGGCCAGGACGGCCTGGATCGCCGCGGCGACCACGGGCAGGGGGCGGTCCCGGCGAGCGCGGACGTGGATCTCCAGCGGGGCTTCGCCGTCGGCCGCGGCGCCCGTGGCGCGGGGGCACGGGACCACGGCGACGACTTCGGGAACGCGAAGAACCTGCTCTGCGATGTCGCGGGGCAAGGTCGCCTGGAACACGTGCTGTCTCCTTCTTCGGCCACACCGGTGGCCGCCCCGATCGGGGCGGCCACTGGTAAGACAACATCGGAGGCCGTTTCCACACGGTTTCGCGCCGTGGGTTGTATCACACGTCCATGCTGGTCAGAGCCGAAATATCGGCGTCACCCGAGTTGTTTGGGCAGCCCCATGTGGAGGACCTTCACGGTCGTCATCTCGTCCATGAGCTCGGGTCCGTAGCCGAACCCCTGCCCGCTGGCGCCGCGGGGCTGGGCCGCGCCGCCGGGGGCCCCGCCGAAGACGGCGTTGACCTTGACGGTGCCCACCGGCAGTTCCCGGCAGGCCCGCTGGGCGTGCTCCATCGACGCCGTGAGCACCGTCGCGGCCAGGCCGTAGCGGTCCCGCACCGCCTCGGCCAGGCCCTGGTCGAACCCGTCGACCACCTGCACCGGGGCGACCGGGCCGAAGGTCTCCTCCCGCATCACGGCCATCCCGTCGGTGCACCCGGTGAGGACCGTCGCCGGGTAATAGGCGCTCAGCCCGCCCGGCATCTCACCGCCGATCAGGCACGTGGCCCCGGCCTGCACGGCCTGCTCCACGTGGGCGTGCACCGCCTCCCGGTGCCGCCGGTCCACCAGCGGCCCCATCGCGATCTCCCCGGCCGCGGCCGACTCGGGGACCCGGCGGGCCGCCTGCTCGACGAGCGCCTCGACGAACCGGTCCGCGACCGCCCGGTGCACGTAGATCCGCTCCACCGACGTGCAGATCTGCCCGCTGTTGGCGAACGAGCCCAGCGCCGCCTGCTCCGCGGCCCACACCGGGTCGACGTCGGCGTCCACGACCAGCGGGTCGTTCCCGCCGTTCTCCAGCAGCGCCTTGGCCCCCGTCCGCGCCGTCGCCGCCCGGATCGACGCGCCGGCGGCGGTGCTGCCGACGTGCGCGACCACATCGGCCCGCGGATCCTCCGCCAGCGCGACGCCGACCTCGCCGCCCCCCGTCAGGCCGGTCAGCACCCCTTGGGGCAGTCCCGCCGCGACGATCTCGGCGAACAGTGCGCCGGTGTGCGGCGCCCGCTCGCTCGCCTTGTAGACGACCGTGTTGCCCGTGGCCAGCGCCGCGCCGACGAGTCCGCAGCTCACCGCGACCGGGTCGTTCCACGGCGTCAGCGCGACCACGACCCCGCGCGGCTCGGCCACCATCACATCGGTGGCGCTCCAGTCCCCGACCAGGCTGCGCCCGCGGTGCAGCGGGCCGATCTCGGCGTACTGCTCCAGCGTCCCGGCTCCGGCCTCGACGCCCTCCCGCGCCTCCGCGAGCGGCCGCCCGGTCTCGCGGCTGTTCAGCCGGGCGAGGTTCTCCTCGTTGTCGCGCAGGACCCGCGCGATCGTCCGCAGCGCGGCGCCGCGCTCGGCCGCGGGCGTGCGCGCCCATTGCGCGCGGGCGCGGCGGGCGCGGTCGAGGGCCGCGTCGACGTCGGCGGCGGTCGCCGCGGGCAGGCGCCCCACGAGCGTCCCGTCGCGCGGGTCGACCACCGTCAGGTCGCCGCTCGCCTCCCGCACCGACGGCACCTCCGCCGCCGTCGCCGCCGTCGGTGCGGTGCGCGTTGACTCAACCACGTGCTCTCCCTGTCGTCGGCTGCTTCTCCTGCTCACTGCCCGCACCGGCCGCCTCGGAGCGCGGCGGGGGCACCAGCGCGCCGCTCTCGGGGCGGCGCACGCTCACCACCCCGTCGCGCACGCGGGTCTCCAGCACCGGCTGCGAAGCGGTGGCCGGGCCGCTGACCACGCCGCCGTCGGCCAGCCGGAACGTGCTGCCGTGCCACGGGCAGGTGATGCAGTCGTCGGAGACCTCGCCCTTGGACAGCGGCCCGCTCATGTGCGAGCAGATCTCGGCCATGACGTGCACCTCGCCGCCCGAACGGACGATGACCAGCGGGGTGTCGCCGAGCACGCCGTGCATCGGCGTCTCCTCGGGGAACTCCGTCAGCATGCCGATGTCGTGCCACTCCGACGGCATCCGGTCCGTCACGTAGTCGGCGCGGTTGGCGCCGCCGGCCAGGTGGTAGGCGATGTGCGCCCCGAGCATGCCGCCGACGCCGACCGCCCCGAGCCCGGCCGCGCCCAGCGCCTTGCCCCAGCCGTGCCTGCCGCGCGAGCGCGCCATCGAGGACGCGCCGTACAGCATCAGCGCCACGTTGTTGGCCGCGGCGTGCACGACCCCGACCCGCTGGTGCCGCTCGTGCTGGCGCGACCAGTCCGCCGCCCCGGCCGCCATCGCCGGGACGGCGGCGATGATGCCGGTGTTGACCAGCCGCCGCGCGGAGCGCTCGGTTCCGGGGAAGCAGTCGAGGACGGCGGCCGACAGCCACGCCCCGATGGGCACCTGCACCATCAGCGGGTGCATCGGATGACCGAGTTGGACGCCGTGCAGCACGTCGCGGAACCGCCCCTCCGGGACGGCGTCCACCACCCGCTTCATAGCGCCCGCGACCCGGTCCAGGCCCTTGGCCCGCTCGATCCGGTGAATCCGTTCTCCCAGTCTCATGCGCGGGCGGCTACCCCAAACCCGCAGATCGAACCGGACGCCCGCCGTCCCCGGCCTCCTGCAGAGGTCCGCGGGAGCCGGATGGATCCGGGCGGGCGCACATGTCCGTTCTGCGGTGGTTCCCTCGGCGATCCTGACCTTGCGGGCGTTATTCAAACGTTCCAAGAGTCCATCAGGCCAAGATCGCCGAAAAGTCCGCGGGCTCCGATCGGTCAGTCCGGGTCCCGGTCGAGGGCCGGCTCGGAGTCGTCGCAGGGCGGGCCCTCCAGGTCGGAACGGGCCTCGGAACCGCCGTCGGCCGGCACCGGCGTCGGGACGCCGGTGCCGGTGACCTTGCGGCCCTGCGCGCGGGCGCGGTCGCTGGCCTGCGGTTCGTCCTCGTCGCGCAGCACGGGCGCGAACCCGCGGTCGTCGGTGTGCTCGGGTTCGGGTTCGTGGCCCAGAGGCTCGGACATGCTCCTCCTCCTTCATCGGCCGTCCGGTCATTCGAAGAGCGAACCGTGGCCGGGTCCCCGCTGCCGTCGGCGCCTGAGGACGACCACGATGTCGACCACCCCCACCACGGCGAGCACCCAGAGGAAGACCGCCAGGACGGTGAAGTCGGCGGTGAGGGCGATCGCACCGAGGGCGATGCAGACGACGACGCCGATCACCGCCATCAGCAGCCGCAGGTTCAGCGCGCTGTAGGGCCGGTCATGGCTGCCCCTCGGGGGTTTGGCACGTCCCATGCTCCCTCCCTCCACCCGACCCCCTAACCGCGCGGCGGACACCGAAACGCGGCGCGGCCCCGGGCGGTCACCGGCGCAGGGAACGGGCCAGGGCGACGGCCTCCAACTGGGAGGTCACCTCCAGCTTGGCCAGGATGGAGCGGATCTGGGAGCGGACCGTGGAGATGGCGACGAAGGAATCCGCGGCGATGGCCGCGGCCCGCCTGCCGTCCACCAGCGCGTCGAGGATCTCGTGCTCGCGGGCGGTGAGCAGGCCCATGAGGCGGCTCTCCGCGCGCCGCCGCGCCACCGCGTCCCGGTGCTCGGTCATCAGACGCTCGCGCTCCTGCCCGCTCATCACCGGACGGCCGGCGACGGCGTCCAGGATGGTCTGGATCAGGTCCGGGAACGGCGCGGACTTCGGCATCCAGCCGATGGCGCCGGCCGCGACCGCCGCGGCGATGCGGTCCCGCCCCGTCGTCCCGGTCAGGATCAGCACCAGCCAGCCGTCGGCGTGGAACTCCCGCGCCAGCGGGACGCCGTCCAGCGACTCCCCCTCCGCGCCGGTCCCCAGGTCGAGGTCGAGCAGGACCAGGCCGGGGGCCAGGTCGGCCGCGCTGCGCCGGACGGCGTCGGCGCCGAGCACCGGTGCCCGGACCGCCGCGATGCCTTGGGCTCTGAGCGCGAGCTCCATGGTGGTGCTGAGAAGTTCGTGGTCGTCCACGATCAGCACGTTCGGACAGCGGGCGGTCCTCGCCTCGCCGCCGTCGTCGTCCTCCGCGCGCTCGTCAGTGATCGACATGGCCACCTCCGGTACTCGTTGACGTTGACGCCGCCTCGGACGGGGAACGGCGGCTGCCGACCCAGCGGACCCGGGAGCCGCGGTGGCTGCGGCGGGCGCGCAGCGTCTGCCCCTGCGGCTCGGGCGCCTCGACGGGAAGGTCCACGATGACCGTGCAGCCCGGCCGCTCCGGGATCGCGGGCGCCAGGCGCAGCCGCCCGCCGTACCGGTCCAGGACCTGCCGGCAGACGTGCAGCCCGATGCCCTGCCCCACGGACGCTCCACCCTTCGCGCCGCGCCGCAGCATCTCCTCCTCCTTGCCCGCCGGGACCCCGGGGCCGTCGTCCTGCACCTGGATCCGCGCCCGGTCGCCGAGCCGGTAAGCCTCCACCCACACCCGCGCCCCCGGGGCGTGGCGCTCGCAGTTGGCCAGGACGTTGGTGACGACCTGGGCGACGATCTCCGGCGGCACGTCGACGGTCAGGTCCTCCTCGGCGGCGAACTCGATCGCCATCCCGGTGGTCCGCCGGATCAGCACGAGCTGCTCCAGCAGCGCCTTCAGCCGCACCCGCCGATTGGGCCGCCGCGACGGGTCGGTCTCCAGCATGGCGCGCATGCGGTCCAGCTCGGCGGACATGGCGGCGCGCAGGGCGGTGCGGTCGATGTCGGCGCCGTCCTGCGGGTCCATGGCCAGCAGTTGGGCGGCCCCGTCCACACCGGCGAGGGCGTTGCGGAGCTCGTGCGCCTGCTCCGACATCCGCTCCTGCACCCGCGACGCCTCGGCCTGGGCGTCGCGGAGCCGCTCCTGGTCGAGGACGAGCTGCTGATGGGTCTGCAGCGCGGCCCGGAGCAGCGCGCACAGGATGAGGGCCAGGCCGAGGAGCCGCATCCCCGGCACCAGCATCGGGGAGGAGAGGATCGGCTCCCACTCCAGCACCCGCGGCACGTTGCCGCCGATGATGCTGATCATGCCGAACCCGGTCCACACCCACAGCCGACGCCGCCGCACCAGCCCGGCCACGATCAGCGCCACCCCGCCGTTCAGCCAGAACAGCACGATCCCCACCACGAGGAACCGCGAGGTGACCACGGGGTAGCCGAACTGCGGCACGGCCGCGGCCACCAGGGCCACGGCCGCGGTGGCCGCCACGGCCACGACCGTCCCGCGCGTTCCGGTGACCGGGCCGCGGAACCCGGGCAGCGGCCACGGGTGCGGGCGGTCGAACCTGGCCAGCGAGGCCAGCAGCAGCCCCACGGTGGCGAGGCTGGCGGTGTGCCGAGCGGCCGAGACGACGATGGTGTCCACCGCGTTGGCCGACCCCGCGGCCGTCGCGGGGACGACGATCACCGCGTAGACGATCATGGCGGCCGCGATCCTGCGCAGCGCGGGCTGATCGGCGGTCCGGGCGGTGAACTCCGCGACGAGCGCGGCGAACGCGGCGCCGCCGGAGGCGAACATCGCGAGCATCGCGGGCAGTTGCGCGGTGATCCCGGTCGGTCCGGCCTCGATGTGGTGCAGCGTCACCGCGGCGGCGACGACCACCGACAGCAGGGCCACGGTTTCCAGGGCGAGTTTGCGCACGGCGAGGTGTTCCTTAAGGACGGGGGTGTTCGGCCGGGATCTCGGTCAGCCGCCGGGCGGCCGGGTGCCCGCCCGCGGCGGGGTCGCGGCCGGCCGGGCTTCCGGTTCGCCGGCGCCGACCGCCTCGCCGCCGTCCTCGTCGTCGTCACCGCCGCCGTCCTCGTCGTCGCCGTCGTCGCTCAGGGCGACGCCGAGCAGCCACAGGCCGAAGACGAGCAGTATCCCCGCCAGCACGTACATCAGCGTGGGCCCCTGCTCCATCGCCTGCTGGGCGTAGCCGAAGTAGGGGATGTGGTACCAGACCTCGCCGCGGACGTCGGCGGCGGGAACGGGCGGGTCGTCGGGGACGTCGTTGGCGTCGCCCCGGGTGTGGAGGAGGCTCCCCTCCCCCGTCTCCTCGACCTCGACGACCCGGTGCGTGACCAGGGGCGTGAGCTCCGGGTCGAAGGAGTCGGTCTGCGCCGGGTCGCCGTGCTCGAACGTGATGACGTCGCCGACCTCGACGGCGGCGGGATCGACGGGCCGGGCGATGACGACCGAGCCCACGGGGATCGACGGCTCCATGCTCCCGCTCAGGACGATCAGCGCCTGGGCCCCGGTGACCCGGGGCAGTACGGACACGGAGAGGACCACGCCCGCGGCACCGAGAAGAAGCAGGGTGACGAATAGGGCGAAAAGCGCGGAAAGAAAGCGCCGAATTACGGACCGCTTTCTTTCTGCCCGCGGTGACCGGCCGTTCTCGGGCCGTCCGCGCGCCGACGGCCCGCCGCCGTCGAGCGCTGCCTCGCTGTCGTCCATCCGGCCCCCTCCCGGCCTGCGCGGGGCCCCGGTGGCGGTCCGGCCCTCCCGCCGGCCGACCGGAACAGACCCCGGACCGGGGTCGTGCGCCTTCGACGGAAAAAGCGCGGATCATGAAAGGCATTCGGACCCGGCCGCGTCGAAGGGCACCGGCAAAGGAGCCCGTGACGGATTTTACGAAACACCGCCGACAAATTCCCGTGTTCCCGCGAACTTCCGTGACATCAACGGTCCCGGTCCCCGAGTCAGCACGCCCGTATACCGGTTTTTCTGCGCTCCGGATCACGGGTCGGCGTGCGCTGTCGTGCCACGGCCGGGCGGTGCCCGCGCGCTGCGCCGGTTTGGCGACGCGGCCCGCATCGGCCGCTCTGGCCCGCGCCTCCCACAAGGCCTGCTACGGCCGTGTGCCTTCCGCCGCGATGCCGGTGAAACGTGCGGGTGCGCCGTGGTGCGCTCACACGCCGGGGCGGAAGCGGTAGGTGTCACCGTGGGAGACATAGTGGAACTCGGTGCTCCCAGACGATCGAGCGGCAGCGCGCTGGAAGTCCTCAAGCCCCGACTGGAACACCGAGAAGTCGTTGTAGTGGATGGGGACCGCCGTCCTCGGCCCGATGATCTCCACGCACCTCACCGCCTGCTCTCCCGTCATGGTCACCACCGTGCCCAGCAGTGTCGTTCCGCCCGCGTGCACCAGCGCCAAGTCGACGCCCGGGTAGTGGCGGGGGATGTCGTACAGCCGCTCGTGCAGCAGCGTGTCGCCGCTGATGTAGAGGCGGAAGCGGCGGTCCGCACCCTGCTGGAAGTCCAGCATGCTGCCCATTGTCGGAGGGAGCAGTCCCGCCACGTGGTCAGGCGCGTGCTTGCCGGGCATCGAGGTCACCCTGAGTCTGGCGTCGCCTTTGGTCACCTCCTGCGATTCCCATGTGTCGAGCGCGTACCCCCGGTTGAACCCCTGCTCACCCAACAGGCGCACCGCGTGGTCGTTGGTGATGATCGGCAGGTTCTTGTCGAGCTCCCGCGCCGCCACATCGTCGAAGTGGTCGCCGTGGTGGTGCGAGAGGACCACGAGGTCCACGGGAGGCAGCTCGGAGATCTGGCATGCCGGCTCGACCTCGCGGCGCGCGTACGCTCCGTGCCCCAGGTGCACGTGTTCCCCGGCGTGCAGGAAAGCCGGGTCGGTCAGGATGGAGAACCCGGCGTAGCGGATCAGCGTCGTGGCGTTGCCCACGAAGTAGAGCTCGCCCTCGCTGAAGTCGGCCGCTTCCGTAGTCGACAGCTCGATGCTCACAGAAAAACCCTCCTGGCGTGTGTCTGCCGGCTGCTACCCAGACGTGACCTGGAAACACACGGACCGGATCACTCCGCCGAGAACCGGAGCCGTCGGAGTCCGCCCACTGGGCGCGCGAGAAGCGCAGACCCTCCGAACAGCGGCTGCACGATGCCGGAGGCGCTCGCGTGAAAGCCCCCGGCCCCGGTCCCTCGGCGCATCAGGCGTGGCACGGCGGGCAACCAGCGGGGCCCTTCCGGTGGAGACCGAGGTCTTGCGGTGAGACCTCTTCCACCAGAGACTCCATCCTGTCTCGAGGCGAGGCGGCACGGTGCCCCCATCCCGCAGCGCTGTCCCGCCTGCTCGAGTACGTCCCGGCCGGTCGCGACGATGGGGGTGTGCGGGTGGGACGGGGCGGTTTTCACGGCCTCACCGAGACCGCCCCGCTGAGGCCGTCCCATCGGGTTTCGACCACCGCGTTCGCGGGGCGGGGTCGTCGGACGCCGGCCCGGTCATCAGACGGATGTCCTTCGGCGGCCGTGGAACCGGACCGCGAGCAGGCCGCCGCCGGCCAGCAGCGCGACGGACAGGCCGAGCAGTGACGTCAGGGCGGCGCCGGTCAGCGGCAGCCCGGCCGTCCCGGCGCCGCCGACCGCGTCGGAGCGCACCTCGACGCCGTCCTCGGCAGCGGGCCCGTCGAATCCGCCGCCCGTCTCCCCCGCCGGTCCGGCGTCGGCCCGCCAGACCAGGGTGAAGGCCACGGAGTCGCTCTGCACCTCATTGCCGGTCCACGCGGGAAGCTCCAGGTCGACGAGCACCTTCACCCGCCCGTGGGCGGGCACCGTGACCGGCCGCGGGCCGCTCCCCGCCGCCACGTCGCCGAGCGCCGCGCCGGACGGCCGTCCGCCTCCGGCGCCCTCGGGCCCCACGCCGAGCCTGAGGTGCTCCGCGAGCTCGCCCTCCCCGGAGCCGCAGGTGCCGTCGACGCGGGCCTCGGGGCGGGTGCAGCCGTTGTCGTCGTCGGCCAGGTCCTCGACCCGCACCCCGACCGCCACCGGCTCGGCGCGGTCGTTGGCGAGGGTCACCGACCACCGTCCGCTGTAGCCGGGGGCGATGTCGGCCGCGCGCAGGCGGCTCATGCCCGCGGCGTCGACGCCGTCCGCGCCCACGCGCACCAGGCCGGCGGACTCGGGCGCGTCCGCGGTGGCGCCGGACGCCGGGGCCGCGGTCAGCGCGGCGAGCAGCGCGAGGACCGCCGCCCACGTCTCGATCCGGCGCGGGGCGCGCCGACGGCCGGGGATCCCGGAGCCCGCGGAGGCCGCGGGGGTCCCCGGGCTCACGGAGGTCCCGGGGTCCACGGACCTCTCAGGGGTCATGGAACCCACGGGGGACACGGGGGCCACGGGGGTCACGGGTGCACCTCTCCCGGTTCCGGGGACGGGTCCGCCGTGGAGGCCGGACGCGTCCGCGCGGGGTCGGGACCGTCGGGCCTGGCCGACGCCTCGGCCGACTCCTCCGGTGCCGCCTCGGGCCGCGGTTCCCGCGATCCTCCGCGCGGTGGAGCCGACGATTCGGACGGGGTCGGGGACGGGGTCCCGGTCGTGCCGTCCGGCCCGGCCGAGGGCGACGACGGCGACGGCGATGGGGACGGGGACGGCGAAGGCCCCGTCACCGTGATCGGGCCGGTCGTCGCCCGCACGCTGAACGCGGCGTCGGTCACCCGCCGGTGTCCGGCGATCGACGCGGCGACCGCGGCGGCCAGGACCACGAGCACCAGGGCCGGCACCAGGTGGCCGCGCACCCGCCGCAGCCGCGCGGCGACACCCGTGCCGGGCGCCGCGGCGGCCGCCGCGGCGCCCGGCGGGCGGCCCCGCACGTCACGGGCGCGGTTCGCGCTCATGGGCTCACGTCCTCACTGCAACGGCGGCGATCGGGGGCAGGGGTCGGCCGCAGCGGTGCGCGCGGCGCCGGCGGACCGAGAACGCACGTGCCGGGCCCACCACCCTGCCGGAACGCGTTCGCTGCGACATCGCCAAAAAAGGGGAAACGGACTTCATCGACTTTGGGGATGACCGGATCGGCTCCGGACCGGCAGAGTCGTACTCGGCAGTCGGAAGGGCTGCGACGCAGGAGGCGGATCGGGCGGCGTGCTCCGCCTCCTGCACGCCCCCCTTGCCCGCCCCGTTGGGCGGGCATCCCGGCGAGTCGGCGACACCTGCGCGGCCGGAGACGTTCCCGGCCCGATGCCCGGCCGCGAGGAACACCGCGCGGCGCGGCCGGACCCCGATTCCCCCCGACGGCCCGCCGCACGCCTTCCGCCGCCCCCGAAGTCCCCATCGGGCCATCCCCCATCAGGACCGGCCCGGCTCGAAAGGACGTGGACCTCCATGGCCAGCAGCAAGCGCAAGAAACTCGTCGCCGGTCTCGGCGCGGCAGCCGTGATCGGCGCCGCCGTGGCGATCACCGGCGGAACCTACGCCTACTTCACCGACAGCGACCGGACCACCGGCCAGAACGTCGCCGCCGGCGACCTGTCGGTCACGGTCTCCCAGAGCGGCAGCGGGCTGACCGACAAGCCGGTCAGCATCGACGACGCCGCACCGGGGCGGGTGTACCTGGACGACCTGCCCGGTCACTGGGGCGACGACTGGTACCGGATGAAGGTGACCAACGAGGGCTCCGTCGACGGCGAGATCGACTCCGTCGAGATCGTCGACCTGACCGGCGGAACGCCGAACCTGGCCGACCGCCTGCAGATCCGCGCCGTCATCAAGCCCACCTCGTGGGAGCCCGGCAACTGGGGCCCGCCGGCGTTCGAGGCGCTGGACGCCGGAGCGCTGAGCGATCTGCCGGGGGATGAGAACCTGGACGCGGGCGAATCGACCTACGTCTACTTCCAGATCCGGTGGCCGAACGGGACCCCCGACGAGGACAACCCGTACCAGAACGCCGACACCTCGTTCAGGTTCCAGGTGAACCTGGACCAGAGGAACCAGGGCGCCTGACCGTTCACGGCCGAGCGAGCGGCGAGGTCCCGCACCGGGCGCCCGGTGCGGGACCTCGGACGCGTCCGGGAGCGCCCTTGGAGAGGGGAGGCGCGACCATGACCTTGAAGAAGAGGACGGCCCTGAAGAAGAGGGCGGCCCTGGCCCTGGGAGCGGCGGCGACGGTCGGCGCGCTGATGCTGTGCGTCGGCGGCACCTACGCCTACTTCACCGCGAACGCGCGCGGCCAGGCCGGCGAGATCCGGGCCGGGGACCTGTCGGTCGACGCGGCCGGACTCGGCCCCGAGGACGGCAGCGGGCCGGTCGCCATCACCGCCGCCGCACCGGGGCGGCGGTGGCCGGCCTCCGACGGCGACTCCTACACGCTGGTCGTCAACAACACCGGTTCCGTGGACGCCCGGATCGAGAAGCTGCTGATCTCCATCACCGGCGGCGGCGCGGACGGGCGCCCCAACCTCAGCGAGGCCCTGGAGATCCGCTACACCACCGAGGCCAAGCGCAGCGGAGCCCCCGACTGGGACGGCGGCAGCGGCTGGGCGGCCCTGCCCCGCACGTCGGCCTCGGTGCTCGACTCGCTGCGCCGCAGGCCGGGGACCGTCGGGGCCGGCGAAACCCAGGAGCTGCACTTCCAGGTGCGCTGGCCCGACGGCGACCCCGACCACGACAACCGCTTCCAGGGGGCCGGCACCGAGTTCGCGTTCACCGTGCGGCTCGGGCAGGCGTGAGGCCCGCCCCGCCGGACGGGCGGGCCGTGAAGGAGAGGGCAGGATGATGCGGCTCAGCAGGCCCGTGCTCGCCGGGATCGGCGCGGTGGCCGTCGCGGGGGCGATCGGCGGCGCCGTCCTGGGGACGCGGGCGTCCTTCACCGCGGAGGCCGACAGCGGGGCGTTGCCCGTCACGGCCGGAGAGCTCGACGTCGCACTGCGCACGGGCCCGGCCGGCGCCGTGCGGATCGACTTCGGCGACGCCGGACCGGGGCGGATGTGGCCGGAGTCCGGCGCGTTCGAACTGGAGCTCAGCAACACCGGCGACATCGACGGGGTGGTCTCCGAACTGGCCACGGCGACCGTCTCCGACCGGACCCCCGAAGGCGCCGAACCGCTGAGCCGGGCGCTGGAGGTCGCCTGGAGCGACCGGTCCCGGCAGGACTGGAGCGACCCGGGCCTGGAGTGGGAGCCGGTCGCGACCGCCGAGCAGGCCGACGGCCGCACCATCGGCTCCGACCTCGGTGAGCTGGAGGAGGGCCGGACCCGGACGCTGTACCTGAAGGTCCGCTTCGCCGAAGACCGGGACGCCGCGGACTACGCCGGCTCCACCAGCGACTTCCGGCTCACCGCGACGGTCCGCTCTCGCCGATCTTGACCTTGTCGGGGTGATCGCAGCGGCGGTTTCAGGGGGCTGTCGCAACGGCTGCGTGGTGTCGGAGACCGTGGCCGCGGGCTTTCCGTGCACCAACGGTGACCTGGAGGGCCGCCGCCAGCGCGTCGCCGGACGCTTCGCGCCTGACAACAGCCCCATCAGGCCCGCAGCGGTTCAGCAGGGCCGGGAGAGCGACCATCGACCACCCCGCTGCAACCACCGCCGGAAACCACCGTTGAAATAACGCCCACAAGGTCAAGATCGCCGCCGGGACCACTCCCATGGACGCGGGGAGGTGCCGGGAACCCGGCGGGGCAAGGGGGCGTCGGCCTCGGGGTCCGTCCCGTCCGGGACCTCGCCGCCCCGCGGCCCGGCGGGGTTGAGCAGTTCCGGGTCGAACCGGAGCAGGGGCGACGGGTCGTCCTCCTCCTCGGGGACCGGGCCGAGCTCTCGTTCCCGCGACACCTCCGGGGACTGCCGGGGCTGGGCGAGGGGGTCGCGCAGGTCCTCGAACTCGATCAGGACGCCGTTTTCGGTCACAGCGATGGCGACGTTTCGTTTGATCCGTTTTCCGGCGACCTTGCCGGCGGCGACGATGCGCTGCCGGTCTCGTTCGGTCGGCGCGCCCATGACGACGCTCTCGTGGGCGCGTAGGCCGACCGTGACGCGTTCGACCAGGTCGGGCTGCTGCTCGTGCACGTGGGTGTGGGGCAGGCGTACGGGCTCGGGGTTGGAATCGGCTGGGTGCGCAGAGATCGGCATCAAAGGTCCGCTTCAAACGTGCAGAGGCTGGGCACACACGACCGCCGGGGCTCATCGGGGCAGGAATGAGGACGTCGTGAATATTTTTCGCATCGGTAGGTAAACCTTACAAGCACGGCCGCGTCCTCACCCACGCGAGTCCACTGTCTCCGTGACCGCGGCGGTACGCACCGTGCCCATTCCGGTCCGATCGGGCGGCACCATCCCCTCTTCCCCACTTTCCTGCGCGCGCCTTTCCGCCATTGGCGCGGCCACCGACCCGGACGAACCGTTTCAAAACCCACCGAACGGGAATGTCAGCGCTCAACGCAGCCCTCATGTCGCAACCCCGCTTTCGAAAGAGGATTGACCGAAGGAGGCCACCATGGCGTTCCGGTCGTCCTCTCCGCCGGAAGGCGGAGGGGACGGCGGTTTCCCGGTCTTCCCCGGGACGCGTTCCCTCGGGGATTCTCGTAAGATCGGCTCGGTACCATGCGGTCCGCATCCCCTCGTGGCGCTCTGCCCTGTCATGTCCGGACCCCTGGCCGTTTTTCGCCCCGGCACCCTCCAGCCCCGCCGATAGAAGGCACCCTTTTCTATGTCCGATGAGTCTCCCGCGGCAGCGTCCGAAACCCCGCCCCGTCGCCGCAAGTGGAAGCGCGTGGTCGCCTGGACCTCCGTGGCACTGGTGCTGGCCGTGCTCGCGGGGGCGGGAACCGTCTACGGCTACTACCGCTCCCTGCGCGGGAACATGGTCCAGCACGACCTCGCCTCGGCCCTCGACGAGGAGGAGCGCCCGCCCAAGATCGGCGAGGACGTGAACATCCTGTTCATCGGCTCCGACCTGCGCGAGGGCGACAACGCCGAATACGGCGGCCGCGACTTCGTGGGCGAGCGCTCCGACTCCCTAATGCTGGCCCACATCTCCCCCGACAACGGGGTCACCGTCGTCAACTTCCCGCGCGACTCCCTCGTGGATCTCCCCGAGTGCAGGCCCTACGAGGGCACCGAGGGAACCGAGGGCTACTACGGGATGATCAACGCCGCGCTCTTCCACGGCGGCCCGCCGTGCGCGGTCAAGACGATCGAGTCGCTGACCGACATCCGCATCGACCACTTCGCGCACCTGAACTTCGTCGGCTTCCGCGACGTGGTGGACGCGGTCGGCGGCGTGGAGATGTGCATCCCGAAGCCGATGGAGGACGAGCGCTCAAAGCTCGACCTGCAGGCCGGGGTGCAGACGCTCGACGGCGAGGAGTCGCTGTCGTTCGTGCGCGCCCGCTACGAGATCGGCGACGGCGGCGACATCGGCCGCATCGACCGCCAGCAGATGTTCCTCGCCGCGCTGGCCGAGCAGGTGACCAGCAGCGACGTCCTCACCAGCCCGAGCAAGACGACCTCCCTGCTCAAGGCCGTCACCGAACACACGGCGACCGATGACGAGCTCACGCTGGACAAGATGATCTCCATCGGCTCCACGCTGGCCGACGTCGACCTCGACGACATCACGTTCTACACGGTGCCGTGGTGGCCGGCCCCCTACAACCCCAACCGGGTGGTCTGGGACGAGGAGAAGGCCGCCCAACTGTTCGAAGCCGTCAACACCGACGGCCAGGTCACCGACGCGATGCTGGAGAGCGGCAGCCCCGAGGCGCCGACCCCCGATCCGAGCGCGTCGGGCACCCCCTCGCCGTCGTATCCGGCCGAGCCCTCGACCGAACCCGTCGCGCCCGAGTCCTCCTCCGGCGACTCCGCCGGGAGCATCGAGGGCCGCGACGCCACCTCCGACCCCTGCGTCAACGGCCTGGGCGAGGGCACCGGAACCGACCGGCGGTGACCGCGGGCCGCGGCCGCCGCCTCCGGTGGCCGCGGCCCCTCCGGGGTACCGCCGATCGGGCGGCCCTAGTAACGTGGCCCGGGTAACCACGCGGGGTGTCCCGGAACGGGACTGAGACGGGCGCGGCGCCCGAACCCGTTGAACCTGATCTCGTTCGTACGAGCGGAGGGAACGCGGTGGGCAACTCCCCTGTCGCCACCATGGAAACCGGCTTCACCGCCGAGCTGGGCCGGCGCCACGCCGACCTGTTCGAGGCGTTCTACGACCACCCCTTCCTGGCCGGGATGCGCGACGGCACCCTGGCCAAGGAGAAGGTGCTGCACTACGTGGGCCAGGACCACCAGTACCTGAGCGCCTACATCCGCTGCTACGGCCTGGGCCTGGCGCTCTCGCCGGACCGCGGGTGGATGCGGCACTTCCACGACAGCATCGCCTTCGTCCTGGACGAGGAGTCGCACCCGCACCAGGTCCTGTGCGAGCACGCCGGCACCGGCTACGCCGAGGCCCAGGTCGGCCGCCTGGCGCCGAGCGCGCAGGCCTACGTCGACCACATGATGGCGGCCGGACGCGACAGCCTGGGCGTACTGCTCGCCTCGCTGCTGCCCTGCCCGTGGACCTACACCTGGGCCGCCGACCGGTTCGTCCGCGACGAGCGGCCCGGCCCGGACAACCCGTTCCTCGGCTGGTGGACGTTCTACGCCGATCCCGGCTGCCAGTCCGTCACCACCGAGCTGCGCTCGATGCTCGACTCGCTGGCGGCCGACGCCGGCGCGGCCGAACGCGCCAGGATGGAGCGGGCGTTCGAGGACAGCTGCCACCACGAGGTCCGCTTCTGGAACATGGCCTGGACCCTGGAGGAGTGGAGCGCACCGACCGGCGCGTGAGGGCCGCGGCGACCGATCACCGTGTCCGGCGATCGTGACCTTGCTGGGATTTTTAGGCCCCACAAGGTTGAAACCCAAGGTCGAGATCGGCGGGAAAGGCAAAACGCCGACCGGCGCGGCTGCTGATCGGCGTCGGCGGCGGCGCCTGGGCGCCGCCGCCGCGTTGAGGCCACCGCCCCTCTCCTCCCCCTCCGATCAGGAAAGAGGTGGTGGCCCCCGTCTCCCGAACTGCACCGCCCTCCGATGCCGGGAGACCGCTCCGGGGATCAGGGCCGCTGGACGGCCCTTCCGCCGGAGCGGGGTGCCCCGCCGGGACGGTCGACGGGACACCCGTTCATGGGGTCGGCAGCGCTCAGAGCAGCGGCGTGTCGACGGGGGTCGCGACGTCCACCGAGTCGACGTCGGCGGCGTCCTCCAGGGCCTGCACCGGCTCCTCGGTCAGGGAGGCGGGCTCCTCGGACACGGCCTCGGCGTCGGGGAGCGCGTCGGTGCTCTCGGTGCTCTCGGTGACCTCCGCGGCATCGGCCGCGGCGCCGTCGGCGGCCTGCTCGGCCCCGGCCCGCAGCCGCTCGGTCTCGGAGACCGCGTCGCCGGTGCCCGGGAGCGCGGCCCTGGTCTCGTCCAGAGTCCCCTCGGCCTCACCCAGGGCGCCTTCGGCCTCGGCCGCCTGCTGGTCGACGCGCTGCCGGGCGTCCTCGGAGGCCTCGGAGACCTCGGCGGGCACCGCCACGCCGGGGGCCGCCACGCCGGGGTTGACCGGCGCCGTCAGCGGAACGGTCCGCTCGACGTCCCCGGACAGCCCGTCGACGGTGCCCTCCAGCTTGCCCGCGGTGCCGTTCAGCTTGCCATTGGTGCCGTTCAGCTTGCCATTGGTTCCGTTCAGCCCGCCGAGCAGGCCGTGTGCGCCGGACGACTCGCAGCCGTGGGCGGCGGGCAGGGTGTGCACGGTGCCGGGCGCACCGGGGACCGCGCCGCTCAGCCGCTCCGTCAGGCCGGTCGCCGGGGCGGTGTGCGGGGCGACGGTGCGCGCCGCGTCGTCCACCGGGCTCGCGACGCCGGCCGAGGCGACGCCGGCGCCCAGGCCGACGAACCCGGCGACGCCGGCGGTGAGCAGGATGGCCTTGGCGGACTTGCGCGTGAACTTCAGCATCGAAACGTCCTCTCGGATCGTGACTGTCGTATCGGGAGAGCGGGCGGTGGTGCCCGCGCCCGGGAACCGCGGTGCGCCCCGGCCGTGAGCGCTTCGCGGCGGATGTTTTCAGGAGGAGCCTCCGGCCGCGTCGGCGGCGCGTCTGGATGGGCGCGCCGGTGATGCGCCGGGATCAGCCGAGTGGTCTGGCGAACCGCCGGCTGACGTCAATTCCGTGCGGTCGGGGCACGGGACTCACGTCAGCCCCCAGGTAGGAGAGAAGGGCTGGGAATCGGCGGTGCGGCCGGGCGGTGCCGTCGCCGGACCGCCGCCGGGCGGCGTCGCGGGTCACGCGCCGCGCGCGCTCCGCTGACCGGTGTCGCCGCGGCTAGTCGGGCGAGAAGGAGGGATCGTCCACGGGGCTCTGCGGCACCGCGTCGGAGGCGATCCGGTCGGCCTGCGGCAGGGCGCCGGAGCGCGCCGCGGCCGGTGTGTGGGTGAGGAATCCGGCGAACATCCCGCCGAAGGGATTGGCGACCTGCGGCTGCGCGGACCCCGCGACGGCGGCGCCGGGGCCCGTGGCCCCGGTGTCGTGCGCGCGGTCGTCGGCGTCACCGTCGTCGTCGGCCGCGGGCCGCTCGACCGCGTCCGGCGCGCTCGCGGCGGCCGCAGCGGTGTCGTGCGCGCGGTCGGAGCGATCGGCGGACTCGGCCTCGCGGGGCTCGTGGGTCCGGGCGTCCTGCCCGTCCCGCTTCTCGGACGGCCCGCTCTCCCGCCCGCGCTCGGGACGGTCGTCGCGGTGCCGCCCCTCGATCTCGACGCGCTCCCCGATGTCGGCGACCGCGTCGACGGCGTCCTCGGCCTGCGGCACGGCCGCGACCTCGGACACATCCGGCTCGGCGGGCCGAACCGGATCGGCGGCCGCCCTGGAGGGCTCGGCGGGCTCGGTGGCCCGAGGGGCCGCCGAACCGGCGCGTTCCGCCGTCGTCCGCGTGCTCCGCTCGACGGCCTGCTGAGCGGGCCCGCGATCGTCGTGGGCCCGGGATTGCGACGGGGACTGAGAATGCGATGAAGACTGCGACGCGGGCGCCCCGGTCACCGCCGAGGCCGCCTCGTCCGCCGCGCCCAGCGCATCGGCGCTCGCCGGCGCCGAACCGATCAGCCAGGCCGCGCACACGAACCCGCCCAGAAGCAGCAGGCGGCGCAGCATCGGGTTCCCGAGGCGGCGCACGGCTGCGAAGACGCGCGCACCGCGTCCCCGTCGACCGTTCCACGCCACAGCGAGATCCCTTCACCGGCGGCAGATGAGCCGGGCGGACACGGAATACTCCGCCCCGCCGACAAAACGTGACCGTAGCACGCTGACTCATCACCGCAAACCGATCACCGGAATTCATCGGCCACTCCACGGCCATTTGGGGAAGAATGCCTGGTCAGAGCCTGAGAACAAAAACAGGAACACGCGTTCGAACCGCACCGCATGCCCGAACCCTCCGGCGGCCCGACCGCATCCGGGCCCGGAACCGACGACTCCGGAGCGCGGACCGAGCCCCCGGTTCGGGACCAAAGCCCTCGCCACCGCGTGCCCTTCGGCCATTGCCGCCGACGCGGGCGACGCGGTTTCCTTGCAGGTGGGAGCCTGATCGGCTCCTTGTGGAGAGGAACACCGCAATCCGGGGCCCGGCGGAACTCCCCTCTGGATCGCGCGGCGATCCCCGCCACCGGTGGCCCCGGGAACCGGCGGACCCGGCCGGTTACGCGGAACCGCCGGGTCCGTCCCTTCACCGTTTCGGGATCCGTTATCCATGTGCCTTTCGAGTGGGGATTCCGCCCCGAAAGCCGCGTGGAATAGGAATATCGACACAAATTTTCACATTGAGCGGTTTAGTGCTCACCACAGGCATTCGTGGAGATAGCGTGTCCTCGGAGGTGTGGACACGTGCCCGAACCCCCTGAGCGCCCCTTGATTCCGCAAATGCACCTCGACGAGCTCCTGTGCGAGCTCCACGCCCGACTGGAGGACGCGCTCTCGACCCGCGACCGCATCCACTCGCTGCTGGAGGCCGTGGTCTCGATCGGCAGCGACCTCGACCTGGCGACCGTGCTGCGGCGGCTGACCGAGGCGGCGTCGCATCTGGTCAACGCCAAGTTCGCGGGCCTCGGCGTGGTCGACTCCGACGGCCGGTTCATCGAATTCATCCCGGTGGGCATCAGCGACGAGGAGGCCCAGCGGGTGGCGCACTTCCCGCACGGGGAGGGGCTGCTGGCGTTCCCGACCGACCAGCGGCGCCCCCTGCGGCTGAGCAGGATGCAGGACCACCCGAACTTCCACGGCTTCCCCCCGGGCCACCCGCACATGACCAGCTTTCTCGGCGTGCCCGTCCAGGTGCGCGACGAGGTCTTCGGCAACCTCTACCTCACCGACAAGAACGACGGCGGGGAGTTCGACGAGGACGACGAGGCGATCGTGACCGCGCTGGCCACGGCGGCCGGCGTCGCGATCGAGAACGCGCGGCTGTACGAGGGGACCCGGCAGCGCGAACGGTGGCTGTCGGCCTCCACCGAGATCACCACGCGGCTGCTGTCGGGGGTCGCGGCCGAAGAGGTGCTGGGCTACCTGGCGCAGCAGGCCAGGGAGATGGCCGACGCCGACATCGCGGTGGTCATGCTGCCCGACGCCGCCGACGGCCACCTCGTCGCCGAGATCGCCGACGGCCCGCTGGCCAAGGAGATCGTCGGCACCTCCGTGGTGATCGACGAGACCCGGTGCGGCGCGGCCTACCGCGACGGTGCGGCCGTCGACATTCCCGACCTGCGCCACGCCGACTGCCTGATGCTCAGCCACCGGGGCTTCCGGCCGGGGCTGCTGATCCCGCTGGGCACGCCCGACCACACCCGCGGCGTCCTGCTGCTGGGCAAGGCCGGTGTGCGCGCCCCGTTCCACCCCTCGACGCGGGGCATGCTCGACGCGTTCTCCGGCCAGGCCGCGGTGGCGCTGGAGCTGGCGGAGGCCCGGCGCGACGCCGAGCGCCTGGTGGTGCTGGAGGACCGCGACCGGATCGCCAAGGACCTGCACGACATCGTGATCCAGCGGCTGTTCGCCTCCGCCATGACGCTGATGAGCACGCTGCGGCTGATCGACGACCCCGAGGCCGGCGACCGCGTGCGGCGCGCCATCGACGACCTGGACGAGACGATCCGCGAGATCCGCTCGACGGTGTTCGCGCTGCAGAACCCGCCCGCGCCCCAGGAGGCGTCGCTGCGCGGGCGGATCCTGGCGGCGGTGGAGGACGCGACCCGCACGCTCGGCTGCCAGCCGGGGGTCGGCCTCGACGGGCCGATCGACGCCGCGGTGCCCGAAGGCGTCGGCGAGCAGTTGCTGGCGGTCCTGCGCGAGGCGCTGTCCAACGTCGCCCGGCACGCGCGCGCGGCCGAGGTCCACGTGCGCGTGGCGGCGGACGGGGAGCTGACACTGGAGGTGTCCGACAACGGGGTGGGCATCCCCCCGCAGGGGCGGCGCAGCGGCCTGCGCAACATGGCCGAGCGGGCGGCGGCCCTGGGCGGCGCGTTCTCCACCTCCCCCCGCGAGGCCGGCGGCACCCTGCTCACCTGGAGCGTCCCGCTGCCGGAGGCGTAGCCGCCCCGCTCAGCGGGCGGGGCGGGGCCGACGGCCGGGGAGCCGGCCGCGTCACCGACCTCCGCGGTCAGTACATCTAGACATCTAGCGCACCAGGCAGAACTCGTTGCCCTCGGGGTCGCGCAGTACCTGGAAGGAGCCCTGCTCGTCGGTGACGACGTCCCCGACGACCTCCGCGCCGGACGCGTGCAGGGGGTCGGTGGCCTGGACGATGTCGTCGACCTCGACGTCGATGTGCAGGCGGTTCTTGCCGGTCTTGTGCTCGGGCACCCGCTGGAACGCCAGCCGCGGCCCGCCGGGCGGATCGACGTAGGACCAGTCGGGCGAGCGGTCGACCGGCTCGCCCCCGAGCACGAACGCCCAGAACCGCACCAGGCGGGCGGGGTCGGCGCAGTCGACGACGACCTCGTGCAGCTTTCCAACGGCCATGGGGGCAGCCTAACCGCACGCCCCGTCCGGCTCGACGTAGCGACCCGGGATCCGGCGGCCGGTGATGATGTCGGTCTCGACCCGGATGAAGTGCGACCTCGGCCCCGGCGCCCAAGGGCGCAGCGGCAGCCGTTCGAGTTCGGCCACCTCGTCGGGGTCGGTCACGGCGCGCCCGGTCCCGACCACCATGACCGACCAGCCCGTGCGCGCGCAGACGTCGTAGTCGTCGACCTCGAAGGCCACAACGGCGTCGCGCGTGGCCCGTGCGAGCTTGGAGCCGGAGGACGTGCGCACGATGATGTCCGCGCCGTGCAGGGCGAAATTGACCGGCTGCACAGCGGGCAGCGCCCTGTCGGTGAACACGATGCGCCCGATCGGCGCCGCGGCCAGCAGCCACAGGCACTCCTGCCGTTCGAGCACTTCGAGACCGGCGGTGTCGATCGTCATGTCCCCCCTCGTCTTGGCCCACGCACCATCGTGGCCCGCCGGTTGGACCTCTCCCGCGCCGGTTTCAGTTCCCCTTGCTGCGGAGCTGGGCGACCAGGACCGCGGCCTGGGTGCGGCGCTTGAGGTCGAGTTTGGCGAGCAGGCTGGACACGTAGTTCTTTACGGTCTTCTCCGCGAGGTAGAGCCGGTCACCGATCTGCCGGTTGGTGAGGCCCTCCCCGATCAGGTCCAGGATCTGCCGCTCCTGCGGGGTGAGCACGGCGAGCGGGTCGGGCTGGGAGGAGCTGCCGCGCAGGCGCTCCAGCATCCGCCCCGTGCTCCGCGGGTCCAGGAGCGACCCGCCGGCGGCGACCGTGCGGACCGCGCCCACCAGGTCGGCGCCGTGGATCTGCTTCAGCACGTAGCCGGCCGCACCGGCCATGACGGCGTCGAACAGCGCCTCGTCATCGGCGAACGAGGTCAGCATCAGGCACGCGATCTCGGGGTGGCCGGAACGGATGTCGCGGCACACGCTCACGCCGGAGCCGTCGGGCAGCCGGACGTCGAGCACCGCGACGTGCGGGCGCACGGTCGGGATGCGGCTGATCGCCTGCTCGGCTGTTCCGGCCTCGCCGACGACCCGCATGTCGCCCTCGCCCTCCAGGAGCGCGGCGACGCCCCGTCGCACCACCTCGTGGTCATCGACCAGGAACACCCTGATCGGATTCGGCGCGGCCGTCCTCGCCATCGATCGCCTCCGCAGTCGTCACGTCGTCGCCTGACAAAGACGGTAACGCGCACATGAGGAACCGTAGGCGGCGAACGGCTCGTTTGCGCAGGGACCAATGTCCCGAATCCGGCGGCCATATCCCCCCGAAAACGCACGGCAACCAGCGAATTCCGCTTCGTGACGCCCCGTGGCCGTGCACCGGACCGGCCGAACGCTCCGCAGCGCACTCCGGCCGTCCGCTTCATCCGCGATCGCACGGGGCGACCGCGCAAGGCGCGGAAACCGCGGGCGGAGCGGAATCCACCGGCGGAACAGAATACGCACACATTCAAAGGGAATACAGAAAGGATTTCCCGCCATTCCACCGACCGCGGAAAAGGCTGCAGAACCGGGGGCGGAACGGATGCGGGACGGGTGCGGAGCGGATGCGGGACGGGCGCGTCCCGACGGCCGGAAAACGGTCGGGGCCGAAATTCGTTCCTCCGAATCGGGCGCCGGATCGATCACTCCAGGTAGCCGCAAGGTACACGCAGGGCTGCACAACATTCCAGGCCATAAGGTTCACATCCGCCCGGTCGCGTTTCGGAGCACCTCCGCGGAACCCGCTGAAAGCACTGGGAACCGGACGGTCCGGAACGACAAACCATTCTTTACTCTCGCATTTCAGTCGGCAAGAGTACGCTGTTTTGAGTATCGACCGACGCCCCCGCTCGGCGCCCTTTCTCCCGTGCCTCCTAGCCGGAAGAGTTCTGCCTTGAGCGACACCACGCATCCGGGCCGACCCCTCGCCGACGGCTCCGGCACGACCACCGCGACCGCCGGGCGCGCCCCCGTGTTCGTCGACGCCACCGGACGGCGACGGCGTCTCGCCCTGCGCCTCGCCTACGGCGCGGCCGGATGCTGCGTCGTCATCGTCGTCGGGATCGGCGTGCTGCTGGGGTCGGGCACCGTTCCGCACGGTCTGCTGTCGCTGCCGTTCGCACCGCAGAACGCGGTCGATCGGCTCATCAGCGGCCTGCCGCCCGGCCTGCTGGACACCGAGCCCTCCTCCGGGAGCCCGTCCTCCGCCGACTCCCCCGGCTCCCCCGGCTCCTCCGGGGCGCCCGCGCCCTCACCCGACGACCGCGCCGGCGCCGCCCCGGACCCGGCCCGAGTCCCCGAGGCCGCGACCGGATCCGGCGACGGCGCAGACCCCGCCGCACCGGCGGAACAGGCCGGGGCGGAACCGGGCGCTCCCGCAGGCGAAGCGCCGCCTCCTGCCGCGGACGGCGGCGAAGCACCGGCCCCGCCCGCCGGTGGCGGCGGCGACAGCGGTGGCGCCGATCCCGCGCCGGGGGACCGCACCGATGCGGAACCGCCCGCGCCCGGCACGTCCGAGCCGCCGGCTACGCAGGAGCCCTCCCCGCAGGAACCCGCCCCGTCCCCTTCGCCCGGTCCGGTGGACGCCTCGCCGGGGACGGCCGGATGACCCGCCGGGGCGGCGCGCACCGCATCCCCTCGGCTCCGGGCGTCCGGCTGCGGCCGCACTGGATCGTCGGCGTCGTCATGCTGGACACGTTCATCGTGGCGCTGCTGATCAGCGGCGTCGTCCGAGCCCAGATCGGGGTGGACAGCAGGATCGACCCCACGCACGAGTCGAACCTGGTGCCGCCGGGGCTCACCGAGGGCGGCGCGATCATCGACCCCACGCACGGCGCCCCGCGGACGCTCGCGGTCCCGGACCGCACCGCCGTGCTGACCTTCGACGACGGCCCCGACCCCACGTGGACCCCGCGCGTCCTGGACGTGCTGGACGAGCACGACGTGCCGGGGACCTTCTTCGTCGTCGGCTCCCAGGTCGCCCGGAACCCCGAGCTCACCCGCCGGATCACCGACTCCGGATCCGAGATCGGCATCCACACGTTCACGCACGCCGACATGGGACTGCTGTCCGACCAGCGCCGCCGGCTGGAGCTGGCCTACACGCAACTGGCGGTCACCGGGGCGACCGGCGTCACCAGCTCGCTGCTGCGCCCGCCGTACTCCTCCAGCCCCGCCGCGATCCACAACGGGACCTGGGAGATCATGCGCCAGGCCGGGAAGCGCGGCTACATCACGGTGCTGTCCGACATCGACACGCTGGACTGGCAGCGGCCCGGCGCCGACCGGATCGTCGCCAACGGCACACCGGAGCCGGGGAAGGGCGGCACGATCCTGCTGCACGACGCGGGGGGCGACCGCGCCCAGACCGTGGCTGCGCTCGACGTGCTCATCCCGCGGCTGAAGGCCGAGGGCTACACCTTCTCCACCGTCGCCGACGTGATCGGCAGCGAGACCGCCAACCCGCCGGCCGACATCGGTGAGCAGGCGCGCGGGAACGGCCTGCTGTTCGCCGTGACCGCGTCCGTCTTCACGGTGCGCGTGCTGACCGTGGCACTCATGGTGGTGGGCGCACTCGTGATCGTCCGGCTGCTCGCCATGTTCCTGCCGGCGGGCCGGCACGCCCGGCGGCGGCGCGCGAACGGCGGGCGGTGGGGACCGCCCGTGGCGCGGCCCGCGTCGGT
Source organism: Spinactinospora alkalitolerans (assembly GCF_013408795.1). Taxonomy (NCBI): domain Bacteria; kingdom Bacillati; phylum Actinomycetota; class Actinomycetes; order Streptosporangiales; family Nocardiopsidaceae; genus Spinactinospora; species Spinactinospora alkalitolerans. The sequence continues at coordinate 6,143,865 of NZ_JACCCC010000001.1, forward strand.
CGTCGTGCCCGTGTACAACGAGCGCGCGTGCATCGAGGACACGCTGGCCTCCCTGGTCGGCGGCGACCACCCGGTCGAGATCATCGTGGTGGATGACGGCTCCACCGACCGGACCGCCGACGTCGCCGAGGCGTTCGGGCACCCCGATGTGCGGGTGGTCCGCAAACCCAACGGCGGCAAGGCCTCGGCGCTCAACACGGGCGTCGCGGCCGCGAGCCACGACATCATCGTGATGATGGACGGCGACACCGTCTTCGAACGGGACACGGTGCGCAGGCTGGTGCAGCCGTTCGCCGACCCGGAGATCGGCGCGGTCTCGGGCAACACGAAGGTGGCGAACCGGCGGCGGCTGATCGGGCTGTGGCAGCACATCGAGTACGTCATCGGATTCAACATCGACCGGCGGGTCTATGACCTGCTGCGCTGCATCCCCACCATCCCCGGGGCGGTGGGCGCCTACCGCAGGACGGCGCTGGAGCAGGCCGGCGGGGTCAGCGACGCCACGCTCGCCGAGGACACCGACCTGACCATCGCCGTCAACCGGGCCGGGTGGCGGGTGGTCTACGAGGAACGAGCGCGCGGCTGGACGGAGGCGCCCTCGACGCTGAGGCAGTTGTGGCGACAGCGCTACCGCTGGAGCTACGGGACCATGCAGTCGCTGTGGAAGCACCGCCGCGCGTTCGTGGAACGCGGCGCGTCCGGGCGGTTCGGCCGGATCGGGCTGGGCAACATCGCCGTCTTCCAGGTGCTGCTGCCGGTGCTGGCACCGCTGATCGACGTGTTCACGCTGTACGGGGTGCTCTTCCTCGACCCGGCGAAGACGCTGCTGGCCTGGTGCGCCGTGCTCGCGCTGCAACTGGCCGGGGGCGTCTACGCGTTCCGCCTGGACCGGGAGCGGATGTGGCCGCTGCTGGTGCTGCCGCTGCAGCAGTTCGTGTACCGCCAGTTGATGTACGCGATCGTGCTGAAGTCGGTCGTCACCGCGATCACCGGCAAGCGCATGGGATGGCGGAAACTGCAACGCATCGGCGGCCTGCGCGCCCTCGCCGGAGAAGAGGCCGCGAACACCGACCGCCGTCATCCCGCGGGCGCGCAGTAAGGCCGAGGGGTGGTTCGGGTGGTGGGTTGTCCACGTGGGGCGGGCCGGGGTGGGCTTTGGGGTGGGGTGTCCACCTCAGCAGAACCGCGTAAAACCCACCCTCACCCTGTCAAGACCCAGAACCAACCCCCACCCACCAGCCTGTGGACAAGTCCCCCGCTGTCGCCGCCGTCAGGCAGGCGAGGGCGAGGCGGGACCGCTCTCCACCCGACGGCCCGCCGAGTTCGTGGCCGTGGTCGAACGCGGCGGGCTGCCGGAGGGCACCGACCCGGCGGAAGTGGTCGGGGCCGCGGTGGGGCCGCCGTTCCACCGCCTGTTGATCACCCGCGAACCGGTCGCCGGCCCCGAAGCCGACCGTGCGGCGGCCGCCGCATTCACGGCGGCGCGGGCCGGCGCGTTCACGGCCGGTCGGCCTCCGTCGGCGCGGTGCGGTCTGACGTGTGGCGGTGCGGCCAGGCGGCGAGCACCAGGGTCAGGGACTCCCTCGCCTTCTCGCCGACGCAGGGGTCGCGGTCCATGTGCGCCGAGACCATGATCCCGTCGAAGTGGGAGACGCAGATGGCGGCGAGCCGCTCAGCCCGGTCGTAGCCGCAGCGGTCGGCCAGCTCGGCGTAGAAGTCGTGCAGGCGGCGGCGGTACTCGTCGAGCACGTCCATGACGATGCCCGGCTCCGGGTACTCCGCCGCGGCGTTGACGAAGTTGCAGCCGCGGCAGTTCTCCTCCCCGCACCACTTCCCGGCCTCGTCGATCGTCGCGAGGATCATCTCCCCGTCCCGGGGCGGGGCGCCGTCGGCCGCCTGCCGGATCCGGCCCTGCATCATCCCGATGCGCTCGGTGAGGTAGGCGGCGACCAGGTGGTCCTTGGAGGGGAAGTGCGCGTAGAGGGTGGCCTTGGCGACACCGGCGCGGGCGATCACCCTGTCGATGCCGACGGCGTGGATGCCGTGGGCGTAGAAGAGCTCGTCAGCGGCGCTGATCAAGCGTTTCCGGGCGCGCGAGGGAGCGCCGTCCACCGGTGCCGTCACATGCAGGACAGTACAGCAGCGGCCACTTCACCAAACCAGACAGACTTGTCTGTCTGCAGCCGCTAGGATGAACGCGCCGAGGCGGGACCCCGACGGGCGTCTCCGTGAGGGACTTGGGCCGCGCGCGGTCCGCCGCGAGGCCGATCCGGGACAGGAGGGGCCGGATCGAATCGCAATGCGGCGCAGCGTGGCCCAAGCACCCTCACCGGCCCGGTCGGTGGATTCGGCGGGTCCAGTGAGCCCGATCGGTTCGGTCGATTCGACCGGTTCGACCGGTTCCAGCCCGAACGCTTCGGGGTCCCGCGCTCCGCGCGATCGAGCGGGCGGGGCCGGGAATATCGCGGGGGGCCACCTGGTTGTGCCGTGTGCGGGTCGGTGCGGTAGCAAGTGTCCCCCGGGCTCCACTACAAAGCCTTCGTGGAATACCGCGTCCGGCACGGCCACTCCGGTGGGCGTACGGACGGTCTTCGGAGCCGCGTTGTGCACCACGCCGTGAGGCGACCGCCGTACCGTCCTGCAGCGTTGAGGGCCCCGCCGACTTTTGCCGGCGGGGCCTTCGCGTTCACCGGCCCCGCTCGGGGCCCTCCGGCGCGCGTTCCCTCGCCACGGGTTCCCTCATCGCACGCGCTCCGGCTCCGCGAGCGCCGCGGATTCGCCGACGGCGGCCAGAACGGAGTCGAGGAGGCCGGGGAACCTGGCGTCGAGGGCGTCGTGATCGGGGTTGGGCCGCAGGGAAGGGCGGCGGCCGGATGGTGCTGATACGGCTGATACGGCTGGTCCGGCCGTCTCCGGACGGTGCTACCCGGAATCGGTGTCCTCGTTGACGTGCCCCAGATGGAACGGTTCCGCGCGAGGCTCTCCGTTCCTCAGAGCGCCGGGCAGGAGGGCAGCCGTGTTCTTGGGGCGGACCACCGTCACCCGTGTGGTCGTCAACTCCTCGATCGTCCACCAGTGACGCCCGTAGCGGGCCTCGTCGGTCCCGACCCGCATCGCGCCCGCCTCCTCAGCGGTGACGCGAAGGAGCCGGTACTCCTCGTACTGGTCGAAACCTTGGCCGTCGACCCTGAAAAGCGCCTGCCGCATCCAGACCACCGGCCCCAGCCGCCGCGCAGGCAGATCCGGCGCCGTCTCCTCCCGCACCTCCCGCACCGCGGCCCGCGGATACTCTTCACCGGGCCCGCCCCCGCCGCCGGCGGTGAACCACCACCCCGACCCCGGCTTGCGCGGATCCCGTCCGCACAGCAGGAGAAGGCGGTCGCGCTCGTCGGCCAGCAGGACACGAGAGGTCCACCGCTTCCTCAGCACCATGGGAGCCGACCCCAGCCGTTCGGCATCGGCTGATCGTCAGGCGTCCCGATCGGCCGGGCGGCGCCGACCGGCCTCTCCGCGGTGGTGCCGTGCCCCGCTCTGCCGTATCCGCCCTCTTCTGCACACCGTCGCCTTCTGCACACCGCCGCCGTCCATGGACGGGACGCCACGGGCCGGGACGGCGCGGCGCATAGTGCGCCGGTGCTCAACCGCGGGTGAGTATCTCCGTGGGCATGGCGTGCGCCGCAGCCGCCCACTGGCGATCGCGTGCCGTGGGCGGTCCCGGCGGAACCGCCCACAGCGCGATGGCCGCGGCGGTGCTCAGACGGCGGCTGCGGCCCCGATGGCCGGCGGTCGGCAGCCGATTCACCGGCCGCCGGGGCCGCCTCGCCTCACGGCCAGGTCCGCGTCCACGGCCGCGCCTGCTCGAAGGCGTGCGCGGCGGAGAGGACCAGGCCGTCGGCGTGGCGGGGGCCGACGATCTGCAGGCCGACGGGCAGCCCTTCGGCGGTGAACCCGCAAGGGACGCTCGCCGCCGGCTGCTGGGTCATGTTGAACGGGTAGCTGAACCCGGCCCAGCTCGTCCAGCGGCGCTGCCCGGAGTCCGGCGGGGCCTCGCACCCCGCCTCGAACGCCGGAATCGGCATCGTCGGGGTGAGCAGCAGGTCGTAGGTGTCGTGGAAGCGGCCCATCAGCCCGCCGAGCGCCATGCGGGTCGCCATCGCGGTGAGGTAGTCCTGCGCCGAGTAGGTCAGGCCCTCCTCGATGACCTCCCGCAGCCCCGGGTCGAGCAGCTCGCGCTGCTCGGCCGTCAGGTGCTCCGTGGCCTTGGCCGCGCCGGAGAACCACAGCACGTGGAAGTCCTGGACCGGGTCGGCGAACCCGGGGTCGGCCTGCTCGACGTGCGCGCCGAGCTCCTCGAACACCCGCACCGCCGCGGCGACGGACTCGGCGACCTGCGGGGCGACGTCGTCCACGTATCCCAGCGTGGGGCTGAAGGCGATCCGCAGCCCCGACATCGGGCGCTCCAGCGTTTCGGTGAAGCTCTCGGTCGGCCGGGCCAGCGCCGACCAGTCGCGGCTGTCGGCGCCGCACATGACGTCGAGCATGAGGGCCGCGTCGGCCACCGTCCTGGTCATGGGGCCGGAGTGCGCCAGCGTGCCGAACGCGCTGGCCGGGTAGTGCGGCACCAGGCCGTAGGTGGGCTTCAGGGCGAAGATCCCGGTGAAGCTCGCCGGGATGCGCACCGAGCCGCCGCCGTCGGTCCCCGTGGCCAGCGGCGCCATGCCGCAGGCGACCGCGGCCGACGCGCCGCCGCTGGAGCCGCCGGGGGTCTTGGCGAGGTCCCACGGGTTGCGGGTGACGCCCGTGAGCGGGCTGTCGGTGACGCCCTTCCACGCCAGCTCGGGGGTCGTGGTCTTGCCGACGAACACCGCGCCGTGCTCGCGCAGCCGGGCGACGACCGGGGAGTCCTCCGGCCAGCGCTGCTCCGGGTCGACCGTGCGCGAACCGCGCAGCGTGGGCCAGTCGCGGGTCAGCATGATGTCCTTGATGGAGGCCGGAACGCCGTCGAGCCGCCCGACGGGCTCGCCGCGCTGCCAGCGCTCCTGTGCGGCGCGTGCGGCCGCGCGCGCCTCGTCCGGCTTCACCAGGCAGAACGCGTTGATCGCCGGATTCTCCCGCTCGATGCGGTCCAGGACCGCCTCCGTGGCCTCCACCGGTGACAGCTCGCGGCGGGCGTAGGCCGCGACGAGCTCCGTCGCCGGAAGGTCGGCGGGCGACGAACCTCGCCGCTCCGCCCGGTGGGGCACGGGTTCCCCGTTGTCCGCGTTCAACCGGCTCTCTCCCTGGGCCTTGGTCCGCACGGGCTGCCTCTCTCCATCTCGCTCGGGCTCACTGGAATGCGGGTCTTTTCGGGAGGCCGGGTCCGCCGGGAAGCGGAGCTCCCCGGGAGGCGGTCCACCCGGGAGGCGGGTCCCTCCGGGGACGGCTCCCGCGGAAACCGGATCCATCGGGGAACCGGGCCTCTCGGACGACCGGACCTCTCGGGCGACCGGACCTCTTGGACGGCCGCCCTCTGGCGGAGCGGTCCCGTCAGGAACCGGACACGTATCCCCGGTGCTTGTCCACGATGTTGTGCGGGTCGCGGCCGGTGAGGAAGCGGTCCAGGTTGGCCAGGAACAGTTCCACCAGCTCCTCGCGCCAGCCCACGACGTCGCCGGACATGTGCGGCGAGACGACGACCCCGGGCAGGTCCCACAGCGGAGACGACTCCGGCAGCGGCTCCGTCTCGAACACGTCCAGGGCCGCGCCGGCGACGGCGCCGTCCCGCAGCGCCGCCACGAGGTCGTCCTCGACCACGAGCGGACCCCGGCCGACGTTGATCAGCCGGGCGGTGGGCTTCATCCGCTCCAGCGCCGCCGCGTCGATCAGGCCGCGGGTGGCGTCGGTGAGCGGGGCGGCGAGCACGACGTAGTCGGCGCGGGGCAGCGCCTCGGCCAGGTCGCCGGAGGCCACGACGGTGCCGAAGTCGGGGTCGGAGTCGCGGGCGACGCGGCCGACGCCCTCGACGGTCATGCCGATGGCGGAGAGCCCGCGGGCGATGGCCCGGCCGATGGGGCCGGTGCCCACGACGAGCGCGCGCCGGCCGCCGACCCGCTCGGTCTCGCGGTGCCGCCAGAGCCGGCGCCGCTGGAGGTCGTGGCTGGTCTGGAAGTCCTTGGCGAAGCTCAGCACCAGGCCGACCACATATTCGGCCATGGGCTGATCGAACACGCCGCGGGAGTTGGTGACGACGACGTCGCTGTCGACCAGGGCGGGGAACATCAGGTTGTCCACCCCGGCGGTGGCGGCGTGCACCCACCGCAGCGAGTCGGCCTTGGGCCAGGCCGCGGCGACGGCCTCGGAGAACAGGTCCCAGACGAACAGCGCCCGCGCACCGGGCAGGGCCTCGGCGAGCCGGTCCGCTGTGGCGTAGCGGACGGAGGCGAGCCGGGGATCGGCGTCGATCCGGTCCCGATTGGGCGGCAGGTCGTCACCGTGCAGGACGACGAGGTGCGGCGGTTCGTTGCTCACGGGGGCGGCTCCCGGTTCTTCGACGCGGTCGGCTGATGGTTGTCGATGTCGGTGGTGCCCATGCCTGGATGCGACTTATCCACAAGTCGTGAACTTTTCTGGCCGCGGGTAGGCCGACTCGGGTGGACTTGGGAGTGGGGGACCGTTTTCTCCCCCTACCCCTGGGGGACCCCCGGGGATAGGGGCGGTTGTATCACTCCGTCCCCCCATTCCCAGAAGTCACAGACACGTAACACTTGGCCCCCTCAAAGCCATTGACACGCTAAGTAGCAATCGTATGATTGTCAACAATCCGCGGCTCTCAGCCAGTGGGGTCCAAGTCGACAGTGCTATCCCTGGTTCCGCACGTCCTCGGCGCGCTTCCGGCCGGTCGCACCGGCGGGCCCGCTCTGCCGTTCGAGCAGGGCGGAAACGGCGGCCATCAGGGGCCGCCGGCGTCACCAACCCGTAAGCCCAACCCGAAAGGGCCGACCCAACGATGCCCAGGTACATGACCATCAGCTTGGAGAAGCGCGGCGTCAGCTGCGTGGCCGAACTCCTCGACAAGGACGCGCCGCGCACGTGCGAGGCGGTCTGGAACGCCCTCCCCCAGGGCGGCGACATCTACCACGCCAAGTACGCCCGCAACGAGGTCTATGCGATGGTCCCCCGGTTCGCCGACGAGGAACCGGGTCAGGAGAACCCCACCGTCACCCCCATCCCCGGCGACGTCGTCTACTTCTCCTTCGACGGCGGCATGCTCGACCGCCGGTTCAAGGAGGAGAAGGGCATCGACGCGCTCCCCGGCGTCATCGACCTCGCCATCTTCTACGGCCGCAACAACCTCCTGCTCAACGGCGATGTCGGCTGGGTGCCCGGCAACGTCTACGCCACGATCGTCGACGGCCTGGGCCGCATGGCCGAGGCCTGCAACGACGTCTGGCGCTCCGGCAGCATCGGCGAGCGCCTGACCTACCGAAGGCTCGAAGAGTAACCGCGGCCCCGCACGCCCCGCCACGAGAGCCGGCCGAGGACCGGCCGGGAGCCGGTCGAAAGCTGAGCGCTGAACAAGATCCAGAAGGAGGTGAGTGACCAATGCGGACCGATCGGCCGACCAGTCACGCACTGAGCCGCATCGAGCAGGAGGAGCGGGTCGAGAACACCCGGCTGCGGACCGCCGAACCGGCGCGGCCGTCGACGTCCCCGCGCGCGGCCGCCGCCACATCGACGACGGAACCGGCGAGGGAGCAGGCGGCGGGACCGAAACAGGAGCGGGCGGGCACGGACGCCGCGGACATGGCCAACGTCGTGGAGATCTCCGCGCTGAGTGAGCCCCCCGGGCAGTCGGGGGTGGGGGTGGTCGCCCCCTTCGACTTCGCGCTCGACCGCGAACTGTGGCGGTGGGCGCCCGATGACATCTCGCTGTACCTGACCCGGCTGCCCTTCGTGCCCGTGCCGGTGACCGTGGACATGGCCTCGGCCCTCAGCGACGGCGAGAACGTGCGCCGGGCCACCCGCGACCTGCTCGCGCCGGAACCCCTCGTCGTCGGCTACGCCTGCGCGTCGGGGAGCTTCGTCGACGGCGCCGAGGGCGAGCGGCGGCTGCACACCAGCATCCTCGACGCGGGGGCACCCGCCGCCGTCACCACCTCCGGGGCGCTCATCCGGGCCCTGGAGGCGCTCGGCGTGCGCCGGATCGCCGTGGTGACGCCCTACGTCGACAGCGTCACCGAGCGCCTGCTCGGCTACCTCGGCGAGTTCGGCGTGGAGACCGTCAACAGCGTCGGTCTGGGCCTGCTGAACCACATCTGGAAGGTCACCTACTCCGAGGTGGTGCAGGCCGTCCGCGACGCCGACCGCCCCGAGGCCGAAGCCGTCTTCATCAGCTGCACCAACGTTTTGACCTACGACATCATCGCGCCGCTGGAGCGCACGCTCGGCAAGCCGGTCCTGGCCGCCAACCAGGTCACGATGTGGGGCGCGCTCAACGCCATCGGCCGCAGGGCCGTGGCGAACGACCAGTGGCTGCTGGAGGCCACCGACCGGACCGCGGCCTAGTGCGCGGCCACGGCACCCGGCCGGACACCGACACCGGAAAAGGAGGGTTCATGGGGGCGACGATCGGCTTCCTCTACCCGGGTTACAGCGCCGAGGACGACTACCCCGCGTTCCAGCGGCTGCTCGGCGACGACGTCTCGCTGCGCCTCGTCCACACCCTGATGCGCGAGGACGCGCACCGGGTGGACGCGCTGCTGGACGTCGGCGGCCCCGACGTGCTGGGCGAGGGCGCCCGGACGCTGCGCGAGCAGGGCGTCGACGCCGCCGTGTGGGCGTGCACCAGCGGCAGTTTCGTGTTCGGCTGGGAGGGCGCGAAGCAGCAGGTCGACGGCGTCCGCGAGGCGGCGGGCGCACCGGCGTCGAGCACGTCGTTCGCGTTCGTCAACGCGATCCGGCACCTGGGCGCGCGCCGGGTGGCCATCGCCGCGACCTACCCCGACGACGTGGCGCAGCGGTTCGTGGAGTTCCTGCGCGACGCCGACATCGAGGTCGTCTCCATGGCCAGCCGCGGCATCGTCACCGCCGCCGAGGTGGGCACGCTGCCGGCCCCGGACGTGCTGGACTTCGTCGCGCTCAACGACCGCGCCGACGCCGAGGCGGTCCTCGTCCCCGACACCGCCCTGCACAGCGCGGCGATCCTGGAGGACCTGGAGGAGCGTCTCGGCAAGCCGGTGCTCACCGCCAATCAGGTGAGCGTGTGGGAGGGGCTGCGGCTGGCGGGCGCGACCTCGCCCCGCAGCGGACTGGGTACGCTGTTCCGTTCCGCGCCGGCCGTCTCCGTGGCGGGCGCCTAGCGAACGACCGTGACGAGGGTGCGGTTAGGGTCGGATCCGGCCCTGACCGCACCGCCGATTCAAGAGAGGCGATCGAATGTCATGAGCACCCCAGGGGAACTCGAACCCGTTGCCAGGGAGTCCACGGCCGCCCTCATCGCCAACCAGTTGAGGTCGGCGATCATGTACGGCTCGCTGGCCCCGGGGGACCAGCTCGGGGAGACCGACCTCGCCGGGAGGCTGGGGGTCAGTCGGGGGCCCCTGCGCGAGGCCATGCAGCGGCTCGTGCAGGAGGGGCTGCTGCGCAGCGAGCGGCACCGCGGGCTCTTCGTCACCGAGCTCACGCCCGATGACGTGCGCGACGTCTACACCGCCCGCCTCGCCGTCGAGCGCAGCGCGTGCGAGCTGATCATGCGCGGGAACCGGGGTGAGGCGCTGGCCCGGCTCACGGCCGCTCTGGCGGCGCTGGTGACGGCGGGGCGGACCGGCGATCGGGTGGCCATGAGCGATGCCGACCAGGAGTTCCACCAGACCCTGGTGAGCTGCTCGGGCAACACCCGGCTGGAGCGGATGGCGCAGACGCTGCTGGTGGAGACGCGCATGTGCCTGACGGTGATGCAGGAGGCCTACCCCGAGCCGGGCGAGCTCGTGGAGGAGCACCAGAAGCTGGTCGACGCCATCTCCGATGGCGACGAGGAGCTCCTGCTGCGCCTCATCGAGTCGCACATGCTCGAAACGATCGAGCGGATCAACCACCCCGGCGACGGCGGCGCCGGCCCCTCCCCGGTCACGGCGGAGTAGGCCCCGCCGGGCCACGGACTACGGGCCACGCACGGGTCGCGAGGCTCGGGCTTCGCCACGGGGCGGGGTCCGGCCTTGCGCTCCTCTATGGCCGAGCCCGGACTCAACCGGCGCGAGCCGAGTCCGACTTTGCACGACTCGGCAGGGTGCACGGCTTCGAGTCGGCCACCGCGGCCGCCCGCACCCTGCTGGTCCTCTACACCGATCGCGTGGAGGAGTGCCGCGTGTTCTGCGGCGCGCTCGGCCTCGGCTTCGAGCGGGAGCGGCACGGCCGCGGCCCGCAGCGCTACGCCGCCGTGCTGCCCGACGGCACCGTGTTCGAGATCTACCCGGCCACGGTCGAGCGCCGGACCGGCGCGGTGCGCCTCGGCTTCGGAGTCGACGGCGCCGCCCTCGATCCGCCGTCGCGGCCCGGCCGGCATCCGCTGACCGCCCCGGACGGCCGGACGGCCGAGGTGCACGCGGGCTGACCGCGGCCCCGCCGCCCTGGGGAAGCCCGCGGCCGCAACGTGAGCCCCCCGGTATCCCCGCCGCCGCATCGGCGCCGGGAACAGGGGGCCCGGCCGGAGCCGGGCCCCCGGGCGGGGTCCTCCTGGGCCGGCGGTTCTCCGGCCCTCCCCGTTCCCTCGCCGGCCCCGCGGCCGGCCCTCTCCGGCTAGTCGATCCCGGCGATGCCCACGTACTTGGTCTCCAGGAACTCCTCGATGCCGACGTTGCCGCCCTCGCGGCCGAGGCCGGAGTGCTTCACCCCGCCGAACGGGGCCGCCGGGTTGGAGACCACGCCCTGGTTGAGGCCGACCATGCCGGCGTCCAGCGCCTCCGACACCCGAAACGCCCGGCCCAGATCCTGGGTGAAGAGGTAGCTGACCAGGCCGAACTCGGTGTCGTTGGCGGCGGCGACGGCTTCGTCCTCCGTCTGGAACGGGATGATGGGGGCCACCGGGCCGAAGATCTCGGTGTGCGACAGCTGGCTCTCCTGCGGCACGTCGGCGAGCACGGTCGGCCGGTAGAAGTAGCCGTCCCCATCGCTCGGACCGCCGCCGACCATCACCTTCGCGCCCCGGTTCACCGCGTCGTCCACCAGGCCCTGGACCTTCTCGCGCGCCTTGGCGTCGATCAGCGGGCCGACCTGGACGCCCTCGTCGGTGCCCCGGCCGATCTTCAGCGCGCCCATCCGCTCGGTCAGCCGGCGGGCGAACTCGTCGGCGACGCCGGCCTGCACGTACATCCGGTTGGCCGCGGTGCACGCCTCGCCGATGTTGCGCATCTTGGCCATCATGGCGCCCTCGACGGCGGCGTCCAGGTCGGCGTCGTCGAAGACCAGGAACGGCGCGTTGCCGCCCAGCTCCATGGAGGTGCGCAGGACCTGCTCGGCGCTCTGCTCGATGAGCTTGCGGCCGACGGGGGTGGATCCGGTGAAGGAGATCTTGCGGATCCGGCCGTCGCGCAGCAGCGGCTCGGTGACCCCGCCGGCGTCGGTCGTGGGAATGACGCTGAGCACGCCTTCGGGCAGGCCGGCCTCGCGCAGGATGTCGGCGAGCGCGAGCGCGGACAGCGGGGTCTGCTGGGCCGGCTTGAGCACCATGGTGCAGCCGGCGGCGATCGCCGGCCCGATCTTGCGGGTGCCCATCGCCATGGGGAAGTTCCACGGGGTGACGAGCATGGCCGGGCCCACCGGCTGGCGCATGACCAGGAAGCGCGCCTGGCCGTTGGGGGAGACGGAGTAGCCGCCTTCGATGCGCACGGCCTCCTCCGAGAACCAGCGGAAGAAGTCGGCGGCGTAGGCGATCTCCCCCTTCGCCTCGGCCAGCGGTTTGCCCATTTCCAGCGTCATGAGCAGGGCGAGGTCGTCCTGGCGCTCCATGAGCAGTTCGTAGGCGCGGCGCAGGATCTCGCCGCGCTCGCGGGGCGGGTGCTTGCGCCACGTCGGCTGCGCGGCCGTCGCGGCGTCGAGGGCGGCGAACGCGTCGTCGGTCCCGGCGTCGGCGATCTCGCACAGCACCGAACCCGTGGAGGGGTCCTCCACCTTGAACGTCGCGCCGGATTTGGCGTCGCGCCACCGCCCTCCGATGAAGAGCTGCTTGGACACCTGGTCGACGACCCGTGCCTCACGGTCTGCCGCGGTCATATCCAGTCCCCTTCCGGGCTCGTGCTCATGCTCATGCTCGTGCGTCGTGGGTCGCCCCTGCCCCGGGTCGCCCTCGCGGACATGGTCCCGTTGAATACGCCTTCCCACCTGGCGCGTTCGTTAACGGCTCGACCGGGGTAGGGGCGAGGTGTCCGTGCCTGGACACCACCCTGGCGCGGATGATTCCATAGCGCTGTCGATTGTCAACAATCCTACGGAATGAGGTCCGAGAATGGCTGAGCAGTCGGCCGAGCTCTCCCCGATCCTGAAGCAGGCGACGCCGGTTCTCGCCGCGCGCGGCGAGGGCGTCTACATCTACGACGAGGACGACCGCCGCTATCTCGACTTCACCGCCGGCATCGGCGTCACGAGCACGGGGCACTGCCACCCCAAGGTCGTCGAGGCCGCGCAGCGGCAGGTGGCGACCCTGGTCCACGGCCAGTACACGACCGTGATGCACCGGCCGCTGCTGCGGCTCACCGAGCGCCTCGGCTCGGTGCTGCCCGCGGGCGTCGACCGGCTGTTCTACGTCAACTCCGGCAGCGAGGCCGTCGAGGCGTCGCTGCGGCTGGCGCGGCAGGCGACGGGGCGGCAGAACGCCATCGTGTTCCAGGGCTCCTTCCACGGCCGGACCATGGCGGCGGCGTCCCTGACCACCTCGGGGGTCAAGATCCGCGCGGGCATCGGCCCGCTGATGCCCGGCGTGGCGGTGTCGCCGTTCCCCTACGCCTACCGGTACGGCATGAGCGAGGAGCAGGCGAGCGAGTTCGCGCTGCGCGAACTCGACTACCTGCTGGCGACCGTGAGCTCGCCCAAGGACACCGCCGCGATCTTCATCGAGCCGGTGCTGGGCGAGGGCGGCTACGTCCCGGCGCCCGCGTCGTTCTTGACCGGGCTGCGCGAGCGCGCCGACCGGCACGGCATCCTGCTCGTCATGGACGAGGTGCAGACCGGCTTCGGGCGCACCGGCCGGTTCTGGGGCCACGACCACGCAGGTGTCCGGCCCGACATCGTGATCACCGCGAAGGGGCTCGCCAGCGGCTTCCCGCTGTCGGCGATCGCCGCGCCGAGCGAGTTGATGGAGAAGGCGTGGCCGGGGTCGCAGGGCGGCACCTACGGCGGCAACGCCGTCTCCTGCGCCGCCGCGCTGGCCACCCTCGACGTCATCGAGGAGGAGGGCCTGGTCGACAACGCCGCGCAGATGGGCGAGCGCCTGCACAAGGGGCTGGCCCAGGTCGCCGACGCCCACTCGGTGGTCGGTGACGTGCGCGGGCTCGGCCTGATGATCGGCAACGAGTTCACCGCGGCCGACGGCTCCCCCGACACCGAGGCCGCCGCCCGGGCGCACCGGGCCGCGGCGGACAAGGGCCTGCTGCTGCTGACCTGCGGCCCGCACGGCAACGTCGTGCGGATGATCCCTCCGCTGATCGTGACGGCCGACCAGGTGGACGCCGCCGTGGAGATCTGGGCCGAATCGGTCGCCCAGGCGACCGCCTGACGGTCCCGCCCGACGGCGGGCGGCGCGGGGCGACAGGGGTCCGAGCGGCCGCGAACGCGCTCGGTCTCCCTGTCGCCTCCCTCACACCCCCGCCCGGTCCCCGATTAACCGGTCGGGACCGCCCTCTCCCCTGTGCTAGAGTTTTTCCCGTCGGCCAGAGAGCCGACCACAACTGAAACAAGCGCTCGTAGCTCAATGGATAGAGCATCTGACTACGGATCAGAAGGTTGGGGGTTCGAATCCTCCCGAGCGCGCCGCATTGAGACAGCGACGAAGAGGCCCTGACCTGGACTGACAGGTCAGGGCCTCTTCGTATGCATAGGCGCCTGCGACGTCCGCCATGTGCATGGGTGCAAACTATTGAGGTTTGCAGAAGTCGAGTGGGCCTTTAGGTGCAGGGACGGTTCTGCGGGAGGTTGCCGGGAGAGTGCGGCCCTCTTGGCGCGTCCTTCACCGGTGAGCCCGGCGTGGGGCCGCGCCTCCCGGCCGAAGCGGTGGCGCGGATTCGCGCACACCTTTGCCGTCTGCTTCGGCGGCGGGGCGCGGCCCACCGGCGGCGATAAAGCATCCCGCCCGAGGAAAGGGGCCGCGCTCCCGCCGCAGCCTCCCCGCCATCCCACCCCGCACAACTTCTGCAAACCTCAGTACTGAGCTTTTCGTTAGTTCTGTGGGCGCGAAGTATGGATCTCCAGGCCGGTGTGGGCCAGGAACGACCAGGCAAGCCGCTCCTCCTCACACACCCGGTTGATCCCGGCCTCGGCGGCATCGGCAACGTCGGCCAGATGTTCCCCGGCCACATTGGCCAGCTCCCGTGCCTTGATGGCCGACCACAGCATCTCCACCGGGTTGAGCTGGGGAGCATAGGCGGGCAGCCGCTCCAGGGTCAGCCAGTCCTGCCGCGCCGCCCAGTCCCGCATCGCATGGCTCCAGTGCGCCCCGAGCCCGTCCCAGACCAGTACCACCGGCTCACCCCGGTAGAACCGCTTGAGTTGTTCGAGCACCTCGATCAACGCGACGGTGTCATAGGTCCCCGGGCGCAGGTCGAAGCACAAGCGCGCTCCGCGGCATGCATCGGCGGCGTGGTAGCCCAGCGCGGCGGCCATGCCGGCACGTTTCCAGTTCAGCCGGTGCCTCAGCGCGGGCGTGCGTCCGCGGGGAGCATAGGTTCGGCGCACGACCGGCAGCAGCGACACGCCCGATTCGTCAAAGAACACGATCCATGCCCGGTTTTCTACGGCCCCCTTTTAATGCGCGGCCACTCGTGGGCGACCCACCGGGCGATCTCGGACTCATCGCGTTCGGCCGCCACGCGCTGGGGACGCTGCAGGCTCCAGCCCAGCCGCACGGTGAGCAGCCGCCAGACCGAGGCCCGCGCCAGCGCCACGCCGGTAGTGCGCTCCACGACACGCCCTACCCGCTCCAGGGTCCAAAGTTCCGATTCGAATCCGTGGGCCACAGCGCCCTGCTCCAGCACGGCGCGCACCTGTTCTACCTGCGCATCGGCCAGCTTGGGTGGCCGCCCGGTGGCCGGGCGGCGGCGCAGCGCCGCGGTTCCGCCTTGTTCCCATCGGCGCTTCCAGCGCCGCACGCTTTCCGGTGTCACGCCGAGTATCCGGGCGATCTCAGTTTGAGGGCGGCCTTGTTCCAGCAGTTCGGCGGCGCGGACGCGCCGGGCCTCGGCCAGTTGCGGGCGCCTCAGCGCCGGGACGGCTTCTGCGGGGGTGCCGGATCTGGTAGCGAGGGGCATGGCTTCAGGGTCCTACGATCGCCTTCTTCGCGCCCACAGAACTAACGAAAAGCTCAGTAAGGCGAATCCTCACCGAAATGGAGCGCAGAGTCGCGGTGGTAAAGATCGCCGCACCGCTCTACGACGTTCAGGGATATTTCTACGAGCGCGCGAACACGGACCTCCCGGAGGGACAGCAGGACGGTGCCCTGCTGAACTTCTTGGGTTCGCACTTCCGACGGACGGCACCCGACTTCCTTCTGGACGACTTCGCAGACAGGTGCGCCGGCGCCATCCTCGGTGGAGCGGATGCGGTCATCTGTGATGACGCACGGCCGACCGATGCCGCCGGCCTGACGAAGCAGGGCTTCACGGTAGTTCAGGTATCCGCTCCCGACCCGCTTCGTCGACTGCGGAAGTCCAAGCGTGGTGACAGAACCGTCGGAAATGACGAGCATCCCACCGAGGCCGGCCTCGAGTCGATCTCGGTGGACTTCACACTGGAGAACTCCGGAAGCCTCTCCGGACTAGAGGCGCAGGTGACCGAAATCGCGAAGACGCTGATCACCGGCCCCGGCCCGGCCGACGGCGTTATCGGCGGCGATCAGCGCGATGGAAACTACGCCGTCGAATCACTCATCCGCCATGCAGGCGCGATGATATCTCGACGCTATGCGGAGAATCGGCATCAGATCGGCGCGGTGATCCTCGCCGGCGATGGACGCGTCTTCACCGGCCTGCATGTAGAGGCAATGGTGGGTAGGGCCTCGGTCTGCGCCGAGGCGGTGGCCCTCGGCAAAGCCCGCGAGGCCGGTGTGACGGACCTGCGGATCGTGCTGGCCGTCCGCCATCCGAAGCCGTCGGAGGCACAGCGCGAGCCCCGGTTGGTGCCGCCCTGCGGTCTGTGTCGCGAACTGCTCCTGGACTACGGGCCGGACATCCACGCCGTAATCAGTATGCAGGGAGAACTGAATTTGGTCCCGCTCTCTCAGATGCTGCCCCACAAGTATGTTGGGACGAAGTGGAAGGCAACCGATCCGGACCATATCGGAAAGTAACCGACGCGCGTTCTTTTTAATGAGTAGGCATGTTCCGTTCATTCCTTATTTCGGAGTTCCCTGGCGCAGAGATTCGGGAGCTCAGCGGATCCAATAACCTTGTTTACCTGGTGAGGTCCGCCAAAGAGACGATCATCGCAAAGCACGTGACCGACACCGACATTCCACTCTCGTACTTGGCCGAGGCCAACGCCCGGCTGGCGGAACTGATTCCTGTCCAAAAGATCCTCCAGGTCTATGAGAAGGATCGCGGGGACCCGTTCGACGCCGTCTTCGCGGAGTACGTCGAAGGACATGATCTGGCAGCGGCCCTGGCGGGAGACGCGGTCGCGCCGCCGGCTGACGACCTCGTCAGCCATCTGTGCAGGTTCGTATTGGCCTGCCGGAGCCTGCCGAGAATGCATGACGGTTTCGGCATGTATAAGCGCGGTGCGCCGACCAAGGAAACACATCGAGAGTTCGTGGAGTACTACGGGAATCGGTACTGGAGCCGCGCAAGGCCGTTCTACGACGGGACTCGGATCGCCACGGCCGTCGATGAATGGCTGGCCAGCGGCTTCGCATCCGCGGCGAGCCGCTGCCCGGCACCGTTCAGTGTCGTCCCCATCGACGCGAACCTGAAGAACTTCGTCGTTGCACCGGATGGCCGCATCGTGGTTCTCAACGTCCCGATCGCCGCGGTCTCCACCCCGGCGCACGCGGTCGCGGCCATCAGCGCGCACTTGCGGAACCGGAAGGTGCGCCATCAGTTTCTCGATGCGGCCGCGGAAGGCATCTGCACGGAAGATCTTGAAATGGTCCCACATTTCGAGCTGTGGCAGCTGCTCGGCATCCTCTCATTCTACGCGGTACGCGAGCCGGACCGGCAAAGGGAATGGCAGAATTGGGGCTCGCCGGTCCCTCTCGACGAGGATTTCAGGAGTCTGGTCGAGACCCGGGTCATAAGCGGGTAAGCAGTGATATTAACCGGAAATGCCATTACCGAAGCCGTGGACCGTGGCGACATCGTCATCGACCCGTTCCTCTCGTCACACGTCAATCCGAACAGTTACAACTACCGCCTGGGACCGGACATCCATTGCGTTCAGGCGAGTGGCGATCCACACTCCGGAGTGCTCCAGAGCCGACTGGAGCCGGTCGGAGGCCGCTGTCTCCTGCGCAAGGGCCAGCTCTATCTGGGCCACACGCTGGAACGGATCGGCAGTAATCGGTATGTAACCTCGCTGATCGGCAGGAGCTCGATCGGCAGGCTAGGGCTTTTCGTCCAGCTCTCGGCCGATTTGGGTCATTGCGGTGCGGTGCACCGCTGGACCCTGGAACTTCTGCCCACGATCGATATCTACGTCTATCCGGGACAGATCATCGGGCAGGTCTCGTTCTGGTCTGCCATGGGCGACGTCCTTGCTTATCAAGGGTGGTACGGGAGGCACGACCGCCCCATGCCTTCCAAGCTGCACACAAGTATTGAGGGTCACGCAGAGATTCGAGAACCAGGATGATCCTCAGCGGACATGAAATCAGGCGCCAAGTCGAAGCCGACGCTATCACGGTAAGCCCATTCGATTCCGATCACATCAACCCCAACAGCATCGACCTCACACTCGATGACACGATTCTCCGGTACTGCGATCCGGTCATCGATCCCCGGGTGGAACCGGAAGTCGTCAAGCTCACGGTCCCGGAAGACGGGCTCCTCCTGGAGCCGATGGGTTTCTGTCTCGGGTCTTCCCGGGAGATAGTCGGAAGCACCGAGTTCGTACCGATGGTGCACGCCAAGTCGAGCACAGCGAGGGCCGGGCTCTTCGTGCACGTCACCGCGGATCTAATCGACATCGGTTCGATCGGCACCATAACCTTTCAGCTCTTCTCCACGCTCCCGCTGCGGGTCTACCCCGGCATGCGGATCGCGCAGGTGACGTTCTGGAAACCCATGGGCGAGATCACGCTCTATTCGGGAAAATACCAGGGTTCGGCGGGGCCGATGAAGTCCATGATCTTCCGCGACCGGTACTGGGATAAACTGCACGGAGCCGCTGACAAATGAATGATGGAATCCGCATGAAGCTGTCGGTTGGTTCCGCCGAGGTCGAGGTCTCCGCTACGAGAGACACCGTTTCGGAACTCGCTGTGTTGGCGCATCCCTTCATTGAGGTGGCTCCGCTCGACAATGCCGGAGCGGGGCGTCCCGCAGTGATCGTGCGCGAGACCGCTCCGAAGGAGCCAGGCTGGCGCCGCCTGGCCCTGCCGTCCGAGTACGAGCCGGACCGAGTGCTCTGGGTCGATGACGTCGGTCAACGCATCGCAGTGGTCAGCGAACCCTCGCCGTGGCGGACCCAGCAGCTGCTCCGCTCCGTCCGGCACCTGCTGCGCTGGCAGGCGTTCGCGAAGGGGGATCTGTTCCTCCACGGGGGGCTGGTGAAGGTCGGCGGGGTCGGCATCGCGTTTCTGGGCGGCAAGCGCTCGGGAAAGACATCGAGCGTGCTGAGCATGATTCTTCACGGCGGAGCCGATTTCGTCTCGAACGACGATGTCGCGATAACCGATACGGACACCGGTTTGGTCGGATACGGGTCCCCGCGAACGGTCAACGTCCGCACCGACTCCCTTCTCGCGCTGGCGGCCTCCGCTCCGGTCGCCGCCGGCTTCCTCTCCGGATCGAGCCATCCGGCGAACGGATACAGGGGAAGGCATCACACCGTGGATTCCATCCGGTCGGATTCAGGGACGACGCTTCCCGGGTCCATCTGGGTCCGCTGTGCGGAGCTTGCACATGTCACCGGTTGTGGATTGGCCGCCCACAGCCGGATCGACTCCGTTGTGTTCCCGCAGTTCGGCGCCTCACAGGATGCCCCGCGGATCACGCTCATGGACCGTGATTCGGCTATCCGCTCTCTGATGGAGAACGTTGAACGACAGGCGTCGAAGTACGATCCGTTTCTCGCCGACTGGTTCCCGGACACGGACCGATTGCGCAGGGAGCGCCTCATCGAACGGCTCTTGGAGGAGGCGTCGTTCTACCGGCTTTCGCAGAATATGCACCGGTTGGACGAGGCGACCAGCCTGATGCTCGATGCCCTCACAGACAGAGTGGTCGATCGGCGCCCTGGGGATCGCAGTCGTGCCGTTTCGGAGTGAGGGAGCCTCCCATCCGCAGGAAGCCCGCAAAGGAGGGGAAGTGGCCACCGCATCCCGCCCCGACCGATCCACCGGTGATCCTCCGACCTCTGCACCCGGAGGGTGGACCGCCATCGGTGTGGAGGCCTCCGTGCTGATCACCGGCCCGGACGGCCGAGTGCTACTGGTGCGGTCAAGCGACCGCCCAAGGCGGTGGACTCTGCCCGCCGACAGGTTGGTGTCCGGCGAAACGCCGCGTCAGACCGCGATCCGAGGGGTCGGCGACAGGATCGGGCTCATACCGAGACTCGGCGATCTACTCGTCTCCGATTGGACCACCGACCGCGGCGGCCCCCATGCAGGAGCGCTCTACATCTTCGACGGCGGCCGAATCAGCTCTGCCGCCGCTCGCCGGATCGGGGTCCCCGGCCAGAACTCGTCCGCCGCCCTCTTCACCGCCGTCGACGAACTTCCGGCCTATGCGGCCCCGGCCGATGTGCGCCGCATCGATGCCGCACTTCGCGCCCGCGGTGAAGGCCGCACCGCGCATCTGGAGTACGGGCGCACCCCATCGACGCTTGCTGCCATGCGCCGCTTCGGCATCGTGCCAGGGGTGCACAGCGGCGGCGCCGCTTGGAGTTGGCATGAGGAGCCCGTCCCAGACGAATTGCCGATTCGGCACGCCTGGGCGTGGGTGTTCGCCCCCGATGGCAGGGTCGTCGTCTACGTCGACGACAACGGCCTCATCGGGCTTCCCGGCGGCACATTGGAGGACTTCGAACACCGTAACCCCGCAGCGGCATCGGTACGCGAGGTCCGAGAGGAGACTCAGATCGAGATTGCGGATCCGATCTATCTCGGTTATCTCCACGACGACCAGCCCGGTGGCAAAGCGGTCGCACGGGTCCGGATGGCCGCCGCCATCGCCGCCATCGGCCCGGCCGCGCCGGACCCGGCCACCGGCACCGTCCATCGCCGCCTGCTGGTTCCACCGCGGCTCCTGGCCGAACTGTGCGGTTGGGGACGCGGTGCCGATCGACAGACCAAGGCCGCGATCGGTACGGCCCGAGCCCTGGGCATCACCGAACCGGATCCTGCGGCACCGGTCGCTGAGATCCCCACTGACGGCACGGGAATCCTCTAGTATCTCCCCGGCCGACTTCTCACGTTCGGCCTTACGTTCGGGGAATGGGAGGTCCCCACAGCGGGGTGCCGTCGGGTGCGGCGATTGCCCTGGACTTGAACCAGCCGGCGCGAGGACGAAGGTGACAATAGCGCTCGGGGTTCAGGAGTCCACGCGGCCTTCCGCATGCACCCCTCAAGGACACGACTGTAGAAGCGGGCATCGACAGGATGCCTACTCATCGAGCCTTGGCTACCGCGTTCGCGAGGCAGGGTGGGAGTTCCAGGCGTGGAACCGCAGCGCCGCCGGCGCTGCGCGCACCGCGACGGCCGCCCCATGCGCGAACCCGATCGTCAAGCATCGGTCAGGATATTCAGCCACACACTCCAGCACCTTCTGATCGAGTCATTCAGCCATCGAGTACCTGGATCTATGAGCGGAACCGGTTGATACGTCTGATGGGAGCCCCTCGGGAGCCCTGGAGTTCTGGGCACCATACGCCACCGTCTGGACACCGCAGCACACTTCGGCATCCCTGACCAGCGAGAACACCAGATTTATCGACGGCCCTCGACACAATCAAGTACCGCCTAAAACGGAACATCTCGGACTACGGATCAGAAGGTTGGGGGTTCGAATCCTCCCGAGCGCGCCCAGGTCAAAGGCCGGTTCCGTCTTCGGAACCGGCCTTTGTGCTGACACCCTTGCTAACACGCGCTATCCGGCGTCGCCGACGATGTCGGCGAAGGTGCCGGCAACGGCGGCCACCTGCTCGTCGACCACGTGCGCGTAGGCCCGCAGCGTGATCGAGGGATCCCCGTGCCCGAGCCGCGCGGCGACCACGTGAGTCGGGACGCCGGCCAGCAGCAGCGTCGCCGCGTGGACGTGCCGCAGACCGTGCGGCCGGGCGCACGCCGGCGGCTCGGCCGGTTCGTTGTGGCGCCGGATGAGCGTGGACATCAGCGACGACACCCCTTCGGGACACACCGGATCGCCCCACCCGGTCGTGAAGATGTAGTCGCCGGCCCCCCGCCACTCCTCCCCCGCCGCCGAACGGTCGGCCTCCTGGGCCCCGTGGTGCGCCTTGAGGACCGCCGCCGTGCCCGCATCGATGCGCGCCCGGCTTCCCAAGGTGCGAGTGAGGCGGCGGGCGAGACAGGTCCCGTTCGTCTCGGCCGCGGGCAGGAGGCCTTCGCACAGGATGTGGTGCGCGGCGTTGACGGCGATGGCCGGAGCGAAGGGATGCGGCGCTTCCGGGCCCTGCCGGGCTTCGCGCCGGGCACGTCCGGCCAGCTCTTCGGTGGCGAGCAGCAGCCCGAAGCCGCCGTAGCCCGCCACGCTCGGCCGGGACCAGGACGGGCCGCACGCCGAGGGCGCCGCCGCCGGTGAAGACCTCGGGTCCGGCGTGGCTGATCTGGACGTGCACGACCACGCCGAACGTCTGGTCACCGGCACGCGCGGCCGTGCTCGGCGACCTCGCGCAGGCATCCCTGGGCGTGGTCACTCGAGGGGACCTCGACGGTGTGCTCCCATCCCAGCAGGGGCCGCAGGTCCTCCGCGAGCCGCTGTCGGGGCAGGGAGGTCCAGCCTTCGGGAAGGGTCGGCAGCCTCGGGGCGCGGCTGAGGCCGGGCAGGCAGTCCCCAGCCGTACCCCAGGACGGCCCGGTCGTCCGCGGCGGTGGCGTCCAGCAGCCGCCGTCCGTCCGGAGCGTGGACGTAGGGCCCGTCGCCGGCGAGCGCACGGGAGGCCGTGGTGGCGGTGCCGACCCGAGAGGGGAGGGAGACCGGCGGCAGTTCCCTTGGGGGGAAGGGACGCTGCATGCCTCCACCACGGCGGCTTGAGCGGCGGCCGCAGCCGCCTGACATGAGTAGGGATCGGGGTGTTCCCGGTGGGAGAAGACTGCGCGCCCGTAGGGCCTCGACCATCGGGAATGTCTCTCCGGAGGGCAGCACGAACCACACCGGCTTGCCCGTACCGAGCGGGGACGTCCCGCACAGCCCGCCGGAGAGCGCCGTGACCGCGGGCAGCCCGCGCCCGCCTTCCTGCTCGGGGCCGATGCCGCCTACGGGGACCGGCGAGGGCAGCAGCAGACGCCCCGGCCGCGCGTCGCAGACCTCCACGATCACGCACCCCGCACCCCAGCACGCTGGGCCGCGCCACCAGGCTGATCGGCGCCCTGCCGTAGCGCACCGCATTGGTCACCAGCTCACTGGCCATCAGCTCGGCGTCACCGGCCAGACCACGCGGCACACTCAACTCGTCCAGCCGGGCTTTCAGGCGCCGGCGCGCATCAGCGACGTCTTCCTCATCGCGCGTTTCCCAACGCGCCAGCACATTGGCATCCATAACCCCTCCCAAGAGGCGAGCAACACTCGGTGATGGAGTGATCACTGCGTTCGCCCACCACAGGATGCACGCACTCTTTACTGAGCGTAATCTTTACGCTCAGTAAATATGGCAAGCTGAGTGTGCCCGCCTCGGGCGCACAACATCCGGGAGGTACTCATTGATCGGGGACGAGCCGTCACTACGGCAGCGCTGGCTGGGGAACCGACTGGCCGAACTGCGCCATGACACCGGCTTCTCGCTGCAGGAGGCCTCACGCCGCGCGGAGCGCTCCACCGCGTCCTTGAGCCGGATCGAGAACGGCCTGGTGGCGCTTCCGCCCCGGGACGTGCGCCCGCTGCTGGAGGCCTACAACGTGACCGACACCGACCTGCGCGAGACCCTGATCGCGGTGGCCGGGGAAGTCCAGGCCGAGCGACGCGGCTGGTGGGTCGAGCACGATGACGGGCTCTCCCCCTCCTACCTCGACCTGGTGCGCCTGGAGGCCACCGCCACTCGCATCAGCACGTTCGAGGTCGGCGTGCTCCCGGGGCTGCTGCAGCACGAGGGGTACGCCCGGGCCGCTGTCCAGGCCACCAGCGGCACCGCTCTCAGCGACAGCGAGCTGGACCAGTTCGTCTCCGTACGCAAGCAGCGCCAGCAGATCCTCGTTCGGGATGAAGACCCTGTCGCCTTCCACGCCGTGGTGCATGAGGCCCTGCTGCACCAGCGGCTCGGCGGCTCGGACGTTTTCACCGCCCAGCTCGAACATCTGCTGGAGTGCACCAAGCGGCCCAACATCACGGTGCAGGTCCTGCCCCTGGCGACCAGCGCCCATCCGGCGTTGGTCGGAGCCTTCACCGTGCTCGGCATGAGCCGACTCGAATTCGTGCACGTCGAGCTCATGACCAGTGACGTCTACATCGAGGACACCGTCGGCGTCCAGCGCTACCAGGACGCGTTCACCGCCCTGAGCGATCTGGCACTGTCCCCGGATGAATCGGCCCGGCTGATCGTTGACAAAATCGACATAGCGACGTGAAGAGACCCAGACAGGGCAAGGTGAACACGATGACGGACATCCGCTGGCGGAAGAGCAGCTACAGCACCGCACAGAGCAACTGCGTAGAAGTCGCCGAGCTGCCCTCGGGCCGGTACGGGATCCGCGACTCTAAGACTCTTTCCGCCCCGGCGCTCTTCGTCCCCGCCCCGGAGTGGTCCGCGTTCATCAAGGCAGTTGAAGCCATCGGGCTCTGAGTATTCCGCTGGCCGAGTGGCGATCAGCTTCACTCGAACAGTTGAACGTAAGCCGGTCTACCAGTAGGGCCACATCATCAAGGAAATGCACGCATTCCTGATAGAGGTCCCACTCGCCCGCATGGCCCTCTTTACTCCTCAGGCGGGGAACCTGAAACCAGGGAGAACCAAGCAGATCGGGGCTCGAAGATTTCCCCCATACCCACCATAGCTTTACATGCGCGATAGACAGACTCTCGCCCACCGAAATAGTCGGGGTCTACACTTATAATATAGTTAAGCACTCTCCATGAATCGAATATTGGTCTCCCGTCAGAAAGGAAGTCGACGTCCACCTCACGCCCGTCAGCATGAGAAAACCGGCACCCAGCACCATGGACTACATAGTGGACACCGCTCCTCGTCACCCCTTCCTTAGGGAGTATTTTTCTGCGCGCTAGCCTGTGGACATCAGACAAGGATGCCACTAGAAGCAAATCATTCTTCACAGTGGACTCCATGTACGCCAAGAGCTTGCCGAAGCCCCTAACGTACTCGCAATCGCCCGAGCTACTCACATGGCCATCCTAGCGAATCTTATCCCCCGGGGCATTTGCATATGCATCAATGACATCGTCTGGCCCGTCGTACCCAAAGCTCGCCAACTCTTCTTCCGATATTTGCTGGTACGGAACCCTGTCCAAGCCGGCGTGCTTTGCTGCTGCAACTCGATGGTGACCGTCGATTATGTAATTCTGGCCATTGATTCCGAATACCCTCACGGGAGGACCGTTCCATCCGTTAACTCGCATGTCCTCCGCCAGCCTTCCAACCCTCCTGCTTCCAGAGTTACCTCGGATTGCCTCTGTGCGGCTCAGTTCGAACGGATCTGCATTTCCACACAACCCATCGTTGTGTACGAGGAGGTCTGTTTTGCCGACCGCGACGTGGTAGGTGTGCAGGTCGGCGATGGTGAGGTTGTGGACCTGCTGGTTGTGGGCGGTCCAGGTTTGGGTTGCCTGGATCTGTACCCAGGTGCCGGCGCTGGTTTGCAGCCAGGTGCCGGGCTGGAGGTCGGCGGCCTCGATCCAGGCGCGGTATTGCGGGGCCCAGAAGGGGTGGGCATCAGTGGCGGTGACGGTGTCGATGCCACCGGAGGAATCGGTGATGGTGAGTTGGACGAGGGTCTTCTCGCCGTTGCTGCTGATCAGGCGGGTGACCTGGCGGGGGCCGGTCTGGCCGGTGTCGGGGTCGGCGGCCAGCACCTCCTCACCCACCGCGATGTCTTCGATCGGTGTGGTGCTGCCGTCGGCGAGCAGGACCGGGGTGCCGGGAACGAAGCTGTTGGTGCGGCAATTGGGCGCGCCGGAGTCGCGGTCGCCGTCGCTGCCGTCGTTGTTGTCGTCTGGCCGGTTGGCGGGGGCCTCGCCGCCGGCCCGGGTGGTGCCCTCGCCTCCGCTGTCTTGGGGCCGGTCGGGAGCGCGCGGGGTGTCGGGGGTGTCGGGGAGGCCTTTGAGGATTTTGCCGAGTTTGCCTCCGGTGCCCAGGCCGGGCACGAGCATGCTGCCGAGGTTGTAGCCGCCGCGCGCGATCGCGGCGTCCCATTCGCCGTCTCGGGCGTAGTCCACGACGTCCTCATCGGCGATCATGCGGGTGTTGCCGCCGAGGCTGAAGGGGGAGTCCCACAGCGCGAACTTTCCGGCGTCCAGGGCCAGCCCGCCCAGCGCGCCGGCCCGGTCGCCTTCGTGCCAGCGCTGGGCGAAGGCCTGGACGTCTTCTTCGGCGTTGGTCTTGATGGTGTCGTGGACGCCGCCGACCGCCCCGGTGACGGTCTCCCAGGGGTTCAGGGCGCTGTCGACGGTGTCGGCCACGTCGCGCTTGATCCCGCCCCAGATCCCCTCGCCAAGGATGTCGCCGGCGTGGTCGAGGAACCCCTCATCCTCTTCCTGGGGCTCTTGGCCGGCCGGGGCAGACTCGGGCGGGTCGTCGTTGCCGGCGGGCTCTACCTCAGGGGCCCCTTCGGCGACGTCCCCGCCTTCTTGGCCTCCCTCATGGCCGCCCTGGCTGTCCTGGCCGGAGGAGTCTTCACCGGAAGGCGCCTCCTGGCCAGGGTCGACACCGCCCGGGGGCGAGGAGGCGCCGGGATCGGACGGACCGCCCGGGTCCGCGGAGTTCCCAGTGCTGCCGGGGCCGTCGGCGGTCTCGATACCGGAACCACCTGGAGCGAACACCGAAGCCACCGCGCTCTCGATCCCGCTGCGGATCATCTGCGGCAGACCGGAGCCCAACAGCATCGAGGCGATACCGGCTACCAGTAGAACGACTGCGGTGTATTCGACAAAGGACGCGCCACGCTCGGGATCGTGGATTCTTCGCAGCAAAGACGTTCACCGGTTTGTCAGGGGGCAAAGACGACAAGCCGGTCAAGTGTAACGAAGCGGCCACACACGGCGACAGGACTTATCGGCCCGTAGCCACGCGCTTTGGCGCTCTGATTGGACGCGTCGATCGAATCCTGCTATTGCGCGGCGCGCTCACGGAAGAATCGCCGCGAGGGCGCCCGCAGCAGGAACACCAAGGTCAGGATCGGGATCAGCATCTGCGTGATCCCCTGGACGCCTTCGCTGAGGTTGCCCACTGCCAGGAACAGGTTCAGCGCCTGCAGCACCGCGATTGACCAGAACAGGACAGGCCCGCCCCGCGGCAGCCGCAGCCCGAAGATCAGCGACAGCACCCCGGGAAACACCGCCCACAGCAGCGCACCGACCACCGCATCGGTGACGGCTTCGACCAGCACCAGCGCCGCCACCACCCCCACCGCCGACAGCCCTGCCAGCACGAACAGCAGGATCCGCACGACCTTCAGATCAGTGGGCAGTTGGCGTTTCACAGAAGAGACCTCCACGGCAGCTCAAAAGGCGCCCGCAAACGTAGCGAAGAGAGTGCAAGCCGTCACCAAAGACACCTTAAGCGGAGGAAAGCACCGCAGCGGCAAAGACGGGGGCGTTCGCGCAGCGCTCAGCCTGAGCCGATGCGAGACCGCGGGTAACTCACTCCCGATCGATTCGGATCGCCATGAGATAGAGGAGCGCGTTCATGGTGGTGCCCGAGACAAGCTCGCGTTCGGCGATCAGTTCCGGCACGCGGGCGAGCGGAACCCAGTCGATGCGCTCGGCCTCCCAGTCCTCCTCCGGTTCTCCGACGTGCTCGGCGGTCTCGGCGAGGAAGATGTGGTGTTCGGAGTCCGATATCCCGCTGGAGGGCTGGACGTAGACGAGGGGGCGCAGGCCGCCGGGCCGCCATCCGGTCTCCTCCTCGACCTCACGGACCGCCGCGGCTTCCGGAGCCTCGCCGTCCTTGATGCCGCCGATGGGGATCTCATAACCCCAGGAGTCGGTGATGAAGCGGTGCCGCCACAGCAGCAGCACCTCGTGCTCGTCGTTGATCACGACCGCGCCGGCACCCGGCGCCGAACGGATCACCCGATGGGCCAGGTGGCGTCCTCCGGTGACCTCCACGTCGGCGAGCCGGATGTCCAGCCACCGGTTCCGGTACAGCGGCTCCTCCGAGTGGACGGTCCAACGCATGCGACGGCTCCTCGGGCCCGACTCCTGGTCCACGCCCAGACAACCACGGAGAGAGGGCGAGTTCCGCATCGACCTCGTCGGAGAACCCCCGTACCTCCGGTTCACCGCTGCGCATGAGCGCCGACCGCACCGACCGGACACGGTCGTGCAGGCGGCCGGATTCCACTCCCCCTGGCCCGGAGCAGCATCTGCCTCGCGGGTTCGAGCGCTTCGGCCGCGTCTCCCCGCTAGGCCCGCACGATGGCCAGGCCGGCGTAGCGGTGCACCTAGTGTTCTGAGTCATTAAATCGGTGAAGAACTGGTTGCGATGTTCTCATGGCGGAACGCGGTAGGCCCAAGAGGCCCCTGGTGGTCAGTGCTGAGGACCGGCGTGTGCTGGAGCAGATCGCGCGCAGACACACATCGGCGCAGGTGATGGCGCAGCGCGCGCGGATCATTCTGCGCTGCGCCGAAGGCGGCTCCGACGGCGAGGTCGCCGAGGAACTGGGTGTGTGGCCGCAGGCGGTGGGCAGGTGGCGCAACCGCTACATCGACGGCGGGCTGGAGGCGCTCTCCGCCAAGGACCGGCCCGGCCAGCCGCGCAAGATCAGCGATGAAAAGGGCGAAGAAGTCATCAGGACGACCTTGGCAGAGCCCCCTCCTGACGGGAGAGCGCACTGGTCCACGCGCGTGATGGCCAAAAAGGCAGGGCTGAACCAGACCGCGGTGTCGCGGATCTGGCGGGCCTTCGGTTTGAAGCCGCATCTGGTCGATGAATGGAAACCCTCCACCGACCCGTTCTTCATCGAGAAGGTCCGCGACGTCACCGGCCTCTACCTCAACCCGCCGGAGGCGGCCCTGGTTCTGTGCGTGGACGAGAAACCCCGGATCCAGGCGCTGAACCGCTCGGCCCCGGTGCTGCCGATGATGCCGGCGGTGCCCCAGCGCCAGACCCATGACTACATCCGCGCAGGCACCACCCCCTGTTCGCCGCCCTGGATGCGGCCTCGGGCACGGTGATCTCCGCCCAGCACCGCCGCCACCGCGCCGTGGAGTTCCGCAGGTTCCTCAACCAGATCGACCGGGAAACCCCCGCCGGGCTGGACATCCATCTCATCGTCGACAACTACGGCACGCACAAGGCGCCGATCATCAAGGACTGGCTGCCGGCCCATCCCCGCTTCCACCTGCATTCCATCCCGACCTATTCCAGTTGGCTGAACCTGGTGGAGCGGTTCTTCGCCGAGATCACCCGCCGGATGATCCGGCGGGGCACCTGCACCTCGGTCAAGGAACTGGAACTGGCGTTGCAGGCATGGATCGAGGACTGGAACGAGAACCCGCGCCCGTTTACATGGACCAAGAGCGCCGAGGAGATCTTCGCGACCATCACCGCATATCTTCACCGAATCAACGACTCAGAACACTGGTCCATATCTGAGGTCAGCGTGATGTGAACGGCGTCTGTGCCGTCGGTGATCTCCCGGCCCAGCGTCCGGACCGCGTTGGTGACGTCTCGCAGGGCGAAGACGTGGGTACACAGCGGGGCGAGTGTCTCGGCGCTCTCGCGGATCATACCGATCGCCAGCTCGGTGGACTGGTAGCCTCCGCTGACGACGCCCCTCAGCTCGATCTCACGGAGGACGACCTGGTCGATAGGCACATCGTTGAGCTTGTTCCCGCTCTTCAGGCCGGCGAGAACGAGTCGGCCGCCGCGCCGGAGCATGTCAATGCCTTGCAGGATGGGCGTCATCGCCCCCGCCGATACGTCGAGGACGATGTCGGCCATGCCACCGTCGGTCACTTCGGTGACTCGTGTGACGGGATCTTCCTCGTCGATGTTGATGGTCGTGGTTGCGCCGAGGTTGCGAGCCAGATCGAGTCTGGAGCCGTCGGTGGTGGTACCGGTGACGATGATGGTCTTTGCACCGGCCTTCTTGGCCGCGGCTGCGGCAAGTAGACCTCGCTGGCCGGGGCCCGCGATCACGACGGTCGACCCGAGGCCAACGCCTCCGACTTCGTAGATCCAGCGGATGGCGTTGGACAGTGGGTTGATCAAGGTCGTGACGTTGGTCGGGATGTCCTCGGGCAGCTTGTGGATGAGTGCCCGGGGGTGGAGGTAGACGTGGGTGGCGTAACCACCCCACAGCGACGGAGCTGTGCCGGTGCCTCGGTACATGCCGTACCCCAGGCCCGACTGGCAGCGCGTGAAGGCCCCCTCGATGCAGCCTTCACAGACGCCGCACGGGATGATCGGCTCAACGGTGACCCGGTCGCCGACGTCGACGCCCCAGCGCTTCACCGCTGCGGCCCCGATACGTGTGATTCGCCCGATGATCTCGTGGCCAGGGATAATCGGCATCCCATCGCCGAAACTCAGCCCGCCGAGGTACTGCTCATAATCAGTGCCGCAGAGACCGCTGGCCTCGACCTCCATGACGGCGTCGTCGTCGCTTACCTCGGGAATCGGGAACTCACGGAACTGGAGGTTACGGGCGCTTTCGAGAACCGCAGCAACTGCTGTGGCCATGGTCGTCTCACTTTCGTGTTGGTCAGGGCCTGGCTCACGGAGGAGCGACCTGCGGGCTCCTTCCTCGGATGCGTAACAGCGCCCGCAGTGGCGCTCGTGGAGCCGTCCTTACTGCGGGCGCAGGGAGGATGTGGTCAGACAGGCGTCACGACGATGTTGTAGAGGTCATCGAACTCGTAGGTGTAGAGCGCCCGTGGGACCTTGCACATGCCTCGGAACTTCAGCAACAGCTCGGCGGTCCTGGTGGCAGTCCCGGCTGGTACGAAGAGGTAGAAGATCGGGCACTCGTCCATGTCCAGCTTCCAGACCCGGTCGAGGGTTACCTCGTTGATGGTGTCCTCGGTCTCCACCTCGACGATCAACCGGGGTGAGTTGTCCTTGGCCGTGTCCACCAGCACGATGTCGGGCCACAGCGTGCCCTCCCACCGATGGTGGACGGGCATCCGCTTCTCGCCCACGTTGGTGTAGGTGCCCCACGTCGGGTTGATGAGCCCGGGATAGACCTCTCCGTTGGCGAAGGAGAACATGGTCCGCGCGATCTGCGCGACAGCAGAGTCGTGAAGATTCGTCGTCGGTACAACAATGCTCATTGGAAATCTGGACCTTTCACAGTGGGAGAACGCGCCGGGCGTTCTCGCCGAGGATCGCTGCCTTTTCGTCGTCGGTGAGGAGGGAGCGCTTCACACCCTGCAGGCCGAGAATGGCCCGGTGGCTGTGCCAGTCAGACGCCCAAAGGCACCGGTCGACGCCGACTTGCCGCACGGACTCGATACCGACCTCGTCGAATCCCTCCTCGAAACCGCAGGAGAGGTCGAAGTAAACGTTCTCGAAATCCCGCGCCATCTGCACACGCTGGTCATGCATCTCGGTGCCGTAGCCGGTGAGAGGCTGAAGGTAGCCCAGATGGGCCATGACGACCTTGAGCTTCGGATGCCGCTCGAGCACAGGGCGCCACTGAACCGGGAACGCATAGTCATCGTGCTCGGCCTCACCGACGTGGCCGTCGAGACCGCCGCTGTGAGCGAGGATCACCAGGTCCAATTCCTCGATCTTGGCGAACGCGCGCTCGAGTGCGGGGTCGGAGGGATAGTACTGGCCCCAGGTCGAGATGATCTTCACGCCGCGGGCACCAGCGGCGTGATACTTCACGACCTGGTCCTCAACCCAGTCGGCACCGAAGTAGGGGTCGATGCCACCTATGAGCGCTGCGAACTTCTTGGGGTTCGCGGCGGCGACCTGACACAACCAGGCGTTCTTGCGGTCGCACCGCTCGCGTTGCTGCTCCAGCATGCGCTTCTCGAGAGCAGCTCTGTCCTCTTCGGAGAGGTCCTGGGGAGCGCGGGCACGCATTGCCTGCCCCATCGCCTCGGTTGGCCACGCGTTGATGATCCACGACGAAGCGACGTCGGCTTCAGCCATATAGCGGTTCAGCTGGGCCAGGTCGCCTCCCCTGTCCCATCGGTCCTCGATCGTGCGCGCGTTCCAGCCTTCTTGCGTGGTTCTGCACAGGTGCACGTGGGTGTCAACAACATCCCATTTGCGGTCGCTCATGCTGTTTCCTTCGGTGCGTAGGCGTGGCCCATCTTGGTGAGGATGTCTGCCACTTTCTGGCCGTCCTGGTTGGTCACGTGCGTTGCATATTCAATGAGGCCGAACCGCGATTTCCCTTCGCGGCGCACGGCGACGATCTCGATGTCGAGCGTGTCGCCGGCGTAGACCGGAGCTCGGTAGGTGATCTCGTCGGTGAGGTGCGTCGCGGTCTTCTTGCCGATGACCAGTGCCAGCGGAGCGATACACGCTCCTAGGGTGAGAGCCCCGGGGGCGATCGGGCCGCGGAACCCGTTCTCCGCGGCGATGCGGTGGTCGCGGTGGAGGAGGGCGAGATCCTGGAACAGGCCACACGCGGTGGTGATCATGCTCTCGGTGATCGTAACGGCCGGGGCTATGAATCGCTGGCCGACCTGGACCTCCTCATAATAGCGACCCTCGAGTAGATCAATCGGAGGCGAGACGTCGGCGGCCGAAGCGGCCTCTTGGAGTGAAGACATAACCAACCTTTCAGGCATTAAGGGCGCAGCACAAAGAGAATGTCGAGTGAAATGAATTTAAGCTAAACAGCATTTCTGTGAATTCGTTCTGGCGGTGCACATAACAGCACCAGACGGAGCAACATTCTGTGGGAAGCTGACGGTGCGCGAGTCCAAGAGCGTGCGGCGCTCCGCGTGCTGGCTGTCAGAGGAGTGAGGTGACCTCTACGGAGTCGAGACCGAGGGCGGTGCCCACGGGTGCGTTGGTGAGCAGGCCGTCATGGGTGTTGAGGCCGCGGGCGATCTGGGCATCCGCCCGAAGGGCTTCCTGCCAGCCGTTGTCAGCCAGCGCCACGGTGTAGGGCAGAGTCACCGAGGTCAGTGCATGCGTGGAGGTGTGCGCCACCGCCCCGGGCATATTGGCGACGCAGTAGAACACAGAGCCGTGCACGGTGTAGGTCGGCTCGGCGTGCGTGGTGGCACGAGAATCCTCAAAGCAGCCGCCCTGGTCGATGGAGATGTCAACGAGAACAGAGCCAACCTTCATGCGCTTGACCAGGTCGTTGGAGACGAGCGTTGGAGCCTTACTACCCGGGATCAGCACCGCACCGATGACGAGATCGGCGCTGAGGCACGCCTGCTCGATGGTAAAGGCGTTCGACGCGAGTGTCCGAACGCGACCGTGGTACTCCTTGTCGATCGCCTTGAGGACGTGTGGATCCTTGTCCAGGACGGTGACCTGGGCCCCCATTCCCACCGCGATTCGAGTGGCGTGCTGCCCGGAGACACCACCGCCAATGATGACGACCTCGGCTGGGAGGACACCTGGGACGCCGCCAAGCAGGACACCTCGACCGCCGGCGCTGCGGAGAAGAGTGGCTGCGCCAACCTGCGGAGCGATCCGACCGGCGACCTCGGACATCGGGCTGAGCAGCGGCAAGCCACCTTGATCGGTCTGGACGGTCTCGTAGGCGATCGCCGTGACCTTGCGAGCGAGAAGCTCCTCAGTGAGAGCCTTGTCGGCGGCGAGGTGCAGGTATGTGAACAGTACCTGGCCCTCCCGCATGCGGTCGTACTCCTCGCGAATGGGCTCCTTGACCTTGAGGATCAGCTCAGCAGTGGACCACACGTTCTCAGCGGTGGCGAGCACTTGAGCGCCCGCAGCGGAGTACTCCTCGTCGGAGATGGACGAGCCACTGCCTGCGCCCTTCTCGATGACGACCTCATGACCGTGCGCGACCAACTCGTGCACCCCGGCCGGGGTGACGGCGACTCGGTACTCGTGATTCTTGACTTCCTTCGGAACACCGATCCTCATGACCGACCTTTCTGACGAAGAAATAGTTCGGCGGGTTCTCTCACGGAGGACGCCATGTGGTTCCAAACCGCAGAGGGGCGAATCACATGCCAAGTAGCATATTAACATGTTACTTGGCATGTCAATGGCGAGGCTAGTCGGCAGTGCTGCCCGTAGGCCGGGGTACCAATTGGCCTTCTGGGCGGGCTGAGGACGGGTATGGTCCGCCCGCGCCACTGGGGACGGGCTGACCAGTCGGGGTCCATGAGGTGCGCTGAAGGCGGCTGTCCTAGGTAGCTCCCCGCGCCGATCACGCCCGGGGCCGACATCTGTTCGCATTACGCGGCGGCATGCCCCCAAAGGTCCTGGCGCTACAGATCTTTCGGCGCACACACGGACTGGGGGAGACGACCGGTGCTGCTACGACTGGCCTGGCGGCGGAGTGACCGGCGCAGGCGGCGCTCAGCCAGCGATTCGAATGCGGGCCGGGCGTGCTCCGCAGGCAAACGCCTGCCGTGGACCGACAGCCTGACAAGGCGCGAGTGCGACGTCGATCGATTCCGGATCCGGACTGGTGAATACGCCGATCCAGCGGTGACCGGTGCCGACACGCCTGTTCCATGACCCCTCATGGAACAGGGATTGGCGGCGCACAACCCCCTGGGCAGAGATACCCCGGGCCGACGCAGCGGCGGTCAGCAACGTGACCCGGTGTCGGGGCTGACACATCTGCCATGGATCTCCGACGAACAGCGCAGTGGCTGCTGGCTCCTGGAAGTGGAAGCCCAGCGAGCGGGCGACAACGGGGGCGGGTGCCTGGAGAACGAGTTGTCACAGAGCAGCGGTTCGTGCGGCCTGCGCCGGGATGCCGAGATCGTGGATGTGGTTGGCCAGCGTCTGTTGGGTGATGGGCTGCCCGGCCCGGCGGCTAGGGAAGACCCAGCGGCTGTCGGGGTTTGCGCCCATGGCCAAGCCGGCCCTCTCCTCCTTGGCCTGGAGGAACAGTTCGTCGAACGGTTCGGGGACGGGTGTGGGCGGCTCGCCAAGACGGGTGATGACCTCCCCGGCAATGCCTCGGTGATGTCGTCGAGGGTGGGGCGGACGATCCGGCTGGGCGTAGAGCAACATCAGGCAGGCGGCCATCTGCAACCTGGCCGGATAGCCGCTGTTGAGGACCTTGCGTACGAGTTCGAGCCGACGGCGTTGCGTCAGCACCTGTCCGCGCCTCGTCTGCTGGGCGGGTAGGTGCAGGCGCGGCGCCCGCCCCGTGGCCATCGCCCAGTTCAGAAAAGCCCGCAGGGAGCGGATCTCGCGGGAGAGGTGGGTGGTGTGCCACTCGTCGATATCGGTTTGGGCCAGCTGATCCAGGTCCGTGTTGCGGGCGTTGAGCCAGGTCGGAAACTCGCTGGCGCGCGTGAGCTCCTCACTGGCGAATCTCCGAGCGCTGGGGGTGAGCGGTCGCCGTGTGGCCCGTCGGCGGAGTGTGGGGAGCTGGTGCCCGGTTCCGAGCTGGCGCAGTAGAGGTAGGTGCGGGGAACCGTCGAGCTCGGTCAGGCGGCAGTGAAGCCAGGCCTCGAAGTGCAGCAGCTGCTTGTCGGTGCGCGGCAGGACGCCAAGCTCCATGAGGAGATCGCGCAGGTGGGCGGCCGTCCTCCAGCTCGGCAGGATGTGCAGGGCCTGGTGGGTCAGTTCGATGCGGCCGGTGGCCAGGTCGGAGAGCAGTTCGGGGACCTGGGGTTGAGTAGCCAGTTCAGCCTGATACGCGGGTTCGGTATCGCGCAGAGCCCATCGAAGAGCGCGCGCAGGTCCGGGCTGATGCGACCGGTGCCGTCATCCAGCACGGCGGCGAAGCGGTCAGTGAGACTGCATCGCTCGCAAAGACGCCCGCGCAGCAGCTCCTCACTGGAGGGGTTTGGTCCTCTACAGTGCAGCGGGCCTTCGACAGGCTGCTCAGGAGGCGGAATCAGTCGAGTACGACCACATGCTTGCCTGGCGTATGCCCCGTTTCGATGTCCGTCTGGGCTGAAACGACCTGTTCAAGCCCACGGTGAACGTGAGCGATCGCAGGTCGGATGCGTCCCTGGCTGATGGCCTCGAGTTGATGTGCGAACACGGTCGCGGGAAGATCAGTCGCTTCCCCGGCATAAGCAGTGAGCCACACCCCCGTCGGGATCACGGCGAGCGGGGAGAACTCGTCAAGCGCCCATACCCCGCCGAGCGCGCCGGTGAAGCACGCCGTCCCGCCCCGTCGGACGGCGCGAAGGGTATCGGGCAGGACGTCGAGACCGACCAGTTCCAGTGCCGAGTCGACGCCTTTTGGGTACAGGTTCCGGACCTTGCCGGCGAGGTGACCTGTGTCGATGACGACGTGGTCTGCGCCGTGTTCGCGGAGGAGAGCTTCCCGGTCGGCACTTCGGGTGGTGGCGATCGCGGTTGCTCCAAGGTCGTGTGCAAGGGCGATGGCCGAGAGGCCGACCGTGGATGTCCCTCCGCGAATCAGAACGGTCTGCCCGGGCTGGAGGGCAAGCCCGGTGGTCAGGGACCCGTAGGCGGTCTGGAACATCTCCGGCAGTGCGCCGACGGTGTCCCAGGGCAGGTCGCTGGTGAAGGGAATCACCTGCGCCTCGGGGACGAGCACATATTCGGCGTAGCTGCCGTCGAACGACCGGCCCATCCCGCCCATCATGGTGACCACCGACTGTCCCGGCCGCAGTCCGCTCTCTGACGGTGTGGCGTCGATGACGCCCGCGGCCTCGATGCCGAGAATGCGCGGGTAACTGAAGTCGGGAGATGCTTGGCCTTTGCGGCTGGTGACTTCGGACTCGTTCACCCCGAACGCCTTCACCCGGATCCGCACCCAACCCGACTTCACCTGCGGCGTGGGCACCTCTGTAACCGTCAGAGCCTCGGGGCCCCCGGGGCCGGCGAGACAGATGGCGTGCATCGTGTCTGCCATGGTGGTGTTCCTTTCTAAGAGCCCGTTTCGCGGCTTCGTGTCGTCATGGCAGCGGCGCAGTGCTCGGCAAGGGCCATGGTGGTGAGGTTGGGGTTTGCGGTGGGCAGCCCAGGCATCACAGAGGCGTCGATGACGTATAGGTCCTCGATGCCGTGGACTGCGCCGGTGGGTGAGACGACGGCTCCCGGATCCTCCGCTGGGCCCATGCGGCAGGTGCCCACCGGGTGCTGGTAGGTGGTGACGGACCGGCGCAGCGCATCCAGCAGTTGCTCGGCGGTGTCCGTGGCGGTTCCGGGGGCCAGCTCCTCGCCGAGCATGCCGTCCAAAGGCGGGGTATGTGCCAGGCGGCGGGCCAGCTGCATGCCCGCCACCAGGCGTTCGCCATCCCGTGGATCGGTGAGGAAGGCGAGGTCGATGCGCGGGCCCTGCCGGGGATCATCGGAGTACAGCCGCACCTGTCCGCGGGAGTGCGGACTCAGCAGACCGACGTACAGGGTCAGCACGGCGCTGTCGTCGGCGCTCGTTTCCGGTCCCAGCGGGAAGACATGCAGGTCGGTCTCGGTGCCGGCACCGGATGTGCAGGTGAGGATCATCTGCAGGACTTCGTCGGGCGGAGCAGTCGCCGTGCGGTAGGCAAGGGTGGTGACCGGGTGGTCCTGCAGGTTCTGGCCCACGCCCGGCAACTCGACCGCGACCGGTATGCCCAGGTCGCGCAGATGCTGGGCGGGTCCGATGCCCGAGCGCATCAGCAGGGCAGGGCTGCCATAGGAACCGGCGGCGAGAAGAACCTGTCGGGCCCGCAAGACCGTGCCTTGGTCGTCGCAGAGCCGGACCCCGACCGCCCGCCCGTCCTCCAGCGTCACGCGGTCCACGAGCGTCTTCGCTCGTATCGTGAGGTTGCCGCGACCGCGGCCTCGGGCGAGATAGGTCAAGGCGGTGCTCTGCCGGACACCGTCGAGCCGATTGACCGGCACCGGGCCGATGCCATGGGCCCCGGGTGCGTTGTGGTCGGCCACCGGCGGATACCCGAGGGCCAGGCAGGCGTCGCGGAAGCCGCGGTGCAGTGCATGAAGATCATGGGGACCGTGGCGGCGCACGGGTACGGGCCCTTGGTTACCGTGCCAGTCGGTGGCGAAGTCCAGATCGCGCTCGACAGCGCGGAAGTCGGGCAGCAGCTCCTCGAAGGACCACGCACCGGTTCGTGCTGCCCAGGCGTCGTAGTCTTCCGGCCGACCGCGCAGAGCGATCGCGTTGTTGATGGCCGACGAGCCGCCGACCAGCTTGCCGCGGGCCACGGCGATCTCGCGACCCAGGTCACCGGGCTCGGTGACCGATCCCCAGTCGTGGCTGAACGTCTCCCGCGGGCTGGCGGCTACGTCCTCAGGCATCCCGGCCGGCTCGCTGCCGTAGTCCGGACCCGCCTCCAGCAGCAGAACCGAACGCCGCCCGCCCTCACTCAGACGGTCCGCCAGCACTCCTCCGGCAGAGCCTGCACCGACCACGATCACATCCCACTGGTCCACGAACCAGATCCTCCTCAGGTGCTTTCCGTGGGGTTCGGTCCCGCAACGAGCCATGGGTCTCGAACTGAACAGCGAGCAACCAATCACGTGCTGTCGGGCTGTTCCTTCCGGGGCAGGGCGTCCCGGACGCGCTGGTACGAACCCTCCACCAGATCCTCGATCAGATCCTCGCCGATGCCACTGCCGGCGCCGACGCTCACCCAGTGGTCCTTGTCCGGATAGCGACCGCGGGTGATCGTCGGATGCTCCCGGCGCAGGGCGCTACCGTGGTCGGGCTCGGCCTTGACGGTGATGACCAGCTCGTCCGGGTCGTCGGTGACGATCAGGAACACCTTGTCGGTGACCTTGTACACGTCCAGAGTCTGGGTGAAGGGCCGTCCGTTCGAGACCCCGGGCGGGGAGTCGGCCGTTCTGCGGGCGATCTGCTGCAACTGCTCACCGGAGAGCATCACCCCTTACTCCTCGCCCGCTGCGCCGAAGCTCTCGGGATCCACGGGTCGCTGCGCTCGCGGCAGTCCAGCCACGACAAGCCGGTACGAATCGGTCACCAGGTCCTTGACCAGGCCCTTGTCGACACTCTCCCCCGGCTCGAGCGTGATCCAATGCTTCTTGTTCATGTGGTAGCCCGGCGTGATGTCACGGTGCGACTGGCGCAGCGCCTTGGAGTCCTCCGGATCGGCCTTGAGGACCACGATGGGATCGCCGGGGACCTCTGTCAGCAGCATGAAGACCTTGCCCTTGACCTTGAAGACCTCGTACTCGGGCCCGAAAGGATGGCCCATCGTCGACGCGGGCAGTTCCTCGGCCACCTCGCGCGCAGCGTCCTGCAGCTTCCGTCCCTTCACGGTGCACCTCCATCCCGTTCGCCGCCAGGATCGGTCCGTCCCTCGAGCCTCGGTGTCGGCGAACGCGCAGTCAACGCCGCATCGGCGGGTTCTCGTCGACTGGCGAAGACCCTGCCAGCCTTGACCATCTCACCAACCTGACGAAAAGTCCTGCTGCATCGCCGCCGGCGACGTGAACGGCGCGTGGGCGCCGCACACATCCGCCGCCAGGCCATGAGGCGCCACACCGGGTGAACATCGCAGGACGGGATCGCCTCCGCCGTGCGTCGGTCGGTATCCGGCCGCCTTCGCAGCAGATGCCTGACGACCGATCCCAGGCGGCTGCCGCCCGGATCGCCTCACAGACGAGCAATGTCGTCTACGCTCTCGACTCGACTGGTAAGGCCAGCGCGGTCTCCGAGCCCTCCAGACTCTCTACCGGGTCCGGCACTTGCCACGGCGATCTCCTCGAGGTCACGTGGTCCCAGAATCCAAAAATCCGACTCCGAGAAACGCAGGACACACCAGTGCAGGTCAAAGGCCGCAGCCGAGTGCGGGTGGCCAGCCACCGCTCCAGCCACCGGGCCACCGTCAACACCGCCGGATCCGCCCCGGCTCTGTCCAGTTCCCGGGCCCGGCGCAGCCCTTCCCGGGCGGCTTCCCGGGAAGCGAACCCACCTCGACGCACCCAGTGTCTCCCACCGGGAGCGTGCTCCAACTCCAACGAGAAGTAACAGCTCCATGCCCCTGCCTCGACAGTCCGGCACAGCGCCCTCTCCGGCCTTCGCGCTCTTGGTCCCTCGGCATCCGCACCGCGTTTACACCGAACCCACTCCAGACATGACCACCACCCCCTGAAACCAGTCTCCTT
Organism: Spinactinospora alkalitolerans; assembly: GCF_013408795.1. Taxonomy (NCBI): domain Bacteria; kingdom Bacillati; phylum Actinomycetota; class Actinomycetes; order Streptosporangiales; family Nocardiopsidaceae; genus Spinactinospora; species Spinactinospora alkalitolerans. The sequence continues at coordinate 6,183,786 of NZ_JACCCC010000001.1, forward strand.
CGAGCGGGGGCCGGGAGCAGCCGGTGGAGCCATCCTCCGCCGGACGACTCCAAAGGGCCAAGAACCTTCATCCTCTACGTAGCACCGCTTCAGCATGCTTTACCTACATCAGTATCCTCCACGTTCAGGACACACGAGATCACTTCAGTGATCCGACACGATTCGCAGCGCACGCTGGCTGCCGACCGTCAGCCAGGCACTCTCTCGACCCAACAGGTTCAGCTGGTGCTGCGCAGGGCCAGGTTGTAGAAGCGAATCTCCTGGTACTCCTCGAGACCCTCGGCGCTGCCTTCTCGACCGAGACCGGATTCCTTCACACCGCCGAAAGGCGCTGCGGCGTTGGAGGGCACACCCTGGTTGATGCCAACGATGCCGGTGCCGAGGCTGTCAGCGACGTGGAACGCCCGGTCAAGGCTCTCGGTGAAGACGTAGCCCGCGAGCCCGAACTCAGTGTCGTTCGCCCGCGTTACGGCTTCCTCCTGGGTGGAGAACCGCTGCACAGCCGCGATCGGTCCGAAGATCTCGGTGGTGGCCACTTCAGCGTCGGCGGGCACGTGGTCCACCACTGTCGCCCCGAAGTAAGAGCCGGGGCCCTCGTGGGTACGACCGTGAGTGAGAAGCTTCGCACCTCGACCGACGGCGTCGTCGACGAGACCGTGCAGCCGGTCGACGGCGTTGTGGTCGACCATCGGCCCCAGGCCGACGCCGGACGCGAGACCGCTACCCATCCGCAATGACGTCAACCGTTCGGTCAGGCCCTCGACGAACGCGTCCGCGATGCCGTCCTGGACCAGGAATCGGTTGGCCGCGATACAGGACTGCCCACCGTTGCGCATCTTGGCGTTGAAGGCACCCTCGACCGCACGCTCGAGATCGGCGTCGTCGAAGACGATAAAAGGCGCGTTGCCGCCAAGCTCCATCGAACTCTTGAGCACGTTATCCGCGGCGAGGCGAAGGAGCACCTTGCCCACACCGGTAGAACCGGTGAAGGAAACCTTGCGGACCCGAGGGTCAGCCAGTACTGCGTTACTGAAGGCGCCGGCGTTGCTGGTGGTCACGGTCTGGAGCAGATCCCCGGGCACTCCGGCGGCCACGGCCAGCTGCACCGCAAAGAGCGTAGTAAGCGGTGTGAGTGTGGCGGGCTTGGTGACAGCAGCACAACCTGCGGCCAGCGCAGGAGCGATCTTGCGGGTAGCCATTGCCAGCGGGAAGTTCCATGGGGTGATGAGCACGGCCAGGCCAACCGGGACGCGTCGGGTGAGAAGCCGCGCGCCACCCATCGGTGCTTCACGCACCGTGCCGGTGTGGCGCGTGGTCTCCTCCGCGTACCAGCGGACGAAGTCAGCCCCATAGGTGACCTCGGCTCGAGCGTCGGCCAGGGTCTTGCCCATCTCCAGGGTGATGAGCAGGGCGATGTCGTCGGCGTTGTCGATCAGCAGGTCATACCAGCGGCGCAGAACGTCGGCGCGGTGTCTCGGTGTGGTGGCGGCCCAGTCGCGACCCGCTGCGTCGGCGCGGGAAACAGCGTCCAGCGCCTCAGCGGTGCCGAGGTCGGGAACGTAACCGATGACGGAGTCATCATGCGGATCGCGGACAGGGATGGCGTTAGGCACAGCCGCACGGTCGGCCCCGATCCGGGCGACGACCTTCGCCACAGCAGCGCGGGACAGCGGATCAGGCTCGAGAAGAACGTCGGACGTGCTCATGGTCAGCGACCTCCGTGCTGTGCGACAACTGCGGCTTCGATGGCACCCACGAGCTCGCGGAGTTCCTCGTTGGTGGTGATGAATGGCGGGCTGACCTGCACGGTGTTGCCACGCAGCGGTCGCGTGATGAAGCCGTCCTTGATCAGCGCATCGGTGAGGGCCTCGGCGCTGAGGTCCTCACGTAGCGAGATCCCGCCCAGCAGGCCCGCCACGCGGGTCTCGGCCACCCCGGCGAGGCCATCCAGGCTCTTGAGTCCCTCGGTGAGCGCGCCTTCGAGTTCCTTGACCCGAGGCAGCAGCTTCTCTTCCTCCAAAAGATCCAGGTGACGCAGGGCCACGGCGCACGCGGTCGCGTGGCCGGCGTACGTCGCACCGTGGCGGAAAACGGGTGTCTCGTCGGTGTCGCGGTAAAAGCGCTCCCAAACGCGCGGTGAGACAAGGACACCGCCAAGCGGCGCATAGCCGGAAGTGATTCCCTTCGCGAAGGTGATCAGGTCCGGCTGAAGACCGTAGCGCTCGGTGGCGAACATCTCGCCCATGCGGCCGAAGCCAGTGATGACCTCGTCAGCGATAAGCAGGATGTCGTTCTCGCGGCAGATCCGCTGCAGGCCCTCGAGGTAACCGGGCAGCGGCGGGTTAACTCCACCGGTGCCCTGGATCGGCTCGGCCACGATCGCGGCGATGTTGCTCGCGCCGATCTCCAGGACGGTCTGCTCGACCGCGTTGATGTCGTAGGCCGAGACACGGGCCGTCTCAGGCACCAAGGACTCCGTGCCGTAGCCGTCGCGGTTGAACTGCAGCCCGGCGATGCTGGTGCCGTAGGCGTGAAGTCCGTGGTAGGCGAACTCCCTGCTTAAGATCGCCGTCTTGGTGCGACGGCCCTCGGCCTGCCAGTGACGGCGTGCGAGCTTACAGGCCACGTCGATGGCATCCGATCCACCGCTGTTGAGGATGACCTTCGGGTTAGCGATCGGCGAGAGTCCTGCCAGCACCTCCCCCAGTTCGACGGCCCGGTCGTTCAGGTATCGGCCGAAGATGTGGTAAGTCTCCACGCGCTGCATCTGGGTGTACGCAGCCTCGGCAAGCTCAGGACGGGAGTGCCCGACGTTGGCGTGCCAGAGGCCGGCGGTACCGTCGAAGAGGCGTTGGCCATCGGCGGTGAAGACATAGGAGCCCTGGGCGCGCTCGATGATGATCTGTCGGCCGAGGACGGAGGGCATGTGTGCCTGGGCGCTCCACAGGGCTGGCCCGGTCAGTACCGGGTGAGCCTCGTTGACCATGGAAGTCTCCTGGGAGTGAATTGCGCGGGTGCATCGGCGGGGCGCATAAGCTGGTGACGAGGGCGTCAGGCGTTGGCGCTGAACAGGCCCTTGACTGCGATTTTGTCGACTTTGTCGTTACTGTTGCGGGGCAACCGGTCGAGGACCAGCCACTCGGTGGGGACTTTGAAGTTCGCGAGTCGCGCCTGGCAGTGCTCGGCAAGAGCGGCGCGGAGCTTCTTTACGTCGTCGAAGTCCCCAACGACCGCGGCTGCCACGGATTCACCATGGCTGGCGCTGTCGATGCCGACAACAGCGACCCCGGTGACGTCGGGATGCTGCGCGATTACGGCCTCGACTTCGACCGGGGAAATGTTGGCACCGCCTCGGATGATCACTTCCTTACTCCGACCGGCCACGAAACCCCAGCCGTCGTCACTGATCTCGAACCGGTCGCCCATCGGCAGCCAGTCTTGGGGAGTGATCTCGAGCTCAACGAGGCTCTCGGGGTCGAAGTAGCCCATGTAGTTGCCCTCAGAACGCAGATGGAGCTGCCCAGTGGGATCGCCATCTTGCTGCGCTTCAACCTTCGCTTGGACCCCGGGGATGACCCGGCCGCAGGAACCCGACATCGGGCGGGGGTCGGTGTGCGGATCATAGCCGAAGCCGGGTCTGCCCTCCGATGAGGCGTAAAGGTCGAGAACCGGTACACCGAACATCTCCTCGAACTTGGCGAAAGCGGTTTCGTCGCGCCGTTCTCCCCCGCTGACGGCCATGCGCAGCTCTGGGCCGAAAGGCCGCCGACCGGTCTTCTCGCAGTAGTCGACGAGAATCCGGAAGTGAGTGACTACACCCATGAAGACCGTGACACCACGGCCTGCGGCTCGGTCACACATGAGCGTTGGACTGAAGCGCTCGAGCATCACTGCTCTTGAGCCCGACATGAGTCCGGTGAGATTAGCGGTACCCAGGCCGTAGATCCAGGAGAAGGCAGGGGGTGCGAGCAGGACGTCACTCGAGTTGAGCCGCCACAGTGCGCCGTGGAGTCGAGAGACCGCCTTCTCACCTTCGGAGCTGTACAGCACCGGCTTCGGTGCCGCAGTCGAGCCGGAGGTGAGCGTGATCAGGATCGGCGTGCGCTGCGTCTGGACTTTGGACAGGTCCTTTACTTTGCTGACGTCCCAGGTGACCAGGTCGAACGCCCCCATTCTCTCTCCGGAGGCGTGGTAGCCGGTGTGCGCAAAGATCGACACGAAATCCGGGTGGAGAAGACCGACTGCCGGCTTGATCAGCCGCATTACATGGTCGGCGTCAGCGGGAGTGTAGCGATTGTTCACGGGCACGAAGATCATCTCGGCGCGGGCGCAAGCGAGGAGCATGATGTGGTGCCACACACTGTCTGGTCCCACGAGCACGACTCGCGAGAGTTGGGGAATATCAAGGCTGCGGAGGTAAGCCTCCATCTTGAGGACCTGCTCGTGCAGTTCGCGCCAGGTCCAGTCACCGAAGGTGTCGGCGACCGCGTGCCGGTCCGGGCCCTCCGTCAGTCCCATATAGAGGACGTCGTCGGCGAAACTACTCATGTTTCAGCTCCCTCGTCTCGTTGAACCAACCTGGTAACCGGGTTTGCCGACCGGGAGCAGGTCACATGGCCGTACCGATGCGGCCGGCAGGGCCCGGTCGCGGCAAGGATCACCGGGCCAGCTCGGACAGCGGCCGTTGATCCGCAGGTCACCAGGGCAGCGGACCGTCCTCGTTGAAGTAGCCACCGGTCGGCGAGTCCTCGCCTCTCAACGCCAGCGCGACCAGGGCGCGAGCACCCTGCTCGACAGTGCGGGCACCGAGGCCGCGGTTCATTTCGGTGGCGACGTATCCGGGAGTGATCGCATTGACCTTGATGTGGCTCAGCGACTCATCAGCCTGGAATGCCTTGTTGTAGTGCAGCGTGAGCATGTTCAGCGCCGCCTTGGAGGTGGAGTAGGCCGCCCGCACCGAGTGGTCGCCGCCGAAGTCCTTGTCCTCAGCGGTCAGCTTCAGGGACGCGGTCGTGCTTGACACGTTCACAATGCGCGGTGCTTCAGCCTGCTTGAGTAGCGGTAGACAGGCGTGGGTGGTCTCGGCGACACCTCCCACGTTGGTGATGAACGCCGCCTCCAAATCCTTGCCGATGATGTCTTGAGGGCGAACCTCGACCATCCGTCCAGCGTTGTTGATCAGGATGTCGAGTCGGCCGTACCGCCTGCTGATCTCCTCGGCCGCGCTGTGCGCGTTGCCGAACTCGTCGTCTCGCGCTGCCACGTCCAGGTGAACAGCGATCACTTCGGGTCCGTCGACCGTCAGTTCGTCTTGGATTCCCTTGGCTGCTCGTTCGCCGGCGGCCAGGTCACGCGCTCCGATCACGACCGTCAATCCCGCTTCGGCGAGCCGACGCGCAACCTCGCGGCCGATTCCGCGATTTCCACCAGTGACGAGCGCCACACGTCGATCACTGCTTCCCATCGTTCACTCCTGAAGGTCCTACGCAGGGCAGCTGGTTGTCTTCACTACGTTCCACTGAGACTTCCGCTCAGGCGATGCCGTCGGCCGCAGCGGTCTGGGCAAGGAACGCGTCGACGCGGGCCTCTGCCGACTCCCAATCGAAGCAGTCGTACATACGGCTCCGGGTGACGTGCGGCGGACCGGCGTAGAAGAGCTCGTACTGGTTGTTGCGGCTGGCTAGCTCGGAGCCGACCATGCCCCACATGAGGCGGATGAGCCGGTACCGGCTCATAGCGACCTCGAAGTCGTCTGTGCGATGGAGCTCCAGGAAGAGTTTGCGTGTGTACTCGTTACCGAAGGCGCCCACGTCCGCCGGCTGCTGGAACGCGTGGCTGGCCAGCATGTGCCTCATCTCGGTGGCGAAGTCCGAGAAGTACTCCATCGACCAGTTGCTGTTCGCGTACATGAACTCACGGTTCTGGGACACGAAACCGTGGTCCCAGCGTGTGGGCTGAGACTCCTGGGCGATCACAGAGGCCTCTAGCATCTTCACCCGTGCCGCGAGACCTCCCAAGACGCCCTGCACGGCAGGGTTGCCCGTGAACTCCAGCGCGTCACCCAGGCGTTTGGCCGCCGCGAGCATGAAACGCATTTTGGCGAGCAGACGGATGTGGGCCTGGGCGTTGCCGAGCGTGTGCCCCGGAGTCTCGACGAACAGTCCGTAGCTTGCCTTCGGGTCGTCGAGGACAAAGATCCGGTCCCACGGGACGACGACATCGTCGAAGTAGATCGCCGCGTCTGACTCATCGAAGTCGGCGAGCGGATCGTCGACATTGCTCACTGCGTGGGCGGCGTACGGCTTGCGCGCAAGGATCTTCACGCCGGGGTGATTGGCCGCGATGCCGAAGCTGACTGCCACCGCTTCATCGCCCGAACGCAGCGGCTGGGCGTTACCGACCAGGATTTCGTGGCAAAGAGCACCGCCAGTGGCGAGCATCTTGAAACCCCGAACCTTGACCCCCGCCTCGCTGGTTTCGACCACACGCATGGCATTCTGCACGGCGGACGACTTAACCGACTTACTGCCGGCTGGGGGAAGGACCGCGAAAGAGAGGTAGAGGTCGTTGTCGCGAATGTGGCGCCAGTAGTTGAGCAGGTTCTCGGCGTACTGGTCATTTCCGGTGACCTCCGGGCGGCACGCCATGCCGGTGACCATAGCGGCCACATGGTCGGGCGAGCGCCCGAAGAGACCGTTACTCTCATCCGCCCAGGCCGTGTGCAGTCGTCGCCGCAAGGTGAGGTCCTCGCCCGAGCGAGGGCGAAGGAAGTTGACGTTCGTCTTCTCCCCTGTCTCCTGTTCTACGTAGGACAGCGACGGGTCTGCAGAGCTGCGGTCAAACAGGCGAGCCACGATCCTGGCCGGACCGGCGAAACCGCGGTGCGTCGTAACGTCGGCGACGAGATCTCTCCCAACATACACCTGCCGACCGTCCTGGATGGACGCAAGGTATTCATCACCAGCGCGAAGCATAAAAGCCGTCCTTTCAGAAGAATTCACCGATTGGAAACAAGCGATCACCGGTCCGCTGGTTTCTCGCGCACAGGGCATGTCGAGTTCCACGTGGGGTCCCGGAGCGATCACCACACTCGCATGTCAATCAGCATAGTTACATGCTGACCGACATGTCAACGCTTGGTTCCCTGCTGGCGTGCACTTGAAAGAATTTTTACGAGGAATGCAACGAAACGAGGCGCCCCCGAGCCCACTCCCCCTTGGAGACGGGCCGTGGGGTTGGCGCCTGCACCGGGCGGGAGCAGCGAACAGGCGGAGACGAACCTGTTTCGACGCGGCCGCCCGCCCAGGGCAAGTCGGCGGTGGACGTCGAACGGCCTAGGAGCGCATCGCCGTTGCTGGCGCGTCGGCACTCGGCGGCTGCTCGCCCAAGGACCCCCGCGAGCCAAGGGCACCCGATGCGCTTCCATTGGCCTTCTTCAGCGCTGCGACGGCACCAGCGCTGATGATCGCGGAGACCATCACAAAGGCAGCGGCAGGCATCCAGGAGTTGGTCATCCGGAAGGACTCGGTGAAGAGCATCGGGGAGAACGCGGACCCGAGTACACCGCCGATTGTGAGACCCAGCGAGATACCGGTGTAACGGACCTTCGCCTCGAAGGCTTCGCACAACAGTGCGGCGTATGGCCCGTACATAAAACCATTCGAAATACCGGCCATGACGAATGCCAAGACCGCCACCGACAGAGATCCCGAACTCAGCATTGCGAAGAATGGGATCACGGTCACGAACGTTGCCGCAAAACCGAAGTACATGACCCTCTTTCGCCCAAGCCGATCAGAAAGCCAGCCCGAGAAGAGGATGCTCACGAGGTACATGAACGAGAAGAGCAGAGTCGAAACGAGGAGCGAGTTGTACGAATAGCCGACCGATTCCGTGCCGTAGGCCACGCCAAAGCTGTAGGCGGCATAGAAGTAGAAGCCCTGGGCCAGGAAGGCAAAGGCACACAACAGGAGACTGGCCATGCGAGTCCGAAAAAGCACTGCGAGCGGCATCTTGGCGTGGTCGTCGCTCTTCTTGAGTTCGATCATGTCGTCGGTTTCCGGGATCCTGCTACGGATGAAGAGGCCGACGCCCACTAGAGCCACGCCGATAATGAACGGCACTCGCCATCCCCAGGACTCGAAGGCCGAATCAGAAATCATGGCCGACATCCCAAGGAAGCAAAGCGTCGAAAGCATCAGGCCGAGCGGCATGCCAGAAGAGGGAAAGCTTGTGAGCGCGCCCTCCTTGCCCGGTTTGGCGTGCTCGTGCGTAATCAGTACCGCTCCTCCCCATTCGCCCCCGAGTGCAAGACCTTGCAGCAGGCGTAGCACCATGAGCAGGATGGGCGCCCAGATGCCGATCTGATCGTAGCTGGGGACGAGGCCGATCCCACATGTGCCGATCCCCATGATGCTGAGCGTCACGAATAGGGCCGACTTGCGACCGACACGGTCACCGAAGTGCCCAAACAACGCAGCTCCGAAGGGGCGGGCGACGAACCCCACAGCAATTCCACCGAAGGCCAGAATGGTACCAACCAGCGGATCATGGTCCGGGAAGAATACCTTGTTGAAGACCAGTGATGCCGCTGTCGCATAGGCAAAGAAATCGAAGTACTCGATGGTGGTACCAGTCAAGCTCGAGGCGATAAGCGTCCGATTGCTCGGGCGTTTCACTGAAGTGGTCACGAGACTCCTGCTTTCTCGAGTGGGCATAGCGCGGCCGCGCAATGTGGGTGCCCGCCATCGCCCTTCAGCTGGGTGGATGGCCTGAATTTTTGGTAGTGATGGCGGGCACGCCGGCCAGGGGCCATGTGGCCAAGGGGTCATCTCCACGCTAGAGATCGCACCGAAAGGTCAGGTAGCGCAATGCTGGAACCTGCGCTGCAGATAAAGCAGCGGGTTCGCCGGTCCTTCGCTAGTTCGCACGTGGGTGATGCGGCCTACCAGGATTCCGTGGGTGAACTGCGGAATGCAGTCGTCGAGATCGCAGACGAGGGTTGCGGTCGCGCTTCGCAGCGCCGGCATCGGCCAGCCTATGGGCCGGTCGAGGTATGCGGCGTCGACGAGCTTGTTCTGCCCCGGCCGGGAGAGCTTGTACGCCAGCTCCTCGGACCCCGCGGACAGAAAGCTCACGGAGAAACGCTTGCGCTCACAGATCATGTGGAACGTCTGGTTTTCCCGATTGAGGAGCACGATCAGCGAGGGCGGATCATTGGACAGCGATGAGATCGCGGTGGCTGTCATGCCATGCACGTTCCCGTGCTCGTCGCAGACTCCGATGATGCCGACGGTCGCTGCGACGCGGCCGAAAGCATCCTGGAAGTGCTGCTTCAAGTCGACACGGACGTCTGCTGTCGCCTGATCGCCCATCATGCCGAGAACCGCCCATCACGAGAGCATGCGGGCACGCCGCCAGGAGCGGGGCGGCTCGACACCGTCTCGTCGTAGGGGGTGTAGTCGGAGACCTCGTCGATCGGCCCCGACCAGAACTTGACCTCCAGGCCGTCAGGTCGGTCTGGCACGTAGTGCGTGTCAATCAAGCGCATGGGTTCAAAGTCCTTCCACCGTTGAGCGTGCGGGCTCGATGGCAAACTGAACAGTTCGCAGACATGGGCCGCACCTCGGGAAGACTTCTTGTTCCATGCCAAGGGCGTGACCAGAATCATGCACACACTTGGCGGGGTGCACAAGGTCTCACGTGCTATCGATTCGAAAATCTCGTGTCACGGCGCTCGCCAGGTGGGATGCTGCACCCGTGCGATGCCGAGTTGGACCTGGGGGCTCGCGGCCCGTGTGGAGCGGCTGACCGCTGTGCTGTGCCGTACTCGCGACCGTTGACGTATGTCATGCAACATGAAAACATGTTGATGCTGCACCTGGAGTGGTTGGCTGGACTCGACTTGGAACACCATCATGACTCTGGAGGCGGAGAGTGACCAATTCAGTGCCCTCTGACGTCGACCGCTTGATCGTTGACGGTTCAGGACGCCTCGACGTTGGCGGGGTGCGCAGACATCAGATCGTTATGGCCGTGCGTGAGCTCATTGCGACTGAAGGGGTAGGCGCCGTCACGATCGCGCGCATTGCGGCGGCCATGGGTACGTCGCGAGGAGTGGTGAACCACCACTTCAAAAACAAGGACGAGATCCTGCGCGCCGCCCTGCAGAGCGCAGTGCGGAATGCCAGCGCCGCCACCGATCAGATCGTGACGGAATCAGCAGACCTCGGCAGTGTCACCGCTCTAGTGGTCCGCCTCGCATCAACGGGTAGCGACTGGTGGCAGGTCTATATCGCGTTCTTGGCGGAGGCAACCCACAACGAATTCGCCAAAGCGATGCTCCAAGAAACTGATCGGAACTTCCGCCGAAACCTCGGACGGACCCTTGGAGACGAAGCACGAGCAGCAGTCGTTCTGGCCCTGATGAAGGGCTTGGCGCTTCAGCGTGTGGCCGACGAGAGCTTCGATACAGAAGGCGCGCTCGCTGCCGCTTCTGAGTTGCTTGCGCCGTGGCGAGGCAACCCTTCCTAGTGCTGCAACGACAGGTTGCGATGTGGTGGCCACACACGGTAGATGATCGTGTGTGGCCACCACTGATCTCGAGACTTGGTCTCGGTCCTTCTCCGAGTTCACCGCGTACCTCGCACCGCTTCGGCCGCATCGAGTCTCGCCACTAGTGCTTGTATCGAAGTCGGATGTGATGTCCTACCTCGACTGAGCACTGTCCGGCGTGTCGGTTCCCGGAAATGAGCGAGGTCTCCGGTAAAGGGTTCATCGACCAAGAAGAACCTGAAGACCGGAGACCTCGTGCACACCCTTCGCGGGGCGGGCTGACCACGAAGCTGCACTTGGGCTGCGAGCAGGGACAAAAGCCACTGGCGATCGTGCTGACCGCGGGCCGGCGTGGCGACAGTCCGCAGTTCGTGCCGGTGCTGACCGGTGTCTGTGTGCCGCGGCCGACCGGTGGCCGGCCCCGTACCCGTCCCGATCGTGTCCTGGCAGATAAGGCGTACACGTCCAAGGCCAACCGGGCCCACCTGCGTCGCCGGGGGATCCGAGCGACCGTTCCGACCAAGGCAGACCAGGATGCGAATCGGCGTAAGAAGGGGGGCGAAGGGCGGTCGGCCACCGGCCTTTGACCGGGAGGTCTACAAGCAGCGTCACGCCGTGGAGTGCGGTATCAACCGACTCAAACGCCATCGCTGCGTGGCCCCCCGCTACGACAAGCTCGCTGTGCGATACGAGGCCACCGTCCACATCGCCGCGATCAACGAATGGCTCTGACCGACTTCGACACAGGCCCCAGTAGTTCACCGACCAGCCCCCGGGTCACCGCGACATCCCTCTTCTGCGGCTTCACCCACCGCACCAGCACATCCCGTCCGTCATCCATGACCTCTCCCAAGGACTTCCGAGCGTGACGACGCACACACGCCGCCGGAACACGCTCCATAACGTCTCTCGTAACGTTACAGAGCAAGTGATTCGCCAAGTTATATAGAGTTTTCTGGAGAACCGGTGCAAGACATGCGAGAGACTGAGCGCCCACCCCAGTGGCTGCTCCTGCCGGACGGGGCGCAGGGACGGACGGCTCACGCCGCACAGGAGGTGTCGATGGTTAAGCGGCGCGGCCCCGTGGTGGGCCGGAGGAAACTCGGCAAGGCACTCCGCCGGCTGCGGGAGGCGGCCGACCTCAAAGGAGCCGACGTCGCCAGACAGCTGAAATGCGTGACGTCCCGGATATCGCGGATCGAAGGCGGCGACCTCGTCCCCAACCGGGACGACCTGCGGATCATGCTGGAGATGTACGGGGTCGAGGACGACTCCGAACGGCAGCTCCTCTTCGACCTCCTCACAGAGGCCAACCGCAAGGGCTGGTACGAGTCCTACGGGCGGATCATGCACCCGAAGTTCCAGGTGTACATCGGCCTGGAGACCGACGCCACCGCTCTCAACGCCTACGAGACGGTCTTCGTGCACGGCCTCTTGCAGACCAGCGCCTACGCCCACGCGATCATCGACGCCACCATGCCGCGGGCCTATCCGGAAGAGGTCGACGAACTCTCCGAACTACGCGTCAAGCGCCAGGAGGCGCTCACCCGAAGCGACGATCCCCTCCAGCTCTGGGCCATCCTGGAGGAGGGAGCCATCCGTCGCCCCGTGGGCGGTTCGAGCACCATGCGCGCGCAGGTGGAGCACCTTCTCCAGGTCACCGAACTGCCCAGCGTGCACGTCCAGATCATGCCGACCAGCGTCGGCGCGCACGCCGGGCTCTCCGGCCCCTTCACCATCATGGAGTTCGACCAGGAGATCCCCGACATCCTGTTCGTCGAGAGCCAGGGCGGCAACCTCTATCTGGAGAAACCGGCAGATTTACGGCGCTGTAAGCTGACCATGAACCTCCTGCGGGACAAGGCTGCGGCGACCGAGGAGTCGAGGCGCCTGCTCATGGAACTGGCGAAGGAGCACGAGTGACCCACGCGCCCGAGCGGCCGGCCGACAAGCACACCGGTGAGGCCCCCAGCGCCTGGATCAAGTCCTCCTACAGCTCGGGCAGCGGACAAAGCTGCGTGCGCATCCGCTCGCCGCACAGCGGCGTGACCGAGATCGGCGACAGCAAGAACCCTGACGGCCCCACGCTCACCGTCCCCAACCCCGACTGGGACGCCTTCCTCGACCAGGTGGCCGCTGGAGTCACCGAGTACTCAGGCCGACTCCTGCCCCCTTCCTCCCGAGGGCGGCTTCATCCTCCGCGACACAGCGGCGTCAGCGACGCTGGCCTTCACACGAGCCGAGTGGGAGGCTTTCCGCTCCGGCGCGAAAGACGGGGAGCTACGCCCACTATCCCCTGCTCGATATCATTAGCCTTTCCTGAACACTGCCGCTTTCGCCACCGAGAAGCAGGAGTTCTCGTAGGCAAGATTGCCTGAGTAACCTATCGACCGATACAGGCATCTCGCCTGAAGAAACTTTCCACTATAGGAATCACGCTCCTATGAACGGCACACCCCAACCAGCCATCCATGGACGGCGATAACCTGCACATCAAGCTGGATGGGCTTCCTTGTATCCCGAACTCCACAGGGTCACACTCGGGCCGCGGGACGACTGGTCCTCTTCGTCCAGATCAACGGACACCACAATATTGTGCTGAGGGTACCGCTGCTTCAAGACACCATTCCAGCACTCCCCTAGCGCTGCAGTGAGTTCGCGCTCGTCCATGTCGTCGAACGCGGGAGAGTCGGCGTTGACGAACAGCGACCACATAGCCGTCAGATTGACGGTCGCCTGCGTCGATACAATGTCATGTTCACTCAGCCACTGATCGACGTTACTCTCCGAGAATCTGCGCTTGATGAATATTCCGCCACGGTACTCGACTGTCTCCGGGCAGAAGAGCCAAGATGACGCGATCACGAACTTCACGCCCTCATCCTGGTCAAGGAAATTAAGGGGGTCTCCCCAGTTGGGGTCTCCAAGGGCCTCCCGAGCCCATTCCACTACAAACCGGGGGACCTTCCGCGGAAACCACCGCGGAGTTTCATGGTGTTCGAGTTTCGTCATGGGATCTCACTTGGCTTGGCTGGACGTACCTGCCTCTGCCCCTCTAGGAATATCCGGCCGTCCGGCTTGGGTTGGTTACGCTCGTAGTACACCACATGCGGAGTCGGGACGCCTCCATGCGCTCTCCCCTCCAAGTCAACTCGCTTGATCGCCATACCATTGGCGTCGTAAACGATGTAGTTTGTCACGTTACCTGTCTGCGGATTACGGTTGTATAGCGTTCCATTCGCGGGGCCACCTTGCGCTGGGAACTTATTCTTACTTCTCCCCCTGCTTCCAGGTGGAGGCGTGTATTCCTGGCCATTATTGATCAGGGTACTTGCGGATGGAAGATTACTGTCATCCGGTATCCACTTCTGAGCACCACTGCTCGTTACACATCTCTGCCCAGGCTTAAGAGGGCCTCCGCTGTTGTGTACGAGGAGGTCTGTCTTGCCGGCGGTGACGTGGTAGGTGTGCAGGTCGGCGATGGTGAGGTTGTGGACCTGCTGGTCTTGGACCGTCCAGGTTCGGGTTGCCTGGATCTGTACCCAGGTGCCGGCGCTGGTTTGCAGCCAGGTGCCGGGCTGGAGGTCGGCGGCCTCGATCCAGGCGCGGTATTGCGGGGCCCAGAAGGGGTGGGCATCAGTGGCGGTGACGGTGTCGGTGTGGCCGGAGTCGTCGGTGATGGTGAGTTGGACGAGGGTCTTCTCGCCGCCGCTGCCGATCAGGCGGGTGACCTGGCGGGGGCCGGTCTGGCCGGTGTCGGGGTCGGCGGCCAGCACCTCCTCACCCACCGCGATGTCTTCGATCGGGGCGGTGCTGCCGTCGGCGAGCAGGACCGGGGTGCCGGGAACGAAGCTGTTGGCGGCACAGTTGGGCACGTCAGCACCGTCATTGCTATCGCTGTCGCGGTCGCCGTCGTCGCTGCCGTCGCGGTCGTTGTCTGGTCGGGTGCCGGGGGGATCGCCGCCGGCCCGGGTGGTGGTGTCCTCGTCCGGTGGGTCGCCGTTGCCGTCTCGGTTCCGGGGCGCATTCGGGGCGTCGGGGGTTTCGGGGAGGCCTTTGAGGAACGTGCCGGTTTTGCCGAGGGTGCCGACCCCGGGGGCGAACATGGTGCCCAGGTTGTAGCCGCCGCGGGCGATCGCGGCATCCCATTCGCCGTCTCGGGCGTAGTCGACCACGTCCTCGTCGGCGATCATGCGGGTGTTGTTGCCGAGGCTGAAGGGCGAGTCCCACAGCGCGAACTCCCCGGTGTCCAAGGCCAGCCCGCCCAGCGCGCCGACCCGGTCGCCCTCATGCCAGCGCTGGGCAAAGGCCAGACCGTCCTCTTCGGCGCTGGTCTTGATCAGGTCGTAGGTGCCGGCCGCGGCCCCGGTGACGGTGTCGATCGGGTTCAGCGCGGTGTCGACGGTGTCGGCCACATCACGCTTGACGCCGCCCCAGATCCCCTCGCCAAGGATGTCGCCGGCGTGGTCGAGGAACCCCTCCTCCTCCTGGGGGCCGGGATCGGCCGGGGATTCGGACGGGGCGTCGTGGTCGGCGGGCTCCACCCCAGGAGAACCTTCGGAGTCCTCTCCGCCCTCCTGGCCTTCCTGGTTTCCCTGACTGGATGAGTCCTCGCCGCCAGGAGCCTGCCCTCCAGGGGCGTCACCGCCCGGGGGCGAGGAGGAACCGGAACCAGACGAGCCGTCCGGATCCGCAGAGCCGCCGCCACCGCCGCCGTCGGGAGTACCGGAGCCGTCGGCGGTCTCGATACCGGTGCCGTCGGCGGCGAACACCGAGGCCACCGCGCTCTCGATCCCGGACCGGATCATCTGCGGCAGGCCCGAGCCCAGCAGCACCGAGGCGATACCGGCCACCAGTAGAACGACTGCGGTGTATTCGACAAAGGACGCGCCACGCTCGGGATCATGGATTCTTCGCAGCACAGGTATTCACCGGTTTGTCGAGGGGCGAAGACGGCAAGCCGGTCAACAGTAGTGAAACCATCACGCACAGCGATAGAGCCTCAAGGCCCAACCCTTACATCCCGATTGGGCCTGCGGGCCCAACCGCGCTACTGCGCGGCGCGCTCGGCGAAGAATCGCCGCGACGGCGCGCGCAGCACAAACACCAAGGTCAGGACCGGGATCAGCATCTGCGTGAACCCCTGGACGCCCTCGCTGAGGTTGCCCACCGCCAGAAACAGGTTCAACGCCTGCAGCACCACAATCGACCAGAACAGGACACGCCCGCCCTTGGGCAGCCGCAACCCGAACACCAGCGACAGCACCCCGGGAAACACCGCCCACAGCAGCGCCCCGATCAGCGCATCGGTGACCGCCCCGGCCAGCACCAGCGCCGCCACCACCCCCACCGCCGACAACCCCGCCAACACGAACAGCAGGACCCGCACGACCTTCACATCAGGAGGCAACTCGCGCTTCACAACAAAGACTCCACGGCGCATAGGCAACGCAGGCAAACGTAGCGCAACCACAACCAACCGTGACCAAAAGGGCCGTATGGCTGAGCCGTCATCTCATCGAGCTTTGACTACTGCGTTCGCGGGAGTGCTGCGGATCTCCAGAACTCAGACCTGCTGTGCCGCCGGCGCTACGCGCACTGCGACAGCTAACCCCTGCGCGGACCGATCGCCAAACATCAGTCAGGCCCTGCCCGTGAGAACTCCTTGCCGAGTGGTGATGGTGAAAGCTCCTTCGCGGTCGATGGTCTGTGCGAGGCGCTTCTCGACGCGGGCTAGATGTGCCGCCATCGACCAATCGGGGCGACTCGGTGCGGTGATCACCTCATCCTGGACGGCAAGCTCTCCGAAACCGGCCGCTGCGGCGAAACCAACGAGGCCGGCACGAGCGATGCGTGGTTCAACGGCCTATCACCCACTCGGTCGGACAGCTTGCGTGAACCGAGGTGTGTAGTAGTCGCTTTGGACGGGCTCGACTCGGACGGTCTTGCCTCTGGAGGGGGCGTTGATCATTTGGCCGTCGCCGATGTACATCGTGACGTGGCTGGGCGAGGGGCCTGATCCGGTGTCGTAGAAGAGCAGATCGTCGGGTTGGAGTTCGTTGAGGGAGACGGGGGTTCCGATGCGGGCCTGGTCAGTGGTGACGCGGGGGATGTCTACTCCGGCGGCCTCCCAGGCCTTCATGGTCAGGCCGGAGCAGTCGAAGCCGGCGGGGCCCACGCCGCCCCAGATGTAGGGCTTGCCGACCTGGGCCAGGGCCCATTGCGCGGCTGTGCGTCCGGCCCGGCTTCCGCCGCGGCCGACCGCTGCCGTCGGGGCAGGGAGGGCGTCGAACCGGTCGATCTCGGCGAGGACGTCTTCGACGTAGGCGCGGGAGGGGTTGTAGCGGAAGAGTGTGGCGTCGAGCTGGTCGCGGTCGGTGAAGTCGACGGGGCCGCCTCCGGCGGTGAGGCAGAGGTGGCGGGCGCTGGCCAGCGCGGAGTCGTAGACGTTGTGCGGGTCGGCGGTGCCGTCGCCGTCGCCGTCGGCGCCGTAGGTGTCCCAGCCCGACGGCAGGTGCTGGTTGGGGCCCACGGCGCGGTCGTATTCGGTGTCGTTGTCCCAGCGTCCGCCGTCGGTGTCGTGGTGCGGGGTGGTGTTGCCGCCGTTGCCGGTGCCGTCCAGGCGCGGGCCGATCACCGGCGGGTCGACGTCGCCGCGCGCGTCGATGGTGCGGCCGGCGAGCAGGTCGGATTCGATGGAGCCGATGCCGGCCAGGATCTGCCAGCGCATCCCGGTGCACCGGGGGTGCATGCCCTCCAGCGCGGCGGCCGCGCGCACGTAGGCGTCCAGGAGCACATCCGGGATGCCTTCGACGTGGGCGGGGGCCAGGCTACGGGGAGAGCTTCCAGCCAGGGCCGCGCCGACGAGCACCGGGAAGAGCAGGAGCGCGGCCGCCCCGGCGATCGCTGCCTTGACCACGCTGCTCCCCTTCTTCCTGCTCTTCCCCCGCTTCCTGCAGCAACCCGATGGTTCAGGGGGTCGGGTCGGCGAGGCGGTGGCGGTGGTCGCTGTCCGGGGCGCGCCAGATGGCGGCGGCCGGGCCGGGGACGGCCAGGAGCGCGTGGGTGGTGAGCCGGATCGGGGTGGCTGGGGTGGCGTGCGGGGCCAGGGCGGCGGCGAGGTTGGTTTCGCGGGCGGTGCCGGGCACGGCGAACAGGATGGGCGAGGGCATGCGGCTGGCGGCGGCCAGGCGGGCGTAGCCGGGGAGTTTCCTGGCGACCCGGGTCAGGGCTTCGGTGCCGGTGTCGTATTCGAGGAAGGCGTCCACCCGCGCCTCCTCTTCGATCCAGCGCAGGTAGGCGTCCGGGCGCACGTAGCCGCCCCATTCGGCCGCGGACTGGACCTCGCCCCACCACACCGCGAGGTGGGCGCCCGGGGTGGCGCGGGCGGCGAGGGTGAAGGCGGTGAAGGTCTGGACGAGTCCGGTGGTGTGGTCGAGTTTGGCCGAGTGGGCGATTCCGGCTGCGGTGTCGTGACGGTAGCCGAGTTCGTCCAGGCCCAGGCCGCGGTGGTGGGCCAGCACGCGCGCGCCGGTGGGGGCGAGCGTCCAGTGCACGGGACGCGTGCCGGGTCCCGGGGTGGTGGGGCGGAAGGTGTCGAGGAGTCCGTAGCGGTGCAGGGCGAGCAGGCGCCGGCGGGCGTTGCGGGCGGTGGGGCCGGTAAAGAAGAGCGCACCGGCCTGCAGGGTGGTGAGCACGCGGTGGGTGTGGACGGTGCCGAGGATGGCGTAGTCGCGGTCGGTGAGCCTGTCGGCGAGGTGGGCAGTGTGGACGCGGCGGGTCATGCGCTGTTCTCCTCGGTGTCTTCGAATCGCTTGTCGATGCGGGCCGGGACCGTGCCGCCGCCGGGCGGGCTGTGGCGGCGCGCGGCCGCGCGCACAGCGGTGGCGCGGCCGGGGACGGGCGCGGGCATGGGGCGGGTGCGCATGGTGAAGGCGGGGCGTTCGCGGGCGCCGACGAGGAGGCGGCCGGCGGCCTGGTAGTCGCTCAGGTGCATGAGGTCGTAGGAGCCCAGGTTGGGCAGGGTGTGCTGCTCCAGTTGGGCGGCGTCGTCGGGGCTGCAGCTGAAGTAGACCTTGGAGCGGGCGTTGGCGGAGACCGCCTTGCGCAGCTCGGTGGGGAGCTGGCCGAGCTCCTGGTGGGCCAGGGCCAGGGCGAGCCGGTAGCCGCGCGCTTCGACCAGCATGTCGGCCAGGCTGCCGGGCATGTTGAGGAAGTTGTGGCACTCGTCGATGTAGGCGGCCACGTCCTTGCGCCGGTGCTCGCTCTGGTGGACGCGGGCGGTGACGGTCTGCCAGGTCGCGGCCAGGGCGAAGGAGCCGATGAGGGCGGCGGTGTCCTCGCCCAGCAGGCCTTTGGGCAGGCGCAGCAGGACCAGGCCGCCCTCGTCGAAGGCGCGGGTCAGGTCGATGGTGGAGGGGCCCGAGGCTAAGACGTTGCGGACCCAGGGCCGCAGCAGGGCGGTGCGGACCTTGTTGAGGATGGGGCCGGTGACGGTGCTGCGCGCGCCAGGGGTGAGCTGGTTGTACCAGTCCCAGAACCCGGCCAGGGCGGGGTCGCGGACGGCGTCGACCAGGCCGGTGCGGAAGGCGTCGTCGGCGAGCAGGCGCGGGATGTGGGCCAGGGTCAGGGCCGGGTCGCCCGCGCGGGTCAGGGTCAGGGTGGTGGCGCGCAGGATGTCGTCGGTGCGCGGCCCCCAGGAGCGCTCGTAGATGCGGTGGAAGATGCCGGTGACGGTGTCGGAGGTGAACTCGGGGTCTTCGCCCTGGAGCAGGTTGAGCCGGGGCGGGCGGGTCCGGTCGTCGGGGTCGAACAGGATGGTGCGGTCGGCGGCCGGTGCGGGCAGCCGGGTGAGGATGTCGGTGATCAGGTCGCCGCGCGGGTCGATCACGACCGCGGCCCGGCCGGCCTCGGCGTCCTGGAGGACCAGGTTGGCCAGCAGCGTGGACTTGCCCGATCCGGTCTTGCCGATGATGTGGGTGTGCTGGCGCGATTCGGCGACGCCCAGGGCGACGGCCCGCTCCAGTCCGGCCACGGCGGTGTCGGTGGGCAGGTGCGCGATCGCCGCCAGTTCCGGGACGCTGAGCAGGGAGCCGCGTGCGAGGTGGCGGCGGTCGGCCCACAGCGCCGGCTGCCACATGGGGCGGCGGCGCAGGTGGTTGGTGCCGCTGGTGAACGCCGCGAACGCCCCTGCGATGCCGTGGGCGCGCCCCTGCAGCCGCGCTGCCGCGGCCGGGCCGGTCGCGGTGGTGGTGAGCTGGTAGGAGATCGCGCAGGCCAGCCGGGGTGCGGCGGCCTTGGTGAGGATGGCGCGGATGTTGTCGCCGGCGTCGGGCCACGGCGCCCCCGCGACGTTCTTGGCGCCGGGGCCGAGCGGGTCGAGCAGCAGCCCGGCGAGCGTGGCCGAGTGCGTGCGCTTGAGCCGGGCCGCGGCCGTGCGGGCCCTGGCTGTCCGACGCCCGGTCGCGGGCCGGGCGCACACTCGCACGCACACCCGCTGGTCGGGGTCCAGGTCGCCGACCGCGCCGAGCAGGCCGCGCAGCGGATCGTCGGTGAAGCGGGTGCGCAGCGGGTACTCGTCCCCCCGCGCCAGCCGCAGCCACCCGCCGGTCCGCTGCCCCTGCGGCGCGGCCCTGGCGGTGGCGGCGAGGGCTTGCGCTGTGGCCGCGGCCCGGCCGCGCAGGCCCGGGACGGCCCTGCGAAAGATCAGCACCATCATCGCGGTGCGGGCCAGCCGCATCAGCGGGGAGGAGTCGCTGCCGCTTCCCGCGGCGATCTTCATCGCCCAGAACGGGATGCGGATCTGCACATACAGCATGGTCAGCAGCAGCATGATGTTGAGCAGCACGCCGCCTTCGCCGCCGGGATCGTGGGCGGCCAGCTCCACCACCTGCGAGCCCAGCACGACCGTGCCCTGCACCGCCGGCCCCGGTGTCAGGGCGGCGCTCTCCCAGGACCCGAAGTACTGGAACCGCCCCTCGAAGAACAGCCGCATGAACGCGATGAACGCGATCGCCTGGCCGATCGGGACGGCCAGCAGCGCGGCCATGTAGCGCCACCACAGCGCCGCGATCCGGTTGGTCTGGGGAGCCAGCAGCAGCGGCGCGGCGGTCACCAGCACGATGGCCATGGCGATGCGCACGACCTCCACCGCGCACCACACCACCAGCAGCACCACCGCCGCCACGACCAGCAGCAGGATGAACAGCACGCCTTCCATCAGCAGCCACTCCATGCGCTCACGCAGATTGGCTGCGGCCTCCTCGGCGTCGATGCCGTCGGAGGAGACCGCGGTGGAGACGGCGTTGGCGGCGCGGATCATCTCGGTGGCGATCCACAGCGAGGCGTTGGAGGCGATGAACCCGGCGGCCAGGCGCGGCAGGACCTCCTTGGCCGCATAGCGGGCCTGCACGGTCTCGTGCGACATCACCACCACCCCGCCGACCACCACCAGCAGCACGTATAGGGCGTTGGCGGTGGTCAGGGTGCCCGACCAGAGGCCCTCCATCCCGTCGGTGGGCGTCGGCGTGCGGAAGGCCATGGCCCCCAGCCAGCCGAACAGCGGGTTGAGCGCGGACTCCACCAGGTCGTGGAACCAATTGGAGATGTGGCAGGAGACCTCCATGACCCCGCACTCCAACAGCGGCTCCTCGGGAGCCTCCTGGTCGGTGGCGGGCGGATCACCGGGGTCGGCGGGGTTGTCCGGCGGAGGCGGGCCGGGCTGCGGGTCCGGCGTCGGCCCCGGCTCGGGCTCGGGCTCCGGTTCGGGGGCGGGCGGCGGGGTGTCCTCCGGCGGCTCCGGCTCCGCCCCCGGAGCCGGATTCGGTTCCGGCCGGGGTTCGGCGGTGGTCACTGAGTCGTGCCCTTGACGACGTAGTTCAGCACCGTCATCAGCACCGTGGCCAGCAGAGCGATCGCATAGCCGATGCCCGCGCCCTTCAGAGCGCGCTTGGCGGCGTCGATCTCACCGGAGTCCCCGCCGGCCAGCATCCACCGCAGGCCCCCGACCGTCAGGAACAGGGTCGCCAGCGCCATCGCCAGCGAGACGATGACGTTGCGCAGGCGCTCCACGACCGCGCTGAGGTCCTGGGTGGTGGTCGTAGCCGGGTCCTCCTGCGCCCACGCCGACCCGGTACCGTCGAACAGCAGCCACACCGCGGCCCCCAGCAGCGCGGTAGCCCACCACACCCAGGTGCGCGGCTTCTCATACGACTTCTCCCCCACGGCCCGGCCCCCTTTTCCCTTCGCCTTCGCATTGCACGAGCAGCGAGTGAGCCGGTGCCGTTCCCGTGCGCGAGCACTCCCCCTTTCCACAAGGTGTGGATAACTTTTCGTTCGCCTGCATCCAGGGCGTCGGTGAAGGCGATACCAGGAGCAGCACCGGCAGACTCGCCCGTCATAAAGCCGAGCAATGCCGGGAATTCGACACCCGCGGCAGAAGAAATCCAGAGAACCCGCGGACGGTGCGGCCGCGGCCAAGCCATGCGGCCCTGGCCGACCGCAAGAGGGCCCGGCGCAGCGCGCCGAGCCCTCTCTCCCATATGCGGCTACCGGCCCTACGCGTGACTACCGGCCGTCAGGCCGCCCTTCGCTCTGCCGCGGTCGGCCCCGCCTGCCCCGGAGCAGCCGCCACGGCGAACAGTCCCGCCGGCTCCGCACCGGCACGCCCCGTCAGTGCGCGCGCCAGCCGGGCCTCGGCACGCTCACGCCGCTTGGCCAAGGTCTTGTACGGCACCTGCTGCTCGGCGGCCAGATCGGCCAGCGACCGCCCCTCCAGCCGGGTCGCCGCGACCAGCTCCGCCTCGACCTCAGCCTCGCCCGCCATGCCCAGGCCGCGGGCGGTGCGGGCCTTCATCGACTTCAGGCCGGGCAGGCCCACACGTCTCCACCGCCCTTCATAGTTCAGAGACTCCAACCTGGCCGACCATCCCTCATTTTCACTACTGGTGAGAATCCCCTGGTCCCCAACTCCTTACCCGCACATCGGCCGGGACGGTGCCGTTACCGGAACCTGGCGATCACGCCCCCGTGCTCGGCAGGGGATAGGTCGCCTCCACTATCAGCTTCCGGGGGCCGGTCGGGTGGCTGTGTGGGTGGTGGGTCCCTCCTGCTCCGGGCCTGCAATGTGCAACGGCTGCCTTCGGGCGTCAGCCGTGTTCCGGCGGGGTGTCCCGTAAGGGCCGTGCGCGTGGCCGGCTGTGCGCCCGGGGTTCGGCGTTGCCGGTACATATTCGGTACACATGGCGTTGGAAGCCCCCGGGAACCCTCGGCGAGCGGTGGCAGCGTAACCGCAGGTCAGAGCCGGTTTGCCGGGTGTTTGTGTCCGTCAAAGGAGTGCCGGTGCAGAACAGCCCCAGGGCACTTCACTCCCGGCCGCGGCTATCGCGCATCCCGGCGGACCACCGTCTTCTTTCCCTTTATGGTGCTACCCCGCAGGGCCGCGACCACCTCGTCGGCTGCGGACTCGGGGATCTCCACCAGCGAAAAGCGGTCTGCGATCTCGATCGCCCCGATGTCGCGTCCGCTGAGACCTGACTCGCCGGCTATCGCGCCGACCAGGTCCTGCGGTCGGATCCTGGCACTGCGCCCGGCGCCGACGAAAAGGCGCGTCATCCCGCCTGCCGCTGTACGACCGCGTCGCTCTCCGCGCCCGGCAGCGTCGCGGAGACCACGTTTGTCCCGCCCGGGCTTGACTGCGATTTCCGGGATCTCCTCCTCGTCGGCCGCGGGTCCGCAGGCCTCGTGCGCAAGCTTCACCGCGGCGAGCGCCACCTCCATGACATCGAACTCATCGGCGAGCGTCTCGACCACGACGCGGAAGCGTTCCAGGTCGTCCTCTAGGAGGCTCTCACGCAGCGCGGCGCACGTCAGCTCGAGCCGCCGGGCCCGCATGTCGGCGACGGTCGGTACCTTCTCGACCGTGATTTTGCCTTCGGTCGCCCGCCTTATGCTCTTGAGCATCCGGTGCTCTCGCGGCTCCACCAGGGTGATGGCCACACCTTCGCGGCCGGCCCGGCCGACCCGGCCGATCCGGTGCACGTAGGAGTCGGACGCGGAGGGCACGTTGTAGTTGACCACGTGAGTGAGCTGCTCGATGTCGAGTCCGCGCGCGGCCACGTCGGTCGCGACGAGCAGATCCGCCGTCCCGCTCCGCAGCCGTCCCATGACGCGGTCGCGCTGCTCCTGGCTCATCCCGCCGTGCAGTGCCTCGGCACGGTAGCCGCGTCCGTTCAGGGTCTCAGTGAGCTGGTCGACCTCGCCGCGTGTGCGGCAGAAGACGACCGTGGCAGTTGGAGCCTCCGCGTCCAGCAGGCGCCCGAGCGCCGCGGGCTTGTGCGCCCGCGGGACCACATAGGCGCTCTGCCGCACCAGCGGAGCCTCGCCCGGGGCCGCCGTCTCGCGCGCGATCTGGATCCGGATCGGGTCACGCAGGTGGCGACGGGCTATTCCGTTGATGCGTGGCGGCATCGTCGCCGAGAAGAGCACCGTTTGGCAATCGTCGGGAGTGTCTTTGAGGATCGCCTCGATGTCCTCGGCGAACCCCATGTCGAGCATCTCGTCCGCCTCGTCTAGGATGACCGTCTCGAGACCGCTCAGAGGAAGCGTCCCGCGGCTCATGTGGTCGAGCGCGCGCCCGGGTGTCGCGACCACGACATCGACGCCGCGCTCGAGCGCCCGCAGCTGTCGGCCGATTGGCTGCCCGCCGTAGATCGGGAGGACCCGTACGCCCAGCTCACGGCCATAGCGGTGGATCGCCTCCGAAAGCTGGACGGCCAGCTCGCGCGTTGGCACGAGTACCAGCGCCATCGGCTCCGCACCTCGGCCGTCCGGGGACATCCGCTGGAGCACCGGGAGCGCGAACGCGGCCGTCTTTCCCGTCCCCGTCGCAGCCTGTCCGAGCAGGTCGCGTCCCTCCAGTAGAGGCGGAATCGCCTCGCGCTGGATCGGCGTGGGCTCCTCATAGCCGAGGCCGGAGAGCGCGTCCAGAAGCTCTGGTCGTAGTGACAGGTCGGCGAAGCCGATCGTGCCGTCGGTTGCGTTCGGGGTCATGGCTGAGCTCCTTGCTCCGAGACGGTTCCACGCGGAACTCACGTTGGCGGTCTGTTCCACCTGCGAGATGTTTCCACTCTGCGACTACCCGGATTTTCGGTTCTGCCGACTCCAGCACAGTGTGCGGCTTTGAAGCGCGGCCATGGCCTCGCCGTCGGGGAATAGGTCGTGGGGGATGTTGTTGTACAGGGTGATCGTGATTTTCTGTGTATGTGTTCGACCTTGTGTTTGACGCTCGCTGAAGTCGACGCGAGCAGTTGTCTGGCCAGTGATGGTGGGGCGCGCCGCGGCTCGAGTGCGATCAAGGGGGCCCGCGCCGCGGGTCCGCAACCCATCGACCTGTCAGGAGACAGACATGGCTCAGGGAACCGTGAAGTGGTTCAATGGCGAGAAGGGCTTCGGCTTCATCAGCCAGGACGAGGGCGGCCCGGACGTCTTCGTGCACTACAGCAACATCGCCGGTAGCGGCTTCCGCAACCTCGACGAGAACCAGCGCGTGGAGTTCGAGGTCACGCAGGGTCCCAAGGGCCCGCAGGCCGAGCAGGTCCGCGGACTCTAAGCACCGCGACACCGCGCGCCACGGCGCGATCGGCGGATCCACCGCAACGCTCAAGCCGCCCCCACCCTCCCGGGTGGGGGCGGCTTTTTGGTACGCCCGGCACGGGCAGTCGTCAAAAGGTGTGAGTCCCTGAGGGGAAACGGCAGTGCCGACTCCTGCACGGAGGCAACGGCGCGGGCGTGTCAGTCCGGAGTGATTCGCGGCGTGAGTCACAGAGCTGGCAGACGCGCGAGAAACGGGGGCGATTATCCGACCCGAGCCTGGTCGTACTGGACACCCAGAGCATCCGCGCGGCGGTCGCCGTCCCCTCCCACACGACCGGAAACGACGCGGGCAAACGCGTGCGCGGACGCAAACGCGGCCTGGCCGCGGACGTGCTGGGCCTGGCCGCGGCGGTGGTGGTCCTGGCCGCCTCCGCCCACGACAACACCGCCGACACCGCCCTGCTGGACCGCGCCGCCGCCCAGACCGACACCGTGCAAACCACCCTGGCCGACCAAGGCCTCAAGAACGCCGTCGCCGACCACGGCGCCGCGCTGGGCATCGGCGTAGACATCATTCAACGCAACCCGGCCGATCGGGGGTTCGTCCCCCAGCCCAAACGATGGGTGGTCGAGCAGACCTACAGAACCCTGGCCCTGCACCGGCGCCTGCTCCGCGACTACGAGCACCGCCCCGCCAGTTCCGAATCGCACGTGTACTGGACGATGAGCGACGCGACGGCCCGGCGGCCCACCCACACCTCCACTCCCTCCCGGCGCGGCGCATGAGCCACCGCGAGGCGAAACCGCTGCCGGAAGCCATCGATGCGTGAGCAGGCGCTGGCCCGCGAGGCCGAGCAGACCCGGGCCCGCATCGGCGAGCTCACCGCGACGCTGGGCGAACTCGACGAGGCGATCGCGCATCTGCAGATCACCCGCACCACCCTTCTCTCCCTAATCGGCGAGGACGGCGCCGAGCCGGCCGCGCCGCCTCCCGTGCTGCCCGACCACCCCGCCTACCGGCAGATCATGGACGCTTTCGCCGACCTCGGCCGACCGCTGCGCGCCCGCGACCTGTGCCAGACCCTGGACCTGCCCATCGTGTCCAAGAACGTCGAGAACATCCGCTCCAAGCTCAAACGCCTGGTCAGCCGCGGCATCCTCGTCGAGACCGAGCCGGGCTTGTTCACCCAGCCGCACCCATAGCCCACCAGCGGTCCCCCGACCTGCCCGCCTCATCCAAACCCGGCAACGAAAGGGGATTCGACCCACGAAACGCCCTCTCAGGACCTGTGGGACAGGGAGAGCGGTGTCCCCGGCATCGCGGCGGACAGCAGTGCCGTTCTGCCCTGGGGCTCTGGCTGCAATGCCAACGAGTTGGGCTGGCTGATGCTTGACCCGGACCCCGACAGGTGGCCGGTGGTGGCCTGGCGTCGACAGATCCGTTATGGCGGCTCCAGATGGGCACTCTTCGACTGCGGCATGGTCGACTTCCTGGTCAAGATGATGCGAGCCGAGTTCGACGTTTGCCCTCTTGGTGACGCTTCCCTCTGGGGTGCGCCTGCTCCTTTCGTGCACTGACGCAGCCGTCCAGGCCGATCCGCATCTCCTCGACGCGGACGGCGTCGCCGAGCATCAGGCCGGGCCTTTCGTCGGGATAGGTGCGGATGAAGACCCGGTGCAGGAAGAGCCGTTCCTCGTCGACCCTCTCGAAGACGTACTTCACCGACTCCCTGCCGTGCTCGTCCAGGAACCTGGTGGCGGCATAGGCGTTCTTCCAGACCACCGTCACCAGCGCGGGGGTCGGCTGCCCCGGGCGCACAGCGACCGCGGTGAACTCTTCGCCGCTCTCGCCGCGCTCGCGGGCCTCCTCCTCTGTTATCGGGCTGCCCGGCCTGCTGCGCCGGGAGCTCCACCTGAAGCAGTAGGCGGTCTCAGCCGAGTTCACTGTTCACCTCGCATCCGCTTCGCCCTCGTCGTCGGGGAGTTCGTGCACCCGGCCGTTCTCGTCCCGAATAGTGATCTCCAGGCGCTCCGCTTCCCTGAGCACGGCGCCCGCGGTGGTGCCAGCGGAATCCTTGTCGGTTTTGGAGGTGGCGACGAAGACCTCCAAGCTGTTGGCAGTGGTGCGCACGTCTACGAGGTCGAGGCCGGCGGGTTCGGAGCGCCGCGCCACCATGGTGAAGTCGAGCAGCAGCAGGGTGCGGTTGCGCCGGCCGACCAAGGTGGTCGGGTCGGTGCACTCGATGAGGGCGCACATCTGGTCGAGTTTCAGGGCGGGGACCTGGCGGCTGCTCGGGACTGCGGCCCTGCTGTGCGCAGACAGATGGCGCGAAGGACCGCTGTGCCGCCGGAGCGCCCGACCGGATGGGGCCGCACCCCTGCGGTCGCCGTGTCACCTTTCGGGCTCTGGCTCGTGGTCGTCGCGGCGGAGGGGATCGCGCGGTCGGCCGACGGCGGCGGCGTCCCGGCTTGGGTGCTGCGGCTGCTGGTGGTCTGGTGTTGTCATGGAATGGGCGTGTCGGCGCACCTGTTCTTCGGCCTCGGCCTGCTCGGTGGTGATGCTTGCGCGGCGCTGCTGCTCGCGTTCTACGCGGGCGGGGGCGGGCTGCTGGTCGCCGTGCTCGGCGGGGTGGTCCCGGTGGTATGCGAGCTGGTGGTCGCCGGCTAGGAAGGTTTCGGGGGTGGCGGGGAGGAGCTTGTTGGGGGTGCCGTGCGCGGCCGAGTCGATGATGTGGCGGTGCACGTGCTGTCCGGCCGCATGTCGGTGTTTGAGGCGGGCGTCTTCGGGGTGGGGGTATGCCTGGGCGGCGATGCGGTCGGCGTCGGCGTGCAGCCGCTCCAGCGTCGGCAGGGTAGTGGCGTTGAGTTCTTCGCGTTCGACCATGGCGGCGGTGTAGTCGTCACGCCGCGCGAGCCAGTCGCGGGCGGCGGCCGGGTCCAGTGGGCGCTGCCGTGCCTGGAGCATGGCGTCCTTGGCTCCGGTGGGGCCGGTCCACGCGCCGTCGGGGCCGCGCTCGTTGGTGAACAGGTCGGCGCCGGAGCGGTCGGTGATGGTGATGCGGTGGACGTGCTCGCTGTTTTCGCACGCCTGCACGGTCTGCGGGCTCATCCGGTAGCCGAGGTCGTGGGCGGTGGCCGGTGTCCATCTGGCGGGAGAGTCGCCTGGCGAGAGGTAGCGCCTGACGGAGTCGAGTCGGCTCACCTCCTCAGGGACGCCCAGGGAGACCACCTCGACCCGGTACTTCTTCGGGCTCTGGGCGAACTCCGCGGCGGTGCCCAGCGTCATCTCCGGGTCGCGGAAGACGCCCTCCAGCAGCAGGCTGTAGCCGTTTTCCCTGGCGTGGTCGATACTCATGGCCACCCACGCGCCGGATGCCTGGGCCGTGGCGTTGGGCATCGCCAGGGGGTCCTGCTCCATCAGGTCGTCGTAGTCGGGATGGAACTGGCGCAGGTCGTCTCCGCTCAGCGAGACGATCCCGGGATACGCGCGGACGACCGCCTGCTGCGCTCGTGACTTGCCGGCGGCCGGTTGCGCTCCCAGCAGCACCAGCACGGGTGACCCGCTCGGCGCGTGCTCCTCGAAGACGTATGCCCTGACGTACTCGTCGAAGCGGTCCTTGAGGGCCTCATCGGATAGGCGGTACCGCTCAGAGCTGATCGCCACGGTCAGCGGTCCTTGAGTCTGGCGACCTCGGCCTGCCACCGCTTGATGTGGGCGACCAGTGCTTCCCTGTCGTCGGGATCGGCCGCGCGCCGCTGGTCTCGCACCTCGTAGATCTTGGCCTTCCAGTGCCGCCGCTCCTCCTCGGTCGCCGCGTGATCGGCCAGGTGGACGTACTTTCCGCCGATGCGGGTCGCGGTGTCGGCGAAGATGTCGAACACGACGGTGATCGAGGACTTCGCGTAGAAGTCCTCCTCTTCGGGGGTCAGTTGAAGATCCGGATCGGTCACGTGCGCTCCTCTTCCTCGTAGTGGCCGGTCGGCCGTGTGGGGGCGGGCCCTCGTCATTGTTCCCACTCCGCCCGGCCGTCCTCGTCAATGCCGACACCACCGCCGACGGTGATGTCCACGGTCTCCTGCTTGGGCTCGTCGGCACCGTAGGTGTGGCGGTAGGTGACCTCGGCGGCGCCGGGGGTGGTGGTCTCCACGGTCAGCGGGGCCCCGTGCAGGGCGGTGTCGTCGGCGGGGAGCAGCCGGATCTGCGGCTGCGCGGTGATGGTCCAGGACACGTCCTCGACGGACTGGTAGCTGTCGCGGTCCAGGTGCAGCGGGCATCCGGGCGGGGCCAGGGCGGTCTGCTCGGCGCACGTGTCCAGGCGGGCAGTGATCTGCTCGTGCACGTCGGCGGCCAGGCCGGAGCGGACCTTCAGACCGGTGACGTCGAATGTGGCGGGGCGCCGGTCGGTGTCGTCGGCGGCGACGGCCACCGCGCCCAGCTCGGCCGCCTCGAACAGCGGGTGGGACGGCGGGGTGGTGATGGTGTAGGTGCCGGGCAGGGCGGGGTGTCGGGCGTTCAGCATCCTGCTGTCGGGCGGTGTGGTCGGAAGGTCCGCACCGGCCACGCGGGCCTGCTCCAGGTGGGTACTGGTGATCGTGAGCGCCCCGGCCAGGCCGGTGGCGTCGACCACCTCCCATTCGCGCACCCATCCGGTGGTCTCGCGCTGCACGCGCACCGATGTGCGGTGCTCCTGGGCGCCGAGGCGGTAGGCGACGGCGACGGTGGCGGTGTCACGGTCGGGGCGCCGGGTGTCGGCGTCGGCGGCGCCGTAGGAGGCTCCAGCGGTGCGCAGGTCCTCGGGCGGCTCGTATCCGCGGGCCAGAGCCTCATCGGTGACCAGCAGCGACTCGATGCCGAGCTGGGTGGCCAGGGCGCTGCCCCGCCGGTCGGTGATGAGGGCCAGGACCTCCTCGACCGGGGCGGCGGGGTCGGTGGTGCGGACCTGGGCGGCGCGCTGGCCGGTGGCGGCCAGGACGGCCACAACGACGGCGGCGCCGATGGCGATGAGGGCGCGGGGGCGTCTCCAGCGAGGTGTGCGCGGGGGCTCGGGAGCGGGGGCTGCGCCCGGGCACCCGGCCTCGGCCGGCGGCGCCGTCCCGGGCTCGGCCATGGGGGCGCCGCAGGCGCGGCAGAATCGGGCGCCGGAGCGGGCGGCTGGGGCGGAGCAGCGCGGGCATGACGGCGGCGGCGCGTCGGGCCAGGGGCCGGTCACGGCTGGTGCTCCGGAGTGTATCCGGCGACGCGCTGGTACTCGGGGATCAGCCCAGCGGGACGCGTCTCGACGTGCAGAGGGGGTTCGGAGCGCCACCACAGCCACGCGTGGTGCGGGGGCATCTGCTGGATCGCCTCGACCGGCAGGATCGGCCGGTAGGACCCGCTGATGGAGTGCTGGCGGGCGGTGTCTGCCGGTGTGCCCAGGGCGCGCAGCCGGTCCGGCGGCAGGAGCGCCGGGTCGATGCCCCCGCCAAACAGCGTCACCTCGGGGGTGCGGTGTTCTCCGGCCCACGCGCTGATGTTGCGCAGGTCGGCATCGTTGGCCACCCCGCCGTAGATCAGCTTCGCGGTGGTGGCGGTGAGGATGGCCTGCTGGGCGTCGGCGCCGTAGCGGGCGCGCAGCTGCGCCAGGGACTGGGCCGCCCACAGGGTGATGATCCCGCGCCCGCCCCCCTCGGACACCAGCGACGGCAAGCTGCGCAGGGGCGCGATGTTGGCGACCTCGTCCAGAGCCAGCAGCAGCGGGCTGGCCAGCCGGCCGCCCTGGCCGACGGCGACCTCGGCGGCGCGCTGGGCGATGGCGTCGACCAAGCCGACGATCATCGGTGCGATGGCGTCCTGGTAGTGGCTGGGACCGACCACGTACAGCGATGAGTTGGTGCGCAGGAACTCGTCGATATCCAGGTCAACGGCGGAGCAGGACTCCAGGACGCGGGGTTCGGCGGTGGCCTCCAGGCACGTCCTGGCGACGCTGTAGAAACTGCCTCGTTCGCGTTCGCCCAGCAGCGGCAGCGCCTCCAGGTCGTCGGCCCACCCCTCGGCCGCGCCCGGGTGGGTGCGGATCAGCTCGGCGGGGCGGCGCACGTCCTGGCGTGCGATCCAGCGGCGGACCTCGGACATCGGGGCGTCGGCCAGGGCTGCGGCGTGGAACAGGCCGCGCAGGATCAGCGCGGCGCCCGACCGCCAGTGGTCGGCGTCGGTGATCCCGCCTCCGGCCACAGCGGTCATGGCCTGAACGCGGCGGTAGCACACGCTGGGGTCGGCGCACCCGGCCAGGGGAGACCACCGCAGCGTGGCGGTTCCCAGGCCCTCGCTGCCGAACGGGTCGTAGACGTAGACCCGGCCACCGGCGGCCTGAGCGATGCGGCGGCGCCAGTCCCCGGTGGCGGCCAGGATGTCTCCCCGGGTCGAGGTGGACACCACCGGCCCGGCCCAGTACAGCAGCGCGGGAATGATGATTCCCGACGTCTTGCCGTAACGGGGCGGTCCGACGATCCCCACCGAATCCGACGCCGACGACCAGACGCGTTTGTGGCTGTCGGCGGGGTCCAGGCCGAGGAACACCCGGTGCTCGGGGCGCAGCCGCACGGGCGGGATGGGCTCGAATGCCAACGTCACGGTCAGTCCTTGTCGGGGCCTCGGCGCTCGACCTGGGGGCGCTGAACCCCTGGCCGGCCGAGAGGTCGTGAGGCAGGGGGTAGTCGCGGCCAGGGGCCTCCAGGCGCTCCAGCCGCAGCTCGGTCGGCGGGTGGGTGGCGAGCATGGACGCCTCCCATCCGGCGCGGGCGCCGTCGAACGTGGTGCGCAGCTGGGCCAGGGCGCGGTACAGGCCATCGCCGTAGCCGGCCTGGGCGGCTGCGGCGTCGGCCGCGTACTCGCACCGCCGCCAGTACCGAGCGTGCACCGGGACCACGATCCCGCGCATGGTCGCGTTGACGCTCCACAGCAGGATCCGCAGCGGCCCCCACCGCGTCGCCTGCTCCGCCCGCACCGCGAGGTTGTAGGCCAGGTACAGCGGCAGAGCAACACCCTTGCCCCATGCCATGGTGACGGCGTCACCCGCGCGCCAGTGCGCGACCTCGTGGGCGATCACCCCGGCCACCGCCTCGGCGTCGTAGCGCAGGAATTCCAACAGGCCCTGGGTGATCACGATGTGGCGCGCGCCAGCGGTGGCGTTGGGTTCGCGGCTGTCGTCGATGCGCAGCACCGGCACCCCGGTTGCGCCGAGGCGGCGGGCGGCCTCGGCCACGATCGGCTCCAGCCACGCGGCCACGCGGCGGCCAGCCCGACCGCGTTGCCCGCGAGGTTGCGGCCTGCGCTCGACTGGATCCGGCGGCCGGTGCCCTGAGCGGCTGCTGCGGGCCGTGGTGCGGTCGGTGCCGGGGTGGGGGTCGGGGGCGGGGCGGTGACCGGTGTGGCGCAGCGGGGACAGGATGTGGCCGCAAGGTCCAGGCGTAGGCCGCATTGGTCGCAGAACGCCACTGCGGGCGGGGCACTCACGTTCGCGGGCCGGGTTCGGTGGCGGGGTCGCGGCCACCGGTCCACCACGCGAGATAGGCGTGCACCTCGGCGGCGGCGGGGCGGGGCAGCGCCACCGATTCGGGGTCGTGGCGGACGCTGGTGCACTGGCGCAGATCGCGGGCCAGGCGCTCCTCCAGGTGCGGTAGGTGGCGCTGGGCCCACTCCAGTCCCGGGATCTCGGTGTCGGCGCCGCGGTAAGCGCGAGTCCAGGCGGCGGACACGTCCAGCAGGGTCTGCACGACGGCGGGATGGCGATACCAGCACGGCCGGAGCAGCTGCGCCGCGCGCACCTCGTAGGCCAGGACGTCGCCCATCCATTCCCGCAGCCGCTCCAGCGCCTGGTGGGCCTGGTGGGGGTCCATGTCCACCCACGCGCGCCTCCCCGACCGCTCGCGCTCATCCGGCGGGGGCGGCTCGTCGGTCGGCGGATCGGGCGGGTGGAAGGGAGAGGACGCGTCGGTCACGCGCCCCAGCGTGGCCGCGTGGTCACAGTGGTGTCAACGCGGTGACCGTACCCGGCCCTGGTGCACCGGGAGCACTGTAGAAGAACGCCTCCTCGCGTACGATCCAGTCCCCTTCGACGGTGCACATTGAGATTTTGGTGATGCGCTGCCGCGTCCCGGTGGCGACGACCCGTTCGTCAAAAGTGCACCGGACCGTGAACGTGTCCTGCCCGATCATGGGCTCGGACACCTCGACTCCGAGTGGACTCGACGCCTCGTTCCGAGCAGAGGCGTTCTCGGCGATGGCAGCCGGGCCCGCACCTCGATGTCGCTCACGCATCCTGACCGGACTCCCCGGACGAAGTTGCTGACATCGGACCGGTCGTGCAACGCACCCGCCCCGGACAGATCCCTACTGGGTGACGGTCGGCGGCGGAGTCGAGCCCGAGGACAACGGGGTCGAGGCGGCCCTGCACCGCGAGGTCTTCGAAGAACTGGGCGGGAAGGTCGGCGGCGTCCAGCAGGTGCGCATCGTGACCGACCGGCTCGACGAAGGCATCGGCGTCCAGCACTTCTTCCTGGCGCGCCTGCTCTCCATGGACATCGGCGCCCGCACCGGTTGTGTGCTACTGGGCTCGGTCCATGAACACGGCCCCGGACCGTGGGCTGCGGTGTCCGCGCACGACTACGGGCGCTGGTGGTTCGAGGCGTCCACGACGCGGCAGCTCACCGGCATGCTGCTGGCCGGCCATGCACATCGGGCACACGCTCTTCCAGCGGGTTCGGTCGGTCCGCTCGACCGAGGGTCGGCGTGGCCCGCTGGCTGGATCGGGAGGGCCTGCCCGTAGGGCGGCCGCTGGACGGGAGCCGGCCCTGGGACGCTGCGGGCACGGTGGTCACACTGTGGGAGGCGGTCGAGGACGAGTGGGCGGTCCCAACCGAACTGGCGACACTCCTGACGCGGCTGCACCGGCTCCCCCGCCGGAGCTCAGCCTGCCCGAGCTCGACCCGTTCGACCGGCTTGACGAACGCGTCGCCGACGCCGACGGGCTGACCTCCGCTGAGAGGGCCCAGTCGGCCGGGCTCTCCGACGAGCTGCGCGGAGCCTATGAGGAGGTCCGTCCCGCCCTTCGTCGACGCGCCAGACCCTGGGCGTGCCGCGGTGCTGCTACGGCGACGATTAACGGGGGTGACCGGCTCGCGCCGAGGGATCGACTTACCTTGGGGCCATGACGAAATACGCGTGGATGTACCGTCTTGGCTTCACTCCGTGGGAGCGCTACGGCGCCGCGGGTGCGGCACAGCTCGGCGCCCTGCTCGACCGCGAGGCGGAAGAGCGTTCGACCAGCCCCGGGCGGGCATTGGACATCGGTTGCGGACGCGGGCAGTTCACCCCCGAGCTGGCCCGGCGCGGGTGGGAGGCGGTGGGCGTCGATCTCGTGCCGGAGGCGGTCGAGGCCGCTCGGCGCAAGGGGCCGGCGGAGGTCACCTACGTCGTTGGCGACGTGACCGACCTTGAGTCGGCCAACCCGGGCACATTCGACCTCTTCCTCGATATCGGCTGCTTCCAGGGCCTTGATGCGGATCAGCGGGCCGCGGAGGGGCGAGGTGTGACGGCGCTCGCCGCGCGGGGGGCCACCCTGCTGATGCTCGCCTTCGGGCCGTCGCGGTACCGGCGGTTTGTCGAGGGCGTCTCGCAGGCGGAGATCGAGGCCGCGTTCCCGGGATGGGAGCTCCTCGCGGTCGAGGATGCGGACACCACCGGCCTGGGATGGCCGATGAACCAGACCTCGCCGAAGTGGTACCGGTTCCGCCGTGCCGCTGAGTGACGCAGGCCCGGCACGCGCCGGTGGGCACGTCTGATCAGTATCGAGGCGCGGATCATCGCCGGCTCTGCCCTTCATCACTCTTCGACGAGGGCCGGGAGGAACGGGCGGTCCAGCGTCCACACCTCGACGGCGCATCCCGCCAGCAGGCCGGCGTGCAGGGCCACCATGAACGGGTAATGGCCTGCCCCGTACTCGCGGCCTCCGCGCTGCCGACTCCAGCGGAGGTTGCGCTGCGGGACCGCGAGCTCTGCGACACGCTCGAGCGCGACCAGGCCGACCAGCGCCGCGAACCAGGCCATCGGCTCACCAGCGCGGCAGAACCGGCTCGGAGCAGGAGCCAGGCCCTGGCGCGGTAGCAACCTCGATGGACCTTTGGGCCCGTGTCGTCTCGTGGCCTCGCCGTCATGCTCGGGGCCGCCGCAGTCACCGCTTCCAGAGTCGGCGTGCGACTGCCAGTGCAGCCACCGCAGCGAGCGTCCTCGCCATGCCGGGGTGGAAGCCGACAGTACGGGTGTAGCGGCTGCGGGGAAACGCCATGCGCGCCCGGCCGGTCGTCGCGCCGCTTCCGGACATCGGTTGAAAGTGGTTGTTCTGTCCCGCGTCCGGCTGCTGGGGTCGCTTGCGGACGAAAAGACGGCCCGCGCCACGAAGGACCGTGTCGACAGCACGTGGACTGATCCGCTGGCAGGCGGACATGGGCCCCGCGGCACCGATGCAAATGCGCCGGCGCGGATGCTCGGCGGCG
This sequence comes from Spinactinospora alkalitolerans, assembly GCF_013408795.1. Taxonomy (NCBI): domain Bacteria; kingdom Bacillati; phylum Actinomycetota; class Actinomycetes; order Streptosporangiales; family Nocardiopsidaceae; genus Spinactinospora; species Spinactinospora alkalitolerans. The sequence continues at coordinate 6,219,462 of NZ_JACCCC010000001.1, forward strand.
TACAGGATGGCTTCGGCGACGGCGGAGGGCTGGTAGATCGGCGGGATGAGCGGAGGACGGGTGTCCATGAACGAGGGGACAGCGTCGTAGAAGGGGGTGTTGACCGTCGCGGGAAGGATGGTCGTGACCTCGATCCCAGAGCCGGCGATTTGCTCCTCCACTCTGAGGCCTTCGTACAGCGCGGTGTTTCCATGCTTGGCTATGCAGTACGGCACGTAGAGCGGAATGGAACGGATACCGAGCACCGACGAGACACCGATGATGGTGCCGCCGCCCTGTTCCCGCATCATCGGGAGCACCGCCTTCGCTCCGTAGATCTGCCCGCGCAGCCCAACCTGGAGGACGCGGTCGACTGCTTGGATCGGCGTGTCGATGAGAGATCCGAAGCTGCCTAGGACCGCGTTGTTCACCCATGTGTCCACCCGTCCGAAACGGTCCCGCGCAGCGGCCGCCAGGGCCTGCACCTGTGGCCACTCCGCCACGTCGGTGGGAACCACCAGCGCTGTCCCACCGAGTTGCTCGACCTCGTCCGCGGTCGCCCGCAGTGCCTGTTCGCTGCGGGCCGCAAGCACCAGCGAGGAACCTCGGCCGGCGAACTGTCGGGCGGCTTCTCGGCCGATGCCTGACGATGCTCCGGTGATGACCACGACCTGGTCATTCAGGCGCCGTCGGTTTGCGCCCGGTGACGTGCCGGGCCATCTCACGGCGCCCGGTCCAAGGCATCGAGCACGACGTGGGTCGCCACGCCGAGTACGACGTGGCCGACCAGGCCGCGTACATGGGTCTGCCAGGGATAACTCCGTGGTCCGCTTGCGACGCGAGCGAGTGGCCCTGCGACCTCGTCGTTGATCACGAACAATGCGGTGCCCCACAACGCGCCCTTACCGGCTGCGATCCACGGGTGACGACGGCGCAACTGCGCGTATGCCACTCCCGGGCCTATACCCAGCAGGTAGTGAACGAAGATCCCGCCGGCGTTGGGCTCGTCTCGAGCTACGTCGCTCCCTGCCATCCTGGCGAGGCGGCGGGCAGCGGCATGCGCGACGTCTTTACCGAAGACCCGGGCCCGCTTCTCCTGTTCGAGCAGCTCCGGCGGCTCCTTGCGATACATGGTCCACGTGGCGACATCCATCGCCCAGACCCCGACCGCACCGGCTACCGCACCGTCGACCGTTGCGTCCCTCATCAGGCGCTCCTATCTCCGGACGTCGTGCTCACGGTCCAGCAGCTGCAGTGTGGACGCGCCGCTACCCGAGGCCGAATGGGCCAAACGGCGCCTTCTCGGTGTGCTGCAGCCACGTTGTCCGTGGCTGCCTCCAAGGTCGCAGACTTGAGCGTCCGGCCTTCCCAAGGGCGGGACTGACCGCCGGGGCGTTCATGGAAGGGCCCGCCTATCCGCAGAAGGCGCTCGGGCTTCCGGTGAAACAGAACTCTTCCGTACGTGGGGAACCTGTTCGGCCTGCGCGACACCGGTGGCCACCTCGTCGGGATGGTGTCCCATGAGCTCCTTGCCGCGGCAATCGCGATCGGGTACGCGGTGCTCCTCCTCGTGATCAGCGTTGAGAGCGGCCTGTGGTTGTGGGGCCTGCTCGGAGCGCTGATCCACTACGCGCTCGCCGGACCGGTCCTGCAGGTGACCCCTTCGCTGGACCCGGACACCGGTGAGATCGGCGGCCAGGCGCTCGCGCTCGACAACGAGCGCCTCACCGCTTCCTACGACACCCCGCGCAACACGGGGAACTGCTCCAGCGCCGCCGTCCTGCTGGTCCTGAACCGCGTCCGCGCCACCGGCGAGGCCCCGGTCGGGGGATGGGCGGTCGCCATGACGTTCGGGCCGGGTCTGACCTTCTACGCCGCACTTCTGCGAAGCTCGAGCGGCGACTAGGAGTCTGCCAGCCACGCCAGCAAGCGGCCCTGCGACCAGCAGCGGCCAACGGCCTCGGCGTGCAGAGCCGACCGGTCGAACACCGCCAGGCCGATGATGCTGTGGCCAGAGGCGCGGCGATCGCCGAGTGTCGGTATCGTCGGCGCGACTCCGACCCCCTCCGCTGACACCCACGCCACCGCCCGGCCGGCCGCCGCTTCGTCGAGGCGGTGCAGGAAGCGCAGGCGGCTCTCGAGCGGGAAGTGCGACAGCGCCCACGTCGTGGTGACGACAGGCAGGGCGTCCGCGGGCACACGGGCGACGGCGTCGGGCACCACCTCGACGGCGTCACCTTGCAGCAGCAGCGGAGGGGCCGTCGCCGCCAACGCCATCTCCGCTTCGAGCCTCGCGGCCCGCTCCGGCTGGTCCGGCCACAGGCAGGCGCGCAACCATCGGGCGCCATCCGCGTCGGTCACGTCGACCGGATCGAGGTCGACGCCGACCCGGGCGACGACCTCGGGCATCGCCCGCGTCGGGATGGGCCGGTCTCCCACGATCGAAGACGACAGCTGCACGGGAGATGACGGGTCGCCCAGCGATTGTCCGTTGCTGTACGTGATGCCAACGCGATCGACATTGAGATTGAGCCCAGCCGAACAGCCCACGTCGATCAGCCCAACCGCATTCGCGCCCACCCGGCGCGCCGCCTCGGCAATGGCCGGATACAGCACGGCGCAGCGTCCGGTCTCGTTGGTCCGCGTCTGCCGGCGCACGGCGATGGCCACGACCGAGTCGGTCATTCGCAGCAGCGTGTCGATCGCCGCGCCAGCGGCAGCGTCGCCGTCCGCAGCGGCATAGGCCGCGGCAAGCGCCGGGGCGCGTCCGGCGAGGGCGAGGTCGTGCAGCGCGGCGAGGATCACCGTGGGGTGCCGCTTGCGCGCCGGCGCCGCCTCGATGGCGCGCAGCGCCTCGTCGGACTCGCTCAGGGCGACGGCGACGCGCTCGTACAGCGGCGATGTTTCGGCGGCGTCGACCTCACCGAAGTGTCGGTACACCTGAGCGAGTGTGCGGGCCCTACCCACGGGGTATGGCGCTTCCCGCGGTCGATCCCGGCATCCCGGCGATTCCAGCCATTGGAACGAAACCCCCGACCCTTTACCTGGCACAAGAGCGCCGAGGAGATCCTCGACCGACTCGCCGGCTACTGCCGGTCCCTCAACGAATAGCGAACGCTCCAGCCTGACAGGACACTAGCGGGGCAGGGGCGATTCGTGCACCCTAGTGATCATGTCCCGGTCGGCGCAGCGGCTTGCCCTGAGAAGAGCTCGGACCCGCGGACGAGGTCCGGCAGGGTCCCGAGGGCATGGAGAACCGGCCGACCATTGGACCGACGAGGGGCTTCGCGGCGGCGGTCTCGGGCAGCGGGATCACCGCGGTCCGCAGCTCGCCGCGGTCCTCGTCGAAGCCGATGTCGAGACGGGGCGCCTCGAACAAGGACCGCAGGAACGTCTGCGGGACGCGTTCCAGGCGGTGTCGACTCGAACGGCGGATGCCCCATCGGTGCCGACCGATGCCTGACGAGGCTCCGGCTCCGGTCGGCGCCGCTCTTCCTGTGCGGGGCATCAGGGTACGGAGGCCAAGCGGACCTGCTCGATCTCCTTTCGCGCGGAGAGGAAGGCCGCAACCGCATCGCCGGCAGCCGTGACCAGCTGCTTGGCCGTTCCTGTGCGCACGTCGCCCGCGGCGAAGACGGCGGGCAGCGAGGTGCGGTGGTGGGCGTCGGTGCGGACGTAGCCGTGCGGATCCAGCTCGACGCTCCCCTGCAGGAAGGCGGAATTGGGGGTCAGGCCGATGAAGACGAAGACGCCGTCAGGTGCGATCTCCTCCGCACCGTGGGGGCCGGTGAACATCACCGCCTCCAGCTCGTCGCCACCGCGGAACCCGGTGACGCGCACACCGGTGCGCACACGGATGTTCGGGGCCCGGCGCACGCGCTCGCGCAGGACGGCGTCCGCGGTCAGGTCGCCGAGGTTCTGCAGGATGACGACCTCATCGACGAGTTGGGCGAGGTAGAGAGCCTCCTCGCAGGCACTGTTGCCGCCGCCGATCACTGCGAGCCGACGGCGGCCGCGGTAGGAGGGGCCGTCACAGGTGGAGCAGAAGTGGACGCCGGAGCCGACGAGTTCCTCCTCGCCGGGGACGCCCAGGCGGCGGTAGGTGGTACCGGTGGCGACGAGCGCGGCGGTGCCCGTGATCCGCTGCCCGTTGGACAGCTCGGCTGCCACGGCACCGCCGTCCCGCGCCAGGCTCTCGACTCTGGTGGCGGGCAGCGGTTCGACGCCGCCGCTCCTGCTGTGGCGGATGAACAGGTCCACCAGGTCGGGGCCGCCGATCCCATCAGGAAAGCCCGGGTAGTTGTCGATGCGCTGGGTCGTGGTGGCCTGGCCGCCGAATCCGCCCGCGTCGACGACGAGCACGGCCAGGTCCTCGCGCGCCGCGTACACACCGGCCGTCAGCCCGGCCGGGCCGCCGCCGATCACGATCAGGTCATAGATTCCGCGCTCGGCCCGCGCGACCAGGCCGAGCTTGCGCGCCAACTCCTCGTCGGAGGGCTCGACGAGGTGGCTGCCGTCGGGGAAGACGACGTCCGGTATGCGCCGGGCGCCGCCCTGCAGCTCGCGCACGCGGGTCTCAGCGGCCGGGTCCCGGTCGACGTCGATCCAACTGTAGGGCACGCCGTGCGTGGCCAGGAAGCGCTTGCTGCGCACGCAGTCGGGGCACCAGGGGGCGCCGTAGACGACGATCTCTTCCATCGCGGTGTCAGTCCTTTCCTGCGGGCGCGGTGCCGACCGCGCCGTCGTCGCGAGTGGGGAGTTTGGGGTACCGGTAGGCGGCCCAGGCGGCGCCCAGCGCGATCCACGCCGCCCCTGCGGTGATCACCGAGGGCGTCAGGTCGGCGGTCAGTAGCGTGAACTGCCAGGCGGAGATGAGGACGGTGGCGGCCAGCAGCACTCGCATGGTCCTCGCGCCGAGCTTGAACGGCGCGGCGGTGTACAGGTCACGCCGCACGGTGCGCAGCCGGACCGCCGCTGCGACGATGAGTACCGCGTTGACCTGCTGGAGAGCGGATGCCGCGTTGGCGATGTCGGCCATGTCCAGTCCGGTGAGCACCGGGGCGATGCCGATCACGAACATCAGCGTGAGCAACCAGTGCGGGGTCCCGAAGCGGCGGTTGACGGCGCCGAGCCGGCGCGGGAACCAGCCGTCCTGGACCGCGGCGAGCAGGGCCTTCGTGCCCCACAAGAGGTTGGAGTTGAGCGAGCCGACGAGCGCGACGACGCTGCCGCCCAGGACGAAGAAGACGAAGCCGGCCTGCCCGGTGATGTGTTGGGCGACCACCGACATCGGCTGGTTCGCGACTTCCTCGATCGGCAGAACGCCGGCGGAGGGCAGCGCGAGCAGGATGTACAGCACGCCCGCGAGTGCCGTGCCGCCCAGGCAGGCGATGGGGATGTTGCGCCCGGGGTTCTTCAACTCGTCGCCGAGTTCGGCCACGACCTGACCGCCGCGGGTCGCGAAGGACAGCAGTGCGGCTGCCTTGAACAGTTCCAGCGTGCCGTTGGGGATGGGATGGGCGAAGACCTCCCAGTGCTCGACGCCGAGGAGCCCGAAGACGATGAACATCCCGAAGGCCAGCATCATGACGACACCCAGGACCACGCCGATCCGGGCGGAGACGGCGGCGCCGAGCAGGTTGGCCGCGTAGAAGCCGACGATCATGATGATGGCGACGAGCTGCGCGTCGAACCACGGATCGAGCGAGTGCAGGTACTGCCCCGCCGCGATGCCGTAGATGCTCAGCGAGAGGTTGCCGAGCGTCCACAGCCACATGTTGAGGTACCCGGCCAGGGGGTGGAGCAGCCGGGCCGGATAGACGTACGCGCCGCCGGTGGTCGGCATGGCTGCGCCGAGTGCCGAGATCGGCGCGGCGACGACCATGACGAGCACGGTGGCGGTGGCGAAGGCGATCGGCGTACCACCGCCGGTCATGGCGATCGCCGTGCCGGTCAGGGCGATGACGCCGCCGCCGACGATCTGGTGGAACGAGATGCCGAGGGCACCGACGAGTCCGATCTCCCGCTTCAAGTGGTTCGATCCGCCCTGGGCCGATGCCTGCTGCGCCGTTGAGGACATGCTGCTCCCGCAGGTAGAGGTGCCACACCGTGAGCATTCTCACGCAGAGTTGGATGACCTCACAGAGATTGGCAGATGTCAACCTCTATTGCAATACCTTGTCTCATGGTTGAAAATTGCCCATGGCCGCTCTGCGCGTCCGACCCGGCCGAAGAGGGAGCAAGCATGGACAGCACACACACGCCCCGGGCACGGCCCGTGTCCGGGGACATCGAGTTGACGGAATCGGAGCAGGCGCAGGCTGGCGCCATGCTCGACGTATTGGCGCAGGTCGTCGACCCGCTGGCGGCGGCGCTCGGCCCGGGATGCGAGGTCGTGCTGCACGACCTCACCCGGTTGCCCGACTCCGTCCACCGGATCGCGGGCGGCGTCACCGGGCGCGGTCCCGGCGCTCCGGCGACCGACCTGCTCATCCAGCATGTGCGGGCAGGCGCCCCGGACCACTTGATCGGCTACTCCACGCAGCTGCCCGACGGGCGCGAGGGCCGTTCCAGCACCATCGTCGTGCGTCTCCCCGGCGGCGCACCGGTCGCCGCGCTGTGCCTGAACGTCGACGTCACCGACCTGCGGCGGGCGCACGAGTTGATCGGCGGGCTGCTGGTGCCGGGGACGCCGAACGCGGTACCGGCCCCACCCGCCGAGGACGGACCGAAGGAGAGCTTCCCACGCAGCGTCGAGGAACTGACCTCAGCGCTCGTCCGGGAGGCCGTGGCCGCGCAGGGCATCCCGGTGGAACTGATGAAGAAGCGACACAAGCTCCAGATCGTGGCGCAGCTGCAGGAGTGGGGGGTCTTCCTCGTCAAGGACGCGGTGGAGATCATCGCCGAGGCGATCTCGGTCTCCCGCTTCACCGTCTACAACTACCTCAACGAACTCGCCGAACGCGGCACCGGCCGACGAGCGGAGGACGACACCCGATGACCGCACTCCCCGGCACCCCGGTCGGCGCCCCCGCCGAGACCGACATCGACCGCTACGACCCCGCCTACCGCGCCTGGCTCCGCGAGGCCGTCCGCAAGGTCCAGACCGACGCGAACCGCTCCGCCGACACCCATCTGCTCGCCGTGCCCCTGCCGCCCGCGTGGGGCGTCGACCTCTACCTCAAGGACGAGTCGACCCACCCCACCGGCTCGCTCAAGCACCGCCTGGCCCGCTCGCTGTTCCTCTACGGCCTGTGCAACGGCTGGGTCCGTCCGGACCGCCCCGTCATCGAGGCATCCTCCGGATCGACGGCGATCAGCGAGGCCTACTTCGCCCGGCTGATCGGCGTTCCCTTCATCGCGGTCATGGCGAAGAGCACCGCCCTCTCGAAGATCGAGCTGATCGAGTTCCACGGCGGCCGCTGCCACCTCGTGGACGACCCCTGCGAGGTCTACGACGTCGCGGCGCGGCTGGTCGACGAGACCGGCGGCCACTACATGGACCAGTTCACCTACGCCGAGCGCGCCACCGACTGGCGGGGCAACAACAACATCGCCGAATCGATCTTCCAGCAGATGCGGGACGAGCGGTTCCCCGAACCCACCTGGATCGTCACCGGCGCCGGCACCGGCGGCACCTCCGCGACCCTGGCGCGGTACGTGCACTACACCCAGCGCGCCACCGGCATCTGCGTCGCCGACCCGGAGAACTCCGCCTTCTTCGACGGCTGGGCGGAGCACGACCCCGACGCGCACGCCGCCCGGGGCTCACGCATCGAGGGAATCGGCCGGCAGCGCGTCGAGCCCAGCTTCGTCCCCGACGCGATCGACCGCATGATGCGGGTGCCCGACGCAGCGTCGATCGCCACGATCCGCGTCCTGGAGCGCCTGCTCGGCCGCAAGTGCGGGGCCTCCACGGGCACCGGCACCTGGGCCGCCTGCCGACTCGTCTCGCAGATGCGCGAACGCGGCGAGCGCGGCAGTGTCGTCACCCTCCTGTGCGACCCCGGCGAGCGCTACCTCGACCGCTACTACGACGATCAGTGGCTCGCCTCCGCCGGCCTGGATCCGGCCCCCTACTCCGCCCGCCTCGAAGACTTCCTGCGCACCGGCCACCTGGCCTGACATCCCGCATCCGTGCGCTCAACAGCAAGGAGGGACGCCATGTCCACCCCCGAAGAACGCCTCGCCGACGCCGGCCTCAAGCTCCCCCCGGCCCCCGACCCGGTCGCGCTCTACGTCCCGGCCGCCGTCAGCGGCGGATACGTGTACACCTCCGGCCAGCTCCCGCTGCAGGACGGGGTCCTTGCGATCACCGGCAAGGTCGGCGCCGACGTTTCTCCCGAGGAGGCCGAGGAGCAGGCCCGGCAGTGCGCGCTGAACGCCCTCGCGGCGGTCAGGGCGGTCGTCGGCGACCTGTCCGCGGTCGCGCGGGTCGTGAAGGTCACCGGGTTCGTCGCCGGCGCACCCGGATTCACCGGCCAACCCGCCGTCCTCAACGGCGCGAGCGAGCTGCTCGGCATCGCCTTCGGCGGCGCGGGGGCGCACGTCCGCAGCGCGGTCGGCGTGGCAGCCCTGCCATTGGACGCACCGGTCGAAGTGGAGATCACCGCCGCCCTGGCCTGAGTCGCAGCGCGGTCGAGGCGGGCGGCGAGGTGGGCGGTCGGTCGGCCACCCGCAAAGCGCCGGGCAGGGCACGGCGCACGGCCTCGGCGTAGGCGCCCGAACTGCCGCGGCAGGCCGCCGCGATGCCGGAGCACGCCTCGGACCGCCGTCCCTGCCCCACACCCCCACGTGCGCAAGACGCGGAGCGCCCCGGCGTCGCCGGACGCCGGAGTGCGTCCGGCCTCCTCGCCGGAAACTACCCGAAAGGGTAACGCGGCCGGCAACACCATTTCCTTAGGCTTTGGACACCAACACCAGGAAACCCACCGCTTCGTGACCCGGGTCGGAGGGTCCACAACGGAAATCCACTGGTCGGGCGTATCCGCGCCGTGTCGACGAAAAGCCATCAGAGGAACGAGGAAGGTGAGCCGGTGTACAGCCTCCACAAACTGCTGTGGGACATTCGCAAGGACCCGAACCTGGCGGATCGGTACCTCGCTGATCCGGACCCGATACTCGATTCCTACGGTATTGGGGGTGAGGACCGCGTCGCTATGCGCGAACTCGACTTCAAAGCCATGTACGAGCGTGGGTTCAACCCCTACCTGATCTATTTCTGCGCGATCCAGCTGAAGGTCGACCGTGCTGACTACTACGCCCAGATACGGGGGGAGAAGAACTGATGGCTGAGACCACCGGACGTGTTGTGGGTGCTTTCACCGCTTCGCACTCACCCGGCATCACGGGATGGCCCGAACGCGCGGAACCCGCGAAGCGCGAGGCCGTGGAATCCGCTTTCGCTGAGGCTCGAAGCCGAATCGACGCGCTCGCACCGGACGTGATCATCGCTGTTTCCGTCGAGCATTTCACCAATTTCCACCTGGGAAACCTTCCGGCATTCGCCGTCGCGACGAGCGACTCGTATACGGGGCCGGTCACCAAGGAAATGGGAGATTTCCTCAACGTAGAACAGCACCAGTATCCGGGGCACTCCCGGCTCGGTCGGCACGTGTACGAGTTCGCCCTGGAGTCGGATTTCGACCCCGCCCTGGTGGAAGGCGGGCTGGAGTTCGACGAGAACTTCTGCGTTCCCTTCAAACACCTCGATCCCGAGTCGAAGTACCCCCTCGTTCCCATCATCGTCAACGGCGTCAACCCGCCCTGGCCGACCGTGAGGCGCTGCCACGACTTCGGAAGGATGATCCGCCGCGCGGTCGAGGCGCAGACCGAGGTCCAGCGGGTGGTCGTCGTCGGCACGGGCGGCCTGTCCCACTGGGTCGGTCTGCCGGAGTCGGGGCAGGTCAACACGGAGTTCGACCGTGACTTCATCAGCCGGTTCGAGAGCGGTGACGAGAGCCGCCTCCTCTCCTACACCGCCGAGGAGATCGACGCCGCCGGAAACGGCGCCCACGAGATCCGGACGTGGCTCGTCGCGGCGGGCTCGGTCCAGGTGCCGTTCGACGTCCTGGCCTACGAGCCGGTCCCCGAGTGGCTCACAGGGACCGCCGTCGCCGCGGCGCGGATCTGAATCCGGCCGCCCGACCCGCGAACGCCCCACGAGCACCCCGTTCAACATCGAGAAGAAGGTAGGACCCGATGAGCAGCAGACTTCCCAAGGTGACCGGTCGCGACATGCGAGGCGTCATGGCCTACCCCCCTACGCCGGCCCTTCCGGGAGCGGACCGGGTCGATGCCGAGAACACCGTGAACCTCGAGGAGACCGAGCGCATGATCCGGTCCCTCATCCGTGACGGCGTGGACGCGATCGCCACCAACGGCACTCTGGGCGAGATGGGCACGCTGACGCTGGAGGAGTGGAAGGCGTACGCCTCGTGTGTGGCCGAGACCGCACGGTCGGAGAACCCCGACTTCCCCGTCTTCGTCGGCGCCACCACCCTCAACACCCGCGACACCATTGCGCGGATGAGGTTCCTGGCGGACATCGGGGTCACCGGGACCCTGCTCGGCCGTCCCATGTGGGGCGACATGGTCGCGCCGATCATGGAGAGGTTCTACCGGGACGTCGCCGAGGCTGTGCCCGAGCTGGCCATCGTCGTCTATGACAACACGGCCGCCTTCGGCGGGGTCATCCCGCGCTCCGTCTACCGCACCCTCGTCGACCTGCCTCAGGTCGTGGCGGTCAAGTACGCCGGAGGAGCGTCGGTCGGCTTCCGGTACCACAACGACATGGCCCACACCGGGACGAACTTCCCCCTGATGCCGATCGAGACCGACTGGTTCCCGGCGTGGGAGATGTACGGCGAAGAGCTGGTCGGAATGGCGTGGTCGTCGACCACCGCCATGGGTCCCGCTCCCGTCCTCGCGCTGCGTGACGCCCTCCGCGAAGGGCGCACCGAGGACGCCCGCTGGCTGACGGAGCGTCTGCGGTGGGCCCACGAGCCCTTCATCGTCGGACAGGACTTCTTCGAGTTCGCGAAGTACAACATTCCCCTCGAGAAGATCCGCGTCAACGCCGCCGGCTACATGGACGTCGGCAAGAGCCGGGTGCCCTACACCGAGGACCTGCTTCCCGAGGTCCACCACAAGACGACGCTCGAGCACGTCGAGCGCTACAAGCAGATCACCGCCGAGATCGAGGCGCGGCTGGACTCCTCCTCGTCCCGGACCGCCGAGAAGGTGTGAGCCATGGCGACGAAGCCCATCGGTGCCGGCGTCGAAGCGGGCCTCGAAAGCATCAGGGACGGTATCGCGCAGGGGCGTTTCCCGGCTCGTGTCTTCAACGACCAGGAGATCTTCGACATCGAGCAGCAGCGGGTCTTCTCCAAGGCCTGGTGCTTCCTGGCCCACGAGTCCGAGATCCCCGACCGCGGTGACTACGTCACGCGCTACATAGCGAACAACAACCTCATCGTCGCCCGCGACGAGTCGGGGGAGATCCACGCCAGCCTCAACATGTGCCGCCACCGCGGCAACATGATGTGCAAGTCCGAGATGGGCAACGCCTCGCACTTCCGTTGCTCCTACCACGGATGGGTGTACAAGAACTCCGGGGAGCTCGTCGGGGTCCCCTACATGAAGGAGGGCTACGAAGGCAGGATCGACAAGCGCGACTGGGGCCTGATCAAGGTGCGTACGCAGACCTACGCGGGCCTGGTGTTCGGAACGCTCGACCCGGACGCGCCGCCGCTCGACGAGTACCTCGGGGGATTCCAGTTCTACCTGGACCTCTACCTCAAGCAGGGGAACTCGGGCAGCGAGGTGCACGGTCCCCCTGACCACTGGGTGACGGAGACCGACTGGAAGATCGCCGCCGAGAACTTCTCCGGGGACGGATACCACACCCCGGTCGCCCACCAGTTCGGGTTCAACCTCGGCTACTTCGCCTCCTCGGGGGCGACGCACAGCCAGGGCTGGGCCGCGAGCATCCCCGGGAAGGGGCACGGTATCGGGCTCGGCCACACGCCGGGCTTCCCGCCCTTCGCGGGGTTCCCGGAGGAACTGGCCGACGAGATGCGCCGCAGCCTGTCGCCGGAACAGGTCGAGGTCTTCTCCCAGACCCGGACCGCGGTCGGAACGGTGTTCCCCAACCTGTCCTTCCTCATGCAGCCGTTCAGCATCGTCCCGGGGCAGACGGGCGTGCGGTTCGTGACCATGCGCCTGTACCACCCGATCGGTCCGGGCAAGACCGAGATGTACTCCTGGTGCCTGGTCCCCAAGGACGCCTCGGACGAGTACAAGCAGGAGGCCTACCGCGCCTACACGCTGACCTTCGCCCAGGCGGGGACCTTCGAGCAGGACGACCTGGAGAACTGGGCGCGCGTGACCCGTTCGGCCGGGTCGACCATGGCCAGGAACATCGAGTTCCCCTACGTCATGGGGATGGACAGCGTCAGGGACCCCGACTTCCCCGGGCCCGGACACGTGGTCAAGCCCTACGTCAACGACTCCAACTTCCGGAACCTGTGGTCCCGGTGGTCCGACTACATGACCGGACAGGTGTGATCGGCGTGGCATCGAAGAAACCAGACCGGGACGCGGTCCTCGACGCCACCGACTTCCTCCACAGGGAAGCCCTCGCACTCGACGAACGCAGGTTTCGGGACTGGCTCGACCACCTGACGGACGACATCAGGTACATCGTGCCGCTCCGTGTGACCCGGGAGGGCCAGGCCGACTGGGAGGTCTCGCCGACGTCCAGGATCTTCGACGACGACAAGCAGACGCTCACGCTGCGGGTGGAACGGCTCGAGACGGACTTCGCCTGGGCGGAGCAGCCACCGTCACGCACGCGTCACTACGTCACGAACGTCGTGGCCGACCCGGGCGAGCGGGAGGGCGAACTCCTCGTGTCGTCGAACTGCCTCATCTACCGGAGCCGGGGCGACAGCGTCGAGCCGAACCTCTACTCGATCGCCCGCAAGGACACGGTCCGTCGCGTGGACGGCGGGCTGCTGCTGGCGCGGCGCTACGCGGTGCTCGACCAGTCCGTCATCAACGGGCACAACCTGTCGATCCTCCTCTGACCCGACCGAAGGAGCGCACCCATGAGTGAGGCCGTTCCCATCCCGGAGGCGGAGAACCCCGGCGACGGCGAGGTTCTCCACTACCCGCGGGACGGAGGCGACGAGGGACCCATTGTCGTCGCCAACGAGTTCGTCGACGTCGTCGTACGCAGAGTCGAAACCCGCAACGGGGTGAGGCTGGAGATCTGGTCGCCCAGGCGCAACACGTGTGTCCGCTTCGACGCGGTCGCGCTGGACTGTCTGAGCTACCAGGAACCGGAGTTCATCACGTCCCTGCTGGCGAGGAAACCGGGACCATGAGCGGGGGCCTGAAGGGACTGAGCATGCTGGTCACCGGGGGCGGATCGGGTATCGGGCAGGCTGTCTGCGAACGCTACCTCGCCCTCGGTGCCCGCGTCACGGTGCTCGAGAGATCCCCCGAGCACGCCGACGTGCTGCGCCGCGGCGGTGGCGACCGTCTCCGGGTGGTCGTCGGCGACGCCACGGACCGCGAGGCCCTGGCCGAGGCGTTGGCCGTCGCGCGCAACGACGACGGCGGCCTCGACCACCTCACCAGCTGTGTCGGGGTGTTCGACCACTACGTGTCCATCCGTGAGCTCACCCCTGCGGAGCTGGAATCGGCGGGCGACGAGATGTGGCACACCAACGTCCTCGGCTCTCTGAAGGCGATCAACGTGTGTCACGAGGCGCTGAGCGCGGCCCGCGGCTCGGTGACGCTGACGCTGTCGGAGTCGGCGTTCCACCCGCGTGGCGGCGGCGTGCTCTACGGCAGCTCGAAGTGGGCGCTCCGGGGGGTCGTGGACCACCTCTCGGCCGACCTCGCACCGAGAGTCCGGGTCAACGGTGTCGCGCCAGGCGGGACCGGTGGCACGCGTTTCGGTGGATTGCGGTCCCTCGGCCAAGAGCTGACCGCCGATCGGGTCGAGGGGCGCGACGAACGCATCGCCCGCAGCAACGTCCTCGGGGTCACGCCGCGGCCGGAGGACCACAGCGGCGCCTACGCCTATCTCGCCGATCCGAGCGCCGCCCGGATCGTCACCGGGATCGTCATCAACACCGATGCCGGAAGCGGTGCATGGACGTGACCGGAGACGCCGCCAACGGGGCGAAAGTGGTGGGGGCGACGCTCGCCGCCTGCGGGATCGACACCGTCTTCGGGGTCGTGGGCAGCGGCAACTTCGTCGCCACCGACGCGCTCGTCCGAAGCGGGGCACGATTCGTCGGCGCCCGCCACGAGGCGGGCGCCCTAGCCATGGCCGACGCCCACTGGCGGACCACGGGACGGATCGCCGTCTGCAGCGTCCACCAGGGGCCGGGCCTGACCAACACCCTGACGGCACTCGCGGAGGCCGCCAAGAGCCGGAGCCCGATCGTGGTCCTCTCCGGGGCGACATCGGCCGGGATGACCCGTTCCAACTTCTACCTCGACCAGGCCGCGCTGATCACCGCCGCGGGCGGGATCGCCGAGCATCTCCACCGGCCCGGCACGGTCGCGGCCGATACGGCCCGCGCCTGTCGCCGGGCACTCGACGAGCACCGTCCGGTCGTCCTCAACATGCCGCTGGACGTGCAGGCGTCCACCGCGTCCTCACCTGACGGCCCCGTCTCGATCCTCCGGCCGACGGGACGTCCGCGACCAGCGGCCCACGTTGTCGCCGAACTGGCGGACGACCTGCTGTCCGCCCGCCGTCCCGTGCTCCTCGCGGGTCGAGGCGCATGGCTGTCGGGGGCCTGTGACGCGACCGCCGCGCTCGCCGACAGGATCGGGGCGCGCCTCGCGACGACCGCGGTCGCCAAGGGCATGTTCGCCGGGCACCCCCGGGACGTCGGCATCGCGGGAGGGTTCTCCACCTCCACCGCGGTGGAGACCCTGGAGTCCGCTGACCTGATCCTGGCGCTGGGGGCCACGCTCACGACGTGGACGACGCGCGGCGACACGATCTTCCACGGGCAGGTCAAGGTGGTCCAGGTCGACCGGGAACACAGCGCTCTCGGCCGCAACGAACACGTCGGCGTCGGCATCGTCGCAGACGTCGACGCCACGGTACGCGCGCTGCTGGCCGAGGTCGGCGACCGCCCCTCCGCGAGCGAGTTCGGCCGGGTCGAGCGGTCCCGCGACCTCGCTCAGTCCGGGCCCTCCGCCGAGGGCACATGCCATCCCGCCGACATCACCGCCCGGTTGGAAGGGATGCTGCCCGCCGAGCGCTCCGTCGTGCTGGACGGCGGTCACTTCATCGGCTGGCCGGCGATGGGCTGGTCCGTGCCCGACCCCGCCGGATTCGTCTTCACCAGCGCGGGGTTCCAGTCCATCGGGCTGGGCCTGGGCGCCGCTGTGGGCGCGGCCATCGCCAGACCCGACCGGCTCACCGTCCTCGCCACCGGCGACGGCGGGTTCCTCATGGCGGTATCCGAACTCGAGACGCTCGTGCGCCTGGACCTGGACGTCCTCGTCGTGGTCTACGACGACCAGGCCTACGGCGCCGAGGTCCACCATTTCCTCCACTACGGTTCAGGACTCGACCTCGTGCGGTTCCCGGACGTCGACATCGCGGGGCTCGCCCGGGGCGCCGGGGCGCGGGCGGTCACCGTCCGGGAGCACTCCGACCTCGCGCAGGCCGCCGACTGGTTCGCCGAACCGCGCGGTGTCCTCGTCCTTGACATCCGGATCGATCCGACGGTGGTCGGCCCCTGGGCCGAGCAGGACTTCGCCGGGCACTGATCCACCACCTGCCCGCGACGCCGGGTGGTTCAGGCCCGGGCCGGTGGGAGCCGGCGCCGGGCGCACCCGGCGGTGTCCGCGGACACGACCGCGGCCGGCACCCCCCGTTCACCGCGGCGCCCGCCTCCCGCGCACCGGAGCCGGGTTGGTGCGGACGCCACCCGCTTGAGCAGTCCCCGCCGACCATCCGGGGCCGGCACTCCTCCATCGCCACCACGACACGTGGGTGGCCCTCGAACGAGACGGCCACGCAACGTAATCCCCGGCCACTGGTCACCGACTCCGGCCGCACTTTGTACCCGTATGGGTCACGACCAGCCCGTCAGCCATCGGTAACGTCCCTCAACACGCTCGCTGCGGTCTCGGGGCCGTCGCCGCTTTCCCGCTCGTTCCCGCCGCTTGCCGCTGACCAGAACTCTGGAGATCGAGATGTCTCGAAGGAACCGCTTTATCGCGGCGATCACCGCGTCGGGCACCGCGCTCCTGCTCACCGCGTGTATGGGCGGAGGAGGGAGTGCCGCCGCGATCGCCCCTGACGACGAGATCCGGCTGAGCTACGCGTTCTTCGCGCCGGCCGCGTCGTTTCCGGGGGTGCAGATGGAGGAGTGGGCCGACCGGCTCGCTGAGAGGACCGACGGGCAGGTGACGGTCCAGACCTACCCCGGTGGAACGCTGATGTCCGCGGGCGACATCTACGACGGCGTGTCCGCGGGAGTGGTGGACGTCGGTCTGGACTCCCCGGCCTACGACAGCAGGCGGTTCCCGTTCTCCTCGGTGATCAACCAGCCGGTCGGGATCGAGAGCGCGCGAGTGGGCAGCGCCGCGTTCCTCGACCTCCTGCTCGAATACGAGCCCGCGGAGTTCGACGGCTACCAGATCATCACCGCGTTCACCACGGAGCCGGCCTACCTGCAGACGCAGACACCGGTCCGGAGCCTGTCGGATCTCGCCGGACGAGACCTCCGCAGCTCCGGCGCAACGATCCCCACGCTGGAGTCCCTGGGCGCGTCGCCGCTCAGCCTGTCCATGGCAGACGTCGCGGAGAACCTCCAGATCGGTGTCATCGACGGCTACGTCTCCTCGCGCGAGGTCCTGCGGGACTTCTCGCTCGCCGAGCAGGTCGGATACGTCACCGACTATCCCTTCGGCCTTTCGAACAGCTTCGTGGCCGTCATGGACCAGCAGGCCTTCGACGCCCTGCCCGAGCACGTACAGGAGGCCATCCTCGACCTGCGCGAGGAGATGACGGCCTTCGCCTCGGAGTTCCACGACGACGAGAACGTCGGGGAGGCCATCGCATGGGCGAGGAGCGAGCACGGCGTGGAGACGGCCGAGCTCGACCCGGAGGTCCGCGAGGAGCTGGACGCGCGCATGGAGCGGCTCACCGACGACTGGGTCGCCCGGCGCTCCGACGCCGACTTCGACGCCCGGGAGGTGCTGGACCGCATGCGCGAGCTGGCCGACCAGCACGCCGAAGAACTCGAAACGGAGACCTCGTGATGACGGAGCTCGTCGCCGTGACAGACCGGTTCTCGCGGTCTCTCGCCCACATCGGTGGTACGGCGCTGGTCGCGATGATGCTGCTGCTCGTCGCCAACATCGTTCTGCGGACGTTCGCCGCACCGATCCAGAGCACCTACGAGGTCGTGTCGATGGCGGGCCTCGTGGTCAGCGCGCTGGCGCTCGGTGAGGCGCAGGTCCACAGGTCGCACGTCTCCGTCGACATCGTCACCAACCGGTTGGGCAGGCGCGTCCGCCTCGTCATCGGGGCCGTCGTGACGCTCGCCTCGATCGCGCTGTTCGTCCAGCTGGCGCTCAGCCTGCTCGGATACGGACTCACCATGTACGCGACCGGCTCCGCCACCGAGGCCCTGCGCATTCCGCTCTGGCCCCTGGTGTGCCTTCTCCTCGTCGGTGTCCTCGGTCTGCTCGCCGCCCTCATCG
Source organism: Spinactinospora alkalitolerans (assembly GCF_013408795.1). Lineage (NCBI taxonomy): Bacteria > Bacillati > Actinomycetota > Actinomycetes > Streptosporangiales > Nocardiopsidaceae > Spinactinospora > Spinactinospora alkalitolerans. The sequence continues at coordinate 6,237,192 of NZ_JACCCC010000001.1, forward strand.
GCGACCTCGGCCGCGTCACCCGCTCATGGCGTTCTCCGTCGGCCGAAGCGGACATCTGGTGACCAGCTCACCAGCGGCCCCCCGGCCCCACTCCCCGTCCCCCTCGCGCTGAACGGAGCATCTCGTGACCCCGACACTCGTCGCGATCCTCGGCATCGTCATCATGCTGGGCATCCTCTTCCTCAGGATGCCGGTGTCCTTCGCCATGCTCGGTGTCGGCTTCGTCGGTGCCGTGATCATCAGCGACGTGGAAGCGGCGCTGCATCTGATGGCGGCGGACGTCTACCGGCAGTTCTCCTCCTACACGATGGCGGTCGTCCCGCTGTTCATCCTCATGGGTCAGATCGTCTTCCGTACGGGGATGAGCGGGAAGCTCTTCGACGCCGCCTACACCTGGATCGGGCACCTCCCCGGGGGCGTGGCCGCGACGACCATCACCGCGAGCATCGGCTTCTCGGCCGTCTCCGGCTCGAACTCGGCCTCGACCGCGACCATCGGCGCGGTCGCCCTGCCGGAGATGAGGAAGTACGGTTACAGCCGGCGCCTGTCCGGGGGAGCGGTCGCGGTCGGAGGGACCCTGGGGATCCTCATCCCACCGTCGACCGCGCTCATCATCATCGCGGTCCAGTCCCAGCAGTCCATCACCAAGCTCTTCCAGGCCGCTCTCGCCCCGGGGATCCTCGTCGGCGTGCTGCTGCTCGCCACCGTGTTCGTCATGTGCTGGTTCAGACCGGAACTCGGCCCGCCCGGACCGAAGGCGACCTGGAGGCAGCGGCTCGCCTCCCTGAGCGGCGTGATCGAGGTCGGCGTGCTCTTCCTCGTCGCCATCGGCGGACTGTTCGCGGGCCTGTTCACACCGACGGAGGCGGCCGCGGTGGGCGCGTTCGGAGCCATCGTCATCGGCGTCATAGGACGCAGCCTGACCTGGGCCGTGTTCTGGAAGTCGGTCATCGAGACGCTGCGGGTCTCAGCGATGGTGATCCTGCTGGTGGCCGGCGCCGTCGTCTTCGGCCGGTTCCTCACGCTCAGCCGACTGCCGTTCGATCTGGCCGAGCGGGTCGCAAGCCTGCCGGTCGCACCGATCGTCATCGTGCTCATAGTCGTGGCGATCTACCTGGTCGGCGGCGCGATCATGGACGCCCTGGGGTTCCTCGTCATCAGCATCCCTCTACTGTTCCCGCTGATCACGGGACTGGGCTATGACATCGTCTGGTTCACGGTCATCGTCGTCCTGGTCACCACGATCGGAGCGGTCACCCCGCCGGTGGGCGTCAACGCCTTCATCACCTCCGGCCTGGACAGATCGCTGGACGCCGTGACGGTATTCCGCGGGACCCTCCCCTTCCTGATTCCGTTCGCCGTGGCGATGACGGTCTTCATCGTCTGGCCGGGGACGGTCCTCTTCGCGGTCGACTGAGTCCGCGCTCCCGGTCCGCCGGAGCCGGGGGCGGCGGCAGGCGGCCCGCCGCCCCCGGCCCCGGCATGCCTTCAGCCTGCCCTCGTGCCGCCGCCCACCGCAGGCCCCGGATCTACCCGACCGGGTGATGTCGGCGAGACCAAAGCCGCCGTAGCGTCGCTACCAATCGCAGGAGCCGGTGCTGACGAACCCGGCGAACACCATGGAAAAGGAGGAGGTCCCGTGGCCGGCTCTCCGCTTGAGGTCCGAAAGACCTTCGCACAGATCGAGGCGGTCCGATCGTCGGCAGGCAGATCGGACGGGGAGGAACTGCGCAAGGTCGCCGTCTGCGCGGTCATCAGGAACCCGTATGCAGGACAGGGGTACGTGGACGACCTCTCCGGCGTCATCAGCGCCTCGAACGAGCTGGGACGGTCCCTGGGACTCGAGGCCGTCCGCCTCCTCGGGCAGCCGGTGGAGAGCTACGGCAAGGGCGGCCTCGTGGGCTCGGAAGGGGAACAGGAGCACGTCAACGCGGCTCTGACCTCGGTCTTCGGGGACGCCTTCCGTGAGGCCATCGGAGGCGGGAAGGCCTGGATCACGTCCATGACGAAACCCGCGGTCGCCGGCGACGTCATCGACGTGCCGACCGCGTACAAGGACGACGTCTGGGTGCGCGGCCACTACGACGGCGTGCAGATCCGCGTTCCCGACGCGCCTCACCCGGACGAGCTCGTCGTCATCGGCGTGGTGACCAACCGCGGTCGGCTCAACGCGCGGGTCGGGGGCATGAGCGTAGCCGAGGTCGCCGAGAAGGGCGGGGCGCGATGAACACGCTCGCTGTCACCGGGGCCGCCACCGTCTTCTCGGGTGACATCGAAGCGCCCATTGTGGACGGAGCGGACACAGTCGTCGTCACCGACGGCACGATCAGCGACGTCGGGAACGCGCGTGACCTGAGAGCCGCGATCGACAACGCCGACACCGTCGTGGACGCCCGGGGTTCGACCGTCGCGCCGGGACTCATCGACTCCCACTGCCACGTCGTGCTCGGTGACTACACACCGAGGCAGAAGACCGTCGACTTCCTCGCCGGTTACGTCCACGGCGGGATCACCAGCGTTGTGAGCCCCGGAGAGATCCACGCTCCGGGACGCCCGCACACCGCTGTCGGGGTCAAGGCCCTGGCCATCGCCGCACGGACCTGTTTCGAGAACTTCCACCCCGGCGGGATGACCGTCCACGCCGGTTCCGTGGTCCTGGAGCCGACGCTCCAGGAACGCGACTTCGCCGACCTCCAGGATGCCGGGGTCGTCCTCGCGAAGTTCGGCTTCGGCCGCTACAAGGACCCCGCCGAGGGAGTCGACCAGGTCAGATGGGCCAAACAGCACGGCATCACGGTCATGTGCCACTCCGGCGGGGCGAGCATCCCGGGAAGTAAGCCGATCACGCCCGAGCACCTGCTGGCGCTGGCACCGGACGTCTGCGGCCACATCAACGGCGGACCGACGTCGCTGGACCCTGACGGGGTCGACACGATCATGGACGAGACCGGTATGGCGCTCCAGCTGGTCCAGGCCGGGAACCTCAGGTCGGCCGTGCGCATTCTCGAGCGTGCGGTGCGGCAGGACGCCCTGTCCCGGATCGTCATCGGGTCGGACACGCCCACCGGTACCGGCGTCATGCCCCTGGGAGTGATCAAGACCGTCGCCGAGCTCGCGTCGCTGACCGGTCTCGACCCCGCGCTCGTGTGGGCGGCCGCCTCGGGCAACAACGCCCGAACGTGGAACCTTCCGGCCGGACTGGTCACCCCGGGGCGAGCGGGCGACCTCGTCGTCATGGACGCGCCGTGGGGCTCGACCCGTGACAGCGCGCGCGGCGCGCTCGCCGTCGGCGACATCCCCGGAATCTCCGCGGTCATCACCGCGGGCCGCGTTCGCGCGCTGAAGAGCCGGAACACCCCCGCTTCCGCGCGCAGCGCGAACGTCGAGCCGCGGATCCCGCACCTGGACTCGAGCGCTCACTGAGTCTCGAAGGACGTCACGGAGGTGACAGGACATGGGAATGAAGCTGGTCCTCGATCTGGAGGCGTGCCAGGGGTACGCGAACTGCCTGATCGAGAGCCCCGGGTTGTTCGACCTTGACGATCGCACCGACAAGGCCGTGCTGCTGAACGAGACCCCGACGGAGGACCGTCGTGCCGAGGCCGAGGCGGCCGTACGAGGATGCCCCGCACGTGCGATCTCCATCGAGAGCTCCTGACGTGCGGCGGATCGCCATCGTCGGGGGTTCACTGGCCGGGGTGCACGCTGCTGAGGCGCTGAGGGAGCACGGGTTCGAGGGCGACGTCACGCTCATCTCAGCGGAGAACGAACTGCCCTACGACAGGCCGCCCCTGTCCAAGGAAGCGCTGCTCAGCGGTGTGGCGGTGGAGAGGCTGAGCCTTCGCGCGCCCGAGTGGTACGAGGACAACGCCATCACCACCCGGCTCGGGAACGCCGCCGTCCAGCTCGACACCGCGCGGCGCACGGTCCTGCTCGACGACGGCACGACCGTGGGTTACGACGGCCTCGTCATCGCCACCGGTTCACGGGCACGGCGCCTGCCCAGCACGGAGAACGCCCCGCCCGTCCAGGTACTCCGGTCGATCGAGGACGGTCTGCGACTTCGCGAGCGCCTGCGCCCCGGCCGGCACCTCGTTCTCATCGGAGCCGGATTCATCGGACTGGAGATCGCCGCGACCGTCCGGCAACTGGGTCTCGACGTGACGATCGTCGAGGTCGGACTGGTCCCGCTGAGCCGTGCTCTGGGCGACGAGGTCGGGGCCTGGTTCCGCGCCCTGCACGCACGCAACGGGGTGGAGATCGTCTGCACGTGCACCGTGGAGACGATCGAGCGCCTCGGTGACGGCGCTGTCCTCACCCTGAGCAACGGACGCGTCGTCAACGCCGACGTCGTCGTGGCGGGGGTCGGGGCGAGCCCGGTCACCGAATGGCTCGACGGCAGCGGCGTCCAGACGACCAACGGCGTGGTCTGCCACTCCGACCTGTCGACCTCCGTTCCCGGTGTGGTGGCGGCCGGGGACGTCGCACGCTGGTACAACCCGCTGTTCGACGAGGAGATCCGCGTCGAGCACTGGACGAACGCCGTCGAGCAGGGAAGACGGGCCGCCCACACCCTTCTGGGCCACGGGGAGGCCTTCAGCGCGGTCCCGTACTTCTGGACCGACCAGTACGAGGCCCGTATGCGCTTCGTGGGACGCGCGTCCGCGGCGAGCGAGGTCGCCATCAAGGAACTCGACGACGACAGGCTCGTGGCACTGTACGGGCGCGACGGCCTGGTACGGGGCGCGGTGTGCGTCAACGTGCCCCGAGAGCTCGCCCGATACCGCACCGCTATCCGGGACCAGGTCCTCTGGGGCGACGTCACGGAGGCACCGTCGGCGATCGGCGGCTGAGGACCCCGACCACCTCCCCGAAAACCCTTCCGGAACGACCAAAAGGAGTAGACGTGACCGAGACCAAGCCCCAGGGCGACGCCCTGTCCATCATCGAGTTGTTCCCCCAGCACGAGGACTGGTCGCTGCAGACGATGCGGCTGCTCGCCCAGGTCGCGGTCGGGGGTTCCGACCTGTTCGAGTGCGCGCGGACGGCGGCCCGTATCGGTTCGCAGACCACTGACCCCGAGGTCTGGCAGCGGGAGTGGAGCCGGACCGCCAAGGAGACCGCGGAGGCCGGCCACTCCGCCCTGGAAGCGGGCGACATCACGACGGGTCGCCGCGCTCTGTTCCGTTCGATGAGCTACTGGCGGCATTCCGAGTTCTTCCTCTCCTCCACGGATCCGCGCCGGGACGAGGCCTACATCGAGGGAACGCGGAACTTCCGGAAGGCGGCGGAGCTCACCGGCGGGCTCATCGAGCGAATCAGTGTTCCCTTCGAGGGCCAGACGATGGACGGCTACGTCGTTCGTCCGGACGCCTCAGGCGAGAAGCGTCCCACGGTGCTCATGCTCGGTGGCGCCGACTCGTGGGCCGAGGAACTGTACTTCCTCGGTGGCACCGAGTTCCCGGCCCGCGGAATGAACGTCGTCATGGTCGACACCCCCGGGCGCGGCGGCTCCCTGCGTTTCAAGAAGATGTACAGCCGCCACGACTACGAGGTCCCCGTGAAGGCCATCCTCGACTTCCTGGCTGAGCGCGACGACGTCGAGATGGACCGGCTCGGCCTCGCCGGAGTCAGCTTCGGCGGGTACTACGCGCCGCGTGCGGCGGCCTTCGAGCCGCGGGTCAAGGCCGTGGCGGCCTGGTGCGGTACCTGGAGCATCCTGACGGACTTCTACGAGTACTACCCTCCCCTGCAGCAGCAGCTCCAGTGGCTGTCCGGCTCGAAGGACGACGCCGAGGCCCGCGAGAAGCTCGCCCGGTTCACCCTCGACGGCGTTGCCGAGAAGCTGGACATCCCGGTATACGTCATGCACGGCGAGAACGACATCATCATGGACATCAAGGGAGCGCGTCGTTTCGAGGCGGCACTGACCGTCGACGACGTGACCGTCGACTATTACGGCGGAGCGGGCTCGCTGCACTGCAACTACGACTACCTGGCCGTCGCCGCGGCGAGGTTGGCCGACTGGATGCTGCACAGAATCTGAGTACACGATTCGTGGCTGCGAGGCCGGAAGTCCGGGATCGCCGGCGGGAGACTCCTGCCGGCGGCCCCCTGCGCCTTCGGCCGGATTCCCCGTCGGTTTTGCATGTGCTGTGGGTAGCCAGGCAAGAGCAATTCGGAGTTAACATTCGTTTCCGAAATGTTAATGTTCGCCGTGTCGAGTCAGGTTACCATCTGGCCAGGGAATCCTATCGGTCGGCAAATTGGGGGGTGGTTCCGTGAATGGGAAAGTCGACCTCACCGGCAACGGATTCTACAAATTCGCTCGCGAACTCAACCAGACGCAGACGATCAACGAGGTCCGTGAAGTCTACTTCGGGACCGTAGAAGAAGTGCTCCCTGCCGACGGGATCGGTTTCTACCGTTTCGTGAATGACGCGACTCCGGTGCTGGAGAGGACGTCAACCCTCAGTGACCTCTTCATGCACGCCTACGAGGAGCAGGGGCGTCGCGACGACCCCGTGCTGGAGGCGGTTCTCGAGCACGGTCTCCCCGCGGACTCCCACGTGATGCTGAGCCCGTTGCGATGGCACTCGTCCGCCGCGAGATCGATCCTGCTCAGCGAGGGCCTCGCCTACTCCATGGAAGCGCCCATCATGGAGTCGGGAAACGTGGTCGGCACCATCAACTTCGCCCGTGCGACCGATGGTCGTCCTTTCTGCGAAGAGGACCTGAGCCTGGCGAGATTAATCAGCGAACACCTCAGCCTGGCCATCGAACGTGCCCGGAGACTGGACGCGCTGGGAGAGCAGGCGACTCTGGTCCAGGGAGTGCTCGACCATTTCCCTCATGGTGTCGTCGTCAGTGACCTCCAGGGAAGAAGACTGTTCGCCAACCGGAATGCAAAGCGTATTATGGGGTGCCTGGACAGTGCACCGGGTACTTCACGGTCCTCTGGCCTCGAAGGTCTCGTCGACGGTGTGATATCAGAATTCGCCGAAGACGGCCGGCAGGCCGGGACGACCAGTGTGCGCGACGGGGCCTCCGGACAGAAGGTCATCGTGAGGTCGTACCGCGGACCCGGCAAGGAGTCGGTCATCAGCCTTCTGTACGAGTGCGCCGACGAGCAGTCCTCGGCACTTCCGGTATGGGGAGTGCTCTCCCCCCGGGAACAGGAGATCGCCACACTTGTCAGCCAAGGGCTCACAACCAAGCATATCGCACAGAAGGCATTTGTCAGCGAGAACACGGTAAAGCAGCATCTCAAACGGATATTCGCCAAGACCAACGTTCACAACCGGGCCGAACTCGTCCAACTCATTTGGTCTTCCCGCGACCGGGAGACGATTCCCGGGGAATGAGCCTCCCGGGTTCCATTACCGCGTGGCTGATCAGCGCCAGAGTCGTGGGCGGCAGCGCGGCCGCGCCCAGCCCGGCGAGCGCCTGGCCGACCCGGATCACCTCGATCGACTGCGCGGACAGCGCGACGGCGGCCCGTTCGCCGCCGGCGTGACGTTCACGAACATGTTCGGCACACCACCACGGCCGCTCCCGCCGTGGGAGCCGAACAAGTCGGGCGGCCTGGCCGGTCCTCCTCTCCTCGGCTCGTTCCGCACCGCAGACCCCGGCGTCTCGACCGCGAGGAGACAAGCCGCGGCGGCCTTCCACCTCGACCGAGATGAGACCCGCTTGCACGTCCCACCGGACGGACCGGACGCCCCGTCTCGACGAAGCGGTAAGCCTGCTTCCGGACACCGCAGGCCTTTCGGCCCGGCAGACGGCACCTCCTGCCGGACCGGCTCCGCTGCCGGTCTCGGTGATCTCCGGTGGCCTCCCGTCCGGCACCCCGGACCGACCGTCTTCACGCCGGTGCTCGCGCCCCGCCACCAGAAGACGGCGCGCCTCCCCGCGGGTGGGAGCCGTCGACGACTCGGGCCGAGTGCGCGGTCGCTCTCTCCGTCGGTACCGGGATCTACGATTCAGTGGACACCGTGGCGGATGAGACCGCGACGAGAGGAGCCGAACATGAACGAGCAACCGGATCTGGCGCCGGCGGCGGACCGGATGAGGGCCCTGACCGCGCAGATCACCGACGACGACCTCGCGGCCCCCACCCCGTGCGCCGGCTACTCCGTGGGCGACCTGCTCGATCACGTCCTGGCGCTCGCGCGCGTCTTCCGGCTCGCCGCCGAGAAGACCTCCTCGCCTTCCGACGGAGGGCCCCCGACGCCCTCGGCCGCGGACCTGCCCGCCGACTGGCGCGAGCGCCTGGCGCGACGCCTCGACGACCTCGTTGCCGCGTGGCGCGACCCCGCGGCGTGGCAGGGCACCACTGCCGCGGGAGGGTTCGAACTCCCCGCTCAGGAGGCCGGGATGGTCGCCCGCAACGAGCTGGTGCTGCACGGCTGGGACCTCTCCCGCGCCATCGGGCGGCCTTATGAGTGCGCTCCCGCCGACGCCCGGGCAAGCTTCGCCTTCGCATCGAGCGTCCCCGACGATCCGCAGGCGCGCGAAGGCCTGTTCGGCCCGGTCGTCGCCGTCCCGGCCGACGCTCCCCTGTTCGACCGCGCCCTGGGCCTCAGCGGCCGCGACCCCTTCTGGGCACCGCGCTGACCCCGGCCCTCGAGCGGCACCGGAACCGGCCCGCGCGGTGCGCACGGGGAACGGGGAGGGCGCCACCGTCGCGCCCTCCCCATTCAGGTGCCGGTTGCCGGTGTGCGGGTCGGCCTCAGTCGGCGGTGCAGGTCAGGGATGGGATCCCGTTGGCCCCGCTGTGGTTTCCGGTGAAGCCGAAGTCGGTGCTCTCACCGGAGCCCAGAAGGCCGTTGTAGCCCGCGTCGGTCGCGGTGACTTGCGTGCCGCTGCTGGTGACCGTGGCGTTCCAGGCCTGGTTGACGCTCTGGCCGTCGGCGAAGTCCCACGTCACCGTCCACCCGTCGATACCGGAGTCGGCCGTGACGGTCACGTTGGCCTGGAAGCCGTCCGACCACTCGTTGGTGACCGAGTAGGCGGCCGTGCAGCCGTCGCCGGGCTCCGGCTCGGGTTCCGGCTCCGGTTCGGGTCCCGGGTCCGGCGCGGCCATCGCCATGTCGTAGGCCAGTTGGGGGACGAACTGCCCCGCGGACGCGGCGCAGCCGTCGGCTTCGCCGGGCAGCTTGACCCACAGGAACGCGTCGATCATCCCGTTGCCGGTGTCGGTCGTGCTCGGCGTGCCGATCGCCCGGCCCTCCGGGTCGCACCACTCCGACCCCCGGGGCCCGTTGCCGTTGCGGCTGGTGTCGATCACCGCGCGCAGCGATGAGTGGCCGGTGGCCGCGATGACCTGCTCCGCGTAGGCCACCTCATCGGAGGTCCAGTTGTAGTTGGAGACGTTGCTGGAGATGCCGTGCGCGCTGCCGGCGATGTCGGCGCCGTTCAGCAGTGACGCGATCTCCGCGGGGGAGTGCCAGTTCGAGTGGCCGGCGTCGAAGTACACGCGCGCCTGCGACGAACCGGCCATGAGCGCCTTGCCCGCGTAGGCCATCGATTCCATGACCTGGTCCTGCTGGCCCCGGTCCATGCAGTTGCCCATCAGCGAGAGGACGTCGGGCTCCATGACGATGGTGGCCGGCCGGCCCTCCAGGCCCGCGGCGACCTGGTCGACCCACGAGCGGTAGGCGGAGTGGTCGGGCGCACCGCCGCCGCTGTGGTTGCTGCAGTCGCGGTTGGGGATGTTGTAGACGACCATGATCGGGGTCTTGCCCTCGGCCGCTGCGGCGCCGACCAGCGCGTCGACCTGCCCTCGGACCTCGTTCGGGTTGTACTCGGTGAACCAGGTGCCCTGCGGGACATCGGCGATGCGGTCACCGATCACCGAAGCGCGCGGATCGCCGGGGTTGTTCCGCACCCACTCGGCCGCCTGGGTGTCGGGGTTGACGTAGAACGCCGACTCGGCGGCCGACGCGGGAGAGGGGCCGACCGCTACCGCGGCGGCCAGGACGAGCGCGGCGCCCAGCGTTGGACGCATGAGTTTTCGGAACATGCACGAGTCCTTGTCGTTGCAGCGGCCCCCGTGGACGGTGGATCCCCCGAATATGGGAGCGCTCCCATATAACGCCGAACCTTAAACCAGCGAAAGCGTTCTGTAAAGAGGTGGGGACATCCCGTCATTATCCGGACCGCGCTCGGACCGGGCCGGGCGGCCCCCGACCGGGCGGGGACGGCCGGCGCGCCCCGGGCGGGACCCGGTGGGCGCGCCGACCGCGGCGGCCCTATGCGGACCGTTTGCGCGAGCGCGCGTCCTCGCCCTCGTCAGGGCCCTGCCTCCGGCGCTCCGAAGTCGCGCGCGAAGGTGCGGTCGAGGGGTGGACGAGGGGCCGGACCCGGTCCTCGCGGTCCTGGGCGGGCGGTGGGACGTCGGCCACCAGACGCTCGATCGCGGCGCGGACCTCGGGGTCGTCCATCATGCGGCGCCGTCTTTTCTTCATGATGAGTCCTTGTCGATGTCGTGCGGTCCATCGCGGACGCTCGCGGCCGTCCGAACGGGCGGTGCTCCGCGTTCACACGGCCACACTAGGAACGGCGGTCCTCCGCGATCCGGAGGGCGGTCCTCTCCGGCGATTCCGGCGGCTGTCGCGACAAACACCGCTGAATCCGCCGGACCGCCGAGCCAGCCCGGTACTACGAGGACTGCGTCGAACGGCTCGGCGACCTCGCCGACTGGTTCTTCCAGGACCGCCACAACTACGTGGAACCCCACGTGTGGCCCGACCTCTGAGGACGCGTGACCGGCGGCCGCGGGGCGGCGGAGCGGGGGCGGCGGTCAACGGCGTGGCCGACGAGCTGGGCATCGACCGGTCGGGGGCCGGCCGGCTCGTCGCCCGGGCGACGAGCCGCGGGTACCTGCGCAAGCGCCGACTCCCCCGACGACGCGCGCCGCCGCGGAGGATGAGCGAGCGCGGGGAGCGGGATCGGGCGGGAGCCGGTTCCTCAGCCCGAGATGCTGATCATCAGGGCCGTCATGGAGAGGACGAAGGCCGCCACCAGCGCGACGCAGATTCCCACGGTGAACACGACGTTGGCGCCCGTCCTCGCGGCCGTGTCCTCCACGGGCCGCCAGCCGGCGCGCCGGACCGCGCCGACCACCCGCGCGTGCAGGTCGCCCGCGTCGAGCGTGCGCTTGCCCTGGCCGGGCGTCCAGGTGATCCGCTTGTAGTTCGCCGGGCCCCGGGAGAACCCGCGCTGCGCCCCGAGGACGTTCCGTCGCGCCTCCTCGACCCGGTCGATCACCTTGGCGGTGCCCGCGGCGTCGTTCAGTTCGACGTCCACCGTGACCACGGTGTCCTGGTGCATGGTCCCGAACCGGTTCTGCATGCTGCCCCACACCCTGGCGCCGCCGGGGGTCGCCGCCATGGTGTAGGAGGTGTCGTGGATCGCTTGGTGGATGCAGTTCAGCAGTCCCTGGCGGTCGAGCATGCCGACCTCCCGTCCTCTTCGAGTCGTCTCGCGCACCGCTCCCCGCTGCGCCGATGGCCGGGGCGCAGTCTAGGGAGTCCGGAAACGCGAGGCGGAAGGGGGCGGGAGGTCGGCCGCACGGTCGCGGAAGGCGCCGAGCCGGCGGCTCCGCCCGGCCCGGATCCCTGCGCGACCGGCGGCTCAGCCCCGCAGGAGCTTCGCCTCGGTCTCCGGGGCCAGTCCGACCGAGGGGCGGTCGGGCCGCTGGGGCGGCTCCCCGCCCAGCTCCTGCAGCCAGGCCCAGGTGTCGGCAACCGTCTCGGCGACGGGGCGGCAGCGCAGCCCCGCGGAGACCGCCTTGGTGACGTCCCCCTGGTACAGGGCGTCGTAGAGCTCGCCCCGCGGCAGCCAGATCGGGAGTTCGGTCCAGGGCTGGACGCCCGCCGCGAGGATCGGCTCCGGGTCGGTCCAGCGCAGCTCGGCGTCGGATCCGGTGACGCGCACGCACGTCTCCAGCAGCTCGCCCATCGTGGTGTGCCCCCGCGGGCTCACGAGGTTGTAGGGGCCGCCGAGCCCGCGCTCGACGGCGTCGAGGGCCCAGACGGCGAGGTCGCGGGCGTCGATGTACTGCAGGTCCAGGTCGCGCGGTCCGGGCGCCAGGACCGGACCGCCGCGGGCGATCCGCCGCAGCCACCACGGCAGCCGTCCGATGTTCTCCCAGGGGCCGATGATGAGCCCCGCGCGCACCAGCAGCGCCCGGTCGCCGAAGGCCTCGATCGCGGCCAGCTCGCCGCCCCGCTTGGCCTGCGCGTAGTCGACCTCGTCGTCATCGGGCGAGGCCTCCACCAGGGGGCCGTCCTCGGCCAGTCCCGCCGGGGGCGGGAAGGCGTAGACCGACCGGCTGGACACGTAGACGTAGCGCCCGACCCGGTCGGCCAGCAGCCGGGCCGCGTCGCGCACCGCCGACGGCGCGTTGGTCCAGGTGTCGACGACGGCGTCCCACTCGCCCTGTTCGAGGGCTGCCAGACCGTCCGCGGCGCCGCGGTCGCCCCGCAGGGCCGTGACGCCCCGCGGCGGCTCGTGGCGCCCGCGGTGGAAGACGGTCACCTCCCAGCCCCGCGCCAGCGCCTCCTCGGTGACGGCCCGACCGACGAACTCCGTTCCGCCCAGCATCAGAAGTCTCATACCGGTCACTCTGCCCGCCGGCCGGACGTGCGGGAACCCGCGCCTGCTCTCAGCAGAATCGCCGAGAGCGGCGAATCCCCCGGTCCGACCCGATGACCTGAGCGTTCTCCCCCGGCACGGCGATATCCACCGGATCAACGACTCAGCACACCAGATCGCTGACGGGAGTCGGGAGACTGCGGCGGCGGAGGCGACCGAAGTCGCACCGGGCGATACCTTCAGCCGACCGCGGCGCGCCGATCGGCGACGTCGGTCGGCGGGACCGGTGCCGACGACCGACGCGGCGCGACGGCGCCCGTCCCTAGGGTCGGGGCATGGGCGGATCCGTCCGGTCGCCCTTCACCGGCGCGGTCGTCCGCCGGACGGCGACCGCCCGCGCTTCGTCGACGCGACCGCCCGCACCCGCGCGGGAGGCGCGACGCGGACCCGTTCCGCACGCACGAACCCGGCCGAGAGGAGCCCGACCGATGCCGTCCGACGCACCACCGCCCCGGGGAGCGACGGTCGTGGCCCTGACACGCGGGGAGCGCGCCCTGGTGTGGGCCGGGTTTCCCCTGGCCGGGGCCGCGCTCGGGTGGCTGGTCAAGGCCGTCGCCGGTTGGGCGGCGTCCCTGCCGTGGACGCCGTTCCAGGGGCCGCTGGAGCTCATCGCCTCCTTTCCGGAACCGCAGGCCACGGTCGGCTGCCTGGTCCTCGGCCTCGTCGGCGGGCTGGTGGTCGCGCTCCTGGCCGAGGACGACCACATGGCCGTCACCGTCGACGACGACCGGGTCACCGTCGCGCGCGGTTCCTCATCGCGCGACGTGCGGCGCGCCTCGATCGAGGCGGTGTTCCTCGACGGAAAGCAGCTCGTGCTGCTCGGCCGGGAGACCGAGGAGCTGGTGCGGCAGGGCGGCGACATCGACACCGGGCGGCTCGAACGGGCCTTCCTGGCCCACGGGTACCCGTGGTGCGCGGACGGCGACCCGCACGGGGCCGACTACCGGCGCTGGGTGCCCGATCTCCCGGACCTGTCCCCCGGCGCCCACGCGCTGCTCAAGGCCAGAGCGCGGGCGCTGAAGAAGAAGGACCGCGCGGACGCCGAGCTGCTGCGCGCGGAGCTGGCCGAGCTGGGCATCGTGCTCCGCGACCGGGACGGCCGCCAGTACTGGCGCCGCACCGGACGACCGCCCCGGGAGTGAGAGGGCGGTGGCCGTCGGCACCTCTCCTCTCCCGTGGCCGCGACCTCATCGGCGCCGGAACCGCCGGTTCAGGGCCGGTCACGACCGCCGGAGAACCGGCCCCGCAGGTGGCGGCCCCACGCCGGTGCGCCGCCCCGGGCGGATCATCGCGTGCGCCCGCCCCGGTCCCGGCCCGAGACCGGCGACCAGGCGGTCGGCCACCGCCCCGGTGGTGAACGCGTACACCGCCTTGTGCGCGAGGTCGATCACCAACTCGTCGCGCGGCCACGTCCACGGCGGAGCCCCCACGCCCGTGGCGTTCTCCAGGATCTGGTCGTTGGTCAGCCGCAGGTTGAAGAACATGGCGGAGGCCCACGGACCCCGCAGTCCCGAGGCCGCCATGATCCCGCGCACGCCCCCGAGGAGGGCGCCCTGCCCTGCGTGCATGGCGAGGTTCAGCGAGCCGGACCGGCGCCCGGCCCCCTCCCTGAGCCCCAGCAGCCGCTCCAGCGTCCGCCCGGGTACGTGGGAGTTCGGACGTCCGGTGCAGGACTGCTCCAGTTTTTCGACGGCCGTCATCGCGACCACGCCGACCAGCCCGGCGGCCATGCCCCGCACCATCGCTCTGCGCCACATGGCCGTCCGGCTACCCGAACGGGGCCGGGATACTCTTCCCGCGTCCGCACCGGGCGGTCCCGTCCTCGCCGTACGGGTCCGCCCCGCTGAGCGCGGCCATCAGCGCGACGGCGATCCCCGCCGGTCCGGCGATCCGCCGCCCCGCGGGCGTCGACCGCCCTCGCCGAAGGGCCGGTCGGGCACCGGTGAACCCGCACGGCCGGTGCGGCCGGGAGGTCACCCGGCGGGGTGGCAGCCGTCCGCGGGGCCGCAGCCGTCGTCGCGGCGGCGTTCCAGCATGACGGTGTCGCGCCAGACTCCGCGGTGGCGGGCGATGCGCTCGCGGACGCCGAGGGTGCGGAAGCCGGCGCTGCGGTGCAGGGCGAGGCTGGGCTTGTTCTCGGGGAAGATCGAGGTCTGCAGGGTCCACAGGCCGCCGGCGTCGGCGGCGGTGACCTGCTTGTGGATCAGCGCCTTGCCGACTCCGCGCCCGCGGGCGCCTTCGCCGACGTAGAGGGAGTTCTCGGCGACCCCGGCGTAGACTTCCCGGGTGGATGCGGGGGCGAGGGCGGCCCAGCCGACCACCTCGCCGTCGATCTGGGCCACCCAGCGGTGCTCTTTGAGCCACTTGGCGTCGAGCGCCTCGGTGCCGGGAACCCGGGTCTCGAAGGTGGCGTCGCCGGTGGCGATGCCTTCGGCGTAGATCCGGCGCACGGCGCCGAAGTCGGCGGGTTCCATGGCGCGCACCGACACGTCGGCGGGCAGGTCGGTGGGGCAGCACGGCCGGGAGGCGAGCAGACCCATGACGGCGTCGGCGGCGTGCGGCAGCCCGGTGCAGCAGGCCGGGTTGATGGCCACCCGGGTCGATGTGCCCTCCTTGGCCGTGGTCACGAACCCGACCTCGGCGAGTTTGCGCAGGTGGTGGGAGACGGTGGGCTGGCCGATCCCGAGTGCGGCGGCGAGTTCGCCGACGCCGCTGGTGCCGGGCCTGGAGGCGATGGCGTGCAGGAGCCGGACCCGGGTGGGTTCGGCCAGGCAGGCGAACCAGGCCGCATAGGTCTCGGCGTCGTCGGGGCGCAGGGTCGGGATTTCGGGGGCGGGCGTCGACACGGTCATGCCCCCATTATCGACCACAATCGATGCTTGCGTCCATCGAAGGATATCGATAAAGTCCGTATCAATCGACGCCGATCGATGAAAGGATCGTCGACATGTCTGCTACCGAACCACCCGTCGTCGTCATCGGGGCCGGACCGGTCGGGCTGGCCGCCGCCGCGCAGGGCACCGAACGCGGCCTGCCGGTGCTGGTGCTGGAGAAGGGGGCCTCCGCGGGCGCGGCGGTGCGCGAGTGGGGGCACGTGCGGCTGTTCTCGATGTGGCGGGATCTGGTGGACCCGGCCGCGGAGAAGCTGCTCGCCGCCACCGGCTGGGTCCGTCCGGCCGACGAGACCTACCCCACGGGGGCGGAGTGGGTCGCCTCCTACCTGGAGCCGCTGGCCGCGGCCCTGGGCGAGCGCGTGCGCCTCGGAGCGGAGGTCGTCGGCGTGAGCCGCAGGGGCCGCGATCGGGTCGTGGACGCCGACCGGGAGGAGCACCCGTTCACCGTGCGCGTGCGCACCGCCGACGGCGGCGAGGAGCGCGTCCTGGCCCGCGCGGTCGTCGACGCCTCGGGCACGTGGGGCTCGCCCAACCCGCTGGGCGGCGACGGCCTGCCCGCCCTCGGCGAGGCGGCCGCCGCCGACCGGGTCTCCCACCGGATCCCCGACGTCGCCGACCCGGCGGTGCGGGCCGGGTACGCGGGTCGGCGCACGGCGGTGGTCGGCCGCGGCCACTCGGCGCTGACGGCCCTGGTCGCGCTCGCCGAGCTGGCCGAGGAGGCGCCGGGGACGCGTGTGCTGTGGGTGCTGCGCCGCGGCGAGGTGGGCGACGCATTCGGCGGCGGCACCGCCGATCAGCTCGCGGCGCGCGGCGCGCTGGGACTGCGTGCGGAGAAGGCCGTGCAGGCCGGGCACATCGAGATCGTGACCGGGTTCCGCACCGCCGAGGTCCGTGCCGACGGCGGGCGGGTCCTGCTGGTCGACGACGGCGACCGCGCTCTGGAGCCGGTCGACGAGGTGATCGCGCTGACCGGGTTCCGCCCCGACCTGTCGTGGCTGTCGGAGGTCCGCCTGGGCCTGGACGCCGCGTTGCAGGCGCCGGTGGAGCTGGCGCCGCTGATCGACCCGAACGTGCACTCCTGCGGCACCGTCTACCCGCACGGCGCCGCGGAGCTGTCCCACCCCGAACCCGGCTTCTACCTGGCCGGGATGAAGTCCTACGGCCGCGCGCCGACGTTCCTGGCGCTGACGGGCTTCGAGCAGGTGCGCAGCATCGCCGCGGCGATCGCGGGCGACCACGAGGCCGCGGCGAAGGTCGAGCTGACCCTGCCCGAGACCGGGGTGTGCGGCGGATCGGGCCTCTTCGACGACCCCGCGGCCCAGGCCGAGGGCGGATGCTGCGGCACCGGTCCGGAACCCGTCGAGCTGACGCGCCCGGCCGTCCCCGCCCTGAAGTGAGCGACCGGCCCGGAGCGGTACCCGGCGCGCCCGCGGCGGCACCGGCCGCCCCGCGGGCGCGCCGGGACCGGGCAAGCGGGGCCGGGCAAGCGGGGCCGGGCAAACGGATCGGCTCAGCGGCCGACCGCCGCCGGGTCCGCGGTGCCGCGGGCGAAGAAGCGGCGCGCCCACAGGGAGACGTAGACCAGGCCGACCAGGACCGGGACCTCGATGAGCGGGCCGACCACGCCGGCCAGCGCCTGGCCCGAGGTCACCCCGAACACGCCGATCGCCACGGCGATGGCCAGCTCGAAGTTGTTGCCCGCCGCGGTGAAGGCCAGCGTGGTGGAGCGCTCGTAGGAGAGCCGGACGGCGCGGCCGAGCAGCATGGACACCCCCCACATCGCCGCGAAGTAGACCAGCAGCGGGACGGCGATGCGGGCGACGTCGAGCGGCTGGGAGGTGATCGCGTCGCCCTGCAGGGCGAACAGGAGCACGATGGTGAACAGCAGGCCGTACAGCGCCACCGGGCCGATCTTGGGCAGGAACCGCTCCTCGTACCAGGTGCGGCCCCTGGCCTTCTCACCGAAGGTGCGGGTGAGGTAGCCGGCCAGCAGCGGGATGCCCAGGAAGACCAGCACGCTCTTGGCGATCTGCCAGGCCGAGACGTCGATGCCGCTCTGGGACAGGCCCAGCCACCCGGGCAGCACGTCGAGGTAGAACCAGCCCAGCAGCCCGAACGCGACGACCTGGAAGACGGAGTTCAGCGCGACCAGGACGGCTGCGGCCTCGCGGTCGCCGCAGGCCAGGTCGTTCCAGATGATGACCATCGCGATGCAGCGGGCCAGCCCGACGATGATCAGACCGGTGCGGTACTCCGGCAGGTCGGCCAGGAAGATCCAGGCCAGCGCGAACATCACCGCCGGACCCACCAGCCAGTTCAGCACCAGCGAGGAGACGAGCAGCCGGGAGTCGCGGGTGACGGTGTCGAGGCGGTCGTAGCGGACCTTGGCCAGCACCGGGTACATCATCAGCAGCAGGCCCAGCGCGATCGGCAGCGAGACGCCGTCGACCTGCACCGCGTCCAGTACGCCCTGCAGGCCGGGGACGAGCCCGCCCAGACCGAGCCCGGCGGCCATCGCCAGCCCGATCCACACCGGCAGGAACCGGTCCAGCGTCGACAGCCGTTTCACCTCGCCCGCCCGCGAAGTCGGCGCATCCGTGTCGGCCTGGGCCATGACCCGTCCTCCCGTCGTCGTGTACCGGACCCACGGTACATCAGCCTATGCTGATATCAACAACGGCTGATAGATTGAGGTCGACTCCGGCAGCCGCGCCACCGGACACCCGCCGGTGCGCGCCGGGAACCGGCGCCGGTGTCGGCACGAACACCCGCTTCCCCGAGAGAGGCCGCTCCCGTGTCGGACAAGCCCAGCGTGCTCTTCGTCTGCGTACACAACGCCGGACGCTCCCAGATGGCCGCCGGCCTGCTGACCCACCTCGCCGGCGACGCCGTGGAGGTCCGCTCGGCGGGCTCGGCCCCCGCCGAGGCGATCAACCCCGTTGCCGTGGAGGCCATGCGCGAGATCGGCATCGACATCACCGCCGAGCGCCCCAAGGCCCTCACCTCCGACGCGGTCGCGGCCGGCGATGTGGTGATCACCATGGGCTGCGGCGACACCTGCCCGGTCTTCCCCGGCAAGCGCTACCTCGACTGGGAGCTCGACGACCCCGCCGGGCAGGGGATCGAGGCCGTCCGCCCCATCCGCGACGAGATCCGCCGCCGCGTCGAGGCCCTCATCACCGAACTCGGCGCCGCGGCCCGGTAAGGCCGCGCGTTCGGGACCGCCGGAGTCCCCGGCGGCGTCGACGCCTCAGTCCGCACCGTCGGCGCCCTCCCGCAGTGACGCCGTGATCTCGGCGACCGCGGTCTTGGCGGTGCGGCCGGCGCCGATGAGGGTGGCCGATGCGCCGCCGGTCCAGTCCCCGTAGCCGAGCAGGTGCAGGCGCGGTTCGGCGACGCTGCGGGTGCCCTCGGTCGCGACGCGCCCGTCGGCGTCGGGCAGCCCCAGCGGGGCGAGGTGGTCCAGAACGGGGCGGAAACCGGTGCACCAGACGACCGCGTCGCAGGGCTGGGCGCTGCCGTCGGACCAGGCGACGCCGTCGCGGGTCAGCCGGGCGAACATCGGCTCGGCCTTCAGCACCCCGCGCTCGCGCACCTCGCGCACGCTCGGCACCATCACGATGTCGCCGAGCGCGGCCACCGCCCCGGTCCCGGGCCCGCCCGCGCGGCGGTCGCGTTCGCGCCGCGTGGCGATGTCGAACAGCGCGCGGCCGTCGACGTCGTCGGGCATGAACCGGGGCGGGCGGCGCGTCACCCAGGTGGTCTCGGCCACCTCGGAGACCTCGGCCAGGATCTGCGCGGCGGAGTTGCCCCCGCCCACGACCACCACCCGCTGGCCGGCGAACTCCTCCGGGCGCCGGTAGGACGCGGTGTGCAGTTGCCGCCCGGTGAACTCCGCCCGCCCCGGCAGGTGCGGGACGACGGGTGCGCGCCAGGTGCCGGTCGCGCTGATCACGCTGCGGGCGCGCCACGTCCCCGCGTCGCCCGCCACCTCCAGCGCACCGGCCGTCCGGCGCACCCCGGTGACCCTGACGGGCCTGCGCACCGGCAGGGCGTAGCGCTGCTCGTAGGCGGTGAGGTAGCGCGCGACGTGGTCGGCGGTGGGGAACTCCTCGCCGTCCTGGTCGGGCATCCACCAGCCGGGCAACGGGCTGTGCGCGGCGGGCGAGAACAGCCGCAGCGAGTCCCAGTAGTCGGACCAGGAGCCGCCGGGGCGTTCCCGGTCGTCGAGGATGACGAAGTCGGCGCCGGTGCGCCGCAGGAAGTACCCGGCCGCCAGCCCGGCCTGCCCGCCCCCGATCACGGCCACGTCGACGGCGGAGCCCGGCCCCGGCGCCCTACTCACCCGTCGCCCGCGGTGCGCGCCCGGCCGCGTGCCGGGCGGACGCCGAGGTCAGTCGCACGGTCGCCGGACCCGCTGGGCCCGCTCGGCCCGGGCCGCGAGCCCGTCCAGGTCCCGCGCCACCGCCGCGACGGCCTCGGGCCGCAGCCGGTAGTAGGTGAAGCGGCCCTGCGGCTCGGCCTCGACCAGCCCGGCCTCGCGCAGAACCTTCAGGTGGTGGCTGATCGTGGGCTGGCGCGCGCCCGTCTCCTCGATGAGGTGGCAGGTGCACATCTGCTCCGACGCCAGCAGCCGCACGATCCGCGCCCGCAGCGGGTCGCCGAACAGCTTGACGACGGACTCCTCGGCCGAACGCTCATCGGACATCAGCATGCTTTGATGCCACCACGCCGGTCCGGCGGAGTCAAACGCCGCCGGGGGTCCGGGTCAGGGCCGGGCGTGGACGCCGGCGGGGGCGGGCAGCGCCTCGCTGATCCAGACCCAGCTTCCGTTGTTCTCGGTGAAGCGGCGCTGGAGCTGCTCGACCTCGTCGAGGCGGACGTCGAGCACCGGGCGCCAGGCGCCGGCGGAGCGGTTCTCCAGGTAGAGGCTGTGGGCGTCGGTGCGCACGCGCAGCGCCTGCTGGGTGCGGGTGGAGCCGTTGGTCATGCGGATGCGGTAGAACGCCATGGTCCCTTCTCAATCGCGGTCGGGAATCGGCGAAGGTGCGCCCCGACGCCGCTGGAGTAATCCCATGACCTGCGGGAAGGGGAGGGCGCCGAGGCGCGGCGCGCAGTCGGCGCGCACCCACCACCCTACTCTCACGTGAAGGTAGGGACGCCGAGTGGGGGGAGAGGACCGTCACCGGCTTCGGCGCTTCCGCCGGAATCCACGCCGACCTGGCGCACGGGTCCCCGCTCACCGACCGCTGTGAGGGCTCTCTCATGCGCCACCGCGATCCGATCCCTTACGTAACGGTAGGATTGTGACTCGTTGAGCCCTTCGGGGCTTTTGCGCGCGGATTCTCCGCTCGCCCCGATTCCTCCTGGCCGCTGCGCATGAGAGCGGTCAGGCCGGCGGCAACGTCGCCGCGCCGGGGACGCCCGAGGCGTCCCCGAGGTCACTCCCACTTCCACCGGCACCGGCCGTGGCGGTGCGCCGTGCCCGCATGCGCTCGTGCCGACCGACAGACCTGACCGCACCGCGGCCCCACTGGGGGCTGCCCGCTTGAGATTGGCCCCCGTGACCTCGCAGAAGACGAAGACGCGTCGCAGACCCACGTTCCCGACCCTGACGGTGCTGCGCACCGAGGTGATGGCCGGCCTGGTGGTGGCCCTGGCGCTGATCCCCGAGGCGATCTCGTTCTCCATCATCGCCGGCGTCGACCCCCGGGTCGGCCTGTTCGCCTCCTTCATCATGGCCGTCTCCATCGCCTTCCTGGGCGGGCGCCCGGCGATGGTCTCGGCGGCCACCGGCGCGATGGCTCTGGTCGTGGCGCCGCTGTCCAAGGAGTACGGCGTCGACTACCTGCTCGCGGCCACGATCCTGGCCGGGGTGTTCCAGGTGGTCCTGGGCCTGCTGGGCGTGGCCAAGCTGATGCGGTTCGTGCCGCCCAGCGTCATGACCGGGTTCGTCAACGCCCTGGCCGTCCTCATCTTCATGGCCCAGATCCCGCACCTGGTCGGCGTGGGCGTCCCGGTCTATGTCCTGGTGGCCGGCGGCCTGGCGATCATCTTCGGCCTGCCCCTGATCACCAAGGCCGTTCCCGCCCCGCTGGTCGCCATCGTCGTGCTCACCGCCATCGCGGTCGTGATGGGCCTCAAGGCCCCCACGGTCGGCGACATGGGCGACCTGCCGGGCAGCCTGCCCGTGCCCTTCCTGCCCGAGGTGCCGCTCACCCTGGAGACGCTGCGGCTCATCGCCCCCTACGCGCTGACGCTGGCGCTGGTGGGCCTGATGGAGTCGCTGATGACCGCCAAGCTGGTCGACGACATCACCGACACCCACTCCTCCAAGAGCCGCGAGGCGCGCGGCCAGGGCTGGGCCAACGTCATCACCGGCTTCTTCGGCGGCATGGCCGGCTGCGCGATGATCGGCCAGACCATGATCAACGTCAAGTCCGGCGCCCGCACCCGGCTGTCCACCTTCCTGGCCGGGGTGTTCCTGCTCGTCCTGGTGGTCGCGCTCGGCGACGTGGTCGCCGTCATCCCGATGGCCGCCCTGGTCGCGGTGATGATCTTCGTCGCCGTCGCCACCTTCGACTGGCACAGCGTCCACCCCGCCACCCTGCGCCGCATGCCCTGGAGCGAGACCCTGGTCATGGCCGTCACCGTCGCCGTGGTCGTGGCCACCCACAACCTCGCGATCGGCGTCATCATCGGCGTCATCACCTCCACCGTGATCTTCGCCCGCGGGGTGGCCCACCTCACCCAGGTCACCAGCGTGCTCGACCCCGACGGCGGCGTGCGGGTCTACTCCGTGCGCGGCGACCTGTTCTTCGCCTCCAGCAACGAACTCATCACCGAGTTCGACTACACCGAGGAGGGCGTGGACAAGGTCGTCATCGACCTGTCCTACGCCCACATATGGGACTCCTCGGCGGTCGCGGCCCTGGACCACGCCACCGAGAAGTTCGCCCGGCACCACATCGAGGTCGAGATCACCGGACTCAACGTGCCCAGCGAGGAGCTCCACAAGGAGCTGTCCGGCACCCTCAGCGGCGGCCACTGACCCGGCGACGCCTCCGGGGCCGCCCCCCCCGCCCGCGTTCCGGGCGGGGGCGGCCCCGGTTTCAGTTCCGGGCGTCGGCCATGCTCGCCCGGTACTCCGTGCCCGGCAGGTGGGCGAACTCGGTGCGGCGGTACTCGGTGTGCTCGGCCAGCGCCTGCCGCCAGGACTCCGGGGTGGCGCGCTGCCAGCG
Organism: Spinactinospora alkalitolerans; assembly: GCF_013408795.1. Lineage (NCBI taxonomy): Bacteria > Bacillati > Actinomycetota > Actinomycetes > Streptosporangiales > Nocardiopsidaceae > Spinactinospora > Spinactinospora alkalitolerans. The sequence goes on from NZ_JACCCC010000001.1 coordinate 6,259,987, forward strand.
GCGGACCCCGGAGTTGCCCATGGCGAGCAGCGGCAGGAACGGGGCGACGTCGACCCGTTCGATCCCCAGGGCGTCGGCGGCCTCGTCGCCCTGCATCAGCCGGGTCAGCGCGGCGAGCAGCGTGCGCACCGACGGTTCCGGCAGCGACAGCGAGCCGCCCATCAGGCCCGACACGAGGGCGTCGACCAGCGCCTCGACCAGGGCGCGGGCCGAGGCGTCGGGGGCGGCGTTCGTGCCGTCGATGAGGTCCAGCAGCGCGCCGGCCGACGCGTGGTCGTGCACGTCGAGGTAGAACCGGGGGTCCACGCCCACCAGCGCGGCGATGTGCCGCCAGTAGCGGTAGAGGTCGCGCTCCTCCTCCGGGGTGAGGACGATGCCGACCCGCTCCAGCGCCCTGAAGGGCACGACGGTGAAGTCCAGCCAGGTCCGGGCGGCGTCCACCTGGTTGATCGGAACGCCCCACTCCTCGACGTCCCACCCGCGCTTGAGGGCGTTGGCGCGGACGCGGGCGTGCAGCAGGCGCACCTGCACGGTGTCGACGTAGCCCGGGGCGCCGCGCAGCAGCCCGCCGGGCAGGATGGCGTTGCCGCGCCACAGCCCGGTCTCGCCGAGGCGCCGGGCGGCCCCCTCGGTGAGCTTGCCGGTGCCCATGAGGACCCGCGCGATCCCGGGTGCGCTGTAGGTGTGCACGAGCGAGCCGAGCGCGAACGCCATCCGGCTCCAGAACGGGTCCACCGTGAGACTGGCGAGGTCGCCGCGCTCCAGCAGGTCGCGGTCGGCCTCGGCGACGGCCCCCTCCGACTCGCGCAGCAGGGCCGCGACCGCGGGGGGCGGATCGGCGAGCGCGGCCAGGCCGTCGTTCAGGCCGGCGCCGAGCGCGGTGCGCGCCGCGCCGCCGGACTCGGCGAACTCCGCGATCACCGCGTCGGCGACCGGATCGCCCTCGCGCAGCCCCTGAGCGAGGAGGTCCAGCCCGGCTTCCCCGTGCCGGGCCCGCACCTCGGCGGCGCTGAGCAGTCGCCGCGGCGGTGCCGTCAGCGCGGATTCGGTCGACATTCACGCCTCCATAGGGAGTTTTCGACACGAACCCTACCGACCGGCGGCCGCGGCCCCGCCGGCCGCCGTCGCCGGCACCACGGCGCCCCACCCGAGGACGGACACGGCCGCCGCGCCCCGCCTCCCGTCGACGCCGGGGAGGACGCCGTACACCAACCCCGCGACGGCGCTCAGGGCCACCGGCAGCCCCAGGGCCCCTGGCAGCAGGGAGAAGGCGCCCCACCCGAGCGCGTAGAGGACGGTCAGCGCCGACGGGACGAGCGCTGCCGCGGTGACGATGCCGCGGCGGCGGGATTGCATGCCCCGGAACCCGGTGCGCCGGGGCGGCCCCGGACCAGGCCGGTCCTGACGGGCGCCCCGGCGTTTCGGGACCGGCTCAAGTGTTGTCTTCGCTGCGGTTGATCGGGCCGTTGACGCCGTCGGGGAAGAAGCCGCCGGAGGTGGCCTCCTCCGGGGTCAGGTACACGATGTTGAGCACCTGGCCGGCGCTGCGGCTGAACGCCAGGGCGTCGTCGTCGGCGGGCACGATGTTGGCCTTGCCGTAGGCGTCGACGACCCCCTGGTCGAGGTCCTCCGGCCCGTCGAGGCTGTCGCGCGCGTCGGATATCCGCACCGAGGGGGCCTCCAGCCCGCGGGCGAGCAGCGTGGTCCTGATGTTGCTCGCGTGGTAGGCCTCGACGGCGAGCAGGCCGGCCGCGGCCTCCAGGAAGGCCTTGTTGTCGACGAGGGGGGCCGCGCCCTTGTAGGCGGTGACCCCGACGTCCTCGAAGACGTAGGCCGCGAGCAGGAAGTTGTTCTCGTTGGCGTAGGGGTCGAACCTCTCGCCCGACCCGACGAGGCCTGCGGCCCGCGCGGCCGCGGTGAAGGCCGCGTCGATGTCGATGGCGGGGCGCGAGACCGCGGCCGAGCCGAGTGCGCCGCGCAGGAACCGGACGTGGGCCTTCTCGTCGGCGGCGATCTCTTCGGCGTACTGCCGGATCAGCTTGGTCTCGAACTTCACCTTCCGGCCGCCCGACACGGCTCCGGTCTCGCCCTTGCCCCCGATGAGGTTCCTCGGCAGCCCTTCGCCGGTCACCGCCCTCAGGTAGAACTCGGCCTCCAGGTACTCCAGGTTCAGCGCGAAGTTCAGGACGGCTGCGTCGCTGGGCCCGTCGCTCGACGTGTCGGCCAGTGCGAAGCCGGGGACCAGGCTCGCGCCGGCCACCCCCAGCCCCGCCGCACCCGCCGCCGTGAAGAACCGGCGCCGGTCGAGGCCGTTCTCGGCGCTGCGGTCGATCGCGTTCTTGATGAAGGAATTGTTGAACACGCTGCTTCCTCGGTGTCGATTCGTGCGGGAATTCCCGCAAACCAGTATTTCCGCCCGTTTTCCGACTCGGCGTGAAACGTGCACCGCGAGACGGCGAGAAGCGCGTTCCAAGTGAGTGGAGCGGAAATCCCGGCCAATGATCACCCTCGGAGCGTCCAATGTGAATTTCCGTCTCCTGTGTTTAATGTCACCCCATCCGCCAGGCCGTCGGCTACGAATTCGTATCTCGCGAAACGCGTTCTCCGCAGAGGGCGACAGAGCCCCGAACAGGGAAAACCCGGCCCATTGCTGGGCGTTCCACGGGAGATCGCCCTCCGAACGGCATCGAAGCACAAACCACAGGCAAAGCCGGACCGGACGCATTGCGAGTTTCATTCCCTCTTCAGACGCTTCCCCACTAAAAACACGCTCATCCCCCCATCACCTCGGATAGCTTCTTAAATTCCTCAGAGGCGCGTTTACGGGCCTCCGTACGGCGTCGCGCACACGAGGCTCCGGTACCGCCACGGAGGGAGATCCACGAAAAGCGGGGAATTCGCTCTGATCGCGCTCGCGGTGCCGCTGAGCGTCATGGCGACCGCCGCGCCCGCCCACGCCGAAGACACGATGGGCCTGCGGGCGAGGGCGACCTCGATCCCAAGCGGCCCCGGCCCCGGCCCCGGCCCCGGCCCCGGGGCCGGGGCCGCCGGAGGTGTCACCGCACGATGACGGGGGTGCCGTGGTCGAGGCTGCCGTTCTCCCACAGCCAGTCCATCGCGGCGATGCTCACCCTGGCGCAGCCGTGGGAGGCGGGGTAGGGCGGGACCGAGGAGTAGCCGTGGACGGCGATGCCGCCGTTGAAGTACTTGGGGCGGTACAGCGAGCCCAGCGGGCCGGGGTCCCAGGCGTCGACCTGGCGGAACACCGAGTACTCGCCGGTCGGGGTGACGGCGACCTGCTGCTGCCCGCGGGACTCGTAGCTCTCCCCCGAACCGGTCGACGTGTTGAAGACCTGCCGCACCTCCCCGTCGGAGACCACGAGCAGCAGTTGGCGCTCCAGGTCGATCTCGACCACGTCGCCCGACCCGCTGGTGGCGCTCGGCCGGACGCCCTCGTCGAGGGCCGCGCGCGTGTCGGGCCCGACCACGCCGTCGCGGCCGATGCCGGCCGCCTTCTGCGCGGCGTAGACGGCCTGGACGGTGAGGTCCTGGAACTCGCCGTCGGCCGGACCGACCCAGTAGCCGAGCTCCCGCAGCCGCTCCTGCAGTCGGACCACCTCGGCCCCCGAGTCGCCCCGGTGCAGCAGGTCCGCGGCCTCGGCCCCGGGCCAGACGGCCGCGGCGGCGGGGGCCGAACGGGCGGTGGAGGCCGAATGGGCCGCGGGGGCGTCCGCGGCCGGGGCGGTGCCGGCGTGCGCCGCGGCGCCGCCGTACCCGGCCGCCACGACCGCCGACAGCGCCAGCGTCGCCGCCCTCGCCGCGTACCTGGGGGGATTTCCGGATTCTCGAATAGCCATACGTGCTCTTTACCCGTCTTTGACATCGGCATTGGCGCTTTGCCGCCCCGGATGGCGGCGGGAGCGCACCACCTGCGCCTTCTCGGACGAGAAATCCGCGGATCGGGATTTCGCCGGAATCGCCCGGTCGGCGGCGGATGCGCGGCGCCGCATCCGGGCACAATGGCCACGGTCGAGAAAAGGAGCGAGGGCATGGGCCTCAGGTTCGGGCTGTTGGGAACGGGGTACTGGGCGGCGGAGACGCAGGGCGCGGCGCTGGCCGGGCATCCCGGCATCACGTTCGCGGGGGTGTGGGGACGCGACGCCGCCAAGGCGGGGGCGCTCGCCGACCGCTACGGCGTCGGCGCCTACCGCGATGTCGACGCCCTGCTCGCCGACGTCGACGCCGTGGCCGTCGCCTTGCCCCCCGACGTGCAGGCGGAGCTCGCGCTGCGCGCGGCGCGGGCGGGTCGGCACCTGCTGCTGGACAAGCCGGTGGCGCTGTCCGCCTCCGCCGCCGAACTGATCGCGGCCGAGACCGGGCGCAACGGCCTGGCGTCGATGGTGTTCTTCACCAACCGGTTCTGCGACGACGTCGAGGCGTTCCTGCACGAGGCCGCCGAAGCGGGCGGCTGGGACGGCGTCCGGGCGACGCTGTTCGCGTCCGTCTTCCAACCGGGCAACCCCTACGGCGCCTCGCCGTGGCGCCGGGAGAAGGGCGGCCTGTGGGACATCGGGCCGCACGCCCTGTCCGTCATCCTCCCGGTGCTCGGCCCGGTGGAGGAGGTGGCGGCGGTCGAGGGGCCGCGCGGCACCGTGCACCTCCTCACCCGGCACAGTGGCGGCGCGGCCGGCACGCTCTCGCTGACCCTCGACGCCGCGCCGGCGGCGACCCGCCACGAGATCGCGTTCCACGGCAGCGGCGGCTGGGCCGCGGTCCCCAAGGGAGAGCGCACTCCCGTGGAGGCGTTCGGCGCGGCGATCGACCGGCTGGTGCGCGACGTGGACCGGGGCGTCACCGGCGACCCCTGCGACGTGCGGTTCGGCCGGGAGGTCGTGGACGTGCTCGCCGCGGCCGAGGCGGCGCTGCGGCGGCGCGGCACCGTCCGCGTCTCCGAGGTCACCGGGACGGACCCGGCCTGAGCCCTCTCCCGCCGACGTCGGCCGGGGGCTCCGGCGGTCGCACGCCGGGACCGGTCAGAACGGGGTCAACGTCACCTCGAGCGACGCGGGCGCGTGGTCCTGGATGTAGGAGGCGAAGCCGCCGACGTCGTCGAAGGCGAAGCCGTAGGCCCTGCCGTCCTCGGTGTTGTCGTGGAACACCTCGGCGTAGGTGTTGGTGACCGCGTGGCGGTAGAAGGCCGCCGGGTCGGTCGTGGGCTGCTCGGCCGAGTCGAGCAGGGTGGAGCGGTTGAAGGCCGCCCCGAGGACGGCGGCGACCGGGCCGGTGACGCCGTCGTTGGGGGCGGCCAGAGCGCCGTCGCAGAAGAACACGTCGCGGGTCGAGGGCTTGGCGATGGGCGCCACTCCCCCGTCGAAGAGGAGCCGGCCCGAGCCGTCCACGCGTCCGGTGAAGGTGCCGGCGTTCGTGGTGACCGACAGGTCGGTCGCCGCGTAGCGCGCCCACACCTCGTCGACGTAGGGGTCGTAGTAGGTGCCGGAGAAGAGACCGGCGTCGACGCCGTGCCCCGGTGCGATCACGCGGAGCCGGTCGCCGACCACGAGCGGGGAGTGGTCGGCGTCGGCGGCGATGGCGTCGAAGACGGCGTCGCGGCCGCCCTCCTTCAGCGTTCCGGTGGTCTGCTCCTGCTCACCGGACAGCCGGATGGACAGCGGGACGCTGAACTGGTCCACCATGCTCGTGTTGCAGAACATGCCTGACGCGTTGTGGGTGAACTCGACCGTGTCGTGGAGGACGTCGTAGTTCGGGTCGGACTCCACCCAGCCGGCCGGGTACTGCAGCGCCGCGTCGCCGTTGCCGTCGGTGACGGCCTTGAAGCGGAGCTTGCCCCCCAGTGCGAAGTAGACGCGGCCCGACATGAAGGGCAGCGAGAGTCCGGCGCCGACCTCGTCGAGCGGGATGGAGTAGTCGGTGAAGCCGCCGTCGACGTTGTCGGCCTCCTTGACCGGCGTCAGCGTCCCGTCGGGGGTGACGTAGGACTGCCGGCCCGTCTCCAGGTCGGTGCCGACGATGTAGACGCGCACCGCGCTGTCGGCGTGGGCGCCGCTGTTGTTGACGATGGTCATCGGGAGCGCTCCCGCCGATGCGGAGCCTCCCGTGAGGCTCGCGGTCGACGGCCGCCCGCACCCGGCGGCCCCGAGCAGAGGGGCGCCGACGGCGGCCAGTGCCGCACCGCCGAGGAAGGACCTTCGTTTCATCATTCGAGGTTCCTCACATAGGGGTCGGAAGTGGGGAACCAATCTGGCGATCCGGCGAGACGAACGTCAACCCTGAGTGATGAGTACACGACGTTAAGGCAGCATCCTTACTGGTAACAAAGTTAACAGGTGATGCAGATCACACTTCTGGAATCCCTGGAGTCGAGGCCTCCCTCCTCCCCGGGGGCCGAGGTCGCTCGCCTCATCCGGCGTCGAGGCGCCGCCACGTGCGGCGGATCAGGACGGCGGCGGTCGCCGCCGTGACGAGCGTGCCGACGGCGAGCGACACCAGGGGGTGCGGGCCCGCGTCGGAGTACCCGGGCAGGGCGAGGACCGGCCACGCCGGGGAGAGCGCCAGCAGCGGCCACCACCAGCCGCCGGGCAGGACCCACATCGCGACGGGCACCAGGACCAGCACGGCCCCGGCACCCTTCACCACCACCAGCGCCTCGACCTTGTTGCCGGCCAGCGCGGTCATCGCGAGGAGCAGCACCGGCGCCTGGAGCGACGCGAGCAGGACCGCCGCCGCCAGGTCCGCCGGGTCGGCCGCACCCGCCATCGCGCTGATCGGCAGTGCGGCGGCGAGCCCGGCCAGGGTGGCGAGCGCGGTCACGAGCATCCGGTAGCCGAAGTAGGCCCCCAACGAGAGCGGGGAGACCCGCAGCGCCGGCAGCACGTGCTCGTCGATGTCCTCGACGGCGCGCAGCCCGCCCGCGACCCCGAACATCATCGGCACGTGCAGCAGGACGAACGCGGCGAGGGCCGCCGGCGTGTGCGGGGCCAGGTCGAACCCGTAGGAGGAGCGCACGTGCTCGACGGCGGGCGGATAGCCGAACCGGAGCGCGACCGCCAGCAGCGCCGGGGCGAGCAGGAGGACGAGGAGCATCGGGTCGCGGCCGACGCCGAGCAGGTCGACGCGGGCGAACCGCAGGACCGGCGGCATCGCGCCGGTCCGCGCCGCGGCACCCGGTCCGGCGGCGCCCCGCCCGACCGCGGCCGAAGGGCGGCCGGGCCGGGCAAGGGCCCGGACTCTTGCCCGGCCCGGCCGGGGGGCCGCGGCGGCGCCGGACTCGATCGCCCGGTGGGCCGCGACGGCGCCGGCCGCGATCCACAGCAGCGCGTAGCCCAGCCCCAGGGCCACGAGCGCGGGCCCCGCCTCGACCGATCCGGGCCGCACGCCCAGCCGGATCAGGTCGGCGCCGACCGTGGTCGGCACCGCGTACATGACCGGATGCTCGACCACTCCGGACGCGTGCAGCATCGGCACCGCGATCAGCGGCACCAGCGCCGGCGGCATCGCCAGCAGGAACCCCTGCAGGGTGCGGGCGCGCGCGCCGATCGCCAGGCACAGGGTGAGCAGCAGCAGCGACGTCACCGCGACGCCGAGCAGGACCGGGGCGAGCGCCCGCGCGACCTCGTCGAGCCGGCCGCGCAGCGCGGCGGCCGGCATCGGGGCGGCGATGGCCAGGGACAGCGCGACGAGCACGATCAGCCGCGCGGCGACGGACTCGCCCGTGCGCAGCGGAGTGGCGGTGAGCGCGGCGCGCGTGCCCTCGCCGCGTTCGAACAGCAGCAGCGCGACGACGAGCAGAGCGCCGAACCCGGCGGTGTCGAGGAACAGCAGGTACGGGGCGAGCACCCGGGCGCCCTCCGCGGGGACGGCCAGCAGCACCAGCGTCCACAGCAGGGCGAGCGCACCGGCGGCGGCCACGATCCCGTAGCGCCATTCGACCCGCGCCTCCAGGGCGACGGCGGCCGGCAGCCTGCTCACAGCGTCTCCCTGGTGACGGTGGCGAACACGTCGTCCAGCGACGCCTCCCGGGTGTGCAGCGTCTCGACGGCCCCCGCGCGCAGGAGCCGGGTGAGCTCGGGGTCGTCGGCCAGCGCGCCGATCCGGAGCTCGCGCCGCACCCGGCGCCCGTCGCTGCGGTACTCCACCACGACACCGGACCGGCCGTGGCGCAGTTTGAACCCGCGGGGCGTGTCGACGGCGGCGATGCGTCCCCCGGTGACGAAGGCCACCCGGTCGCAGAGGAGGTCGGCGGTGGCCATGTCGTGGGTGGTGAGGAAGACCGTTCCCCCGTTGTCGGCGACACCGCGGATCACGCCGCGCAGCATGGCCGCCCGCACGGGGTCCTGCCCGGAGGTCGGCTCGTCCAGGAACAGCAGTTCCGGGCGGTTGACCATCGCCCTGGCCAGGTTGAGGCGCATGCGCATGCCCTTGGAGAAGGTGCCGACCCGCTGATCGGCGGCGTGGCCGAGGTCGACGGCGCGCAGCAGTTCGTCGGGGTCGGCGACCGGCCCGCGGTACAGGGACGCGAAGGCGGCGAGGTTCTCGCGCGCGGTGAGCCTGGTGAACTCGGCGGGCAGCTCGAATCCGACGCCGACGCGCTCGAAGTAGCCGCCGCCCCAGTCCTTCAGCGGGCGCCCCAGGACGCTGACGGCACCCTCGTAGCGGCGCAGCAGCCGGGTGAGGACGCGCTGGGTGGTCGTCTTGCCGGCACCGCTCGGACCGAGGAACCCGAAGATCTCCCCCCGCCCGACGGTGAAGGACATGGCGTCGACGGCGGGGGCCGCGGCGCCGGCGTAGTGCACTCGCAGGTCCTGGACCGCGATGACCGGGTCGGTCATGTTCGGCGTCCTCTCCTGGGCGTTTCGTTCAAGGTCGGGGTGGGGACCGAGGGTCGGCGGGTCGGCCGCCGGGGCGTCAGGGCGCAGGCTCGCCACCCGAGCCGGTGCGCAGCGCGTCGAACGCTCGCTCGACGAGCTCAGGGAGCTCCGAGGCGCCGTTCTCCTCGACCCATGCGGTGATGGCGGTGGCCAGGGCCGCCGAGCAGGCCGCGGCCACCACCCGCACCCGCAGAGGCGGGTCGTGCGCCGAATCGGACCGGCACAGTCCGCGCTCGAACGCCTTCTGGGACGCGGCGAGGTTCTCCGAGATGCGGGCGCGCAGGGCGGGCGTCGTCAGCAGCAGCCGGGAGCGCAGGAAGAGGGCCTCGCGGTTGCCGGGGTAGACCTGTTCGAACCCGATCCCGACCGCCGCGCGGATCCGCTCCATCGGAGGCTCGCTCTCCGGCCTCGCGCGGATCAGCTCCTCCAGCATCGGGTCGTAGTCGTCGCTGAGGACGACGTCCTCCTTGGTGGGGAAGTGGCGGAAGAACGTCATGTGCGAGACGCCGGACGCCTCGGCGATCTGGGCGACGGTGGTGTTCTCGTACCCCTGCGCGAGGAAGAGCTCGAACGCCGCCTCCTGCATCGCCTGCCGCGTCTCCGCCTTCCTCCGCGCCCGCCGGTCCACGTTCCCCCGCCTCCACCGCACCGCCGAAGTAGATGTTAGTTAATAACATTACCTCGTCGACGCGGCCGCCGCCGTGGGGATCGCGCCGTCGACGTCGCCGGAGGAGCGGGAGGCGGGGGCGCGAGGGGCGCGACGCGGTCGCCGCGCCGTCGGCCACGTCCTCTCGCGGCCGACGGCGCGGTCCGCGGGTTCACGGAATCGGACCGCTGCCGACGCGGGCCATGGTCACGCGGTCGGCGTCCATGAGGCGCCGGACCAGCTCCGGGTCGTAATCGGCGAATCCGGCCTCGTTGAGGATGCGCATGTCGGTGGGGTGCGGCAGGATCTCGCTGGGGTGGACCTGACCGATGTCGCTCACCTCCATCGGGTCGAGGACGAAGTCCGCCGGGACGACGCACGGTTCGAGGGCGCGGTAGACGTGCACCCGGAACCCGTAGGGCTCCCCGCCCTCCTCGGCGCGCCCGCGGATGTCGTAGACGCCGACGGGCACGAGTTCGCCGACGGCGACGCCGGCCTCCTCGGCCGCCTCCCGCCGCGCGGCCTGCTCGGCGCTCTCGCCGGGGCCGATGCGCCCTCCCGGCAGCAGCCAGTGCCCCGCGTAGGCGCCGCGGTTCTGCAGCACGAACGTCACGCTCGCCTCCGGTCCGGGGACGATGGCCACGGCGGCCATGATCAGATCGTTCTCGATCGGCTGGTTCGAGGCGTCGGAGGCGGTCGTCATGGGGGGCGTCCTTAGGGGTCGGTCGGCGGGGCCGGTCGGGCGGGCCGAGTCGGTCGGTGGTCTCCTGAATCGTGCGGTGGCGCCGGGCGGGGAGCCGTGCGAGGCTGTCCGGCATGACCGGACACCAGCATGACGGGGTTGTCCTCGCGGTGCGGCCCGCACTCGGCAACGCGGAGCTCAACGACCTCTTCGGCGCCTCGTGGCCCGAGCACCGCGAGACCGACTTCCGCCCGGTGCTGGAGCACAGCCTGGCCTGGGTCGGCGCCCGCCGCGACGACCGGCTCACGGGTTACGTCAACGTCGCCTGGGACGGCGGTGCGCACGCCTTCGTCCTCGACGTCACGGTGCACCCGGACGAGCGGGGACGCGGCCTGGGACGGCGCCTGGTGGCGCGGGCCGCCGACCTCGCCCGAGAGGCCGGGGCGGCATGGCTGCACGTCGACTACGAACCGCACCTCGCCTCGTTCTACGCGGGCTGCGGATTCCGGCCGACGGCGGCCGGGCTGCTGCGCCTGGCCTGAACCGGACCGAGACCCCGGGAGGACCGGGAGAGAAGGTCGGCCTCGTAGCCGGAGGCGAACGTGCGGCCGCCCCGGATGGGCATATCGGCCGCGCGGTCCGGTCGACCCCTTTCGGAAGCCCCTCGTTGCCCCGCACGGCGACCTCTCCGCGTCCTCTCCATGTTTCACGTGGAACTTCACCGCTCATCCGGTACGCGGCCCGCCGCGGACTCCGGCCCCGCCGCCGCTCGGCGGGGCGCGGGGAGGATCCCCGCGAAGCAGACCCGGAGTGTGAGCGGCCCCGCCCCGGGCGGCCGCCGCACCCGCCCGTTCGGGACCCCGGAAACGCGGAACGCCCGCCCCGCGCTCGGCGGGACGGGCGTCTGCTGAGGACGGTGACGGACTACAGGATGATCCGCATCGGCTCTTCCAGGGTCTCGGCGAGGTCCTTCAGGAACTCCGCGCCGACCGCGCCGTCGACGGCGCGGTGGTCCACCGACAGCTCCAGCGCGATGGTGTTGCGGGCGACGACCTCGCCGTCGCGCACCACGGCCTCCTGCTTCATCGCGCCCACCGCGAGGATCGCGGCCTCGGGCGTGTTGATGACGGCGGAGAAGCTGTCGATGCCGAACATGCCCAGGTTGCTCACGCTGAACGTGCCGCCGCCCATCTCCTGCGGCTTCAGCTTGCCGTCGCGCGCCTTGCCGGCGAGCTCACGCGTCCTGGTGGCGATCTCCGACAGCGTGGTCTTGTCTGTGTCGTGGACGACCGGGACGACCAGGCCCTCGTCCAGGGCCACGGCGACGCCGACGTTGATGCGGTGGTGCCGCAGCAGTCTGCCGTCCACCCAGGAGGAGTTGACCCTGGGGTGGCGGCGCAGCGTGGTCGCCGCGGCCTTGACGATCAGGTCGTTGAAGCTGATCTTGACGCCGGTGTCGGCGAGCCGCTCGTTGATGTCGGCGCGGAACGCCTTGAGCGCCTCGGCGTCGATCGTGCGGCGCAGGTAGAAGTGCGGCGCCTCCTGCTTGCTCTGCAGCATGCGGCGCGCCACCACCTTGCGCATGTTCGTGACCGTGAGCTCCTCGGAGGCGCGGCCGTCGTCGAACTCCTCCTGGGGCGCGCCCTTGGCCGGGGCCTGCGCCGGGGTCTCCTTCGCGGCGGGCTCGGCCGGTCCGGCCTCGCCCCGCTCCTTGGCCGCGGCCTCGATGTCGGCGCGGACCACGCGCCCCTTGGGCCCGGAGCCCTTGATCTCGTCGATGTCGAGGCCGTACTCCCTGGCCAGCCGGCGGGCCAGCGGGGAGGTGCGGGTGCGCGGCGCACCGGCGCCCTTGTCCTCGGCCTTGCCGGTCTCCTGCGGCGCGGTCTCCTGCGGCGCCGGCTGCTGCGGCGCGGGCTGGCGCTCCTCGGCCTCCTCCTTCGCCGGGGCCTCCTTCGGAGCGGCCTCCTTCTCGCCCTCCTCCGGTTTTCCGGCGCCCGAGTCGTCGGGGGCCGCTTCGGGGCTGTCGCCCAGGACGCCGATCACGGAGCCGATCGGGACGGTGTCGCCCTCGTTCACCGACTGCTTGACGAGGTAGCCCTCCTCGTAGGCCTCGTACTCCATGACGGCCTTGTCGGTCTCGATCTCGACGAGCACGTCCCCCGGGGCGACCTTGTCGCCGACCTGCTTGACCCAGGAGCTGATGACGCCTTCCTCCATGGTGTCGGAGAGGCGCGGCATGTAGATGTCAGTCATCGTGGTGTCATTCCCCTAATCAACCGACCCGCCGGCCGACGGCGCGCAGGGTCTCGTGAACGGCGGTGGTGATCGACTCGGCCGACGGCAGGGCCGCCGTTTCGAGCGGCTTGGAGTACGGCATGGGAACCTCTGCCATGGCGACCCGGCGGACCGGGGCGTCCAGGTAGTCGAACGCGCCCTCCTGGATGGTGGCGGCGATCTCGGCGCCGATGCCGTAGGTCAGCCAGTCGTCCTCGGCGACCACGGCGCAGCCGGTCTTGCGCACCGACTCCACGATCGTCTCACGGTCCAGCGGGCGGAGGCTGCGCAGGTCGACGACCTCGACGCTGATGTCGTCCTCGGCCAGCTTCTCGGCGACCTGGCCGGCGACCGCGGCCATCCGGGAGTAGCCGATCAGGGTGATGTCGCTGCCTTCGCGGGTCACGGCCGCGCGGCCGATCTCGGCGACGGTGTCATCGTCGTCGGGGACCTCGCCCTTGGTGTTGTACAGGCCCAGGTTCTCCAGGAACAGCACGGGGTCGTCGTCGCGGATCGCGGCGCGCAGCATGGCGGCGGCTTCGGCCGGGGTGCTCGGGGCGACGACCTTCAGGCCGGGGACGAACGAGTAGTACAGCTCGATGTTCTGGGAGTGGGTGGCGCCGAGCTGCTGCCCGCCGCCGCCCGGCATCCGGATGACCATCGGCACGCTGTTCTGGCCGCCGAACATCCCGTAGATCTTGGCGGCGTGGTTGACGATCTGGTCCAGCGCGAGCAGCGAGAAGTTGATCGTCATGACCTCGACGACCGGGCGCAGGCCCAGCATGGCCGCGCCGATGGCGGCGCCGACGAAGCCCTCCTCGGCGATGGGGGTGTCGCGCACCCTGCGCTCGCCGAACTCCTTGAGCAGCCCCTCGGTGATCTTGTAGGAGCCCTCGAAGACGCCGATCTCCTCGCCCATGAGGAAGACGTCCTCGTCGCGGTGCATCTCCGCGCGCAGCGTCTCGCGCAGCGCCTGGCGGTAGGTGATGACGGACATGTGTTTACCCGCTCCTTGTCTACTCGGCGAATACCGGGTCGGCGGGCATTCGGGTGGACTCGTTGGCCACCGGGGTGGCGTAGGTGTAGTCGAAGAGGGTGGAGACCTCGGGGTTCGGGCTGTTCTCCGCGAAGTCGGCGGCGTCGGTGACCTCGTCGCGCACCGAGTCGGCGATCTCCTTCTTGGCGTCGTCGTCGAGCACGCCGGCCTCTTCCAGCCTGGCCTCGAAGGCGGCGACCGGGTCGTTGGCCCTGGCCTCCTCGACCTGCTCCTTGGTCCGGTACTTGGCCGGGTCGACGACCGAGTGGCCCTTCATCCGGTGGCTCATCGTCTCCAGCAGGTACGGGCGCTGCTCGGAGCGGGCGCGCTCGACGAGGTCGCTCGCCGCGTCGCGGACCGCGATCACGTCCTGGCCGTCGACGCGCACGCCCTCGATCCGGTAGGCGGACCCCCGTTTGTGCAGCTCGGGCTCTGCCGAGGACTTGTCGACGGTGGTGCCCATGCCGGTGTAGTTGTTGATCACCACGAACACGACGGGCAGGTTCCACAGCGCGGCGATGTTCAGCGTCTCGTGGAACGCGCCGATGTTGGTGGTGCCGTCGCCCATCTGGCACATGACGACCTCGTCGCCGCCCCGGTAGGAGACGGCGAGCGCGGCGCCGGCGGCCAGGGGGAGCTGACCGCCCACGATGCCGTAGCCTCCGAGCAGCCTGGCCTCGGTGTCGAACATGTGCATGGAGCCGCCCCAGCCCTTGGACACACCGGTGGAGCGGCCGTAGAGCTCGGCCATGACCTCGCGCGGGCTGATGCCCTTGCCGATCGCGTAGCCGTGCTCGCGGTAGTTCGTGAAGAGGTAGTCGCGCTCCTTCAGCGCGGTCATCAGACCGACGACGGTGGCCTCCTCACCCAGGTTCAGGTGGCAGTAGCCACCGATGCGGGCCTGGGTGTAGGCCTGTGCCGTCCGCTCCTCGAAGCGGCGGATCAGCAGCATCTGCCGGTAGTACTCCAGCAGCGCCTTCGGCTGCTCGTCGGCGATGCTCGGCGCGGCGTCCTTGCGGCTCCGCCGGCGGCCGCCCGTGCTTCTGGCGGTGCCGCCGCCCTTCTTGGCCGTGTCAGCCATGGTGGTGCCTTTCTACGTGCGGGGTCGGCCCCGACCGGACCGGTGGGTCCGCCGGGAGCCGGCGCCGTGCCGCGCGGTCACGCGTAAGCACGGCAAAGGTGCGCCGTCGCCGGGCTCAACGGCGGGCGCTGGAGTGGCTGGAAAACCTGGTCGCCGGACTCCTCGGATCGCCGCGCGGTCGGCCCCCGCAGGTGTAGCCGCTGGGGTTGCGGGGAATGTAATCCGACCACTTCGCTCACCGTGTCGTCAGCGTTGTCGTGTGAGGTTCGTCGCGCACACTCTACGTACTGATCGATGATCGATCAATACGACTTTAGAGTAGATCCCGGACTTTTGCCCCGCGAAGGGTGAGGTGAGAGAGGTCCGGACGGCGCAGGAGACGGCGCCGCGGACCGCGGCGGAGCAGACGCTCAGCCGACGGCGTCCCGGGACTTCAGCGCGGCCTCCACGTAATTGAGCACGTGGTCGCTGAGCATCCGGCCGACGCCGGGATCGCGGTCGCGGAACGCCCGGGTGATCTGGTGGTGGTCGGCGGCCTTGGCGTGCAGCTCCATGTTGAGCCAGCGGACCGAGAGCGCCGTCCAGACCTCCACGCCCAGCGACTCCCATGTGTGAAGCAACACACTGTTGTCCGCCGCGCGCACGATCTCGCGGTGGAAATCGACGCTGTGCTTGATCTGTTCTTCCACGTCACCGCTTGTGGTGGCCCGCTTCAGCGCGTCGACCTCGCGCTCCAGCGGGCGGATGTCCTCGGCCAGGGCCGGGGCGGCGAGTTCGGCCGCGACGAGTTCGAGACCGGCCCGAACGGGATAGATCTCTGCCATGTCCGCGACACCAAACGCGCGCACCCGCGCCCCCTTGTTCGGCACGGACTCGATCAGCCGCAGCGTCTCCAGTTCGCGCAGCGCCTCCCGCACGGGCGCCTGGCTCACGTTGAGCTCGGCCGCCACACGCCGTTCGACGATGCGCTCCCCCGGCTGCCACCGTCCGGACAGCAGGCCATCGACCAGCACGCGCCGGATCTGCTCCCGCAGCGGATTGCGCGCCAACCGGGAAGGGGCATCCGGCCTCTCCGGGAGGTCGACCATCAACGACCTTTCTGTTCTGGGTGGACCATGGGCGAAGGCTCATTTGAGAGTGCCACATCGCGTCTGCGCCACCGACACGTGACGCTGTTTCCTCACGGAACGCTCACGCGGAGGTCTCAGCAGGATGAACAGTGCGCGCTCGGTGCCTTACCCATCGGCAAAGCACGAGGTAGGACGATCGTAATTCCCAGGTCTCCGGGTGGCTTGACCACGGGGGACGGTATGCTCTCCTGTCGGAAATGTTCTGAAACGCTGACCGCGGCGTCCAGGTGACCACCCCCACAAGAGTCACCCGGTCCCCGGTCGAAAGAGACCCTGCGGTGTGCTGCGGTCTCGCGGGAGCGCCGTCACGAGCGGTTGCGCCCGCACCGGTTCCAGGGCTCCTTCCCCCAGGCCCGTGCCGACGCGTCCGCCCGACGCGTCGCGTCCCTTCCGACCCGACGACCAGTCCCAGCGGCGAGCCCGTCCCCCTTACGCACGATCGTGCCGCAGGCCAGCCCACACCCGTGAGACAGCACTGAGCACATGATGCATACATTGCGGATCCGGCCCAAGCCGCCCAACCGAGCCGGCAATCCCCTCCTCCTTCCAGTCCTCTACCGATTCAGCAGAGTCGACGTCAACCGGGTCGCGACGGGACCGTTCGCCCTGCGCCCCAAGACCGGGAGGCCCCGGAGGGTCGTCTGGCCCAGCACGAGCGAGCTCGCGTGGGGCATGGCCTCCGACAAGACCGCCATCCTGCTGGCCGTGGTGCTGGTCACGATGACGGTCCTCTCCGCGGGCGTGCTGCAGCCGATCGACAACCTGGTCAACACGCTGCCGCGCCCGTTCGAGGCCGACATCAGGGAGTTCCTCATCCTCTGGCCCGACACGGTCGCCTCGCGTTTCGTGGCGCTGCCCGTGCTCGGCGTGGTCTCGCTGCACCTGGCCTACCACCACCGCTCGTGGCGCCCGATCGTGCTGGCCGGCGGCGGCGGGTTCGTCATGGTCTGCCTGGTCGCGACGATGAAGGTGGTGCTGGCCCGATCGCACCCGCGCACCTTCGACCCGTCGTTCTTCAGCGGCACGGGCGACGTCTCCTTCCCCTCCGGGCACGGCGCCAACGCCATCCTGATCTACGGCCTGGTGCTCTACATGATCGTGCGCTACCGGGCCGCCCGGCCGCACATCGTGCGACGCCTGGCCTACTGCATCGCCGCGATCGCGGTCCTGCAGTCGATGGTCTCGGTCTACCTGCACTTCCACTGGTTCACCGACCTGGTGGCCGGGATGATCGCCGGCGCGCTGGCGCTGCGCCTGACGATGCGGCTCGACGAGATGATCCCCGAGGGGCGGACCGCGTACTGGTGGCCGTGGTACGGCCGCAGAGCGGACGGCGAACCGGTCGAGCAGCCCTGATCGGGCTCTGACCGCCGCGTTCGGGGGCGAGGCGGGGCTTTCGGGGCCCGGGCCGCTGTGCCGCCGGCGGCTTGCGCGCACCGCGGCAGCCGCCCCCTGCGCGAACCCGATCGTCGAACATCAGTGAGGCGGGCCCGCCCCCGCCTGTCGGCGGTGATCGGACGGTGGCCGCCGCGCGGAACCCCGCGCGGCGGCCACCGTCGTCTCAGGCGTGGCCGGGTTTGGCCGTATCGGGTCCGCGGCGGCTCCCGGCCGGTTCTCCCATGGACAATGTGAGGTCGGACACCCAGGCGCCGGGAGGGATGACGCGGTGGAACTCGACCACACGGATCTGGCGATCGTGCGCGAACTGCAGGCCGACGGCCGGTTGGCGTTCGAGAGCCTGGCCGGCCGCGTCGGGCTCTCCCGCGCGGCGGCGCGGCTGCGGGTGCAGCGGCTGGTGGACTCCGGCGCGATCCGTGTGGTCGGGGTGGTGCACCCGGAGGTCCGCGGCATGAGCGTGCAGGCGCACCTGTCGATCGACGTCGAGGCCGACGCCGCACCGGTGGCGGCGGCCGTCGCCGCGCTGCCGCAGGTGGCGCTGGTGAGCCTCACCGCCGGCCGGTTCCCCGTGCTCGCCGAGCTGCGCGGCAGGGGGCTGCCGGAGCTGACCGGCTCCATCGAGCGGATCCGGGCGCTGCCCGGCGTGCGCGACGCCAACACGGTGGTCCACACCGACGTCCTCAAGGACCCGCACCTGCCCCGGGACACCGTTCCCGAGATCGACCTCGACGAGACCGACGCGGCATTGCTGGAGCTGCTGGAGCGCGACGGACGCGTCTCCTTCGCCGACATGGCGGGCCGGATCGGGCTGTCCGCCGGAGCGGTGCGCAGCCGGGTGCTGCGGCTGCTGGCGGCCTCGGCGGTCCGGGTGACCGCCCTGGTCGACCCGGGCGCCTTCGGACTCGTCCAGTTCGGCGGGTTCATGCTGCGGCTGGAGGACGCCGACGCCGGCGTCCTCGCCGGGATCGCCGCGTGGAGCCGGATCCGGTTCCTGGCGCGCTGCCTGGGCCGCGCCGACGTCATCGGGACCGTCGCGGCCGAGTCGGTCACCGACCTGCACGCGGTCTACGAACGGATGCGCGCGCTGCCCGGCGTCCGGGTCACCGAGACCTGGGTGTACGTGGAACCGGTGAAGCAGGCCCACGACGCCCCCCGGCCCGAGTGCGCGCGGAGCGGGTGAGCGCTGAAGGGCCCGCCGAGGGGCCGCGTCGGCCGCACGGGGCGGAGTGTACGGAGGCTGCGGCGAGAGTGCGGCCCCTTTGTGGTCGGGACGGGTGTGAAGGGCCGCACTCCCCCGGCGACCTCCCGGGGAACCGGCCCCGGCGACTCCGGGCCGCCAACTTCCGCGAACCCCGGCGGGGACGGGGATCGCGCCGTTTCGGTGCGCGCCGAGCGCGGTAGTTTCATCCGGGAAGTGAAAAATTCAATCGTCTGCGGTGAAAGGGCCTTCGTGGGGCGTTCGCGTACCAGGCGCCGGGGTCGGCGGCCGGGAGCCGGAGCCGTGCTCGCGGCGCTCCTCATCGGCGGAGTGCTCTGGCAGTGGGTCACGGCGCGCGCGGAGCACCCCTGGCTGTGGGTCACCGGCGCGGCCCTGCCGGCGGTGGTCGGCATCGCGGCCGTGCTGTGGCTGTTCCAGCGGCTGCGAGCCGGGCGCCGGCGCGAGTTCCTCGCCCGCAACGCCGACCTGTCCTACATCGACGGCCTCACCGGGCGCGCCTTCGAGCACTACGTGGCCGAACTGCTCAGGCGCGACGGCTGCCGAAGGGTCACGGTGGTCGGCGGCGCCGGCGACGGCGGAATCGACATCACCGGCGCGGCCCCGGGCGGCCGCCCGTTCGTGGTCCAGTGCAAGCTGCACAGCACCCCCGTCCGGCCCGGCGCGGTCCGGGAGTTCCAGGGGGTCCTGCACGTCACCCACCGCGGCCGCGTCGGCGTCTTCGTGGCCTCCCACGGCTACACCTCCGCCGCGCGGGCCGCCGCCGACGGCATCCTGCTGGTGGACCGCGAAGGGCTCGCGCTGTGGGCGGCCGGGAGGTGGCGCCCCGATCTCGCCGGATCGGAGCCGGCGGCCTGACCGGTGTTCGACGATCGGGTTCGCACAGGGGTCGGCTGTCGCGGTGCGTGCAGACCTTCGGCGGCACAGCGGACCCGGGCCCTGAAAGTCCCGCCTCGCCCCGCGAACGCAGCGGCCACAACCCGATGAGGGGCCGCCGGGCACGGGGCGAACGCACGAACCAGTGCCTATAGGCCCTGATCTCCCTGGGCGCACACCGCTCGTTTTAACTATTCGCCTAGTCATATTGGGTCGAATGTGACGAAAAAGTGGTCAAATCCCGGTGGAGTTTGTAGGTTCGTGCACGTGGCCGGTGCGAATCTTCCCCCTTCGCACCGCCGTACGAGGGCGGGGCCTCCCTACCGGCGCGCGGGTCCTGCGCCCCGCTCGGCCGGCCCTGGCATTTCCCCCGATATGGCCAGGGCCGGCCACCCCGGTTCGTCATCCGCACTCCGCGGGAACGAGCGGGAACGCGATCGCGGTCGGTTCCGCCGGTCCGTCCCCGGGCCATCAGGGCCGACCGCGCCGAAGAGCAACCGGGATCCGGTCCGTGCACAGACCTGCGGGGCCCGCGGGCGCACGGCTGCTCGCCGCGCGCCCTCGCGGGCCCCGCACACGGCCGCTCGCCCGGGAAGAGAGCCCCCCAGCATCTTCCCTGCCCCAAGATCCCCCGATCGGGGCCGCGAGCCGACGGCGTCGTCCTGGGTGACCCCCGTCCACACCAGCGCCGTCTTTGCCGTTGGCCCTGCCACTACCCATGAGATCGGTGGAAAACATGCGTGCCGAGTTTTTTTCGTCCCGGTTTTCCGACCACTGAAACCGCAGTTCACAGCCGCTTCGTCCGGTATCGGGGACACCCCGTCCCAATACGTCCGCGTGGAGGGCGCACGAGCCCTACATTGGGCATGCCGCCCCGGACACGGATCCGTGATCGGCGCCGGACGGCAGCCGAAGACCAGCCCTCAGCCGAGAGGTGACCCTTGTCAATCCTCCAGCCGGACATGAAGAGCATCAAGCTGTCCGTCCCCGCCGACCCCGCCTTCGACGTGGTGCGCGACCTCGACGGCACGGTCGCCGAGGTGGCGGACCCCCGCGGCGCGTACCGCTACCGGCGGGACGACGTCTCGGTCGACTTCGAGGCCACCGGCCGGACCGCCGAAGAGGACGGCCGGAGGATCGAGGTGTTCCAGGCCGTGCGCGTCAACGCCTGAGCGCCCGCGGGGTGCGCGGAGCGCGCTCCGCGCACCCCGCGGGCGTCGGCATAGGTCCCCCTGTTCCGGGCATACGGACCAGTCAGGGCGGCGCGTACTCGACGACCGCGTTGACGTGCACGGACCAATCGCCTGGGGGGCGCGATGATGGATGCCCGCGAGAACCGGGCCAGCGGTCTGGCGTTGGAGGTGTTCGACCCGGTGCCGGTCGGGGTCCTGGTCACCGTCGGCCCGGAGCACCGGCTGGTGTACACGAACTCCCTCTACCGGTCGATCTTCGGTGAACGGCCGCTGGGGAGGCCCGTGCGCACGGTCTTCTCCGACCTCATCCCGCAGGAGCACCTGGCGCTGTTCGACCAGGTGGTGGAGACGGGAGAGGCCGTCCGCCTCACCGAGGAGCCCGTGGACGTGGACGGCCTCGGCGGTGCCGCACCGAAGCGCTTCTTCAACTTCAGCCTCTCGGCGGTCTCCCTCGGCGGCGAACGCGGGGTGCTGGTGGTGGCCGTGGAGGTCACCGAGCAGGTCGACGCCGTGCAGCGGGTCCGCCTGATCTCCGAGGAGCGGCGGCGTGCGCTCCAGCGGTACCAGAGCCTGGTGCGGGCGGGCACCCAGGTGGTGTGGGTGGCCGACGCCGGCGGCGCCATCGTCGAAGCGGGTCCGGGCTGGGAGGAGATGACCGGGCAGGCGTGGGAGGAGGCCCGCGGGTTCGGGTGGATGAACGCCGTCCACCCCGACGACCGTGATCCGGTCGCGCGGGCCTGGGCCCTGGCGACCGGGGAGGTGTCCCCGCTGTTCGAGCACACCTACCGGATACGCACGGTGGACGGCGCATTCCGGCACCTCTACGTCCGCGCCGCGCCGGTGCTCGAAGACGACTCCGTGGTGGAGTGGGTGGGAATCGCCAACGACATCGAGGAGCAGTGGCAGGAGCGCCGTCGCAGGGATCTGCTCGGCCGGGCCGCCGCCGCCACGGCCGACGCCATGCGCCTGGACGAGATGTTCTCGGCGCTGGCCCGGGTGATCGTGCCGGCGCTGGCCGACGGGTGCGGCGTCTACCTGCTCCCCGAGCCCGTGGAGCGGCCCGTCGAGGGCCTACTCGTCGCCGAGCGCGTCGCGGGGGCGGCGCGGGACGGGCTGCCGGAGGTGCCTCCGCGCCGCGAGGAGCACTTCTCCCCCGACAGCGCGTTCGCCAGCGCGGTGCGGCGGCGCTCCCCCGTCCGCAGCTCGTTCCCTCCCGGGGTTCCGCCACCGGGGTTCGCCCCCACCGGCAGCGGGCGATGGCTGGCCGAGGCCGAGGCCAACAGCATGATCATCCTGCCGGTCGTCGTCGACGGCGCCGTGGCCGCGGTGGTGGCCGCCGCAGCGTGCGGCGGGCGCACCCCGTTCAACGGCGACGACGTGATCCTGCTGGAGCGGATGTTCGACCGGGTGCGCGTCCCCCTCAGCCACATCATGGAGTTCCAGCGCACGCAGAGCGTGGCGCTGGCCCTGCAGCGCAGCCTGCTCTCGGAGCCGCCCGATGTCCCGGGCCTGCGGATCGCCGCCCGCTACCGGCCGAGCTCCGCCGCCGCAGCCGAGGTCGGCGGGGACTGGTACGACTCCTTCGTGCTGCACGACGGCGCGACCGCGCTGGTCATCGGGGACGTGGCGGGGCACGACCTGTCCGCCGCCGTCACCATGGGCCAGTTGCGCAACATGCTGCGGGGACTGGCCGTCGACCGGGAGGAGCCCCCGGGGGAGATCCTGCGGCGCCTGGACGTCGCCCTGGCGGCCCTGCACGAGTACGAGGGCACCGCGACCTGCGTCCTGGCGCGCGTCGAAGGCACCGGCGACGGCGGGTGGGAACTGAACTACACCATCGCCGGGCATCCGCCGCCGCTGCTGGTCACCGGTGACGGCGGCCGCTTCCTCACGGAGCCGTCCGAGCCGCTCCTCGGCCTGGTCTCCGACCACCCGCGCAGCAGTGCCGTCGAGCCGCTCCCGCCGGACGGCACGCTGCTGCTCTACACCGACGGTCTGGTCGAGCACCCGGGCGAGCACCTCGACGAGGGCCTGCTCCGGCTGCGCCGGCACGCCGAGTCGCTCGCCCGCGAGCCACTGGAGACGTTCTGCGACGAGCTGCTGGCCGGACTGCCCAAGACCGGGCGCGACGACATCGCGATGATCGCGCTGCGACTGCCCTCAGCGGCCCCGGCGTGAGCGCGGTGGTTTGCGCTGGACGGCGGGAGGTAGCTGCCCGATGGCCGCAAGCAGGAGGATCGCGCACCGTCCGGGGGGACACCATGGACACCGCCGCAACCCACGTCGCCCACGACTTCGGCGACAGGATCCGGATCATCGCCGTCGACCCGCAGAGCGCCCAGAGCCACCACCAGTTCGACGACGCGCACGAGGTGTCGATGGGCGGCGACCGCGACTCCACCCTGGACGCCGCCGGCTACCGCCGCATCGGCGAGTGGAGCAAGGAGGGCGACCACGACGCCGCCCGCGTCGAACGCATGACCTAGCGGGCCCAGCGGCGACCGGTTCGGCCTGGCGTGCTTCCGGCGATCTTGACCTTGAGATTCAACCTCGATCACCGGGGGTTTTGAAGCTCAGCCCCAGGAGGGATCCGCGGTGACCGGGCGATCCTCTCGTGTGGCCGCAGGCCCTTGGCAGGGATCGCCCCGGCGCCGCGCCGCCCACGCCGCCACCGTGCGTGCCAGGCCGAAACCGCGGTGTCGGTGCGCGCCCGAGGCGACGGGTCCGCTTCACGCGGTCGAGGAGATCGGCGAGCGACATCGGTGTATCAGTCGGCATACCGGTCATTGTGCCGCGCAAAGGTGACATTCACCTGACCCCTGGACGCACCGCCGCCCCGGCACACCGCTCTGAACAGGGGTTTCGTTCCCCGGCCGTCTCGGAGTGGTCAACCCGACTCCGCGTTCCTCCTCCTCAGAGGCACGGCGTTGATTTACTGGAGATCATGGGCGAGCGTTGGCAGGACCGGTTCCGTGCGGCCAGGATCAGTCTCCCGTCATCGGCCAGGGAGGCTCCCGACCGCGGGCTGTTCCGCAGCAACGCGAGCGGCACCTGGGAGATCTACGCCTGGGACCGCACCACGGGTGAGCAGCGCCAGGTGACCAAGCGGCACCAGGGCACCATGTCCGGGGTGATCGACCCGACCGGAACGTGGGCGTGGTGGTTCGACGACACCGACGGCGACGAGTTCGGCGTCTGGCGCCGGCAGCCGTTCACCGGCGGCCCCGACGAGACCGCGGCCCCCGGCCTGGCCCCTTCCTACGCGGGCGGCCTCGCGCTCGGGGCCTCCGGCGCCGCGCTGGTCGGCCGGTCCACCGATGACGGGTTCAGCGTGCACCTGAGCAGGCCCGGAGCCCAGCCGCAGACCCTCTACGCCCACCGCCAGGAGGGCTACCTCGCCGACCTCTCCCGGGACGAGTCGCTGTTCGCCATCGGGCACAGCGAGCACGGCGACAGCCGGCACATGGCCGTGCGCGTGCTCCGCCTCGGCGCCGCCGGGACCGCCGAGGCCGTCGCCGACCTGTGGGACGGCCCGCACCGGGACCTCACCCCGGTCGGCTTCGCACCCGACGACCACCGGCTGCTCGTCCTGCACGAGCGGCGCGGCAGGCTCGAACCGCTCATCTGGGACGCCGTCGCCGGGATCGAGCGGGAGATCGCGATCGACCTGCCCGGCGACCTGCTCGCCGGGTGGTACCTCGACGGCCGCTCGCTGCTGATCTCGCAGGACCACCAGGCCCGCTCCCAACTGCACCGCTACGACCTCGACACCGGTGAGCTCGTCTCGCTGGACGTCCCGCGCGGGCTGGTCTCCGCGGCGGCCGCCCGGCCCGACGGCACCGTCGAGTACTCCTGGTCCAGCTCCGCCCGGCCGCCGGTGATCCGCAGCACCACCGGTGCGGTCGTGCTGGCGCCGCCCGGTCCCGAGGCCCCGGCGTCGGTTCCGGTGCGGGACGTGACCGTGGCGGGCCCCGGCGGCGACATCCACGCGCTGGTCTCGCTGCCGGAGGAGGGTGCGGCCCCCCACCCGACCGTGTTCATCGTGCACGGCGGCCCGCAGGCGCAGGACTTCGACTCCTTCGCACCCGACGTCGCCGCATGGGTCGACCACGGCTTCGCCGTGGTGCGGGTCAACTACCGCGGCTCCACCGGCTACGGCAGCGCCTGGCGCGACGCGCTGGAGGGCCGGGTCGGCCTGACCGAGCTGGAGGACATCAAGGCGGTGCGCGACTGGGCCGTGGGCTCCGGGCTCTCCGACCCCGACCGGATGGTCCTCGAAGGCGGGTCGTGGGGCGGTTACCTGGCCCTGCTGGGCATCGGCCGCCACCCCGGCGACTGGAGCGCCGGCATCGCCGCCGTCCCGATCGCCGACTACGTCGCGGCCTACGAGGACGAGATGGAGGCCCTGCGCGCGTTCGACCGCTCCCTGTTCGGGGGGTCGCCGCAGGACGTGCCCGACCTGTACCGCGCCTCCTCCCCCATCACCTACGCCGCCGACGTCACCGCCCCGGTGCTGGTCCTGGCCGGTGAGAACGACCCCCGGTGCCCGATCCGGCAGATCGACAACTACATCGCCCGGCTCGCCGAGCTCGGCAGGCCGCACGAGGTCCACCGGTTCGACGCCGGGCACGGCTCGTTCGTCGTCGAGGAGCGCATCCGGCACATGGCGGCCGAGCTGGACTTCGCGCTCAGAAGCACCGGCCTGCGCACGGAGGGAACGCGCTCAGGGCACACCTGACCGTGGGCCGGCCACGCTACCTCCGGGTAGCCGACGCCCTGCGCGTCCCCATCCTCGACGGCGCGCTGCCCCCGGGCGCCCGCCTGCCCTCCCGAGCCCAGCTCGCCCGGCGCCACGAGGTCAGCGAGCAGGTGTCGCGCAACGCCCTGCGGCTGCTCATCGCCGAGGGGCTGGTGGAGAGCCGTCCGGGCTCCGGGTACTACGTGCGCGAGGTGCCGGAGTCCTACCGGTTCGCGCGCACCGACCGCTTCTCGGGGTCCCTCCTGCGGCCGCTGGCGGGCGAGGACCGCGACACGATCACGCGTCCGGCGTGCGACCGGATGGCGGAGCGGCTGGGGATCGGGGAGGGGGAGCCGCTGTACCGCACCCGGTGCGTCGGCACGGCCGGGGGCGCGCCGGTCGCGGTGCACACCTCGTGGGAGCCCGCGGTGCTCACCCACAACACCACCCGCGCGCCCGGTGACGCCGATGCGGAGACGGGCGTGCTGGAGCGGCTCGCCGCCGCCGGGGTGGTCATCGACCGCGTCGTGGAGGAGGTGGCGGTGCTCCCCCTGACCGAGCCGGAGGCCGTACTGCTGCGGCTCGCCCCGGGGGCGCCGGTGCTGGTGGTGGAGCGGACGCACTACAGCGGGCAGCGTCCGGTGGAGACGTCGGACCTGGTGGCCGTGGTCGAGCGCTGCCGGCTGTCCTACCGGCTGAGTCTGGCGCGGACGCCGGCCGGGGGCGGCCCCCGGCCGGACCCGCACCGCTGACCCGCGTGCGGGTCCGCGCGCACAGCGGCCCGCACGCATGAAAACGGCGCCGTGGGAGCTCGGGACTCCCGCGGCGCCTGCGGTGCCACCGGCCGGCGGGTGCGATCAGTTCGGCGACTCACACCCGCACGGCACGGCGGTCAAACGCGACCGCGCTCTCAGCCGCCGTTGGTGTTGGCGCAGCCGGAGGTCGTGTTGGACTCGGCCTGGCCCAGGATGCCGATCGCGATACCGAGGCCGAGGCCCTGGTTGGACGCGCAGGACTGGGACACGCTGCTGTTGTTGTTGGTGATGGTGTCGCCTTCGTCCTTCTTCTTGTCGGCGAAGGCGGTGCCCGAGCCGAACGCCATCATCGCGCCCGTGACCAGACCGATGGCGGCAACCTTCTTGGCGAAACGCATATGTCTTGCCTCTCCTCGTGCATCGTTCAGAACAGGCCACCTCCCCCCACTCTTCGTGTTGGATAGTGACCGAGAGTAACGATAACCGACACGGGTTCCACCAAAACCCGCGGATCGGCGAAATGCCGTGTCTTTGCCGCCTCGTGGGGCGACGATTCCCTTCCGGGGAAGGGGCCGGGTCTGCCCACCACACCGCCCCGCAGCACGAAAACGGCGCCGCGGGAGCTCGGGACTCCCGCGACGCCTGCGGTGCCACCGGCCGGCGGGTGCGATCAGTTCGGCGACTCACACCCGCACGGCACGGCGGTCAAGCGCGCGACGGCGCTCTTAGCCGTTGCTGTTGCCGCACGCGGCGGTCGGGTTGGCGGAGGCCTGGCCCAGGAGGCCCACGGCGAGACCCAGGCCGAGGCCCTGGTTGGCCACGCAGGACTGGGACACGCTGGTGTTGGTGTTGGTGATGATGTCACCCTCACCATCGGCGAAGGCGGTGCCGGCGCCGAACGTCATCATCGCGCCCGTGACCAGACCGACAGCAGCGACCTTCTTGGCGAAACGCATGCGTCTTACCTCTCCTCGTACATCGTTCAGGACAGGTCACCTCCCCCCACTTCGCGTGTTCGGATAGTGACCGAGAGTAACAATAACCGGCACGGGTCAGATGAAAACCCGCAGACCGGCGAAATGCCATGTCTTTGCCGCTTCCAGGGGTGGTGATTCCCTTCCGGCGCCCAAAAGCCGGGAAAGCGGCGATTCAGTACAGTACGGTCCCGGAACACGCAAAAGGCGCCGCAAGAGTCGAAAGACCCTCGCGGCGCCCGCGACGCCGCCGACCGGTGCAGGCGGTCAGACCGGTGGTCCGGACCCGCCCGGCCGGACGGTCAAGCTCGCAGGGCTCAGGTGGCGTTGCCGCAGCCGGCGCCCGTGTCGGCCTCGCCCTGGCCCAGCAGCCCCACGGCGACGCCCGCGCCGAGGCCCTGGTTGGCGACACAGGACTGGGACACGCTGGTGTTGGTGTTGGTGATGGGCTCGCCGTCCCCCTTCTCGTCGGCGAACGCGGTGCCCGAGCCGAACGCCATCACCGCGCCCGTGACCAGACCGACAGCAGCGACCTTCTTGGCGAAACGCATGCGTCTTGCCTTTCTTCTCGCGTTGTTCAGGACAGACCGTCACCACTCCTGGTTGTCAAATGGTGACCGCGGGCAACGGTAATCGGCGCGGTACGGCTGGGGGTCCGCGGACCGGCGAAATGCCGTCTCTTTGCCGTTTCCAGGGGTTCCCATTCCTTTCCGGCACCCAAAAGCCGGGAAAGCGACGAATCAACCTGCGGCGCGGCCCCGCACCGTCGTTCCGCGCACACGACGACGCCGCGAGGATCGAGGAGATCCCCGCGGCGCCTAGGACATCACCGGTCGGCGAACGCGATCGGTTCGGCGACTCAGCGGTCCGCCCGACCCGGCGGTCGAGCGTGCAGCGGCGCTCTTAGCCGTTGGCGTTGGAGCAGCCGGCGCTCGGGTTGGCCTCGGCCTGGCCCAGGATGCCCAGGGCGACGCCCGCGCCGAGGCCCTGGTTGGCGACACAGGACTGACCCACGCTGGTGTTGGTGTTGGTGATCTCGTCACCGCCCTTGGCGAGGGCGGCGCCCGCGCCGAACGTCATCATCGCGCCCGTGACCAGACCGACAGCGGCAACCTTCTTGGCGATACGCATGTGGTTCACCTTTCCTCGTGCTTCGTTCAGGACAGGCCACCTCCCCCCACTCCACGTGTTCGGATAGTGACCGAAAGTAACCATAACCAACTTGGGTCGGCCAAAAACCCGCAGCTCGGCGAAATACCGTATCTTTGCCACTCGCGGATACGGCGATGCCCGTCCGCCCCCGGGAGGTGGTGGGCCCACGCACTTTCGGCTCGCACACACGACGGCGCCGCGAGAGTCTCCTCGACCCTCGCGGCGCCCGCGGCCGTACCGGCCCGCGCAGATGCGATCGGTTCGCCACCCCGCACCCGCACGGCACGGCGGTCAGAAGCGCGACGGCGCTCTTAGCCGTTGCTGTTGCCGCACGTGGCGGTCGGGTTGGCCTGACCCTGACCCAGCAGACCCAGGGCGACGCCCACGCCGAGGCCCTGGTTGGCCGCGCAGGACTGGGACACGCTGGTGTTGGTGTTGCTGATCTCGTCACCACCACCGGCGAAGGCGGCGCCCGCGCCGAACGTCATCATCGCGCCCGTGACCAGACCGACAGCAGCGACCTTCTTGGCGAAACGCATGTGTTCTCCCTCTCTTCGTACTTCTTTCGGACAGGCCACTTACCTCACTCTATGTATTGGCATAGCGACCGAAAGTAACAATAGCCAGTACGGGTCGGACGAAAACCTCACAGCTCGGCGAAATACCGTATCTTTGCCGGTCACAGAGGCGGCAAGGATCGAAAGGCCGGCGGGTGCGCGCACGGCGCCTTGCCCCCGTACACACGACGGCGCCGCGAGGGTCTCCTCGACCCTCGCGGCGCCCGCGGCTTCCACCGGCCGTGCGGATGCGGTCGGTTCGCCGCCCCGCACCCGCCCGACCCGGCGATCGAACGTGCAGCGGCGCTCTTAGCCGTTGCTGTTGCCGCAGGTGGAGGCCGGGTTGGCCTGACCCTGACCCAGGATGCCCGCGGCGATCCCCAGGCCGAGGCCCTGGTTGGCGGTGCAGGACTGACCCACGCTGGTGTTGGTGTTGGTGATCTCGTCACCGCCCTTGGCGAGGGCGGCGCCCGCGCCGAACGTCATCATCGCGCCCGTGACCAGACCGACAGCGGCAACCTTCTTGGCGATACGCATGTGGTTCACCTTTCCTCGTGCTTCGTTCAGGACAGGCCACCTCCCCCCACTCCGCGTGTTCGGATAGTGACCGAAAGTAACCATAACCGGCATGGGCCAGAAAAAAACCCGCAGCTCGGCGAAATACCGTAGCTTTGCCCGCCCGTGGGGACGGCAATGGCCTTGCGGCGCGCGAAAGGGGCGGGGACGCAGCGCGTCCCCGCCCCTCGCGGTTCTCGTCACCGGGCCCACCGGGCGTGGCGGGCCCGGTCGCCCCTTTTAGTCGCGGGTGAACTCCCGGGCCACGACCTCGGCGATCTGGGCGGTGTTCAGCGCCGCGCCCTTGCGCAGGTTGTCACCGCACAGGAACAGGTCGAGCGACCTGGGGTCGTCGATCGAGCGGCGGATGCGGCCGACCCAGGTCGGGTCGGTGCCGACCACGTCGGCCGGGGTCGGGAACTCCGCCTTTGCCGGGTCGTCCTGCACGACCACGCCGGGCGCCGAAGCCAGCAGCTCGCGGGCGGCGCCGGCGTCGACGTCCCGCTCGAAGGTGGCGTGCACGGCGAGCGCGTGGGTGGTGATCACCGGGACGCGCACGCAGGTGGCCGACACCTTCAGGTCGGACAGGCCGAGGATCTTGCGGGACTCGTTGCGGACCTTCAGCTCCTCCGAGGACCAGCCGTCGTCCTTCAGCGAACCGGCCCACGGCACGACGTTCATCGCCAGCGGGGCGGGGAACGGGCCGAGCTCGCCCACCGCCGCGCGGACGTCACCGGCGCGGCTGCCCAGCGTGCGGTCGGTGGCGGCCTTCTCGATCTGGTCGTGCAGCGTGTCGACGCCCTCCTGGCCGGCGCCCGAGGCCGCCTGGTAGGAGGAGACGACGAGCTGGTCGAGGCCGTAGGCCCGGTGCAGCGCGCCGATGGCGACGATCATCGACAGCGTGGTGCAGTTGGGGTTGCTGATGATGCCGCGCGGCCGGTTGCGGGTCTGCTCCGCGTTGACCTCGGGCACCACGAGCGGGACGTCGGGGTCCATCCGGAACGCGCCGGAGTTGTCGACGGCCACCGCGCCGCGGGCGGCCGCGATGGGCGCCCACTCCTTGGAGACCTCGTCGGGGACGTCGAACATCGCGACGTCGACGCCGTCGAAGACCTCCGGGGCCAGCGCCTGGACCTCGACCTCCTCACCGCGCACGGTGAGGCGCTTGCCGGCCGAACGCGGCGAGGCGACCAGCCGGATCTCGCCCCACACGTTCTCGCGGGTGGAGAGGATGTCCAGCATGACGGTGCCGACGGCGCCGGTGGCGCCGACGACGGCGAGGGTGGGAAGACGGTTGCTCATCGGCCGGTACCTCCGTAAACGACGGCCTCTACCTGCTCGGCGTCGAGCGCGAATTCGGTGTGCGCCGCGGCGACGGCCGCGTCGACGTCGTCCTGACCGACGATCACCGAGATGCGGATCTCCGAGGTGGAGATCATCTCGATGTTGATGCCGGCGCCGGCGATGGAGTCGAAGAAGCGCGCGGTGACGCCCGGGTAGGACCGCATTCCGGCGCCCACCAGGGAGACCTTGCCGATCTGGTCGTCGTAGCGCAGCGACTCGAAGCCGACCTTGTCCTGGACCTTCTTCAGCGCCGACAGCGCGGTCTGCCCGGAGTCGGCGGGGAGCGTGAAGGAGATGTCGGTGCGCGCCGTGGAGGCGGCCGACACGTTCTGCACGATCATGTCGATGTTGATCTCGGCGTCGGCGAGGGTCTTGAAGATCGCCGCGGCCTCACCGACACGGTCGGGAACGCCGACGACCGTGATCTTGGCCTCCGTCCGGTCGTGCGCGACGCCGGAGATGATCGGTTGTTCCATGCCTTCGCTTTCCTCAACTTCCGAGACGACCCAGGTACCGGGCTTCTGACTGAACGACGAGCGGACGTGCAGCGGCATGCCGTATCGCCGTGCGTACTCCACGCAGCGCAGGTGCAGGATCTTGGTGCCGCTCGCGGCCATCTCCAGCATCTCCTCATAAGAGATCTTGGGGATGCGCCGGGCGCTCGGCACGATGCGCGGGTCGGCGGTGAAGACGCCGTCGACGTCGCTGTAGATCTCGCACGCGTCGGCGTTCAGCGCCGCCGCGAGCGCGACCGCGGTGGTGTCGGACCCGCCGCGGCCCAGCGTGGTGATGTCCTTGCTGTCCTGCGACACCCCCTGGAACCCGGCGACGATGCAGATGGAGCCTTCGTCGAGGGCCTCCTGGATACGGCCTGGCGTGACATCGATGATCTTGGCGTTGCCGTGCAGGGACGTCGTGATGACGCCGGCCTGCGAGCCCGTGAAGGAACGGGCCTCGTAGCCCAGGTTCCCGATGGCCATGGCGACCAGCGCCATGGACATGCGCTCACCGGCGGTCAGCAGCATGTCGAGCTCGCGGCCCGGAGGCAGCGGCGTGATCTGCTCCGCGAGATCGAGGAGTTCGTCGGTGGTGTCGCCCATGGCCGAGACCACGACGACGACGTCATATCCCGCTTTTTTCTGGGCGACGATCCGCTGGGCTACCCGCTTGATGGCTTCCGCGTCAGCCACGGAAGACCCACCGTACTTCTGCACGATTAGAGCCACGGTCGGCGCTCCTGAGGAGTTGGGATCAAGGTAATCAACCGTCAAGTGTAGCGATCGTATTTCTTCGGCACCCTTGTCACCTGCGACAAGGCCACCGGCGCGAGGGTTTACCCCCTGAAGGGACGAATACGCGCGATTGCCGTAAATCGGCCTGCTAGCTCACGGAACGGCGCCGCGCGGATCCGCTGTTCGCGGCGGCGGCGCGCACCGGGAGGCGGACTAGAACTCCAGACTGCGCCGGCCCTCGAACGCCCGGCCCAGCGTGACCTCGTCGGCGTACTCGAGGTCGCCGCCGACGGGCAGCCCGCTGGCCAGGCGGGTGACTTTCAGGCCCATGGGTTTGACCAGGCGCGCCAGGTAGGTGGCGGTGGCCTCGCCCTCCAGGTTGGGATCGGTGGCCAAGATCAGCTCGGTGATCTGGCCGTCGGACAGTCGCGTCATGAGTTCCTTGACGCGCAGGTCGTCGGGGCCGACGCCCTCGATGGGGCTGATGGCGCCGCCCAGGACGTGGTAGCGGCCGCGGAACTCGCGTGTCCGCTCGATCGCCACGACGTCCTTGGGTTCCTCGACCACGCAGATCACCGCGGCGTCGCGGCGGGGATCGCGGCAGATCCGGCACTCGCTGTCCTCGGCGACGTTGCCGCAGACGGTGCAGAACCGGACGCGCTCCTTGACCTCGACGAGCGCGTTCACCAGCCGCTTGACGTCGGCCGTCTCCGCCGCGAGCAGGTGGAAGGCGATGCGTTGCGCGCTTTTCGGACCGACGCCGGGCAACCGCCCCAACTCGTCGATCAGATTCTGGACCGCGCCCTCGTACATCGTCGTCTACCCACTCACTCACTCGCGTCGTTTCCAAGGTAATGGAGGTGGGAGGGGTCCCGCGAATCCTCGGCCCGGCAACCTCGGGCCGGGCGCCCACGGGTGCAACCCGGACCGGCCCGGCAACGTCTGACCCCGGTACCCGCCCGCATCGCACGGGCGCGCAGGCGGCCGCGGGACGGCCGGGACCAGGGACCCGACGAAGGATGAGACGCAGATGAACGACGCCCCGAGCACGCAGACCCCGCAGCGCCGTTGGTTCGGCCCCGGCCTGGAGGAACTGGGCGCCGCCCATGTCGCCGTGGCGATGGAGCAGGTGCCCGTGTTCAACGACTACCAGCCCATGGGGGACTGGCACGTCGACGTCGAGAAGAGCACGTTCCGGCAGGGCGACGTCACGGTCGGGATGGCCCCGCTCGGCACGTTCGGCACCGACGGCAGCTGGCTGTGGGCCTGGGCGAACGAGCACATGCACCCGCCCGGCTCGCCGCGCCTCGCTCCGGTCCTCGCCCTGCGCAACATCGGGGAGCGGCACGACATTCCCGAGCTGGTGACGCCGCGGCTGGAGCTGTCGGAGTTCGCCGACCCGAGGATGGCCGCCGAGCGGCTCTCCATCGCGGCCATGGGCGCGCTCGGCGCGCGCGGGTACGGCGGTGTGACGGCGAACACGGGCGCGCGCTTCTACATGGTCATGAACGACCCCGCCATCCCCGCCGCCGAGTTCGACGCGGTCACCCTGCCCCGCATGATCATGCAGGCCCTGGAGGTCTTCCCGCACGACCACCGCGCCACCGCGACCGGCTACCTGAACCGGCACGGCTTCCGCGTCAAGCACTCCCCCGCGGGCGGCATCACCGCCGAACGCCCCGACTGCGCCGTGCAGCTGGAGTTCGACGACCAGGGACGGCTCGGCAACATCTCGGTGCAGCCGTCACCGGGCAACCGGGAGGGCTCCGCCGGGGCCTGAGGCCGGTCCCGTCTTCAGTGGATTGCCCGGCCACCGGGGGTTGTGAACCCCGACCAAAGGGCTCGCGGAGAACGGGCGGCCCGCCGTGCGGCCGAAGGCCCGTAAGCCGGGTGCCCGGCTCCGCGCGAAGCACACCGGACGCCCTGTACTCCGGGCCGAAACCACGGTGTCGGCCCGGAGCGAAGGCAACAGGTCCGCTTCGCGCACGGGTGCGACGTCCACCTCAAGGAGCCTTCGGCCACACGAGAGAACCGCACCCGCACGAGCCCCCTCCTGCGGCTGAGGTGACAGACCCCTGGGGGCAAGCCCCCTTCAGACCCTCCTGAGGCGGGCCTTCAAAACCCCGGAGGCCAGGGCTTGCCCTTAGAGCTAGAAGCCGGGCAGCCCCGGCATTCCGCCTCCGGGCATGCCTCCTCCGGGCATGCCGCCCAGGCCCTCGGCCAGCGGGCCCATCTTCTGCTGCTGAAGCTCCTCGACCACGCGCTCGGCGTCGCGGATGGCCGCGAGCACCAGGTCGGCGATGGTCTGCGCGCTCTCGGACGCGTCGTCGGGGTCGATGGCCTTGGGGTCGATCTTGATGTCCTCGACCGTGCCGCGCCCGCTCACGGTGACCGTGACCAGCCCGCCGCCCGAGGTCCCCTCGACCTTGGCCTCGTCAAGCTCCTGCTGGGCGGCCATCAGCTGCTGCTGCATCTGCTGCGCCTGCTGCAGGATCGCCTGCATGTCCATTCCGCCACCAGGGTTCACTGTCACTCCTCGCACGCGTTGTCCGTCCCCTGCGAGCGTAGCCGCTCACCGGCCGGGAGGCGCGTGCTCTCAGGGCGGGACGGCGAGATCGGCGACGACCCCGAAATGGTCACTCGCCCAGACGCCGCCCACCAGCTCGTCGAAGGCCGGCGCGCAGGCGGACACCTTCAGCGTCGGCCCGCGGTCACCGCAGCGCACGAGGACGTAGTCGATCCTGCGGCCCTGCTCCAGCGGCATCTCGCCTGCGGTCACCAGCGGATTGCGCGGCGAGAAGGTGGGGCCGGGGTCTCCGGGGCGCGCGCTCTCCCAGGCGTCCAGGTAGCAGACGCCGGCGCCGCTCAGGGACTGCCGACCGGTCCAGAAGCGCACGCTGGTCGGACGTACCGGCATCGTAGGCGGGCGACACACCTCATACGCGGCGAACCGGAACGCGGACTTCGGCGTCATCCCTCCGGAGTCGGGGTGCGCTCATATAGTGGGCTTCGCCTATACCGCTGCCTCACGCACCCACCACGGAAGTTCCCATGCGCCTGCCTCGTTTCGAGACTTACCTGAAGGACCTGCTCACCGGCGATGCCTCGCCCTCGATCACGTCCGTGCAGACGTTCGCGGAGGCCGATTACGCCAAGCGCCCCCACGGGTTCCGTCTCCAGTTCGCGAGCGGCGGGCAAGCTTATCTCCAGCTGGTGCGCACCTCGCCCTCGGACGGCTCCGACCAGCGCCCCGAGGAGCCGATCGTGGAAGGTGAGCCGCCGACGCCCATCGAGCCGCGGCCCCTGCCGGACGGTGGCGGGCAGGTCCGCACAAGGGACCTGGAGCAGTACATCAAGGCGCTGATCACGAACTCCGGTAGCACGGAGCTCAAAGACACCGAGGGGTATTCCGAGGCTCCGGCCGAGTCCGGCCAGACCTACGGCGTGCGGGTTTTCTTCCACTCCGGCGCGGCCATCTACATCTTGTTCGTGCACACCCTGCGATCGGGGCAGGGACCGTCCGCGGACACCGAGTTCAAGGTGCTGGAGGCCGTATGAGGATCCGCAGACTGCCCGTGGTACTCGAAGCCGGTTGCCCGGAATGCGGTGCCTATGTGGGTGACGTCGCGACGACGCCGCCGCACCAGCCCCAAGGCAGTCGAGGGACTTGCCCGGGCAGTGGTCGACCGACGGTGTGAACCACGGCAAGGCCCCCGGTCTCCGGGTGCGGGGCCTTGCCGTTCGGAGCCGCTCGGGCTACACCGCGTTGTGGTCGACCTCGTCGATGACCTTGCCGCCCAGTTCGGTCTCGATCAGGGCGAAGCCCGACGGGGCGGGGGCGCCAGGCTGCTCACCGAGTGTCCTCATCGACGGAGCGACACGGCCGTACGGATTCCCATGGAGATGAAGGGGATCAGGACGGCGAACGGCACGAGAAAGGTCAATGCCACCTGATTGAGGAACGGTGCGAGCAGGATGGTGAGTGCGCCGACCGCCATCATGATCCAACCGCCGACTCTGTGCGAGGAACGCCAGGCTTCGAGAAGTCGACGGCTCTCCGGAGAGGATGACCGCGGCCGGCCAGAGGCGATCTTCGGCAGAAAATTGCCGACCACGGCGATGAGCGCACCGAGTGCGATGGTCACCATGGTCATGACGGGGATCTGCTGCCCCGCGTAGAAGAGCAGAACGGCGACATGGACCGTGGTGAACACGGGAGAGAGCACGATGAGGATGAGGTTGTGCCGCATCGACTTGTTTCGCCGGCCGCCGCCGAATTGGTGACCGACCCCCCGCTCGACCAGGCCTTCGAGTCGGAACGAGAGCGGCAGCAGCCCGGCGACCAGAATGAGTGCGGCCGGTGTGGCCAGAGAGATAATCCACCTGGGCACCTCGGTCGCTTCTCGGTACTCCGTCTCCCGCCGCGTAGTGATGAGCTCCGGTAGCCGGTCCCATAGGGACCATGTCATGGCGAGCATCGCGGCGATACAGAAGAGTGTGACGAGTGCACCGCTACGGAGCGACGGTGCGTTCGCATCGAGGGTGTCAGCGGGGCTCGGCAAGATGTCATCGCCTTTCTCCACGTCGTGTCCCGTGGGCTCTTTCCTACTCATCTCGGTTCTGCCGCGTGTCCGCACCGGCACGCACCAGGCTCAGCAGCGCGTCCAGCACATCTTCCAGCACGGTCGTGTTGATCCTGTAGTGAATGGACGTTCCTTCACGCTCGCCGATGACGATGTCGGCGGCCTTCAAGACGTTGAGGTGTCCGGACAGTGTGGGCTTGGCCAGCTGCAGCTCACTCGCCATCTGCCCGGCGGTCACGTGATCCCGGTCCCGGAGTATGCGCAGCACAGCACGGCGAGATGGATGCGCCAGCGCCTCGTAAGCCTTGTTCCTGGACACTACTTTGGTCCTTCTTTTATTCGGGAATAAAGAAAATACCAGCCGGCAAGCAGCGGGGGCCAAAATGTCCTCACGCGTCAGCGAGGGCGGGAGTCACCGCATAGGGTTCCAGCAGCTCGCGGAGAACTCCCGGGCCCTATCGGAAGCGTATACAAAACTACAGGTCAGGCGGAAGTAGGCCGGTTAACCGGCAAGCCGTCCATCCAGTCCCACGCCACCGTCAACATGATTCCACGTCCGGATCCGGTCAGATATTCAGGCTCCATGGAGCGCAAAATCCTAATCTGCCCTCTTAGCGTTCTATTTGACTCCGCAGACCGAACAGAGATGATCAAC
The DNA here is from genome assembly GCF_013408795.1 of Spinactinospora alkalitolerans. Taxonomy (NCBI): domain Bacteria; kingdom Bacillati; phylum Actinomycetota; class Actinomycetes; order Streptosporangiales; family Nocardiopsidaceae; genus Spinactinospora; species Spinactinospora alkalitolerans. The sequence goes on from NZ_JACCCC010000001.1 coordinate 6,296,949, forward strand.
TAGGAGCAGAGAGTGGAACTCCATTACTTTGAGTATTGCTTCGCTGATCGTCTCTTCTACGATGAGCCAAATAAGTGGAACGCCGATCAGGACGGATAAGACCAGACTCGGACACCTCCACCCTCGGGATGGGTAACCGGCGTAAAAGGACCTTGGTTTCACTACACATCCCGATCTTCCCGACTACCCAAGCAAGGGTGGAAGATTCACGTATCAGCGAGCAAGGATACCGCCCAGGAAGTCCTCAACACAGTCTCGGAATACTGTCTGGACAAGGGCGTTGCCTTCAAATTCCTGGTGAATGAGTCAACACTCATCGCACGCAATATCAAATACCGATCCTCAGGGGCGCGCCGAAGTACTGGACCTCATCACCGGGCTGCGGAAGACGGTCACCGTCATCTTCTCCAGCCACCTCCTCTCCGATGTCCAGCGCGTCTGCGACGACGTCGGAGTGCTGCGGGCGGGCCGACTGGTCTATCAAGGGGCGATGTCCGGGCTCGTGCAGCAACACGTCCGGCCGTCTTGGCGAATCCAGGTACGGGGTCCGGCAGAGCGGTTGCACTCGGTGCTGGCCCGGGAGTCGTGGGTCCGCCGTATCCGGTCTCCACGGGAGGACACCGTGCTCGTCGACGCGGAGTCGGTGGATGCGGGTGAGGTGGGAATACCGGCGGCTGTGGCAGCGGCCGGGCTCGGCCTGACAGCTTGGTCCCCGAGGAGGCCGATCTTGAGTCGGCGTTCCTGTCGCTTGTCGGGGAGGAGATCGAGTGATGCCTGGCCTGTGGCGGCTTGAATGGCTCCGCCTGTTCCGGGCGCATAGATGGATTGCCATCGCCGCCGTCTACATGGTGTTCGGCTTCACGGGTCCCTTTCTGGCGAAGTACGCGGCGGAGCTCTTCGCCGGTACAAGTCCAGAAGCGCACGTGGAGTTGCCCCCGCCCACACCTGCTGACGGTGTGGAGGCCTACGTCGACAATGGGATCGGCCTTAGCATGCTGATCACCGTGATCATCGCGGCGGGAACCATGGCGGTCGACGCCCGCCGACCGCTCGCGCTCTTCTACCGCACCCGCGTGCGCCACCCCCGCGATCTGGTACTCCCGCGCTACACGGTACTGACGATCGGGGTAATCAGCGCCTACGTTGCCGGGGCGACCGCGGCCTGGTACGAAACAGCGGTGCTCAATTGAAGCATTCGCCGTTTCGGTCACAGCCACCATCGCCTGCCTGGCTCTCGCAGTATGGCGCATGGGGAAGCGGGAGGCCTGACTCGCAGGGATCGCCACGAGTCACCAGGCGCGCCATTCTCCTCACGTCATTTGACAGACCGGTCCCTCTGGCCGACCTCCGTATGCGGCAGAGCGGACATCTGACGTCATCGGCAAGAGTTCATCGCTTTGAACAGAACCCGACCGGACGGAACGGGAGACGGTTACACCGCGTTGTGGTCGACCTCGTCGATGACCTTGCCGCCCAGTTCGGTCTCGATCAGGGCGAAGCCCGACGGGGACGGGGCGTCGGTGGCGTCGAGGTCGTTCTCCGGGTCGGGGATGTCGGGCCCGGGGTCGGGTTCCGGCGGGGGCGGCTCCCGGTCGACCACCGGGGGCGGCTCCGGCGCGGACGGCGGACGCGCGGGCTCCTGCGGTCCCGTGGGCGTGCGTCGGGGCTCCGGCGGGGCGGGCGCCGGAGACGGCGGGGCGTCCCAGTCCGCGGGCTCGGGCGCGGGCGCGGCGGGCCGCTGCGGCGCCGGGGGCGGCGGCGCGCCGTTCGCCGGGACCGCCGCCACCCGCATCTCCACCCGCAGCACGTCCTGGATCGCGCCCTGGACCACCTGGTCGCTGCCGCTGTTGGAGAACCCCTTCGCGTCGTTGGGGCGTTCGAAGCCGAGCTGGGCGATGTTGCCGTCGACCCCGACGATCCGGACGTTGTTGCCGGTGAGGATCATCCAGGTGAACCGGCGGCGGCGCTTGACCGCCTCCAGGATCTGCGGCCAGGCGCCTTGCAGCGTCCCGGCGTCGACCTGCCCGGAGGCGGCCGGGGGCGACGACGGCGCCTGCGGCGCGGGCTGCGGCGCGGGGGCCGGGCTCGCCGCGCGGTCGGGGAGGTCGCCCCACCCGTCGCCGGCGGGCGGCGCGGAGCGCTGCGGCGCCGATCGGGCGGGTTCGGCCCGGGGCGGCTCCGGACGCCGCTGCGGCGCGGGGTCGTCGGGCCGATCGGCGGCTGGGGTCGGGCGCTGCGGGCGCGGCTCGGCCGGTGGCGGCGGGGCCGCTGCGGGTGCGGGCGGCGCCGGTGCGGGCGCAGCGGCTCCGGCGGCCACCCGGCGCTCCAACTGCTCCAGCCGGGCCGTCAGCGCCGAACCGTCGCCGCCGCCGGCCTCGGCGCCGGGCAGCAGCACACGCGCGCACAGCAGTTCCAGCAGCAGGCGCGGGGACGTGGCGCCGCGCATCTCGGTCAGGCCCTTGTTCAGGACCTCGGCGGCGCGGGTGAGCTCGGCGGTGCCGAGCCGGGTCGCCTGGTCGCGCATCTGCTCCACGGACTCCGGCGAGACGTTGATCAGGCCCTTGTCCAGCGCGTCGGGAACGGCGGCCAGCACCACGAGGTCGCGGACGCGCTCCAGCAGGTCGGCGGTGAACCGGCGGGGGTCGTTGCCCCCCTCGATCACGCGGTCGATCAGGCCGAACACCGCCGCGCCGTCGCGCGCGCCGAGCGCGTCGACCATCTCGCCGAGCAGTCCGGAGTCGGTGTAGCCGAGCAGCGCCACCGCGCCGTCGCGGGTGATGCCCTGCTCGTCGGAGCCGGCGAGCAACTGGTCGAGGATGGACAGCGAGTCGCGCGCCGAGCCCCCGCCGGCCCGCACCACGAGCGGCAGCGCCGCCGGGTCGAACGGCACGCCCTCCTCGCTGAGGACCTCCTCCATGAGCTCGCGCAGCGTGCTCGGCGGGATCAGCCGGAAGGGGTAGTGGTGGGTGCGCGACCGGATCGTCCCGATGACCTTCTCGGGTTCGGTGGTGGCGAAGACGAACTTCAGGTGCGGCGGCGGCTCCTCGACGAGCTTGAGCAGCGCGTTGAAGCCCTCGCGGGTCACCATGTGCGCCTCGTCGATGATGTAGACCTTGTAGCGCGAGCTCACCGGCGCGAAGAAGGCCCGTTCGCGCAGGTCGCGGGCGTCGTCGACGCCACCGTGGGATGCGGCGTCGATCTCGATGACGTCGATGCTGCCGCCGCCGTCGGGCGCGAGCGCCACGCAGGAGTCGCACGTCCCGCACGGATCGGGAGTGGGGCCCTTCTCACAGTTGAGCGAGCGGGCGAGGATCCGGGCGCTGGAGGTCTTGCCGCAGCCGCGCGGGCCGCTGAACAGGTAGGCGTGGTTGATCCGGCCGTTGCGCAGCGCCTGGCGGAGCGGGTCGGTGACGTGCTCCTGCCCGCGCACCTCGCCGAACGTCGCAGGCCGGTACTTGCGGTACAACGCGATGCTCACGGTGCGCTCACTGCTCCCTCCGCGGACCGGCACGGTGTGGCCGCATGCGTGACCGCGGTCGCGGTCACCGGCCTCATGGTCGCATCCACGCCACCCATTGAACCGCGAACCGACGACAGCCAGGGCGGCTTTCGCCGACCGCCGACCGCGAGCGCCCGGACGCGCGGACCTCGGGGGCGCCCCGGAAAACAGAAAGACCCCCCGCGCACCCGCCAGAGCTTACTTATCCTTGCTGCCTTCCGGCCCTGGGGAGGTTCATAAGGTGACGCCGCGCGAGGGGCTGTCCATGAGTCTATAGGGTTGCGGCCGCTTCGTCGAAACAGCGCCGCGGCGCCGGCCCCGCCCCGCCCGTCCGCGCTCGGACCCGCTCGCGGCGCTCCCGCAAACCCGTTCGCGGCACCCCGTGGCGGCATGTAGAGTTGTTCGCGGAGGATTCGCCTAGTGGCCTAGGGCGCACGCTTGGAAAGCGTGTTGGGGGCAACCCCTCACGAGTTCGAATCTCGTATCCTCCGCACCGCCTGAACAGGCAGCGACGAAGGCCCCGACCGGTGATCCGGTCGGGGCCTTCGTCGTGTCTCGGCCTCAGCCGCCGTTCAGTCCGCCGGGACCCGGCGGGTCGAAGTGAGGTGATCCGCCCGGTCCAGGCCGGCGACCATGTCGCCGCCGATCGCGGAGCAGCGGCTCGCGATGCCGCGCGGTCCCGTCCCGTGGACGCCGTTGGTCCGGAGGACGCCGTCGTTGCGCACGCGCAGCGCCACGAGGCTTTTCGCCTGGCTCAGTGACAGGTGGATCTCGGTGGCCCTGCTGTGCGTCAGGGCGTTGGTCACCGCTTCCCGGATCGCCAGGGCCAGGACCTGCTCCGTCTCGGCCCGCACCGAGTACGGCCCGATATCGGTGACGAGGTCGACCGGCACGTCGGCGAGGAGCGAGCGCGCGTGCACCAGCTCCGCCTCACGGGTGGTGGTCCACGAGGACGCGATGGCGGACCGGACCTCGGAGCGCGCACTGCGCGTCAGCATCACCGGGGATCGGCTCGCCATCCTGCAACCCCGGTTGATCGGAGCCCATGCGGGGGATGATCTCGCCCTTGAGCGCGATGGCGGTGAGCGTCCGGCCGAGGATGTCGTGCACGTCCGCGGCGATCCGGCCCCGCTCCTCCGCGAGCGCGCTCCGCTCCGATGACCGCCGGTCCCGCAACCGCTCGTGGACGATGTCCACGAGCCGCGCCAGGACGTAGGTGCCCACCATGGCGGCCGTGTGGCAGGCGGCCCAGTGCAGGGCCTTGTCCAGTGGTAGCGACAGCAGAAGGGCGAAGGGCAGAAGAGCCGCGGTGACCACGGCCGCCACCGCCCATCCGATCCGGGGCCGTAGCACGACGAGGGCCGTGGCGGTCAGCGGTCCCGTCATGCCGTGCCACAGCCATCCACCCGTCAGCAGCAGAAGGACGGACAACGCCGTCTGCGCGGCGAGGAGCCGGCACCGCCCCGGTAGCGCGCGCAGGCGAGCCGTCCGGTGGACCTGCACGGCGAAGGCCGCCTGCTTCAGGGGAGTCCTCGGGCCCTTCGGGGGTCAGGCGACGGGCCGCTCCCGGATCAGCTCGATGTCGTCCAGGTCGAGCCACTGACCGGACGGGTCCTGGTCGACCATCCGGTCGGTCCAGCGCAGCCGAACGCGGCCCGGGCGGACTTCGACGAGCTCGGCCTCCCGCCATTCCGCCTCGTCGAACGTCAGCACCCACCACGGTTCGGCCAGGCACGACAGCCCTCTCGTGTGGAGGGTGTCCAGCGCCTCCTCGCGGCTCACGACGTCGCCCAGGGGCGCACCGAACGTCGTCGTGGCCCGCCACCCGCCCGAGGTCGGGACGAGGCGCCCCAAGACCTGGCCGTCGTCACGGGTGACGTCCTCCGGTGTCGGGAAGTCGGGCCGCATGTCCCGGATCGCCGCGCTGATCTTCGCGGTCGACTCCCGGAGCCAGGCGATGCCCTCGCGCTCGGTCTCGCTTCCGGTGTACGCCTCGGGCGCGGCCAGGCGTCCCCGCACCCACGTGTGGCGCAGCGACTGCGTCGCCTCGATGTTCGTCGTCGCGTCTCCGTCGACGAGGACGAGGTCCGCCCGCGAGCCGACGTCGAGCCGCCCCCGGTCCGCCAGACCGAAGACCTCGGCGGGGCCGGCGGTGGCCGCGGTCAGCGCCTCGGTGGGCCGCAGCCCCGCCCTGACGAGGTGCTGGAGCTCACGGTGCAGGCCCGCCCCGAACACCAGTCCGGGGTTGGGCGCGTCCGTGCCGGCGAGTACCCGCACCCCCGACTCCATCAGGGCGGCGGTGTTGTACCGCGCCGCGGCGCCGTCCGGTGGCTCCGGCGGCGTCCACCGCGTCGACTGGGCGACCAGGACCCTGCGCCACCGCGGCGTCAGACGGGCCGCGAGCTCACGCTGAGCCAGCAGCGGCATGACACCGTCCGGACCCGGGAAACCGTCGATGACGCCCAACGTCGCGATCATGGAGACCCCGATGCCGGCCACGTCGCGGATCTCACCGTCCGACATGCGGTCGAACGGCGCATGCGCCAGCACGTCGACCCCGCACCGCGCGACCGTGACCGCACCCGACGCCGTCGAGGCGTGCGCCACCACCGGGAGGCCGTGCCGGTGGGCCGCCTGCACGAGCGCCTCGATCGTCGCGCCGTCCAGCGACGGGATGTCCAGCATGGCGCCCGAGCCGTCGTCGTAGATCACCTTGATGTGCGTGGCGCCCTCAGCCATCCGGGACTCGACGAAGGGCCGAGCCTCCGCCGGCCCCGTGACGTACGGGAAGGGCGAGTACGCCATCGTCGGGTGGCCGTTCGGCGCCGTCGCCCCGATGCTCGACGTGCGCAGGTCGGCCCGGACGGGCCCTTCCCCTCGTGCGGATGCGGTGATCGCGGCCACTTCCGGGTCGATGACTTCGGGCTTGCTGAACTGGTCGATCAGCGTCGTGACGCCGAAGGCCGCCGCGAGCTGGGTGCACCCGGGCAGCAGGTGGACGTGCGCGTCGACGAGGCCCGGCAGCAGCGTGCCGCCGCGCCCGTCGACGAGAGCGTCACCGGCGCGGGCGATCGCGGCGCCGCCCAGGGCGTCGATGCGTCCGTCCGCGACGCGCAGGTGGGTCGCATCGGCGATCCGATGACCGTCGAAGACGCGGACATCGGTGATGGTGAACGGTTGATGTGTGCTCATGCCGACGACGGTAGAAGTTGACGTAACGAGAAGGTCCAGCGATTAGTCTCTCGGCATGGAGTACTCCATCAGCCAGGTCGCCCGAATGGCGGGGATCTCGTCGAGGACGCTGCGGCACTACGACGACATCGGGATCCTTCCGCCCGCGCGCGTTTCGGCGAACGGCTACCGCTGGTACGGACGCCCGGAGCTCCTGCGCCTGCAGCGCATCATGCTGCTGCGAGAACTGGCGATGCCTCTCGGTACCATCGCGGAGACGCTCGACGGCGAGACCGACGAGCTCACCGCGCTGCGCCGGCACCGCGAACAGTTGACCGCCGAGAGGGACCGTCTCGACCGGATCCTCGACACCGTCGACCGCACCGTCGCCGACCTCTCGGGCGGGCGACCCGTCAGCGATGAGGGTTTCTTCGTCGGACTGGCCGAAGCCAAGGACCGCCTCCGCGAGGACCTCCGAGCTCGGTACGGCGAGAACGTCGACGGCCACTTGGCCAGCGCCGAGCTCGCCACGAGCGGGTGGACCCGCGAGGACCACGAGCACGCCGCCGAGGAGGGACGGCGCCTGTTCGCCCGCATGGCACGCGCCCGCAGACGCGGTGTCGCCCCTGACGACGAGGAGGCGCTCGATCTCATGGTCGAGCACTACCAGGGGGTCCGCGCCATGTGGCCGGCCGACGCTGCGGCCTACCACGCCCTCGGTGACCTCCTGATCGATAACCCGGAGCAGCGCGCCATCATCGCCGCCGTCGATCCGGAGCTCCCGCCCTGGCTGTCGGCGGCCGTTCAGGCCTATGCCGTGCGCAGGCTCGGCCACGTGGAGGGCTAGTGTCCCGAGTCCGGGGCCCGGTGCTCGTCCCGTTCGGGCGGCGCGGGTACGGCGTACGGCGAACGATCGCGCCCGCGCCTGGGACCCCTGTCTGCGCACCCTCCCGGCCGGTCCGCGACCGCGCATGGTCGGGCGCCTGCTCAACGGGTCCGCCTACATCCTGCCGGCGGTCATCCCGGTACCGAACGGGGGGCAAGGCGGCCTTCAGCCGAAGGCCCGGCGGGGCTCTCCTATTCCAGCGAGAGCCGGACGACCGCGTGGTCGGCGCCGGCTTCGACGACCCTTATGGCCACATCGTTGAGGTAGAGCGCCGACTCCTCGTCGAACGGCGCCCCCATGCTGGACGACATCATGATGCCGGGGCCGTACGCGGTGAAGGACACCTGCTCCTGGTCGGCCGCCTCGACCACCAGCCGGTCCATGCCCTGGGTCCCGCCCATGGGGATCTCGTCGCCCTCCTCGATCCTGACCTCGCAGTCGGCGTCGGCGCAGGCGTCGAGATCGGTGCCGCCGGCCGCCTCCGACGGGCCCTCAGGGGCGGGCGAGGCCGTGGCGCCGTCGCCGGCCGGGGACGCCGCGGCACTGCCCGCAGCCGAGCTCGGGCTCGCCGGTTCCGGGCTCGCTCCGCCGTCTGCTCCGGCACAGCCGCACAGCACGGCGGCCAGGGCGCCGGACACGGCGGCGGAGGCGGCGATCCGGTGAGGGAGGGTCGTGGTCATGGCGCCTCGTCCAGGGTTCGGCCGCGCTTTTTCCGAGGGGCGGACGAAGCCGCGCGGCGGTCGCGTCGTCACCGGAGAGCCCTTGTCCCGGAGCGCCCACCACCACGCCGCCCCGGCCGCCTCCGGCCCCGTACCAGATTGGCACGGGATCGGAGGATGCGCACTCGGTCTCCGGATATTCACCCTGAGTTCGCGATTTTTCACCGCCCCGTGTTCCGCGTTCCCCGCGGCCGCTCGCGGGAAAGACGCGGCGCGCTGTGCCACGGCCGGGCCAGGCACATCCGGATTTCCGTGGAATTCAGTGGGAGCGGCCGCCGCTCGTGCGGTCCGCGGGCGGGGCCGCGTCGATGATCGCGGGGAAGAGGCCGGGGAATCGCTCCTCGATCTCGTCCCAGCGGAGACGGCTCAGCCGGGAGGTCCCCTGCAGTCTGGTCGACACCACGCCGCTGTCGCGCAGTATGCGCAGGTGATGGGAGACCGTGGACCGGTTGACGGGAAGCTCCAGAGAGCCGCAGGAGCCCTCCCCCTTCTCCATGAGAAGGCGGACGATCTGCAGGCGCGTGGGGTCGGCCAGCGCATGGAGCAGAACACCGACGTCAAGGGTCGCGAGGTCCGGCTGCGGCAGCCAGGTGAACTCCGCACTCGTCTCGGGAAGAGAACTCACGCTTTCATCGTCTCCCTCCGCTTGTTACGATGCCCATCGTAATTATGGACAACGATCGTAATTATAGATCACCGTCGTCATAAGAACCGGCGACGGGCCTCCATGCCCGAACGGCTCCCGGCCTCGGTACAGGTCGCCGCCTACCTCGATCGCGCCCATGGCGGCATGCGCATGGCGACATGGGCGTACCCCCTATGTACGACCATCGACCGTGAGGAAAATTCACATGTGTGGAATCGCTGGATGGGTGAACTTCGATCAGGGCGTCCACGATGAGCGGGACCTCCTCTCCCGCATGACGGAGACCATGGCCTGCCGGGGTCCGGACGCCTCCGGCACCTGGACGGACGTGCATGTGGCACTCGGCCACCGGCGGCTCTCCGTCATCGACATCGAAGGCGGCCGTCAGCCCATGGCCGCCGAAGAGGGGGGCCGCTCCCTCGCCTGTCTGACCTACAGCGGCGAGGTCTACAACTTCCGGGAACTCCGCAAGGAGCTGATCTCCCGCGGGCACAGGTTCCGCACCCGCAGCGACACCGAAGTCGTCCTCCGCGGGCACCTGGAATGGGGCGAGGGGCTCGTCGACCGCCTGAACGGAATGTTCGCCTATGCCGTCTGGGACGCCGTCCACCAGGAACTGCTCCTGGTCCGCGACCGGATGGGGATCAAGCCCCTGTACTACTTCCCGCTGGACGATGGGGTGGTGTTCGGCTCGGAGCCCAAGGCGATCCTCCCCCATCCGAACGTTCCGCGCAGGATCGGGGAGGACGGTCTGCGCGAGGTCCTGGAGATGGTGAAGACTCCCGGGCAGGCGGTCTTCTCCGGAATGTCCGAGGTCCGCCCGGGGGAGATCGTGCGGGTGCGGCGCGGCGGGCTGACCAGGCGCACCTACTGGGCCCTTGAGGCCCGCGAGCACGGCGACGACCTGGACACCACCATCGCGACGGTGCGCTCACTGCTGGAGGACGTCGTCGATCGGCAGCTCGTCGCCGACGTGCCGCTGTGCTCGCTGCTCTCAGGCGGGCTGGATTCGTCGGCGATCACCGCTCTGGCCGCCAAGGGGCTCGGTGACACCCCCGTACGGTCGTTCTCCGTGGACTTCGCCGACCACGGGACGGGTTTCCGCGGCGACTCGATTCACGGATCGCCCGACGCTCCCTTCGCCCGCGACCTCGTGCGGCACGTGGGGGCCGAACACAGCGAGGTCATCCTGAACAGCGGAGAACTCGCCGATCCCGGGCTGCGCGCAGCCGTCGTCCGGGCCACCGACCTTCCGCCGACGTACTGGGGCGACATGTGGCCGTCGCTGTACCTGCTGTTCCAGGAGATCCGGAAGGAGTCCACGGTGGCCCTGTCCGGTGAGTCCGCGGACGAGGTCTTCGGGGGCTATCCCTGGTTCCACACCCCTGAGGCCGTGAACGCCTCGACCTTCCCCTGGCTTGCCTCGCCCACGAAGGCGCTGTTCGACGGGCAGGGACTGTTCGAGCCGTCCCTCCTGGACAAGCTGGACATGCGGGCCTTCCTGCGCGACAGCTACTCCCAGGCCGTGTCCGAGGCCCCCGTGCTGCCGGGGGAGAGCCCTCTGGAACGCCGGATGCGGCAGCTCACCTATGTCAACCTGACCCGCTTCAACCAGGCGCTGCTGGACCGCAAGGACCGCATGAGCATGGCGGTGGGCCTCGAAGTCCGCGTGCCCTTCTGCGACCACCGACTGGTGGACTACGTCTACAGCGTCCCCTGGTCCATGAAGACCTTCGACGGGAAGGAGAAGAGCCTGCTGCGCGCCGCGGTCGCAGACCTGCTTCCCGACTCCGTCGTGAAGCGGGTGAAGAGCCCCTACCCGACGACCCAGGATCCCGGATACGAGCTCGCCCTGCGCGGCGAGATGGCCCGCGTGCTGGAGGACCCCGGTTCACCGGTGGTCCCGCTGCTGGACACCGCGGCGGTGCGGACGCTCCTGGAGTCGCCGCTGGGCGACACCAGCCGGAAATACGAGCGGATGGGCCTGGAGACCGTGCTCGGCCTCAACTCGTGGCTGGTCTCATACTCGGTCGCCCTCGACCTCTGACCCCGCTCCACACTTCCTTCGCCGCACCCTCTTGACGCAAGACGGTACCGATCGGTACCGTCTTGCAGTGGATGGACACGCCAATACATGGCACCGCTCGGCGGAACGGCCCTTCGGCTACTCCTCCTCCCGACCGGCATCTCGCTGTTCAGCGAGTGCGACCAAGAGAGGATCCAAAGCGCATGTCCCAGGACCGATCCTCGCCGAGTCCGGCGGCGGCCGACCGGCCGTCGCCGTGGAGCGTCCCTATGCTGGCGTTCGGGACCTTCGCGATCGGCACGTGCGAATTCGTCCTCGCCGGCCTCCTGCCCCAGTTGGCGGAGTCGCTCGACGTCACGATCCCCACCGCGGGGCAGGTCGTCACCGTGTTCGCGCTGACCTGCGCGGTTCTGGCCCCCGTGCTGGCCACCTCCACCGCGGGCCGTCCCCGTCGCCAGGTCCTGCTCATCGCGGCTGCGGTCTACTTCGCGGGGAACGTCGGGACCGCGCTCTCGCCGTCCTTCCCCGTCCTCCTCGTCACCCAGATGGTGGCGGCGGCGGGAGCCGGCCTCTTCGTCCCCATCGCCTCGGTCACCGCCTCGGCACTGGTCCAGCCGGAACGGCGCGGAAGGGCCATCGCCATCGTGACCACGGGGTTGACGGCGGCGACAGCGCTCGGAGCGCCGATCGGCACCGTGCTGGGCGGACTGCTCGGCTGGCGGGCCGCGATGTTCTTCGTCGCCGCCCTGGCCCTGATCGCCATGCTCGGGATCGTCTCGGTGGTTCCGAAGAAGGTGGACGCTCCGGCCCCCGAGAGGCTGCGCGAACGGATCGCCCCCCTGGCCGACCGCAGAGTGGTCACCGTCCTGGCGACGACCCTGGTGGCATTCACCGCGGTCTACATCCCCTACACCTACATCTCGGTCGTGTTCGCGCCCGCCACCGGGGGCAGCAGCGTGCGGCTGGCCGTCCTCATGTCCATCGTCGGAGTCGTCGGCACGCTCGCCAACTACGTTGCCGGATCACTGGCCGACCGCATCGGCAGCCGTCCCGTGGTCGCGGGCGCGCTCGTCTGGCTGGCCGCCAGCCTGTTCATCATTCCGCTGGCGACCTCGCTCTACCCCGCCGCCCTGGTCATGGTCTTCCTCTACGGCTTCGCCGCCTTCGCCATCACCACACCGCAACAGCACCGCCTCATCACGCTGAAGCCGGAGTCGGCATCCGTTCTGATCTCGCTCAACGCCGCCATCCTTTACCTGGGCATCACGATGTCCGGCGTGCTTGGGGCAGCGGGGATCAGCCTCGTCGGCGCGGGCATGCTGACACTCCTGGCCGGCGGTCTGGCGCTGCTCGCCCTCCTGCTGTCCGAACTGGCACACCGGCTGTCGGCTCGCGGTTCGACGACCGCGGAACCGGAGAAAGGGGAGTCCGGCAAGGAGTCCGCGGCCGGCCTGAGCACCTGACCCGCCGCTCTCTCCCGGACGGCGGGGCCGCGGAAGCCGTCCTTCCCGGCCCCGCGGGAAGCCGCAGCCCCCAGAGGTAACCGGTGCCGTAAAGGCCCTTCGATCTCCACAGATCGAAGGGCCTTTTCGCGTGTCCGACCGAAGGCGCCCGCGCATGAATCAGGAGAGCACTTCTTTCACGTACCGTTTTTTGCTCGGAGTACCCCGCAACCTCCGGGCGGGCGCTCGGCGACACGAAGACATGCATTCGAGTCGGAAAACAAACGGAACATCCTCCCGCCCTCGGATTGAAGACAGGCCTATCAATCGGCAAAACATTTGGCAGCACGGGCGCAGCTTTTTGTCAATTACTTGTCCTCATTCGGACCGGCCATCACTCGGCGCGCTCGATATCGGCCGCCTCTTTCCGTCCAAAAATCAGCGCCGATACAACCGATAACCGCTCTACTGGAAACCCTCCGAAGTCTCGGATAGAAGAACGGAGGCGCCGGCGACCATTGATTACACAGGGTAGTAAATTGCCACAGCACCCCCCTGTCCGGCCTCAGTCATTTCGGATATAACTGGTTCCGGAATTGACCGGGACTCCGCGACCGCTGCCCGAGGGAGCGAACAGCTCCGGAGCGGGCACGGAATCTCCGGCAGCCGTGGACTGAAACCGGCGTTTCACTTTCCCAGCTCGGAGGTATTTCTGCTGTGGTGAGCACCCTGATCGACGAGAACCCTCGTTTCAAGGAGATCATCGACAGACTCAATTCGAAGTCGGTCGAGGACTACTACAACCCGTACCGGGTATTCGAATGGCCGGACGAACTTCCTGCAGGAATGTGGTGGATGACCCCGGAGCTGACCACCACACATGGAAGTGAGATCGCGGACGGCCTCTCGCGGGAGCAGCTCCACGCGCTTTCCCGATACGAGAGCATCAATTTCTACAGCCTCAATGTCCACGGGATCCGAGAACTCCTGATCGAGGTCACCAAGAGGATCCACACGACGGAATTCGCGACCCCCTCCGAATTCTTCCACCACTTCATCGGCGAAGAGAATGAGCACATGTGGTTCTTCGCCGAGTTCTGCCTGCGCTACGGCGGGAAAATCTATGCTCAGCCGCGCGGCGGCGCCGAAACCATTCCCCCGAGCAACGCTGAGAGTCTTCTCGTCTTCGCTCGCATCCTCATCTTCGAGGAACTCGTTGACCATTTCAATTCGAAAATGGCTCTGGACACGAACCTGCACGAAACGATCCGGCAAGTCAACCGAATTCACCACCAGGACGAATCCCGGCACATCGCGTTCGGGCGGGAACTGGTCCGGGTCCTTTTCGAGGACTTCCAGAAGCAGGCGACCGAAGCCGAGATCGGCCAGGTGAGCGACTACCTGAAGCGCTACATCACCTTCAGCTTCGAGTCGCTGTACAACCCGCACGTCTACAGGGACGCGGGCATCGACAGTCCACTGGACGTCCGCAGGCGGCTTCTTGAGAGTCCCAGGCGCAAGGAGTTCGAGCAGCAGGTGTTCCGTAAGACGCTCTCCTTCCTCACCAAGACCGGAATGTTGACCGACCGCGACCTCTCGGACTCCTCCGGGGAGCAGTCGGGGAAGGGAGCCGAACGACGATGAACAAGGTATCCGACGGTCTGGCGATCCTGGACTCCGACCACACGGAGCTGCTCGACACCCTGGACTCGGTTTTCACCGAGTGGGCACTGAAAGCAGGGGCGAAGAAGATATCTCCGCCTCCCGTCTACCGAGTCGCACAGCTGGAGAAATTCGACGTCTACGACAACTTCCCGCACTTGGCGCTCGTCGCCGGCCCCTTGAGACCGGCCGACGAATCACGGCCCGATGCCCACAGATTCCACCCCGGCAAGCTCGCCGACGCCCATCTCGGCCTCCCCACCGCCACGTGCTTCGGCGCCTATCTCTTCTTCGAGGGAATGCGGGTTCCCTCCTCCGCCCTCGTCACTCTCGCCAACCACTGCTTCAGAAACGAAGAGTATTTCGACGGGTTGCGCCGACTGCTCAGCTTCAGGATGCGGGAAATCGTGGCCCTGGGGACGTATGAGCACACCCGGAACGTCATCGAGGATTTCAAGGCGAGAATCGAGGCGTTCCTCGGGGAACTGGACCTGGATTTCACCTCCGAGGCCGCGACAGACCCCTTCTTCGATCGTGAGGGCGGGCGGGCGCTTCTGCAGAGACTGCAGGAGGTGAAGCGCGAGTTCACGGTCGACGGCCTGGCGATCGCGTCCGTCAACACGCACCGGAACTTCTTCGGTGAGAGGTGCGGCATCACCGTGGAGAACGGTTCGTCGCACGCCTTCACGAGCTGCGTCGCCTTCGGGCTCGAGCGGTGGGTGAGCGTGCTCGTCGACCGGTACGGTACGGCCGCCAAGGCGGCCGAGGTGGCACGTTCGGCCGCCTTGAACACCGGATCGGATTGATGTCCCAGCGGATCGGCGTCGATCTCGTACCGCTGGCCCGGATCCGCCCCCTGCTCGCCGCCGAACGGCGAGAGGTACTCGAACGGATGCTGCGGCCGGACGAGATCTCGAACTGCAGGCGCGGGGGGCGGCTCGACGTACCGGCACTGGCCGGCCGTATCGCGGCGAAAGAGGCGGTCTTCAAACTGCTCCGCGAAGACGGCGTGCCTCTTCCCTGGCTGTCGATCGGGGTCTCGGCCAAGAGCGGAACGTGGCCGAAGGTCGCTCTCGAAGGAGAGGCGCTTTCCCTCGCGCAGGCATCAGGAATCCAATCCGACATATCGGTGAGCATCTCGCATGACGGGGACTACGCCGTCGCCGCAGCCGTATGCGAAATAGCGGACCCGGTGTACGAGCCGTCTCCTCCCACGGCGGATTGACCGCCCGGATGGAACGGACAAGCCCATCCTGTCAAGAAAGAGGGATCACATGTCCCAGTCCACTGCCGACCAGATCGACGACGTCAGGAATTGGATTCTGGCCCGGAATCCGGAGCGCGAGAGCCTGGACAACAGCGAGGACCTGGTCGAGAACCGCCTGGTCGACTCGCTGTCGTTCGTCGAGTTCATCTTCACCATCGAGCAGGCAAGCGGAAAGGAGATCCCGATGGACGACCTCAACCTCGATGACCTGCGGACCCTCGGCAGCATCGAAAAGGCCTACTTCACCGACTCGCGCCGCTCTTAGGCGCGCCGGAAGAGGAGATCGCATTCCATGAAAGAGATCTCATACACCGCCCAGTGGACCGCGGCAGCGCGGGCGGTCGAAAGCGAACGGACCGGCGACCGGCTCTTCCGGGACGAATACGCGAGAACACTCGCCGCTCCCCGCGGATTCGAACTGCTGAACAAGTACCGGGGTGCGGCGGTGGCCGATTTCATCGCCGTGCGCACCCGGTACATGGACGACTCGGTGGGGCGGGTGATGGCGGAGGGCTGGATCGACCAGGTCGTCATGGTGGCCAGCGGGATGGACACCCGCCCTTATCGGCTGGCCTGGCCGGACCGCACGACCGTCTACGAAGTGGACCACGCCGCGCTACTCGCGGAGAAGCACGACCGGCTGAGCGGCCTGTCGGCGCGGCCGAGGGTGCGCACCGTACACGTAGGAGCCGACCTCGCCGAAGAGTGGCGCCCGATGCTCGCGGACGTCGGATTCGACGCGGCACGCCCCACCCTCTGGGTCGCCGAAGGACTGCTGTTCTTCCTGACCGAGGAACAGGCGGCGGATCTGCTCTCGGCCCTGGCCAAGGAGTCCGCCCCCGGAAGCGAACTTGCCGTCGACATGACCAGTGCGTCGCTGCTCGCCCATCCGATGACCCAGCCCTTTCTGCGGGCCCTGCGCGAGGCGGACACGCCCTGGCTGTTCGGAACCGACGACCCGGTTGGCTTCCTCTCCGGCTGCGGCTGGGCCGTACACGACCTCAAGCAGCCAGGAGAGCCGGGGGCCGGCGAGGACCGATGGCCCTACCCGCCGCCTCCGCGGGGGATCGCGAACGCGCCGCGGAACTGGCTGATCAACGCGGCCCTGACCGAAATCTCCTCCCCCCAACAGGAGGTCCGCCCATGACGGGGACCGCGACCCTGGAACGCGTCGAGTCCTTCCTGCCCGAGCGGCGCGTGGACATCGGCGACCTGGCCGAACGGCTGGGCCTGCGCACGACAGAGATCGGGGTGTTCCGTAAGATCTACGGCCTCGGCGAACTGCGTTTCGACCCGGACATGGACCTGTTCGACCTGGTCATGCCCGCGGCCCGCCAAGCGCTCGCCGCGCTCCCGGAGGGCCGACGGATCGACTACGTCGTGTTCGCGCACACCATGCAGACCGTCGCCCCGCCCGATACCGACGCCGCCCAGGTGATCCGCGACGAGCTCGGCCTGCGGGGCGCCGAGGCGTTCGCACTCAACCAGCAGGCATGTGTGAGCAGCATGGGCGCGATCGATGTCGTGGCCGAGCTCATGCGCGCCGACATCGGTACCGGGAGTCGCTCACGCCCCGGTTACGCCCTCATGGTGACCGGAGAGCGCGCCTACTCACCGCGGATTCAGTTGATTCCGCACAGCGCGATCATGGCTGAGGCGGCGGCGGCCTGCCTGATCACCCTCGACGGGCCGGGTGACGCGGTGGTCTCCTACGTTGACCGGACCCATGGCGAGTTCGCCGCCGGGCTGGAGATGGGCAGCGAGGAGATCCAGCGCTTCGGCCAGGTCTACGCCCCCGAATTCGCCGACGTGATCAGGCAGGCCGTGGCCGAGGCCGGCCTCGGCCTCTCCGACATCGACCGGATCATTCCGCACAACGTCAACCTGATCTCCTGGCGCCAGGTGATCAAGGAGCTGAAGATCGATCCGGAGCTGGTGTTCCTGGACAACGTTCCCAGGCTCAGCCACTGCTACTCGTCGGACGTCTTCGTCAACTACACCACCCTGCGCGACGAAGGGCGCCTTGTCGAGGGCCGCAACTACGTTCTCGCATCCGTCGGCCTCGGCGCCACCTTCGGCGCCATGGTGCTCACCCATTCCGGGAAGTGATCGCATGGCAGACGCCTCTTACACCGAAGCCGTGAAGGAAGCCCTGGTCGGCGACCGCGACGCCGAGTTCGTATGGCTGTGCAACTTCGAAGTGGAGCACGAGTGGGCGCGGGGGTTTCCAGGCCTCCCGTCCGCACAGGCATCGGCCACCGCATCGATCGTTCAGCGCATGGAGGAGTTTGGAGCACTTCTGGCCGCCCCCGGAGATCACCTGCTGCTGGGGTCGGCCCTCGATCCCGGTTACCGGGCCTACCTCGGCAGGACGGTGTCCCCTCCACCCGGCGAGATCGTCGTCGACGGCGCCGACACCGCCAGGGCCGTGCTCTCGTCGCCGGCGGCGATCAACCGACTGCGCGCGCTCGCCGACCGGGGCGCCTACCTCATGCCTATGGGGGTCTCCCGGAACGAGGAGGAGATCACCACGGCGACCGGACTGAAGCTGGCCGCTCCCGACGCGGACACGGCTCAGCGGGTCAACAGCAAGATATACAGCCGAAGACTGGTCGAGGAGCTCGGTCTCCGCGGCATCCCCGGCCACACCTGCGAAACCGTGGAAGAGCTCCGGAACGCACTGCGGCCGCTCCCGACGCCGGAATCCCCCCTGATCGTCAAGGACGCCTACGGGATGTCCGGCAAGGGCCTCCTCGTCCTCGACTCGCCGCGGCGGGCCGAAGGCCTGCTGCGCATGGTCGAACGCCGAGCGCAGCGCACGGGCGACCCGAGTATCCATGTCGTCGTCGAGGAGTTCCTGGACAAGCGCTTCGACCTCAACTACCAGTTCACCGTCGACCGCACGGGCCGGGTCCGGCTCGACTTCGTCAAGAGGGCGCTGACCTCCGGGGGCGTCCACCAAGGGCATGTGATCCCGGCCGGGCTGAGTTGCGGCCACATCGAGGAGATCGGCACCGTCGCCGAGCATCTGGGCAACCGGCTCTTCGCCGACGGCTTCTTCGGGATCGTCGGCGTGGACGCGCTGCTGAGCGACGACGGCCTCCTCTACCCGGTCCTGGAGATCAACGCCCGGTTGAACATGTCGAGCTACCAGGGACGGGTCCTGGAAAGGTTCCACCGCCCGCCCGCGGTGGCGCTGGCCAAGCACTACACACTGCGGCTCCGACGCACCGTCGGATTCGAGGAGGTCCTCCACGAACTCGGGGACCTGGCGGCGCCGCCGACCGGTGGCAGCGGGCTGGTGGTCACGTGCTTCGGGACCCTCAACGCGGCCCGCGCGGAAATCGAACGCGCCGGCACCCGGGAGGGGCGCCTGTACACGGTGCTGATCGCTCCGGACGACGCCCGGCTCCGGGAACTCGACGGCCGGGTCGCCGACCGGCTCGGCCGCCTCACGACCAAGGAGGCATCGGTATGAGCGACGGCGAGTGGCGGGTTCAGGGCGTCTCCGCCTCCGAACTCGCCCGAGAGTTCGGCACCCCTCTCTTCGTCTACGACTCGGAGGTACTGAAAGCGAGCTACGCGGGCCTGCGCGAACGCCTGCATCCGGCCGTCGACGTACTTCTGTCGCTGAAGGCCAACCCGAACGTCAGCGTCTGCTCCTACCTGGGGTCCCTCGGAGCGGGGGCGGAAGTCTCCTCGCTGACGGAACTCAACACCGCGCAGTGGGCGGGCATCCCTCCCGAGCGGACCATCTTCCTCGGCCCGGGAAAGACCCGCCGGGAACTCGAGGCATGCGTCTCCGGCGACCTCCACGCCACGGTGTGCGAGTCCCTTGAGGAGCTCCTCGTCCTCGAGCGGATCGCCCGGGAGGCCGGCGTCGACGACGTGCCCGTCCTGCTCAGGATCAACCCGGACTTCCACACCAAGGGCTCGGGACTGGCGATGGGCGGTAAACCCAGGCAGTTCGGCACTGACGTGGAGGTCCTGCGCGGCGCTTCGGGCATGCTGGCCGGACTGCGCCGGGTACGGGTGCTGGGGTTCCACGTCTACATGGGGACGCGCTTCCTCAAGCACGAGGATCTCGTGCACAACACCGAGCAGATCCTCAGGATCGTCTCGGAGCTCGCGGTGGAGACGGGGACCTCCCTGGAGACCGTGGACTTCGGGGGCGGGTTCGGCATCGCCTACTTCGACAATGAGAAGGACCTCGACATCGACCTCCTCGTGGCGGGGATCAACGATGTCGTGCGGTCCTTTCTCAGGGACCACCCCGGGTGCCGGCTCATCACCGAGCTCGGCCGCTACCTGACCGCCCTGTGCGGCACCTACATGGTCAGCGCGCTCTATGTGAAGCAGTCCATGGGCGAGCACTTCGTGGTGACCGACGGAGGGACCAACCACCACATGGCGGCGGTCGGAGTGGGCAGCTTCGTCAAACGCAACTTTCCGATGCGGTCGCTCAGCCGCGGCCGGGACGGCGGAAGCCGGGAGTACACCGTCACCGGACCGCTGTGCACGCCCAACGACGTGCTGGGCAGACGGGTCCTCCTACCCGCCGTGGAGCCCGGGGACCTGCTCGGTGTCGAGAGGTCGGGCGCCTACGGCCCCACCGCCTCCCCAGGATTGTTCCTGAGCCACGGCTACCCGAGCGAGGTCCTGGTGCACAACGGGGTTCCGCACCTGGTGCGCACCCGCGACCGCAGCACCGACCTGCTCGTCAAGCAGAGACTGATCGATTTCACCGCCGACCCCGAGCAGACGTACGAGTACCGGGAACAGGAGCTTCGCAAATGAGCCGCCAGGAGATCATCACCGCCATCACGGCCGCATTGAGCTCGGTCCTCGAAAGAGAGGTGGAGGGCACGACCGAGGAGACCCGCCTGTTCGACGAGCTGCACCTGGACTCCACCTCCGTTCTGGAGCTGCTGATGTCCATCGAGGACGGCACGGGGATCGAGGTGGACCCTGAGAACCTGGACATGAACGACTTCGCGTCGGTGGGAACGCTCGCCACCTACCTGCAGTCGCAGGAAGCGGCGCCCACCGGCGCCGAGCAGGTGTGAAATGGGGACGACACCCGTACTGCGGTCCGCCTCAGCGGTGGTCTCCCCGGAGAGCGCGCCGCCCTCCGACGACACCGCGCTGCTCGAGTACTACCGCGATCTCGTCGAGCCCTTCGGCGGAGTCGTCGACGAGGAAGGCGTTCGCGCCGGAACCCGCGTCGCCCATAGTGATCTCGTCGATCATCTCGTCGGCCCGCAGGACCGGGAGAGGGCCCCCGGGCTGATCGTCCTCACCCATGCGCTGCCCGACCTGCATCCGTTCACGGCCGTTGCCCCCTACCTGAACATGCTGCTCGGTGGCACGGCGAGCAGCTTCGGGATCTCCCAGCAAGGGATTTCGGCCCCCTTCACCGCGTTGCGCGTGGTCAGCGCCTTCCAGCGCGCCGGGCGCTGTGACAGGGCCGTCGTGGCGGTTCTCGAACAGAGCACGCTGCCGACACCGCATCCGGGCGTTCCGGCCGACGGCCTCATCGACTCCGGGGTACTGCTCGAATTCGGTGCGGGCGAGGGGCCGGGCCTGAACGGCGTGGAGGCGGTCGGCCCGCCCCACTCGCCCGCGTCGAGGCTGTACGGGATCGCCGCGGCCGACCCGGAGGGCACGCTGCTGGTCGTCGGCCCCTCAGTCGGTGCGGAGGGGGTCGCCGACGCGGCCGGGTGCCATCGAGCCCGCTCGGACACCTACTGCACCGGTGTCTGGCTGGCCCTCGCCCAGGAGTGGCGATCCTGGGCCGAGCGGTACCGCCGGATCGTGCTGTGCGACACCGACCCCGTCTCGGGGCGCAGCCACCTCGCGGTGTTCGACTCCCCGGCCCGGAACTGAACGGCCGCGTGCGGGTCGGGGTCGATGTGCTGTGCGTCGGTGAGCTGGACGGGCTGTTCGAACGTCCGTGGTTTCGCCGGTACGCCTACTCCGCGGAGGAACTGGCCGCCGCCGGGGCGTGGGGCCGGGAGCGCGCCCGTGAGTTCCTCACCGGCCGCTTCGCCTGCAAGGAGGCCGTGGTGAAGGTACTGCGCTGCGGCTTCTCCGGCGGCGTGGTCCCCAACCAGGTGTCGGTGCTGCGCGACACGGCCGGCGCTCCGGAGGTCCGGCTGACCGGACACGCCGCCGAGCGCGCCCGGGCCGTCGGGGTCGCGGAGGTCACCGTCTCCATCGCGCACAAACGCGGACTGGTCATCGCCGTCGCCGTCGGCCTACCCGCGCGCGCCTCGGGACGGTCGACGGCGCGTCCCGGTGCCGACCCCGCGGCACTCGCCACCGGAATCACCGGCCGTCTGGACGAACACACATGGAAGCAGAGGAGAGCCTGATGAGACCACACGTCGGCGCGGCCCGCCGCGCCGTGGAACCGATCCGGCAGAGCCGCGGAGAAGGAGGGCGGCGATGACACGGCCGCACGTCCGGAGAACGGAGGATTGGGTGCGTGCCCTTGAGCCGTCGCCGCAGGCCGCGTCCCGGGTGCTGGTCTGCCCGCACGCGGGCGCGTCCGCCGGTGCGTTCACCGCATTGGCCGGCGGACTCGCCCCCGGCGTCGAACTCCTTGCCGTCCAGTACCCGGGCCGACAGGACCGGAGGAGCGAACCGGCGGTCCGCGACGTGTCAGTGCTCGCCGAACGGATCGCGGACGAGGTGCGGCCCTGGACCGATCGGCCGATGGCCGTCCTCGGCCACAGCATGGGTGCGGCGGTGGCTTTCGAGGTGACCCGCAGGCTGGAGGACGACGGCACGGCCCCCGTCCGGCTGTTCGTCTCCGGCAGGCGCGCCCCGGGGGCCGGGCTGGGGCTGCCGCCCCCCGAGAGCGACGACGACATCGTCGCCGAACTGCGCAGGACCGACGCCGTCCCGCGGAAGCTGCTGGAGCGCGCCGCCTACCGGGAGTCGATCCTTTCGGTGCTCCGCCACGACTTCCATGCGAACGCGACCTACCGGTGCCCGACCGGAACACGGGTGCTCTCGCCCATCACCTTCCTGCTGTCCGACGAGGACCCCTACGTCGACGGTGAGGGCGCGCAGGGGTGGGCGGACCACACCGAGTCGGACTTGGACGTCGTGCGGTTCCCCGGTGGCCACGATTTCCTCCTCACGTCATCCGACGCCGTGATCAGCGAGGTCAGGGCGGGTCTCTCACGCCCCGTCCGCTGAGGATGCGTGGAGGTAGCGCGGTACGGTGACAGGCCTCCCGCCGGTCCCGCGGTGACGGGCTCCGGATCGGCGGGGGCGCGGGGAGCCGCCGCGAGGAGGCCGGGGCGCCTTCCACGCCACCGGCGGTGAGCGTGCGCCGCACCGGTCCTCACCCGGGCGGGCGGAGCGCCGACCGTGCCGGGCCGGCCGGGGTCAGGATCCCGGCCGGCCCGGATCCCGGTCCCCGATGCCCTCCAACCTCCGCCGCAGCGCCCGGACCTCGAGCTCCAGTTCCCGGTTCTCCCTCTTCAAGGCCTGCATCCTCTCGGCCACGGGGGCCAGGTCCCTCTCGGTGAACCGCCGTGGGATGTGCTGGGTACAGTTCCAGCTGTAGGCCTCGACGCTGACGATCACGACCCGCTCGACGCGGCCGTCGGTGCGCCTGGAATCCACACGTCGCCGCAGCTCGAGGTCCGCGTCCAGGTCCTGCGTACAGGCGTGGCCGAAGACCTTGAGCCGTGCTTGGGCCGGATAGTCCATGAAGAACAGCGCAGTCCGGTCGCTGGCGCTGATGTTCCCGTTGCTGATGTACTGGCGGTTGCCGCGCACATCCGCGTAGGCGATCGTGCGCTCGTCGATGACGTGCACGAACCCGGACGGCCCTCCTCGGAACTGCACGTAGGGCCAGCCCGTCTCGCCCACGGTCGCGATGTAGAAGCCGTCGCGGCCGGTGATGAACTCGGCCTCATCGGGGCCGAGCGCGTCGGGGCCGTCGTCGCCCCCGTCCGCCAGGCGCCCGCCTGCCCGGCGGCTCCCCTGCTCCTCCTGAAACCGCCGCACGGATTCCGTGAACGCGACCTGAGCGTAGCGTCTCATCCGACCTTCGCCCCTCTGCTTCCCTCGCGGGGTCGATCAAGCAGGCTCTGCGCCATGGCCCTGGCGTGCTGCGCCGCGGCCGAACCCTGCTCGCGGAGCGCGGTCACTGTGGCCCCGTCAATGAGCAGCATGAAGCGCTCGGCGATCCTCTGGTGGTCCTCGTGGCCCGCCTCGGCCAGCAGACCGTCCAGATAGGCGATCACGGACCGCTTGTGCTCGGCCGCCACCCGGAACGCGGGGGAGTCCGGGTCGGCCGCCTCCACCATCGCATTGACGGAGGCGCAGCCGCGGAAGTCCGGGGAGGCGAACTGCTCGCCCAACGCGTCGAAGGCGGCGAGCGGGTCCCCGCCCTGTGCCGTCACGACCTCCTCCAGCCAGGCGCGCCAGCGCGTGTCGTACCTCTTGAGGATCGCGACCACCAGCTCCTCCTTGCCGGCGAAGTGGCGGTAGAAGGAGGCCCGACCCACACCGGAGACGGACAGCAGCCGGTCCACCCCGACGGCCTGGATCCCCTCCCTGTAGAAGAGGTCTTCGGCGGCGGACATCAGACGCTCTCGAGCGTGAGTCGGCATACCGTCAGGTTAACAACCCGGCGACCACAACGGAACCGTCCGGTACCGTTTAATCGGTTCTCCGCCGGCGCCCGCACCCGCGGGTGCCCGCGCGAGTGCGCGGTGCTACGCCGGTGCTGCGGGGAAGTAGTGGTCGATGAGGGGGTTGCGGAACTTGCCCGCCGGGTCGAACCGGCGCAGCAGCCGGCGGAAGTCGTCCCAGCGCTCGTAGGAGGCGCGCAGCGTCTCCGGGGCGGTGGTGGAGAGCTTGCCCCAGTGGGGGCGGGCGTCGAAGGGGGCAAGTGCCTCCTCGATGCGCGTCAGCACGGGCGCGACGGCGGCGGCGTCGGCGATCCAGGTGAAGTGGAAGGCGACGCTGTCCCGGCCGTGGCTGGGGCTGAGCCAGTCGGAGTCGGCGGCCACGGTGCGGATCTCCGACACCTGGAGCACGGGCGAGACCTCCGGCCCGATCTCCCTGAGCGCCTTCACGGCCTGGGCGGCGTCGGCGCGGGCGACGAAGTACTCCGACTGCAGCTCGGCGCCCGCGCTGGGCAGGAACCCGGCGCGGAAGTGCGGGAGCCGCTCGTCCCACGGCCCGGCCGCGCCCATCTGGTCGGTGGTGTTGGCGGTGGGCATCCCCTCGATCGGGTGGCGGGCGCCGTCGGCGGGCCGGGCGCCGGTCCAGGCGAGATCGGGCAGCGGGTCGCCGACGCGGCGCTTCACCCACGTCCGGATCCTGTCCGCCCAGTCGGTGAAGACGCTGACGCTGTAGGCGGCGGCGAAGACGTCGTCGAAGCGCTCGGTGAGCGCGGACCAGGCAAGCCCTTCGTGGACGTGCTGCTCGACCTCGAACGCCGGGCACAGGTCGAGGGTGAGGGCCGTGGCGACGCCGAGGGCGCCGAGCGAGGTGACGGCTCCCTCGAACCCCTCGGAGCCGCGCGAGAGGACGACGGGCGTGCCGTCGGCGGTGACGAGCTCGATGGAGCTGACGGCCGCGGCCAGCGTGCCGACGGAGTCGCCCGAGCCGTGGGTGCCGGTGGCGCACGCCCCGGCAAGGGTGAAGTGCGGCGTCGACGGCAGGCTCGGCAGGGCCAGCCCGTGCCGCCGCAGCGCCGCGCAGAGGGCGTCGAGCCGCACGCCGGCGCCGACCCGGGCCGATGCGCGGTCGGCGTCGACCTCGGCGACGGCGGGCATCCGATCCAGGGTGACCAGTGCGCCCGTGGTGTCGGCGATCCGGTTGAACGAGTGGCCGGTGCCCAGCGCGCGCACCCGGTCGTTCCCGGCGACGACCTCCCGGAGCTCGGCGATCGACGCCGGGCTGTGCAGGCTGCGCGCCGCGAACTCGACGTTGCCCGCCCAGTTCGTCGCGTGTGCGGCCATCGGTGTTCCTTTCTCCGCCCTACAGGCGTCCGTGCTTCACGTCATCGAGGAACGCACGCCACTCGGCCGCGTCGAACGCGAGATGCCCGAGCCCCCGGTTCTGTGAGTCCCGGACGGCCGAGCCCACGGGGGTGTCGGCGACCTCGACGCAGTTCTGCGTCACTGACCCGCTGTAGCCCGACTTGCGAAACCGCAGGTCGTCGTTCGGAGACAGGTCGGTCATCTCGGCCCCTTCACGGTCGTTCGTCCTTGGGAACGCGCTTTCATCCTGCCAGGGCCGTACGGCCTTGAACACGGGCGGGGTTGTACCGCGGACCCCATGTGGCCGGAAGCGGTGCCTGGTGGCCATCGACCGCACCTTCGACTACCTGCAGTGGAAGTTCCCTTGGGTGACCAAGATGACGCAGAGCGTCCCGGTGGTGCTCGTGGAGAGCGGCACGCCGATCCGGCAGCACATGGCCAAGTCCCACGTCGACGAGAGCGACATCCTCAGCGCCGCGCGCAAGAGCCAGGGCCTGTCGCGCATGGACCAGATCGACTACGCCATCCTGGAGCGTTCGGGGGGCATCAGCATCCTGCCGAAGAGCCCGGCGCAGCAGGAGTAAGCCCCCGGCGCCCGGGCAAGGCCGGACAGAGCCCCGGACGGGAACGGCCCCGGCACGACCGGAAGCGGTGCCTGGCTGACGGACTCGGCGCCCGCTATGATCGCGGTGGGACTGTTCAGGTAACAGCGGCGAAAGCCCCCGGCGCTTGCCGGGGGCTTTCGCCGTGTATCAGCTACAGTCTGTCGGCCTTCACATCAGCGATGAACGCTCGCCACTCAACCGTGCCGAACTCGATATGGCCGAGATGCTGGCTCTGGCTGTCGCGGACGGCCGTACCGGCGGACGTCTCCGCGACCTCAACACAGTTCTGGCCCGTTCCGCTGCTGTAGGAACTCTTGCGGAACGCCAGGTGGGACTGCTCGGGCATGATGATCTGCTCTTCTACTGGGAACGTGTCAGGCTCTCTTCCAAGAATGCCACCGAGTCATCGACGGACAGCGCGGCATCCTCAACCGCTGCGAAGACCCTCTCGTAGTGCTCCACTTCGCGCTGGTCTTCAAGGAACAGGCCGGTCATTGACTGCTCCAGGTAGACCACCGAGGGATCGTGCGGGAACCCCATCACGACGAACGAGCCGTTCATTGCGGGATGCGGGCCTGAGGCATCTGGCACGATACGCACCCGGAGGGCAGGGCGCTGCATAACGATGAGGTGCCGGAGCTGCGCGGGAGCTACCTCACGTGGGAGCTTGCGGACGGCAGCTTCATCGATCAGAGCGGTGAAGACCGGTGCATCAGAACGCTCCAAGATCTGTCGGCGCATCATCCGCGCCTCCACACGCCGATTTACCTGGTGCTCATCAGTGATGCCGCTACCTCGAACGATGGCCCTGGCGTATTCCTGGGTCTGTAGCAGGCCCGGGATGTACAGAGCCTCGTATGTGCGCAGCTCTGTCGCTTCGGTCTCCAAGTCGATATAGGCGCCGGTGCCGAGCACATCCCGGTAGCCGACCCACCATCCGGCCTGGCTGGCCTCCTTTGCCAGCTTCACGTAAGCGGCGCGCTCTTCCTCGTCAGTGATCCCGTAGATATCGAGCAGGGTGAGCAGATCAGCCTCGCGCAGGTGCTGAAGCTGCCGATTCTCGATACGGGTCACTTTGGCCGCTGACCACGGACGGCCAGGACTTCGCTTCTTCGCTTCCTTGCCGACGGCATCGACCGTGAAGCCCTTGTTGGCACGCAGCGTCAGCAACTGTCGCGCAAGACGGCGTCGACGGAGCGTAGGACTGGCAGCCAACTCGTGAGCACTCCTCGCTGAGGGTGACGTCCGGTGGCGCGATTCTACGCGTCGGGTTGATTTCTGTGACATTTAGTGCATCATTCAGTCTATACAGAGATAACTAGTGCAGAATAATTCCATCAATCAGAAGTGAATATTGCAATCTCAGTCACGCTGCGGCACGATGGGGCTACCTGAACAGCTCCCGCCGGATCTCCCATCCGGCTCCACTCCCGAGGAGTTCGCCCATGCGACTCATCCGGACCCTCTACGCGTCCCTGTTCGAGGCGCGGCGGCGCCCGAACCAGCCGCCCCCGCGCCACGCCCGTACTCCCCGCCCGCCGGGGCCCGTGGTTCCTCCGGCTCGCTCCGCTCCCCCGGCAAGCCGTAAGAGCGCGGTCCCCGAACCGAGGCCCCGGCAGGCCGAGCGCCTGCGCTCCTACGCCGCGGCGCCGGTGGCGGTGGCCGACTCCGACCGGTTCGGCGAGGTCGGCGCACGCCACCGGCACCGCCGGCACCTGGCCTACGCCCCCGGCCAGGCCGCGCCGTACCAGGCCCACCACCGCACCAGGACCGGCATCGTGCCGGCCGCCGGCGACCCCGACACCCTCGACTTCGCGCTGACCGCGTTCACGCCGCCGTCCTACGCGCGCCCCTACCTCGACCGCCGCCCCGACTCCGCCCCTGCCCGCGGGCGGCCGATCACGGCCGGGGTGACCTGAATGCTCGACCTCACCCCTGACGAGGCCCGCCTGCTGCGCACCATGGCCGACGACATCGTCAAAGGCACCCAGGACCGCGCCTACCGGCTCGGCGGCGCCCGCGACACCTCCGTGGCGATCCTGCGCCGGATCGCCCAATGGCTCGGCGACGCCTGCAACCAGCACCGCCCCGGCGCCGAGCCGCGCCGCCTGCCGTGCATACGCCCCGCCGGCCACACCGGACACCACCTCGACGCCCACGGCCAAAGCTGGCAACAGCGCTGCGGACACTGCGGCCAGACACCCCCGAAGACCCCGGCGACCCGCACCACACGAGCAGGGCAGCGCCCCCGCCCCCCGCTCATCCACCCATGAGACCGCCGCGCCCCGGCAAACCTCCCCACCCACCCGCCGGGGCACGGCCCCACAGGGGGCCCGGAGAAAAGGGCCGGACACCCCTCCCCTCCCGAAACAATCTCTCCGACTCACGACAGAAGCACGACAAGAAGGGAGTTCGATGGCTACCGTCGATGGAAGCAGACCGAATCTCCGACGACTCTTTCCGGCTCTCTCCGGTGAGGAGGTTGTTGCATGACCGCCGACGAGCGCCCGGATCAGGGCGAGAACCAGCGGACAGCAGAGAGGCTGCGCGACGCATTGTTCGCCGCCGATCTGAAACGCCTGGTCCAAGCCTCACAGGAGGACGATGACGAGAGCGTCGCGGAGATCAGACGGAACTACGCAATTGAGTAGCCGGATCAGGCCATGAACCAGAGAGTCGCGACGGCGCGTGTTACGGTGAGTTCCCCTGTTCTCCATAGTGAGATGAATAGGAGAATCATGAGACTCACGTTACTGGCGAAAGACGGTAAGTCTCAGCTGAAGGATTGCCCCTCCGTCTACATGGCCGATACCGGCGAACTCGTCGTACAGGGACCTGAGCTGGACGCCACAGAGATACAGGAACTGCAGAGCCCCCTCTCTGGCGAGACCGCCGTGCGCATCGACCCGGAGATCGCCCTCAGGGCGATGGAGCTCTACAAGCAGGGTTCGAAGCATTGACCGAGTCGCGTGGAGGGAAGCATCTCGACCGCGACGAGTTTGAGTGCCTCTTCACAGATTTCCGCTATACCGCTTTCCGGTTGGAGACGCTCCAAAATTACTCCGTCAGTGACGAGAAAGGCCCCTTCGAGGAATTTATATCCGATGGGTTCCAGGGGTTCTCCGCTGACGTCCACGATTGGGGGGAAGAAATCCGCGCGGGCACCGTCGAAGGACGGCGGTACAGCCGGGTGCACGTGGTCACCGAGCCCCTGTCGGATTACATTCGCTTCGAATGTGCATGCGGATACCGGCTCAGTGTCACCGCCGGTGAGGACATCCGCATCCTCCCCGTCAAGGAGGGCGACTGGCCCGACGGGATACCGCGTCTGGACTACTGGCTGTTCGACTCCCACCGGCTGGTGAAGATGAACTACGGTCTCGACGGTGGGCTGCTCGCCCCTGAACTGGTCGACGACCCCGGGCAGATCGTGGCGGCCAACCTCTGGCGCGATCGCGCGATGCACCTGTCGATCCCGTTCACCGAGTACGAGACCCGGTTCGACGCTGACATGCGTCCCGCTGAAGAACGGTGGCGATGAAAGACAACCCCGACGACGCCGGTACCCGCAACGAAATCCGGGGAGGTGCGGGCGCCGTCGTGCAAGCCGGTGCCGTCCATGGCGACGTGCACATCACGGCGTCCGCCCCCACCCCTGTGGACGGATCTCCGCCCCGGCAACTTCCGATGGCGGTCACCGGATTCGTCAACCGCAGGGCCGAGATCGCCCGGCTCGATGGGCTGCTGTCTTCGCCGGAGGGCGGGAGCACCGGTGAGGGCGACACGGCGGTCGTCGTCTCCGCGATCGGCGGCGCCCCCGGGATCGGCAAGACCGCGCTGGCGCTGCACTGGGCGCACCGCGTCCGTTCCCGCTATCCCGACGGCGACCTGTACGTCAACCTGCGCGGCCACGGGCCCGGACCCCGCCTGGACACCTCCGAGGCGCTCGGCTCGCTCCTGCAGGCGCTCGGCGTCCCGCCCGGAGGCATCCCCCTGGACCTCGACGGCAGGGCGGCCCTGTATCGGTCACGGCTCGACCACAGGCGCATGCTCATCCTGATCGACGACGCCGTGTCCGCCGAGCAGGTCCGCCCGCTGCTTCCGGCCTCGCCCGGTTGCCTGGTGCTGGTGACCAGCCGCAGCACACTCTCCGGACTCGTGGCACGAGAAGGGGCACGACGGATGACCCTGGACACGCTCTCAACGGACGAGGCGCTCGCCCTCCTCAGGAGCACCGTCGGAGCACGACGCATCGACGCCGAACCCGAGGCGGCGCGGGACCTCGTCGCCCACTGCGCCCGCCTCCCCCTGGCACTGCGCATCCTGGCCGAGCGCCTGATCGACCGGCCCGATGCGTCGCTGGGCGACATGGTCGCCGATCTCGCCGCCGAGGACCGGCGGCTGGACGCGCTCGGCACGGCCGACGACGAACTCAGCGACGTCCGGGCGGTCTTCTCCGCCTCCTACGCCGCGCTGCCCGCCGAAGCGGCACGGCTGTTCCGATGCCTCGGCCTGCACCCGGGGACCGACTTCGGTGCTGCGGCCTGCGCCGCGTCCGCGGGGCTGTCCGTGCGGGAGGCGCTCCCCCTCCTCGACCGGCTCACCGCGGCGAGCCTGCTGCAACGGGTCGGCCACGACCGCTACCGGCTGCACGACCTGCTGCGGCTGTACGCGGTCGAGCGCTTCCGCACCGACGAGCCCCCCGGCAAGGACGTCGAGGTGCTGCGCCTCCTCGTGCGCTGGTACCTGACCACCGCGCGCAACGCTGTGCGGGCGATGACGCCCAACTTCCGCCTCGTCGGCGTTCCCGACGGCGGGGCGCGGACGGAGCCGATCGCCTTCGACACCACCGACGCCGCCCTCACCTGGTTCGAGCAGGAGCGCGCCAACCTCGTCGGCTCGGTGCGGGCCGCGCTCGACCACCGGCTGCACGACCTCGCCTGGCGGCTCCCCACGACCGTTTGCCCCCTCTTCGAACTGCACCGGCACTGGCACGAGTGGCGGCGGCTCAACCAGTGGGGCCTGGACGCGGCCCGCGCGCTCGACCACCGGCACGGCCAGGCGCGCAACCTGCTCGGGCTCGCCGACGCCGAGTGGCTGCTCGGCAACGCCGACACCGCCCTGGAGCACTACGAGGCGGCGCTCGCGGCCAGCCGTGACGTGGGCGACGGCTGGATCGAGGGGTTCGCGCTGCGCCAGCTCGGGGCGATCCGCCTGGAGCGTGGTGACATCGACGGCGACGGGGCCCGCGCGCTGATCCTGCGCGGCATCGACGCGTTCCGCCGCGCCGGTGAGCGGCGCGGAGAGGGCATGGCCCTGCTGAGCCTCGCCGAATGCGAACGGACGGCCGGCCGGTTCGACGACGGCCTCGCCTACTGCCGCACCGCGATCGGCATCTTCACCGAGGTCGCCGACACCTGGAGCGTCGCCTGGGGACGGTGCTCCTCGGCCGCCGTCCTGAACTCGGCGCACAGGTACGCCGAGGCGCTGGAGGAGTACCGGGCGGCGATCGCGGTCTTCCGCGACATCGACGACCGCGACAGCGAAGCCGTCGCGCTGACCGGAATGGGGCAGGCCCACGCGGCCATGGGCGATCCCGACCGGGCGCGCACCCACCTCGGCGCGGCGCTGGACATCCTCACGTCCGTGGACGACCCCAGAGCCGACGACGTCGAAGCACTGATCGCACGCCTGCCCTGATCAAGGCCATCCCACCTCGCCAATCACGCCACCCGCCTTATGGGAGTGCCATGCCCACCATGCCCGCGTCGGAGTTCGCCGCCCGGTTCCCGTCACTGTTCCGCACGTCGGCGTTCCGATTGGAGACCCTCGACTTCTACATCGCCGACAACGAGCGCGAACCCTACCGCCGCTTCCAGTCAGGCCGATCCCAGGACCTGAGCTGGCGACGGCCATGGCAGCGGACCGTCCGAGGCATCCGCGAAAACGGGGGAGGCATCGGGCGCGTCCACATCGTGCCCGACCCACTGACCGACTACCTCAGATTCGAACTCACCTGCGCCTACCCCGCCAGCGTCGAAGCAGGAGAGGACGTGCGCGTCCTCGCCCGCGCCTCCGCCGACACACTGGACCTGCCCGACGGAGAGGACTACTGGCTGTTCGACGACGAGCGCTCGGCGCTCCTCCGCTACGCCCCGGACGGCGAGTTCATCGACGTCGAACTCGTCACCGACCCCGACCGCGTCAAGCAGCACGCCGAGTGGCGGCACACCGCCCAGGCCGCCGCCGTCCCCCTGCACGAGTACCTGCAAACCGCCGGTCTTACCCCCGCCCATTGACCCCCGGTCCGATCACCTGCTGCACGACCTCGTCTGGCGACTCCAGGCAGGCGCGCACAACGCCCGCTTTTACGGTGGCCCCCTCGCCCGATCTGTCGGATTTTCAGAAACGATCGGGGTCATGTTCAAGTCCGACATGACTCCAGGAGCAAGATCACCGCCGGAGGAAACGGGATCCGCCCGGGGCGGCTGCCGCAGTGCGTGCAGCGCCGAAGGCGCAGAAGACCTCGCCTTGCACGCTCTCCCGCACCTCCCGGCAGAGGCGGCCGGGGCCGGAAGCAGGTGCGGGCCCGCTCGTGCCGCCATCACTACGCGATCGCGACAGCCAACCCCCTGCACCCGCCTCACTTGGCATGGAAGCGTCACCGCCGTTGGAACCATCCGGCCCGAGCAGCCGTCAAGGTCTTTGTCGCGCACCAGGTAAGGCGGATACCGTGCGCGCTCGTCCGGGTGCGTCGCAGACGGTGCGGACCTCGGAGATCCAACGGCAACCGGCAGACGCGGGACCACGCGGTCGGGCGGGGCCCGCCGCGGCCGTCCGCCGTGGGCCGACCGCCCCGACGGCGGGGCTCCTGCGGCCTTTCCGCCATCGTCTTGAGAGAAGAGCAGGACACCATGGAATTCACAAAGGCAAAGGGGAAGCTCTTCGCCATCGGCGCGGTCGTCACCGCCCTCGGTGGCCTGGGCACCGCCCTCCTCATCGGGTGGTTCTTCGAAGGCGGCCGGCTTCCGATCATCCTGTTCGGTGCGCCGCTGCTCCTGCTGGTCGGCCTCGGCGTGGTCGCCTACGCGCTCATACCGTTCCGGCTCCGCGTCGACGAGCACGGCATCACGACGCGCCACGCCCCGGAAGGCCTGAACACCTCGGTCCCGTGGCCCCACATCGCCGCGCTCACCATCGAACGCAAGCCGGGGGACAAGGAGGACCGGGCGCCCTACATCGTGCTGTGGCCGACCAGAGAGGCGAACCTGGGCACCGACCCGAGCTTCGACCGCAACGGGCACCCCGCCTACCTGCTGGGGCAGATCGACGAGATCAAGGAGCCGGAGGAGCGGATCCGTTCGGTGCTCGCCCACTACGCCGGTCCGCGGTTCACGCAGCGGCAGGACGGCGTGCAGGAGCGGTACTGGACCGACCCCCGGAGCGGGCAGGAGATGGTCACCTTCTCCCCCACGGGGAACGACGGGCGGCCCGTGCCGCAGGCGCCGCGGCCCGGCCGGGCTCCGCAGCCTCCGTACGGGCAGGGTCACCCCCAGCAGTACGGGCAGGGGCAGCCGCAGCAGCAGGTCCCGTACCCCCCGTACGGGCAGGGATATCCCCGGCAGCAGCCTCAGCAGCCTCCGTACGGGCAGGGTCACCCCCGGCAGCAGCCCCCGCAGGGTCACCCTCAGCAGTACGGGCAGCCGCACCCCCAGTGGCACAACCGCGGCTACTGAAGGCGCGCGGCTCTCGCGGCGCGGCCCTGATGCGACCGCCGCCCGCGTCAGCGGGGAGACCGGTCGGGCCCCGGCCGGGCCCTTGCCGGCCCGGCGGGCGGCCCCCGTCTCCGCCCCCACGACCGGCAGAAGGACACCGCCATGGGCGGCACAATGTCGGCCATGGTCGACTCCTCCCACCATGACACCCCCGACGGCATCGCCTGGGTGGCCGGTCCCGACGGCTACGGACTGGCCCTGAGCGACACCGGCCTCCAGTGCCGCAACCCCAAGGGGCGCGTCCTCAAACGGACTCCCAAGCACATCGCCGACTCCGAGATCGGACGGCGGCTCGAGCGGCTGCGCGCCTGGCTGGCCGAACACGAAACCGAATGCCGCCGCCTGGTGCGGAAGTGGACCCGCGGCTCCTGGCCCGTGCCGGTGGCGCTGCTGGGCCGCCTGTGGCCCGATCCCACCTGGCAGCGGGTGCTGAAGGACGCGGCGGTGCGCGCCTGCGACGAGCGCCCCCTCGATCCCCCGCTGGAGGTCTCCGGGCTGCTGCGCGAGATCGACGGGACCGGCCGCGTCGGCGTGCTCACCCTGGACGCCGAGACCGCCTGGCTGGAGACGAGCCACCTCGTCTTCCCGCACCCCCGCCACCTCACCGACCTGGAGGAGGTCCGCGACCTCGCCGTGGACCTCGGCATCGAGCCCGGCACCGACCAGCTCGTCCGCTCCGACCGGCCCCTGGAGTCGTACAACGCCGAGCGGCTGGGTGCGGAACGGCACCGGACCTGGCGGCGCGGACACCTGCTCGGCGCGCTCATCGCCCCCGCCGGCGTCGACACCGCGCTCTCCGTCGACGCCGACGGCCACCCGGCCGAGCAGGCGGTGCGCGCCCGCACCTACCGCCACCCCGCCCTGGGCGGGCGGCCCGTGGTCCGGTTGTCCTCCGACACCGAGGCGCCGGCCGCCGATCTGCGCGCCGAGCGGGTCGGCTGCGCACCCGCCGTCCCGGGTCCGCCCGTGTCCGCCGCCCGCCGCCCTGCCCTGCTGGGCTACCCCGCCTGGGCCGTCGTCCACGATCCCGACCGCGCCGACGTCGCGCTCAGGGCCTTCGACCTCTACGCCGGCGCCCGCGAGGAGGCGGCGGCCAAGCCGGGCCGGGCGTTCGACACGCTGCGGGCCTTCGCCCGCCACAGGCTGCCCTTCTCCCACCTGCCGGCCTTCTGGGCCCAGGCCCGGCAGGTGTTCGCCGACATCGGCAACCACCACTGGGCCGGACAGTGCCGCCGCGCGGTCCAGGAGTCGCTCGCCGACGCCGGGATGGCCGGCGACCTGGAGCTGCGCCGGGCACTGCTGCGCGAAGGGCTCGATGACCTGGACGCCTTCTGCGCCGTCCTCGCCGAGCACGAGGGCCCCGAAGCCGCCTACGAGGAGTTCCGGTCCCGGGCGCTGCGCGGGTTCTACAACGAGAACTCGCTCTTCCGCGACCTGAACCGCTTCGCCAAGGCGGCGGGCAAGGATCCCGCGGAGGAGAAGGTCCGCAACCTCGGCGAGTTCTTCGCAGGCGGCGGGAGCTCCGGATCGGATTCGTTCTGGAAGCAGCACCGCACCGCCATCGTGCGGCTGGCCCGCACCGACGACGCGTTCCTGCGCAAGCTGGTCCTCGGCGACGACATGTGGCTGACCCACGCCCAGTCCAACGGCGTGCTGCAGCGCCTGCTCGCCGACGAGGCGGTCGCCCGGCGGCTGCGCGGCGGCGTGCTCGACCCGCCCTCCTCGGTCACCGAATGGCTCGGTGACCGGCTGGTCAAGGAGCGCGCCCGCGGTGCCCACGCCTCCCCGGCCCTGCTGGAGCTGCTCGCCTTCTTCGCCCCCACTCTCATCGCCGAGGACGAGGGGCTGCGCCTTGCCCCCGCCGACGACGATCCGGTCGACCCCAACGCGCTCGACATCGCCCTGGAGCACCGCATCCCGTTGGCCCGCCCCGTCGCCGGCTTCTCGCTGACCGAGTGGTACCGCTCCGGCGAGGAGGCGCGCCGCCCCCTGGCCCACGTCGCCGCCGATCCCCGCTGCACCGCCGTCCTCGAACGCGAGATCGGCGCCTTCGAGGACGCGCCCGAACCCGCCACCGAGCGCGGCTACCGCCGCAGGACCCCTCCGCCGTTCAAACGCGACCGACTGCTGGACTTTCCCGCACTCGCCCCGATCGTCACCCGGCTGCACCCCGAACTCGCGCCCAAGGCCCCCGCCCCGGCAAACGAGGACACCAAGGCCGCCGAGACCGCCAAGGGCGCGGAGGAGCCGGCCGTTGCCGCGGCGGTCGAGGAGACGCCCGCGCCACCCTCCGCGACCGACTCCCTGCTGATGCGGGCCCTGTCAGGTCTCCACCTGCACGCCCCGGACAAGAGCCGCGACCCCGGCGACCAGGACTCCACCCTCCGATCGCTGCGCAGCACGGCCGCCCGGCTGCGCGGCGAGGAGGCGCCGCCCGAGGACCTCGACCGCCCCGCCCTGCACTGGGCGCTGCTGATCGAACGCATCGGCGCCGTCGCCCTGCGCGCCGCCTCCCCCGCGACACCGCCCGACCAGCGCGCGGCCCTCATCGAGTTCCTGCGCGCCTGGGCCGAGCTGCCGTTCGCGGCCGATCCCGCCCGGGGCTGGCAGTACGGCGCCCTGGACCGTGCGTTCACCGATCCCCCCGACGCCGTGGTGCTGCACCTCGGTGGATACGGCGGCCACTACAGCACCTTCGGTCCCGGCTCCGACCAGGTCCTCTGGTTCGTCCGCCCCGCGCCCGAATCCGGCGCGGCCGACCCGCTCGGCGAGGACGTCGTCTTCGTCCGCGACATCGCCCCCGGCTGGGGCGGCGCAGAGCAGATCACCGCGTTCTGCGACGAGCTCGCCCGGCGCGGCCCCATCCGCTGGGGCATACCCGCCCGGGCCGCGGCCGAGCGCCTCGCCGACCGCCTGGAGATCACCCCGTCCGCCGCCACGCTGGTCCTCAACGGCTTCCCCTCCACCACCGAGCGAGGCAAGCCGCTGGACGACCACCAGCGCCGCGCGCTCAAGGCCAAGGTCCGCGAGACGACGGGTGCCCAGACCTTCCTGGCACGCTTGGACAGCGGCCAGCGGCTGCGGCTGGCCGCCGCCGTGCCGCCCGGCGATCCCGCCCGGCTGTGGGCCAAGGACGGCCCGGACGACGCGGTCGAACGCGTCGAAGCGGTGTGGCGCGGCGAGGGCCTCCCCTCCGACCGGGTCGACATCGCCACCACGCTCACGTCGCCCGGCTACGTCAGCGTGTACCGCCTGGCCGTGCTGCAGTCGCCGCGGCGCTCGGACGGCCTGACCCGCGATCCCGACTCGACGATCCAACTGACCGGCTCCCGGCCCGAACTTCCGTCCTCGTGGCTGCGCAGCAACCTGGAGGCCCTGGTCCAACTGCTGCCGTGGGCCGCCACCCGGCTGCCCGTGGGGCATCCCGCCGCGCGGGAGCTGCCCGCCGTTCTGGGCCTGCTGCGCGAACGGCTGCGCCACCCCGACCTGGTCCTGAAGATCGGCTGGACGACCCTGGCGCGCAGGCAGAAGGAGAACAACCGGATCGCCGAGGAGGTGTTCGGGCCCGACACCCTCCGGG
The DNA here is from genome assembly GCF_013408795.1 of Spinactinospora alkalitolerans. NCBI lineage: Bacteria > Bacillati > Actinomycetota > Actinomycetes > Streptosporangiales > Nocardiopsidaceae > Spinactinospora > Spinactinospora alkalitolerans. The sequence continues at coordinate 6,334,240 of NZ_JACCCC010000001.1, forward strand.
GCGGGAACCTCGCGGTGTACGACGACGGGGTGTTCGTCGTCGGCGTCCATCCGCGCTACCCCTCCGAGTTCCTCTTCCGTCCCGCGCGGCTGACCGAGCGGTGGGACGAGCCGGACATCGCGATGAAACGGCGGCTGCTCACCGAGTCCTACGGTGACTTCGCCGAGCAGTGGGCCTTTCTGGAACTGCTGTTCAGCGACGGCTACACCCGTCTGGCCGAACGCGCCGTCGACACCCCCGTCCCTGAGGGGCACCACGAGGCCGACCCGGCCCGCAGCGCGCCCGACCTCGTCGTCGAGGTGGGCGGAACCCTCGGTGTCGGGGCCGACGCCGCGGCGCTCTACCTGCAACTGGCCGCGCTGACCGATCCCACCGACGCCAACGTGCGCGCATGGAACGGCTGGACCCCCGAGCGGCACGAGCAGGCCCGCCGCGAACTGCTCGGCACCGGCGCCGTCGTCGTCCAGCCGGAACGCGAGGTCGAGGCCGATCTCGCGGTCGAAGGCCGGACGACCGTCCTGCCGGGCGGGCTCACCCGGGTGCGGGGCGTGCACCCCTACAGGGACTGGGTGATGGAGGAGGGCAAACGCGGCCTCTACCCCTCCATCGAGGACTTCAAGAACCGGGGCGTCTCCCCGCTCGCCCCCGGCCTGGTCCACCGCCCGCTCCACGAGATGTTCGACCTCGCCTGGCGGCGCACCCGCGACGACTGACCGATACCCGGCGACGGGGGCCGCAGAGGGCCGACCGCCACAGTGCACGCGGTGTCGGCGGCTAAATCGCTGATGGGAGGGGACTGGGATCGTCTCCAGGCCCTGCTGTGGTTCCGCGGACCTGGTGAGGCCGTTGCCAGGCGCGCCGGCGCTGACGGCAGCCTTCCCGGGTCATGCGGTGGTGAACGGGAGGACTGCGACCACAGCCTCCCGTTCCCATCGACGGTCTAGCCGTCCTCCGGGCGGTCGCCGGGGTTGGGGACGATCTCGGTGCGGGCTTCGACGCCGGGTTGCACCCGGGTCGGTTCGACGCCCACGCGGGTGGCATCGGGCTCGATCCGGGTGGGGTCCACCCCCACGCGCGTCGCGTCCGGCTCCACCCGGGTGGGGTCCGGTTGCACCCATGTCGGGGCGGGGGGCGTCCCCTGGCCGCCGGTGGGCGTCGCCGGGGGGCTCGGCGGGGACTGCGGGGCCCACTGGCCCAGCGCAGGGACGCGCGGGCCGGTGCGGTGGTCCCCGGTCCCGGGGGCCGGTCCCCCGAGGTACGGGGGCGACGTCGGCACCGGGTACCCCTGCGCCACCGGGCCGGGGTGGGGCGCGCCGTACCCGGGCATCGGGGCCGCGTACCCGGGCATCGTGCCGTACCCCGGCATGGGAGTCGCGTATCCGGGCATCGGAGTGGACTGACCCGGCATCGGGGGCGGGTAGCCGTGGTGGGGCGGGTACGGGTACCCCGCTGCGGGGACCGCTGTCCGCGGCTGCGGGCGGCGGTACCGCAGCCGCTCGCACAGCCATACGCCGAACCCGTACGCGGCGGGCGGCAGCAGCAGCGCGATCCACGTCGCCGGCGCCGGCTGCTCCAGCACCAGCCAGGTGGAGAACCCGCCGAAGCCTGTGAGCCCCATGGACAGGTAGACGCCGTGGAACTCCGAGCCCAGCAGCACCTGGGCGAGCGCCCCGACGTAGAGGGTGTGGCCGCCCAGCGGCCGCCACAGCAGGTAGGCCAGCGCCGCATAGGCCAGGGCCACCGGCAGGGCGATCAGGGTGAGCGCGCCGAAGACCTCCCGCATCTCCTCCGCGACTCCGGGCTCGCCGGAGAACCCCAGTGCCAGCAGCAGCATCACCGACCACCCGGGCAACCACACGACCAGCCCGAGACCGGCGATCGCGGTGGAGATCCGGACCGGCGCGCCGCTGCCGTGCAACAGCGGGCGGGCGACGCGCTGGGGGGCGGGGTCCTGGGGCAGCGTCGCGGCCAGCCAGATGAACAACAGCGGCGCCGCCAGGCCGGACAGCAGCAGCGGGGCCCAGCCCCAGGTCCCCATGCCGGTCACGACGCCGACCACCGGCTCGCGGACCAGGTCGGGGACGAGCACGGGCAGCCGCGGCGGCGACACGACGGCGACGGTCGCATAGACCAGAGCGATCAGCGTGCCGAAGACGGCGCCGCCCAGTCTGCGGCGGGCCGGGAGCGCGGCGAGGCCGAGCGACATCAGCAGCAGGAGCGGCCACACCACCGTCTGGTGGGCGACGAGGACGCCGTAGCGCGACGCGTCGGGGTGCAAGGGGTGCGACGACGGGGACATCTCGCCGATGCGCAGGATCCCGGACCAGGCGGCGCCGACGGTACACCACAGCAGGAAGGACAGCACGACCACCCGCAGCGTTCCCCGGCCGAGCCAGGTCCGCGGCGAGAGCGTCCGGCGCCAGGCCGGTGCGGCGGCGGTCCTGGCGTAGGGCACGGCCAGGCGGGCCAGCACCAGTTCGCTGCACCCCTCGTCGGTTCCGGGGTCGGCGCGCAGCGCGCGCCGGGCGACATGGCGCCACCACGGCACGGGCAGGGCGCTCCAGGACCGCAGCACGGCTTCGCGCGCGGCCCGACGGGTGGGGTCGTCGACGGTCTCGACGGCGACGGCCACCGCGCGGTCGCGTTCGGCGGGGGCCGGGCGCAGGCCGATGCGGCCGGCGGCGGTGAGCGCCGCGTCGACCACCGTGCGGGTCCGCAGGCCGATGCGCTCCAACCGGGCGCAGCGCGGCCCGCAGCCGGGATGCCCGCAGCGGTGCACGGCCGTGATGAGCGGGACCTCGTTCAGGACGATCTCGCTGAGCAGTCGCCGCTCGGCCGGGCCGCCCGCGGCGAGGCGGCGCAGCCCTTCGGCGTCGACCTCGCGCCCCCGGTAAACGGGGACGCCGTCGCGCAGGTATCCGGCGACGAACGCGGTCACGGCCACCGCGGCCTGCTCCACCGAACCGATCCCGCGCAGGTAGTCGCGGTCGTAGACGGTGTCGCCGATGTCGTCGAGCCAGTCGCGGAGCTTGCCGGAGCCGTCGCCGCGCAGCCACTGCTCGGCCCGCCCGCTGTGCCTGCGGAACAGCTCGGCCAGCGCGGCGGGCTCGTGCACGCTTTCACCGGCGAAGGTGACGGGGCGCCGGGCCGTGCTCGCGCGCACCGGATCGGTGGGGAAGCGGGCGCCGGCGTCGGAGACCCGCAGGCCCCAGTCGGCGTCGATGAGCCGGGTCGCCACCCGCGTCATGTGCTCCTGCGCGGCCGCGGCGTCGGCGTCGTCGACGGACTCCCCGGTGATGGCGGCGAACACCTCGGCGGCGTCGGGGCGGTCGGCGGGGTCGCGGCTGAGTGCGCGCCCGACGATGCCGCGGAGCGCGTCGGGCAGGACGTCGGCCGCGGCGTCGGGCTCCTCGTTGACGGTGCGGTGGCGCAGCACCTCCATCGGGCCGGTGCCGTAGGGCAGCCGCCCGCTGGCCGCCAGGGCGACGAGCCCGCCCCAGCAGAACATGTCGGACGCCGGACCGGCGCGGCGGCCGTCGTAGCGCTCCGGGCTGATCCAACCGGGGGTGCCCACGACCATGTCCATGCGGGTCATGGACACCTCGTCCAGCGCCTGGGCGATGCCGAAGTCGAGGACCTTGGGCCCCTCGGGCGAGAGGATGACGTTCTCGGGCTTGAGGTCGCGGTGCACGATGTCCTCGCGGTGGATCGCGGCGAGGGCCTCGGCCAGCCCGGCCGCGAACGCCGTGAGGTCGCCGCCGTGCAGCGGCCCGTGCTCGGCCAGGTGGGAGCGCAGGGTCGGGCCGGAGACGTAGGCGACCGCGAGCCAAGGGCGCTCCTCGTCGGGTCCCGCCGCCAGCAGCGGGGCGATGCAGCGCCCGCGGACCCGCTGGGCGAGGTCCACCTCGCGGGCGAAGCGCGCCCGGTAACCGGGGTCGGCGGCGTACTCCGCGCGCACGGTCTTGACCGCAGCGGGGTACCCGGAGGCGTCGCGTCCGAAATACACGACGCCCATGCCGCCCGCTCCGAGGCGGCCGATGAGCCGGAAGGCGCCGATCTCGTCCGGGTCGTCGAGGGCGAGGGGGGCGAGGGGGGCCGACCGTGCTCCGTCGGATTCCATCACGTGCTCCGCGGCGGTGTCGTAGGGGCGGTCGTGGGGCGGGGGCGGGAAAGGGTCGCTCGGTATAACCGGCCCTCCGGTTATACCGGATCCGGGCACGGCTGCATCGTGCGCGGCCCCCACGGGCACCGCCCCTCCCGCGGGCGCCACCCGGGCGCGGCGGTCCGAGAGCGCGGATCGACCGCCGACGCGTTCGCCGGACGCGGCGCGGGCTCAGGCGTCCAGGACCCGGCGGCCCTCGCGGTGGACGACGGGAGGCAGCACCGACCACGGGAAGTTGATCCACCGGTCCGTGCGCTTCCACACGTAGTCGCACTTCACCAACGACCGGGGCTTCTCGTAGATCACCGCGCTGCGCACCTCCGCCACGTGCTCGTGGCAGAAGTCGTACACCAGCTTCAGCGTCTTGCCCGTGTCGGCGACGTCGTCGGCGACCAGCACCTTCCTGCGGCTCAGGTCGACGGTGCTGGGGACCGGGGGAAGCATCACCGGCATGTCCAGGGTCTCGCCCACGCCCGTGTAGAACTCGACGTTCATCACGTGCAGGTTCTTCACGTCCAGCGCGTAGCCCAGCCCGCCGGCCACGAAGAGCCCGCCGCGCGCGATCGAGAGGATCATGTCCGGCTCGTAACCGTCGTCCGCGACGGCCTGCGCCAGCTCCCGCATGGCGGTGCCGAAGAGCTCATAGGTCAGGTTCTCGCGGTCGTCGTTCACGGATGCACCCTCTCAGCGTCTCTCGAATCTCCGGAACCCGCTCCGGGCCGGGCTCCTCACCAGTATCCCGACCTGCGGCGGTGGTCCGGATCCGGCCTTCCGGGCGCCTTGCCCCCATCGTTCTCGACGACGAGGCGGCCCTGCTGGAGCAGCGCATCATCACGGCCGGACGGCACCGGCCGGGCATGCGAGGAGATCCGGCGTGACCGGAAGGGGACATCCCTGTCGCCACCGGCCGTCGTCGGCGCGGCGGTCCGGTACCTTGCGGCGATGGACATGATGTGGACGGGGGTGCGCGAGCGGGTGCTCGCGCTGCGCACGGCCCCGGGGGCGCACCGGGTGTTCGGCGCCTCGGTGGGGAGGTTCGGCCACCGCTTCACGCTGCGGCCCCCACTCACCGAGGCCGAGCTGCTGGAGACCGAGGAGGCGCTCGGCGTCAGGCTGCCCGAGGAGTACCGCGGCTTCCTGCTGGAGGTCGCCGCCGCCGGTGCGGGACCCGACTACGGGGTGCTCCCGCTGACGCGTCCGAAGGAGGGCGGCGCCGCGTCGGCCGAGCACCTGCGGCGGCCCTTCCGGCCCGTCCACGTGCAGGAGCTCACCACGGCGCACCAGGCCGGCAAGCCCCTTCGGAGAACCTACGCCGACCCGGACGAGTACGTGCGGGACTACCACGCCTGGGACGAGCGGGACGACGAGCTCTTCGACGCGCTGGACGAGGGCTCGCTCCGCGTGAGCGAGCACGGCTGCGGCTACTTCACGCTGCTCGCCGTGACCGGCCCCGAACGCGGCACCATGTGGGCCGACGTCCGGGCCACCGACGAGGGCGCCGTCCCCTTCCGGCGCCCGGGCAAGGAGCGCATGACGTTCGCCGAGTGGTACCTGCGCTGGCTCGCGCGCGCGGAGACCCGGGCCAGGGGCGAGGCCGAGACCGCAACGGGGAGCGCGGCGGCCCCGTGACGGCCGCGCCGGAGGCCACCAAGGTTGGAAAGGTCGCGTCTGGCCTGACCGATCCGGCGCCGGGCGACCGTCCGGGTCCTCCTCTCCCCCCGCCGCCGGTTGCCCGGTCTCCTCGGTGCTCCTGTGCGCCTCTTCCGGTTCCGGCCGGACCGCCGCGGCCTGCGATGCGGCCCCGCTCCGGCCCCGGCGACCGGCGCGCCAATACGATGAGCCCATGGTCTTCAAACAGGTCGGCACCGGCCGTCCCTACCCCGAGCACGGGCTGGCGCCCCGGGACTGGGCGCGGATCCCCCCACGTCAGGTGCGCCTGGACGAGCTCGTCACCACCAAGTCCACGCTGGACCTGGAGCACCTGCTCGCCAAGGACTCCACCTTCTTCGGCGACCTTTTCCCGCATGTCGTGCACTGGGAGGGCCGGCTCTACCTCGAGGACGGCCTGCACCGCGCCCTGCGCTCGGCCCTCCAGCAGCGCCGCACCATGCCCGCCCGCGTGCACGACTTCCACGCGCTCTGATCAGGGCCCGGTCACGCCCTGATCAGGGCGTCGCCGGCCAGGACCACCGAGTCGTGCCCGCAGCCGGGGAGGTGGGGATGGGCACAGCGCCCACACGCGGCCCGGCGCTACGCAGCCTCCTCCAGGTGCCGCGCGGCCGACGCCATGATGCCCGCGAACTCCTCCTCGCGCTCCAGCTCCTCAATGGCCTCGGACTGCACCCGGTGGTTGTCGTAGCAGGTGGTGGGGCGCTCGCCATCCTCCCTGGGCTCATCGCGGCACGCGTCCAGCAGCTCCGGTACGGACGGCGAGGACGAGCCGTCGTCGACGTGGACCGAGAGCAGGGCGAAGTGGACATCGGACGCCTTGCCCCAGGCCATCTGCGTCGACATGTCCGTTCCCCCGCCGGAGAACTCCATGATGAACCCGTCGCTCCCCTCCGGAAGGTCATCCTGGGAGAGGCGCCTGATCCTCCCCTCCATCCTCTCGTCACCGACGTAACCGGTGAACCTCGAACAGGCGTCGATCATCCGGACCTGCGGCCCGGTATCGGAGGCGTCCTCGGAGGGGTCTTCGGTCACCAGGATGAAGCTGTAGGAGGTGGTCGGGCCGGAGGCGCCGTCCGGCCTCGCCGTCTGGAGCGCCCCCTCGGCGGCTCCCTGCGGCACCTGCTCGGATCCGCTCTCCTCCATGGCCGCCCCGCACTCCGCCGGCTCGACCCGATCGAAGTCGGGAGAGGAGGACCCTTCGCTCTCGATCTCCGCCACGTCGCCCGTCTGCACCAGGTAGCCGTCGGGGTAGACGTCGTCGGGCGGCAGCAGCGCGTCCAGTCGCGCGCTGGGGCGCAGTTCGACTCCGGATCCGCACCCTGCGAGCGCCAGCGCGAGCAGCATGGGCACAGCGGCATGGCGAAACGGGGAAGGCATGGGGGTCCCTTTCCGATCGGTGCCCCGGTCACGGGGGCAGACGAGGTGATCCCCCTCCGACGCCGTGTTCCACCGCGCGGGGCCGGATACGGCCATGATGGCACGGTCGCCGGGGCGGCCACCGAGCGACCGCGGCGACGAGGAGGATCGCCGGGGTGGAGCGGACGAGCCCGTGGCCGAACGGCTGGGGCGGGGTGGGAAGCGCGGGCTCCCTGCGGTCGGCCCTCCGGGGGCCCGGCGCGGAACCGGTGGCGCCCGTGCGTTCCGGCTTCGGCCGCTGTGCCAGGATGCTCCGCATGACCGACACGACCGAGGAGACCGCGGCGCCCGAGGTGGCCGACGGGGTCGTGGTGACGGGGGCGGCGGGCGGCATCGGCTCGGCCGTGGTCGGCGCCCTGGCGGGACGGGGACGGCGCGTGCTCGCGATGGGGCGCGACTCCGAGCGGCTCGCCGCGATCGCCGAGGCGCACCCCGGAGTCCGGCCGGTCCCGGCCGACCTGCGGCGTCCGGAGTCTCTGGCGGACGCCGTCACCGGCATCGCCGGGCTGGACGCGCTCGTCCACTGCGCGGGGGTCGCGCCGGTCGCCTCCGTGGCCGCCTCGACGGTGGAGCTGTGGCGCGAGACCCTGACCGTGAACCTGGCCGCGGCGGCCGCCTGCGGCCCGGCTCTCCTTGAGAGCCCGCCCGCCCACGGCCAACGGTCGGGCGGGGTCCGGGCCAGGCTCAGCCGAGGTGGTTCAGCGCCTGCCGGCCGAGCTCGGGCATGACCTGCTCGGCGTGCTCGAACGTCAGCACGGGTCCCATCGAATCGGTGCCCCTGGGACCCCATTTCACCTCGACGAGCATGTTGTCCCGGCGGATCAGCAGCTCCGCCAGCCTCTCGGTGGTGTCGTCCCTGTTGTCGCTGTAGACCAGCACGCTCTCGTCGCCGATGTCCATCGCCCGCTTCTCCAGCCTGGTGCCGAACATCCCGAAGACGTCGCTCTTGGGCCCGAAGCGCTCCTCGGCCTGCGACACCGATTCGGGGTCGTCCGTCGAGACCATGTACTCGAGGTCCAGGGAGACGGAGACGTTGTCGTCGGTCCGGCCGCTCCAACTGCACGACGAGAGGAAGTCGGTCACGTGGAGGTACGGATCGTCCTCCTCGACCCGCATCCCGGCGAGGGTCTCGGCACCGAAGGCCGCGCAGGGATCCTCCGGCAGGGAGTGCGGGCCTTCGCCCACGCTGACCTCGGTCGGGGTTGCCGGGCCGGCGTAGGGCTCCCATGTCCGCATCGACGTCTCCGCGGCATCGGGCGTGCTCCCGGGCCCGGCCTCCTCCTCGGCGGCGTCGGCCCCGGTCGGGGCGGCGGCCTCCGGGGTGCCCTCGGGGGTGCCCGACCCGGTCACGAGCACCACGCCGATGGCGATCAGCAGCACCAGGACGAGCCCGCCGACGCCGAGGATGATCCACTGGCCGGCCCGCTGCGGCGCACCGGGTCCCGACGGGCCCGCGGGTGCGCCGCCGGGCCCGTGGGGCGGTTGCCCGCCCTGCCACGTCCCCGGATGAGGACCGGGATACGGGGGACGCGGGTGCGGCGGAGGTCCGGGCTGCGGCGGGTGCCCTCCCATTCCGGGATTGCCCGGTCCGGACGGGGGCGTGGACGGCCGGTTCTCGTTCATGGATGCCTTGTCTGGTGGGGAGGCGACCGGAATCGACCCTCCTACTCTCCCACCGGGAACGCCGTGCCGGGTCCGCATCGCGGCCGCGTACTGCGGGCAGTGGCTGAGCGGCCGCCAGAGCGTGCCCGGCCCCGAGGGCGGGAACGCCGCGGGGTCCGTGTGGCCGCTTTCGGCCCTTCTTCCGTCTGCGGTCCCAGGACGGGGACCGGTGTCGCTGTGCGGTTGTAGGGTCACCGTGCGGATTGGTCCGTCGGTCGCGCATGGGGCGAGCGCGTCGCGGTCCGTCCGCCCCTCTTCCCCCGCCCTCATGCTGGAGGCCTCGTGCAGCCGCACCACCCGCAGTACCAGCAGCATCACGCTGGTTTCCCGCCCGGCTATGGACCGCAGGCCGGGCCCGGCGGGCAGGCTCCTCACCCCCATCCCGGGGGCATGCCCTATCCCGCGCCCGCGGGAGGGCCGTTCCCCGGCTATGCGTGGCCGGGGCCGCCGCCCATGCCGGGCACGGCCAAGACCGTTCGGGTGCTGATGTTCGTCCTCGGCGGCCTCGGCCTGCTTCTCGCCGCGTTCATGGTGGTCGCCGCGGCCCTGCCCTCGGCCCGCGCCGGCATGGTCGAGGCCATGGGCGAGAGCGGTTTCACCCCGGACGCCCTCGCGGCGGTGGTGGCGATGGTCCTGGTGGTCGTCGGCGGCTACAGCGTGGTGTCGGTGATCCTGGCCGCCTTCATGAAGCGGCGCTCGGTGCTGGTCTACTGGTCGGTGATCGCCTTCCATGCGGTGGCCCTGGCGTGGTCGCTGCTCACCCTGCTGACCGGCAGCGGCACCCTCCTCACGGTCGTGCCCGCCGTACTGATGCTGGGGATCATGAGCAACCGGGTCACCCTGGCCTACTACCGCAGCGGCGCTTCCTGACCCGCGCGGACATCCGACCCCGTCGCCGCGGTGAACCACCCGGTCGCGCGGCCCGGTGGCCCGGTCCCTCTCGGTCGACCAGGCGGGATTCATCTCGCGCACCCTGCTCGCGCACTGGGTCCAGGCAGAGGGATGGTCCCAAGCCGACCTGCGCAACGCCAACGGCGTCCAACGGGCCTGACCGGGCACTCCCCGGACCGAAGCCGTGCCGGCGGTGCGCAGCGTCCCCGCACGGGGGCGACCGCGGCAGCGGCCGTGCTCCCATGCACGGACATCCGTGATCCTGTGCATGCCGATCACGGAGATCGCGACCGGCTCGAACAGGCTTGCCGCCTGCTGTGCGTCATGATCTGTGCGGTAGGAAGGCATCGTGACTGACGATCAGCGACACGGCGGTCGGCGGCGGGACCGCTCACATGTGACCCCCTTCGCGAAGGTCCTGTCGAGCACCCTTGGGTGCCGTCGGTACATGCGCCGAGCGGCCGGGAACGATCGGTCTGCTCGCGAGGTCGACCGTGCCGGTCGGCGCCGCTGTACAGATGGTCGTGCTCTCGGACCGTGCTGCCACACCGCTGAACGGAGAATCCCCCATGCACCGAGGACTGCTGCGCTGGATCGCCGGCCATAAACTCCTGGTCGGCGCCGTGGCCGTCGCCGTGGTCGCAGGACTGATCTGGTGGAGCAACGGCGACGACGATGTCAGCGGCGACGGCGACACGGCCGTCGGCTACCGCGCAGAGCGGATGGCTGAACTGCGTACCCTATGGCCCACGGCCGGCTACCAGGGTGAGGACTTCCTCGGCGACGCCCGCAGGGAATGCGCTGATCCGGACCTGTGCCACGTGCTGTGGGCCGAGGTCGGCAAATCCGACACGGCCGACCCCGATGATCCGGTGGAGAAACTGGCTTACGTCGCCGAGTACGACGACTCCGAGGGCGCTGCGACCGACTTCCGGGTCCGGACCTTCCGGATGGAAGGCGCGGTGGAGGACTCCCCCGCTGAGGAGCGGACGGCGTTCTCGCCGGATGACCCGCTCTTCGAGATCGAGCCGATCGACCAGGACTACGACCAGGCGTGGCTGTTTCCCGCGGACACACACGGCATCGTGGAGCTGTACCACGACGTCGAGGCCGGCGAGGTCCGCGCCGACAAGCTGGAGACCACCGGCATCAGCAACGCCTCCGAGATGGATGAGTCCGACTTCGAACGGACCCGCTACCGCGATTACGACGACCTCCACGAGGATCGCTACCCGGCCCTGCGCTACGAGCGCGACGGTGAAACCGGCTACATCGGTCTGGACGGCAGGGACGTGTGTGTGGACGAATCGGGGGGTCGGTGTTTCCCCTCGGAGGGAGCGTTCGTCTCCGCGGCCCCGCTGGCCGACCTCTACCGGATGGGCCCGCACGGGCACGGCATCGAAGGACACTTCATGTCCGCTGTCTTCGATCCGAACACCGCGGTCGAGGCCGAGTTCACCACCGATAACGTGGCCGGCCGCCCGGCCCGCATCTCGTGGGGCACCGGTGATGAGGCGACCGCGACGACCTTGTGGATGATCTACTTCGACGACGGGTACCCGGCGGTCATCTCCGACCCGCAGGATCCCGAGGCGACCGGCTACGTCGACGCCGTCGGCGACGACGAGGAGGAGGACACGAGCCGCGTGGGCCGCCTGCGCGGGATAAGCGGGGCGGCGGCTTTCGGTTCCCCGGCGGAACCCGACGACACGCCCCGGACCCTCGTCGCCTTCCATCCCTCTGGCACCCCGCCCCTGGTGAGCCCGGAACAGGAGGTCGCCTGGCGCGGCGAAGGAGCCACCGTCTATGAGACCGGTGACGCCCAGCGCTGGACCGATGTCGCCTTCATCCACCGCTCGTCTGAAGACAGTCCGATACAGACTCAGGTCGTCATGCGTTGAAGCACGGTGCCGGGCGCACCCTGACGGCAAACGGGCGACGGCTGCGGCTGTCGAGATCGGCGGGCGTCAGACGCTACGGGGTGAGGACGAGGAGGATCACCGGGATCGCCGGGGTGGTGAGGGCCAGGGCGGTGAGGAAGCCGGCCGTGAAGGCGTGGCGGTGGTGCCAGGGGCGTCGGGGCTTCTTGCCGCTGTGCCGCGGCCAGTAGGCGACGCCGTTCGCCTGGGCGCGCAGCCGGGCGAGATCTGCGTCGGTGATGACGTGCTGGTGCCGGGAGTGCCGGGAGTCCTGGGGACGCTGGGCTGCCTCGGCGTTGGCGCGGTGCATCCAGGCGGGCAGCACGCTGCCCTCCGGAGCGGGGTCGGCCGGATCGTTGCCGGGGCGGAGCGGGCGGACCGGGTAAGGCTCGCGGCGGGGCGGGGGCGGCTGGGGCGCCGCGGAGAAGCGTCGGCCGCGCGGGCGCGCGGTGACGGCGCGCAGGCGGCCGGTGGGGTTGGTGGGATCGGTGATGTCGGCGGGGTTGGTCGCTGTGGTGGTGGCCATGGTGGTCGACGTTCCTCACAGGCTGTGGACGAAAGGTGGGGGAGGCGGGGTTGTGCCGGTGAACCGTGTGAGGCCGTGCCGGGGAAGGGACACGCTCGGACACCGCTCTTCCCGGGCTTCTCGGGCGACCGAGTGAAGGTTGCCGGCGAGTGAAGGTTGCCGGGACCACGCGGCTCTCCATCCACCACCGGTGACCGTGGAAGGCTGCCGTCAGCGCCGACGCGCCGACAACAGCCTCACAGGCGGGCGCGAGCTCAGCAGGGCCTGGAACGGCATTGGCGGCGCGATGTTCCGAGCGCGTTCCCTCCGGCTTTGCCCGGGCGGTTCAGACGGTGGTCGGCGACGAGGTCGGGGCCGGGACCTGGGCGGGGTCCACGGCGAACTCGGCGAAGACGATCAGGCCGAGGTTGTAGGGGCGGTCGGCGTAGGGGTCGACGTAGCCCCAGTTCAACGTGACGGCCTCGACGAGCAGCAGGCCGCGCCGCCCCTCGCTGTTCAGCCAGTCCACGCCGTCCAGGGCCGGAATCCTGGGCACGGTGTCGGTCCACCCGCCGTCGGCGACGTCGAGGCGGAGGAGGTCGGCGTCGGGCATGGAGAGTTGCACCCACACTTCGCCGCCGTCGCCGGAGGCGGTGTAGCGCACCGCGTTGGCGAACAGCTCGGAGACGACGAGCTCGACGTCGCCCGCGATCCGATCGGGGAAGCCGGACAGAGCGGTGCGGGCATCGGCCCGCACCCGCGGCGAGAAAGCGATCTCACCGGGGTAAAGCCGCGGCTCCCACCAGCGGACGGCGGGCAAGACGTGCGAGGACGAGGCAGGCATAGGGACTCCCGGGGGTGCGGGCGGCCGAGCGGACCGTCGGTGAGTGACTACACTTAGAGAGTAAACAGTCAGCCTGACAGTTTTTCAAGTACTTCTCTCAGGCTGACATAAATGCCTGTTTTGTGGCGTGGACCATAGGATCGCTTCGCCACGGCACGCAATCGATGGGGTTGGTATGACGAGGAAGAGCTCAACCGTCCGCCGTCGACGGCTCGCAGCGGAACTGCGGCGGTTGCGCGAAGCGGCGGGGATGACAGCGGAAGAGGCAACGAAGAAGCTTGACTGGTCGCGTGGTCGCCTGAACCACATGGAGCGTGGCCGATTGGCTCGACCAGACGCCAGCGTGATGCGAGATCTGCTGAACCTGTACAAGGTGACCGACGAGAAGCAGCGCGAAGCGATCCTGACTCTCGCAAGGCAGTCGCGGGAGCGAGGCTGGTGGACCAAGTTCGACGATGTGTTCACCGATACATACGTCGGGTTCGAGGCAGAAGCCTCTGTGATCTCCACCTATCAACCCATTGTGATCCCAGGGCTGTTGCAGACCCCGAGCTATGCTGCGGCTTCGGCATCCGCGTCCCTAACGCGGTCAGCCTCGGAAATCGAACGGATCGCAGAGTCCAGGCAACGACGTCAGGAGATTCTTGCCCGCGACGATGCTCCGGAGTTCCTCGCCATCGTGGACGAGCTTGCTCTGCTGCGTCTGATGCGCACTCCTGATATGGCCAAAGAGCAGCTACAGCACCTCATCGGCGTGGCCTCAGACCGCAGCAGCACCATCACGCTACAAGTGCTTCCAATCTCAGCCGGACTCCATGCTGGTAGCCACGGCAGCTTCGTCATCCTGGACTTCCCGGATGAGCTGGACCCATCCGTCGTCTACCTGGAAGCCCGAGCGGACGGACTTTACTTGGAAAAGCCCGAGCAGGTGGAGGACTACAAGAAGGTATTCAATAGCCTTCAGATGACCGCTATGTCCGAAGCGGACTCCATAGACCTCATGTCCGAGCTGATCCACTAGGGAAGATCGTGTCCTCACCCCTCAGCGAACTCCACTTCCGCAAGTCCAGCTACAGCAACCCGCAGAACTGCGTGGAAGTCGCCCTCACCTTCCGCAAGTCGAGCTACAGCGCTGGCGCCAACGAGTGCGTCGAGGTCGCAGACCTTCCCACTGGCGCGGCGATGCGCGACTCCAAGCGTCCCGATGCCGGGCACCTCGGCTTTGCCTCCGGCGAGTGGGACGCCTTCCTCACCGCCGTGAAGGGCGACCGGCTCTAGGCCAACAGCTCTGAGACACACCTGTGGCCCGCACCGAAGGCGCGGGCCACAGGTGTCATGCGGTCGGCTCATCGAACTTTGACCGCCGCGTTCGTGGGACGGGGTGGAATTTCCAGGGCCCGGACCTGCTGTGCCGCCGGCGCTACGCGCACTGCGACAGCCAACCCCCTGTGCGAACGCGATCGTCAGACATCAGTCAGACGTCGAACATGGGCTGGAGTGCTCCCTCACCGGTCTTCTCGGGGAACGGGGAGTAGGAGCGCTTGCCCTCAGCGATCTCCTGGTTGAGCTTGAGAAGCCGAGCGACGAGCTCATCGTGGTCCTGCGCGACAGAGGCCGACCAGCCGTACGCGGCGGCAACCGCCTTGTCCAACTCCAGGTGCAGCTTCTTGAGGTCGGCGTAAGCTCCTTCATCGACCTGGTTGTACAGCGCGGTAAGGCCGATCTGCTCGGTTTCGCAGATCTGCTGCCGTCGGGCGATGATCTCCCGGCTGGCCTCAGCGATGCGCTCCCGCTGCTCCTCCGTCACCGGATCGGGCCAGGGGAAGGTCATGAAGGCATTGGACGGCGAATAGCGAAGGTCAGCCTTGAGTGTCCCCGACTGCGCCCAGCTCCAGGCCACATGCGCTGCTGAACTGAGGATTCCCATGGAATAATCGTCGTCAAAGGCGAAAACGTTCACTAGATTGCTCGGACAGGTCCACGCATCCGTCCAGATGAAAAGTGCACGCTTACCCTGCCCCTGGCAAGAGATATAACGCTCTTTCCCCTCCAACGCCAGACGCATCGCGCGCCGAGGCTCGCCGAACAACCACCAGCGCTCCTTGTAGATCTTCCGGTTGTTGGTCTCGCGGATCGGCTTGACCCGCTCCCGAACGATCTCCATGGCAGCGGGGTAGGCATTGGCCTCCTCAAGTGCGCGAAGGCCGAAGTCGATGACCCAGCGACGGGCGCGTTGCCCCGGGTCGTCCGCGATGTCATCGCCGACCAGGTACGGGCGCACGACATCCCGGTAGTCGGCATCGCCTCGGGCGAGCAGCCGCTGTGCTTCTTCTTCGTCCAAGATGAACCCCGCGCCGATCGGGATCGGTCCCTGGAACGCGTGATCGCGATTCACCGACAGAGAGACCGCGTCCCCGCTCCCATCCGACATGGCCTGCAAGCGCGACGAGATCCCCGAAACCAACTCGCCGTCCAGCACGAACTCTCCCGGTGCTCCCGGCTCCCCCGGCAGTCCCGACGCCTCCCCCGGCTCCTTCACCCAGTTGGCGATGCTGACGTGGACCTTTGCCTCCCCCGGCCAGACCTGGCTTGATATCGCGTCGGTGATCACGCCGCCGTGGTCCACGACGTAGCCGAGGCTGGCCGCGCGCGCCGAGGGCTGCCTGATCGAGTTCGTCCCGATCAACCCCGCCCGCTGGCCCGGCTTCAGGTGGTCGTGGGTCTTGCGGAACCAGTAGACGCAGAAGTCCTTGATCCCGACCCCGAACGTGTCCTTCAGGAAGTCCAGGTACTCATCACCCTGTGCCGAGCGCAGGTGCTGAGAGCCGACGAACGGCGGGTTGCCGATGACGCAGTCGACCTCGGGCCAGTCCGCCTTCAGCGCATCTTGACTGCGGAGGGCTTCGAGGTTGGTCAGCGGCAGGAAGCGCTCGGCGGCCTCGAAGTCGGCCGCGACCTGGCGGTGCCCCATCCACAGGGTGAGCTGGGCGACCTGCACCGCGGCCTGGACCACGTCGATGCCGTAGAGGTTGCCCAGGGGGTAGAACGGCAGCGCGTCGCCCGGGATCGGGAAGCCGCTCTCCTTCGCCAGCGCGCGCAGCCTCTCCTTGAGCCTCTTCTCAAGTCCGCGAAGTTCACGGTAGGCGACGTAGAGGAAGTTGCCCGACCCGCAGGCCGGGTCGAGCACCTTGAAGTCGCACAGCTCCTGGAGCAGCCGGTGGCACTCCTGGAAGGTCTCCGCCGCGTCGATGCGCGCCTGCCACGGCTGCACGATCGTGGGCCGGACGATCTTCATGATGTCGGCCTCGTGGGTGTAGTGCGCACCCAGCGCACCGCGCTTCTCGCCGAGGAAGCTCTCGACCAGCGACCCGAAAATGGTCGGGTTGACCTTGTCCCACTCGTACTCGCCGGCCTCAAGGAGAAGATCGATCTCGGTCTCGGTGAGCTCGACCACCGCGGGCCTGCTGAACAGGCCGCCGTTGACGTAGGCGGTGCCCTTCAGCACGCCGTGCCGCAGGTGCGGGTCGTCCTGGTTCAACGACCACAGCAGGCCGCCGATCAGCGCCGGGGCGAAGGCCCTGCGCTGCTTCGCCTCCCGCAGGATGTGCCAGCTCGGGTGGCCCGAGATCATGTTGAACCGTTCGGCGAAGAACAGCCACACCATCTGCAGCAGGAAATTCTGCACCACCTCCGGCGGCGCGGCGTCCCGCGTCATCAGGGAGTGGTTCACCCGCCCGATGATCTGCGCGGCGTCGGTGGTGATCCTGCGGTCGGCGATGTGGAAGAGCGCCTCGTCACCGGCATTGGTGAGGAAGAGCAGCTTCTCGTAGTGGTCGGCCAGCTCCGACAGCGGGAAGTCGGCGCGCGGCTGCGTGGGGTACCGCCCCGGCTCCCAGATCTCGAACCGGTGGAACGAGCACAGCACCACGTACTGCGCGGCCGGGCTGTCGCTGCCCGGATCGGAGGACTCCCGCCAGTAGTCCAGCGCCTGCTTGCGGTGCTTCTCCAACTGCGCGGTCTCGCCCGGCGCCTTCATCTCCACGATGAGCCGGTCGCCCCAGCGCAGGTCCATGATGCCCTGCGAGGTCTTGCTGTCCTCGAAGACCGCACCGGCGGCCCTGCGGTCGCTGCCGTAGGCCGCGAACAGCTCGTTGAGGAAGGTCTGCGCCTCGCTGCGTTCGGTACCGGAGTAGCCGGACCAGCGCTTGACGAACCTGACGATGCGGGCCTGGATCTCGGGACCGCTGAGCACGGTGCTGGGGGTTGCCATGCGCTGACCACTCCTGCTGTGGATGTGTCCGGGGGAGGAGAGACGCTAGAAGAACAGCTTGGGGTCCTTGCTCTCTCCGAAGAGCCCCTCCTGGAAGAGGTGCTCGCGGGTCTTGCGGAGCTCGTCGCCCGCGTGCGCCAGGACCTGGTTCAGCCACTCCACATCGGGATCGCCCGCGGTGGCCTGCTCGCCCTTGTCGGCGGTCTTGATCAACTGTTCCAGGTTGGTGAGCAGGCTGGAGACGTGCCGCATCCCTTCCTCACGGGCCGGGTTCGTCGAGGTCCCGTCGCTGTTGTGGTCGTTGCCGGGGGTCGAGGTTGGCTCGGGCATGCCGCTCCGATCGGGTGACTGCTCTGGCACGCGTGCGGTGAGGACCCGCACTGCTGCCACCGAGCTTAATGACCGGCGGAGACTTTTCCGCGCACGCGCCCGCGATCCCTGCTCCCGGGTTCCCGCACGACGCTTCTATGTCAAGCGAGGTGAGTACAGGGGTGGGCTGCCGCGATCGCGTGATGATGGCGGCGCGAGCGGGCCCACGCCTGCCTGCGAGCCCGGCCGTCTCTGCCGCGGGTGCGGGAGAGCGTAGAAGGCGAGGTCTGTACGTGCCGCCGGCGCTACGCGCACTGCGACAGCCAACCCCCTGAACAACCCCCGGCAAACGAGAGAAGCCGCCCGGGGCGTGTTGCCCGGGCGGCTTCCGGTGGGCGGTGGAGGTGGGATTTGAACCCACGGAGGGTCTCCCCTCACGCGCTTTCGAGGCGCGCGCACTCGGCCACTATGCGACTCCACCGGGAGCAACTCTACCGGAGACGACGGAGTGCAAAAAACTCGGTTATGACCGCGCCGCAGCGCGCGGCGACATCGGGGCCGACCAGATCGGGCGGAATCACCTCGGGGCGGTGGTTCAGCCGGCGGTCGCGCACCACGTCCCACAGCGAGCCGACCGCGCCCGCCTTGGGGTCGCGCGCCCCGTAGACCAGGCGGTCCACCCGCGCCAGGACGATCGCGCCGGCGCACATCGTGCAGGGTTCCAAGGTCACGGCGAGCGTGCACCCGGTGAGCCGCCACGCGCCCGCGTGCGCCGCCGCCTCCCGCAGCGCCAGCACCTCGGCGTGCGCGGTGGGGTCGCCCGTGGCCTCGCGCTCGTTGTGGCCGGCCCCGATGACGGTCCCGGCCGGGTCCAGCACGACGGCGCCCACCGGCACGTCCCCACTGCCGGAGGTGCGCTCCGCCTCGTCCAGGGCCAGCCGCAGCGCCTCGTCGTAGCGGTCCCGCGCCTGCTGCGCGCCGCTCATGCCCGCAGCGCGTCCAGCGATTCGGCGAAGCCCGCGCGACCGGCGACCTCGTCCAGGGCGTCGGCGGGCAGCAGGCCCTCGCGCAGCGTCAGCGCCAGCAGCTCCTCGCCGGACGTGCCGAAGTCGGAGAGCAGGCCGGAGTCGCCGGCGGGGTCGGGGTAGGGCGTCTGCCCGGTGCCCTCGGCCTCCTCGGGCTCCCCGTCGCCCTTGCCGTCCAGCAGCAGCGCGGCGAGCGGGTAGCCGGGCACGACCCGCGCGTCGGAGAGGAAGACCTGGGGGTCGTTGTGGTCGTCGACCCTGACGATCCCGAACCACTCGTCGTCGGCCTCCACCATGAGGATCATGGTGCCCTCGGCCGCTCCGGGGTCGCGCGCCCCCGCGACGTCGCGCATCAGATCGGCGACGTCGTCGATGCCGTCGGCCTCCGCCAGATCGATCTCAGCCCCCGTCCAGCCGGCGGCGGACCGGGAGAAAACCGCTGAGAAGATCGACACGTGCGCTCCCGCTCCTCTCCCCGGGCAGGCAGGGCCCACCCCGTTCGGCTTGACCGTGCTGCAGCGGGCGCCGACCGTGCGCCCGCCGTCGTTGGGGGCTTACCCCATCGCATCCAACGCACGCTGGAAGGACTGCGGGAATCCCAGCCGCTCGGAGATGCTGGCCAGCACCTCGTCCGGGTAGAGGTCGAGGTCGCCCGCGAGCGCCCCGAGCTCCATCTCGTCCAGGCCGAGGTCGGCCAGGATCGACAGGTCGCCCGCTGGCAGCACCTGGTCGAGGTCCTCCTCGTCGGGGACGTCGATGTCCAGGTACTCCAGGACCGAGCGCGCCACCTTCCAGTCGACCGATGCCGTGACGTCGGAGAGGAAGAGGCTGACGTCGTCGCGCCCGTACACGCGGGCGATGATGAAGAAGTCGTCGCCGACCGAGACCAGCCCGATCGCGCCGCTGATGCTGGGCTGCTGCCGCAGCGCGTGCAGAAGTCCCTTCAGATCCTGCGTCAGGGCCACCGGGAGCAGGTCGACGTCCCAGTAGTCCTCTTCGCGATAAGCGACGGCGGCGAAGTCACTGGAGCCGTCGTCATCCTGTTCGAGTCCCGTCATCGTCACTCCACCCGGAAGGCCTTGATGCGGCCAGGATCGCAGATCGTCCGGGACGGCGTCATCGTAACGGCTGCCCTCGCCCGTGACTCGGTCTCCCCAAGGGGGGCTGTCTCCGTGATAGAAGTCCGCGCTCACATGTCCTATTAGAACGGACGCCCCGTCCCCAACAGAACGCGATCGGAAAACTTCGTCCCACGCGGCACAGCGGCCACACTGCGGCGCCCGCCCGTCCGAGGCCGTGAACCCCCTGGTGGGTGGCGCCGCACACGGCGGCGAACCGACCGATAGCGGAGGGAAACGGCGGTCTGCGGAACCGCGGAAATCACCGTCCCAAAGTGCGTCGGCCGGCGCCGACCGGGCTTCGACCGCCGCGCTCACGGGGCCGGATGGACTCTCGGGACCCGGGCCGCCGTGCCGCCGACGACTTGTGCGCACCGCGACAGCCGATCTCCTCCCTGTGCGAACCGACCGCCGAACATGGCTGAACGGCCGGGAGTGGCGCCGGTCACACCCCCATCCGACCGGGCCCGCGGCCGCCGTTAGACTCGGACGCCGACCCCACCCCGTCTCCCCAGCTCACCGGAGTGTGTTTTCCAGATGGACATCCACGTCGTCGACCATCCGCTCGTCGCGCACAAGCTCACGACTCTGCGCGACGTGCGTACCGACTCTCCGACGTTCCGGCGGCTGACCGACGAGCTGGTCACCCTGCTCGCCTACGAGGCGACCCGGGACGTCCGGGTGGCCGATGTCACCGTGCAGACGCCTCTGGCCCCCGCTCCCGGCGTGCAGCTCACCCGGCCCACGCCGCTGGTGATCCCCATCCTGCGCGCCGGCCTGGGCATGCTCGACGGCATGACGCGGCTGCTCCCGACGGCCGAGGTCGGCTTCCTCGGCATGGCCCGCGACGAGCGGACCCTGCAGCCGGCGACCTACGCCGACCGCCTCCCCCAGGACCTGTCCGGGCGCCAGTGCTACGTGCTCGACCCGATGCTGGCCACCGGCGGCACGCTGGCGGCTTCGCTGAAGCTGCTGGTCGACCGCGGCGCCGACCACGTCACCGCGATCTGCCTGCTCGCCGCGCCCGAGGGCCTGGATTCGGTCAAGGCCAAACTGGTCGAGACGCTGGGCGACGAGCACAACGCGCTGCTGCGCGTGGTCACGGCGGCCGTCGACGAGCGGCTGAACGAGAACGGGTTCATCATGCCGGGGCTGGGCGACGCCGGGGACCGGCTCTACGGCTGCGTGTGACCGCGGGCGTCCGGCGCGCACGGTCCGGCCGCGGCCGCGCGCTCTTTTAAAGAAAAGTACATATAGGTGGTTTCGTCCGCCCGAAACCGGGAACCCTCTACTTCTCACCATAGGACACTTCGGTAACAAATACGCTTCGACCTGGCGTTTTTTGTATTAGCCGAATTCCACTCAAGGCGGAGACGTGGCACATTAGGGTTGTCCCACTTGCCAACCCCTGACCCGGGAACAGCACCAGACCCCGACCGCAGCACCGACCCCTGACCCCCCTCCCAGCACAGACACCCACCCTCACCTGCCCAAACTCCATTCCCTTACTGAGTCCCCCGACCCCTGTGGCGGTCACACGTTGCAGACGGCCGGGCACGGAGCGCCATCGATCACCCCTAACCCCTCAAGGAGTGACATGACCGAAAAGGCAGCCGCCGCCCCACGCGAGTTCACCCCCGTCATCCGTCGGCTCAGCGCCGAGTTCGACGGCGTCCACCCGGAGCCGACCATCTCCAGATGCGTGGACGCGGCCCGGCACGGGGCCCAGGACGTGACCGGCAGGGCGACGCCGGACCTCGTCGAGCGGATCGCCCGCCAGCACCTCAAGGTCCTGGCCCTGGCCTTCGCGGAGCGACGCTGACCGGCGCCCGCCCGCGACCGGACCCCCGAGGTGACCAGCACCACATCGGCCGCGAACTGGAACGCCACGCCGGTAACCGGTATCTGCCTTTACGGGCTTGCTTCGCGATGTAACAATCACCTTGGGTTAGTGGGTCAGCAGCTTCTTGGGGAGTCGGTCATGGCGAAGTTGAAGAAATGGCTGGGGTATGGCCTCGTTGCCTTTGTCGCCTTCTATCTGCTCACTCAGCCCGAATCCGCCGCAGGCGTGATCCAGACCGGGCTCAACGGGTTGATGGGCGCCGCTGATTCACTGTCCCGCTTCGTCAACGCCCTGGCCGTTTAGGGGGCCGACGTGCCAATGAGGCTGGTAACCCCGGGCGATGCCGCGCCGGCATCGGTCAACCGCTACCTGCTGCCGCACGAGCAGCAGGTCATCACCATGCGTCGGCATCCGGCCATCCTGATGGGGCCGGTGGCGATGGTGCTCGGCAGCCTCATCTTCGCCGGCATTCTGAGCAACACCGCGATCGCTGGGAGCTCCACCGTACTGGCCGTCATCTGGTGGGCCTGGCTGCTGATCCTCGTCTGGTTCGTGTGGAAGGTCGCGGAGTGGTCGGTGGACTACTTCGTCATCACCTCGGCGCGGCTGCTGGCCACGAGCGGGCTGATCACCCGGCAGGTCAACATGATGCCGCTGGGCAAGGTCACGGACATGCGCTTCGAGCGCTCCATCGTGGGGCGCATGGTCGGCTACGGCACCTTCGTCATGGAGTCCGCCGGTCAGGACCAGGCTCTGAGCAGGATCAACTACGTTCCCTACCCCGAGCAGCTCTACCTCGAGGTCGTCGGGTTGATCTTCCCTGGCAAGGAGGACGCGGCCTAGCCGCGCACCGCCAGCGACACGAAGCGTCCGCCGTCGGCGGGCGCTTCTTTCTTGGTTGCCCGCTTCTTGGTTGCCCGCTTCGCTGCCGCCCCTCCACGTCTCCTCCGCATCCTCCCTGCGCCCCCGTGTTCCCTCAGACACATGCCGGTATATCCAAGTTGACTTCAAGGTGAACGGAAGGTTAACTATAGTCCTCAGTAAGCTGAACGAGGAGGTGTCGCCATGGCCCGGAAGGTGAGCGAGGCGTCGCTGTCCACCGCCCGTCCGGTCTCGACGCGCCGTCGGCGTCGTCCTTCCGTCGCCCGCACCCGCGGCACCGCCCCGATGGGGATGACGCTGCCGCAGCCGCGCGAGACCGAGGAGACCGCCGCACCCGCCCGCCCGCTACTGCGCTGGGTGCTGACCACCGATGACAACGGCCGCACGCGCCCCGAGGCGCGCTGGCAGTAACGCGATCGCGCATCGCGCCGTGGGGCGGCCGGTCACCGAGGTGACCGGCCGCCCCACGGCTGTGCACGTCGAAACCGCCGGTGGTCGCATTGGGGGCGCGCCGACCGTTGGCTCCGCTGCGTCCTCCGATGGGATCGAGCGCCCGGATCACCATGAACCGCATCGAGTTCCGACTACTGCGCTCGCGGGTCGGGGTGAGACGTCCAAGGCTCGGACCTGCTGTGCCGTCGGCGCTACGCGCACTGCGACAGCCGACCCCCTGTGCGAACCCGACCGTCGAGCACCAGGCAGCCGCCAGGCAGCCTTACCCATCTCCCCATGACCATCCGATGGTCTGAGCGCCCGCCCCCGCCGGAATCAAGGCCGAGACCGACGAGAAGAGCCGGTAAACGAGCACTCTCGTGCGCGCCCGGCAGCGGACAAGGCCGCACAGCAGGTCTTCGGCTGCGGCCGGCTCGGGTAGGCACCGTCGGAGACGGACAAACCGACCCGTTGGTATGGCGCGTTCTCCCGGACGTTTGTAGGCTGCTGGGCACGCTCGGCCACCGCGCCACCGGCCGGCCCGCCCCGACAACCCGAACCCGTTCCGCACCAGGAGTCCGCCATGCAGGTCCTGCGCACACCCGACGACCGGTTCACCGATCTCCCCGGGTTCCCCTTCGCGCCGCACTACGCCGAGGTCGGCGACGGCGACGGCGGCACCCTCCGCATGCACCACCTGGACGAGGGCCCGCGCGACGGCGACGTCGTCGTGCTCCTGCACGGCGAGCCCTCCTGGTGCTACCTGTACCGCTCGATGATCCCGCCCCTGATCGACGCCGGATTCCGGTGCGTCGCCCCCGACCTCGTCGGATTCGGCCGCTCCGACAAACCCACCGAACAGGACGACTACACCTACGCCGCGCACGTGTCCTGGCTGCGGAGCCTGCTCCTCGACCGGCTCGACCTGCGCGGGATCACCCTGTTCGGCCAGGACTGGGGCGGGCTCATCGGGCTGCGGATGCTCGCGGAGGCGCCGGACCGCTTCGCCCGCGCCGTGGTCGCCAACACCGGCCTGCCCACCGGGGACCACCCGCCGACGGAGGCGTTCCTGAAGTGGCAGCGGTTCGCCCGGCAGACGCCCGACTTCCAGATCGGGCGCCTGATCAACGGAAGCGTCCGGAGCGACCTGCCGCCCGAGGTGGTCGCCGCCTACGACGCGCCCTTCCCCGACGCCTCCTACACCGCAGGCGCGCGGGTCTTCCCCTCCCTGGTCCCCACCGCCCCCGACGACCCGGCGTCGGCCGACAACCGGCGCGCCTGGGAGGTGCTGAAGGAGTGGGACAAGCCCCTCCTCACCGCGTTCAGCGACGGCGACCCCATCACCGCGGGCGGTGAGCGCCCCTTCCAGAAGCTCGTTCCCGGCGCGCAGGACCAGCCGCACGCGACCATCGAGGACGCCGGCCACTTCCTGCAGGAGGACGCCGGCCCCGAGCTCGCCCGGATCATCGCCGACCTGGTCCGCCGCACCCGGTGAGCTGAAGGGCGTGCACATCGCCGTGCCGCCGTGTCACCTCGACGACACGGCGGCACGGCGACATGTCGCGGAGTCGACACGGCGCCTCCGCCGGTCGACCCCCTCCCGGCCGGCACCGGGTCCCTGAATCCGGCGGGCGCCCCGGACCCCGGCGCCGGCGGACACCTCCGGGTCGGCCTTTTCTTGCTACGGTTCCGGTTGTCCTTTCGCGCCGGCGCCCGTCGCCGCGCGCGCGGTTCCATCCCCCCGATCCGCGAAAGCCGCCCATGCGACTCGTTCCGTCATCCCCCGTCTCCTGGTCCGTCGCTGCCGTCGGCGTCGCCGTCGCGGCCGGCGCACTGTTCGTCGGCTGCGACGTGCTCCCCGACGACGCCGCGGAGGGACCCGCCGCGGGGGAGGCGACACCGCTGCCGGAGCCCAGCGCCGAGGAGGCCCCCTTCGCCGTACCGGCCTCGTGCGCCGACATCGGCGCGGCCGAACTCGTCGGTGACCTGGCGCCGGAGGGCGCCGCGCTCGAAGAGGAGGCGGGAGGGGTCGAGGACGTCCCCGACTCCGAACAGCTGTCCTGCACCTGGGTCGGCGGCACCGAGCCCGGCGGCGAGTCGGTCGCGCTCGTCTTCACGGTGAACGCCGACCCCGGCGACCGGGCCGCGGTGGTCCGGCCGGCCGGCGCGCAGGAGGAGATGGACTGGGAGGTCGACGTCGATGTCAACGTCGACACCTACCGGACCGACCGGACCGACGAGCTCGGCGGGGAGCTGAAGCTCGTCTCGACCGTCGAGGGCTCCAACCGGCACCTCCACCTGTCGCTCCCCGGCGACCTGCACGTCTCGGTCTTCACGGTCTCCTCGGAGGCCACCAAGGAGGAGATGGAGCAGGTGGTCCTCGCCGCCGCACAGGAGGCCGGCGCCTGACAGGCCGCCGGAGGCCGTGGTCACCGCGGTGGCCGGGTGGCGGCCCTCACGGCGATCTTGACCTTGCGGGACCTGAAAACGTTGCGATAACCCCCCACAAGGTCACGATCGCCGAAAGTGCTGCGGCGCACCGACCACCCGACGCGGCTTCTGCGAACCTCAGTACCGGCCCGCTTCGGTCGGGGAGGCCTCGGATGCGGCCGCGCCGTCCCATTCCTCGGCGACCAGGGACAGCAGGGCTTCGCGGTCCGCGCCCGCGCGGCGGGCGCACTGGACCAGGGCGCGGGCCGGTGTCCGGAGGTCGGGCGCGGCCGCATCGGGCCCGGTCGCCGCACCCGGCTCAGGGGGCGCGGCCCGCTGTGCGGGCGGGGGCGCGACGAAGGTCCCCCTGCTTCCGCGGCTGCGGAGCAGGCCCTCCTGCTCCGGCTCGCGGTAGGCGCGCGCCACGGTGTTGGGCGCCAGCCCCAGGTCGACAGCCGTTCGTGGAAGCGCCGCCCCGGGACGACCGTGGCCGCCGCGCCGGCATAGGCGGCGGCCAGCACGAGCAGCACCACGCTCAGGCCGTTCGCGACGCCGCTCATGGGGTCCTCGGGCCGGCCGCCGCCGACCCCCGTCCCGACGGTGGCGACCACGCCCGCCGCGGCGGCGATCGCGACGACGGCGGCTCCGGCGCTGAACACCGCGGGCACCAGCGCGGGTGCGGCACCGCCCGCCCGGATCGCGTCGCGCGGTCGCGACCGCGCCGGAACAGGCGTGTCCCCGGGGCTTCCCCGTCCGGCACCATTGACGGGACGGTTCAACGAAGGGAGCCCTGATGATCGGTCGCCTGTCCTCGGTGGTCCTCGACTGCCCCGACCCGCACGCGCTGGCGCGGTTCTACTGCGAGGTGCTCGGGGTGCCGATCACCGGCGTCGACGGCGGATGGGTCGACATCGGCGACGCCACCACCGGACGCATCAGCTTCCAGCACGCACCGGACCACGTGCCGCCGCGGTGGCCGGACCCGCGGCATCCGCAGCAGATCCACCTGGACATCCGGGTCGACGACATCGACGAGGCCGAACCGAAGGTGCTCGCCCTCGGCGCCACCCTGCTCTCCGCCACCGAGCCCCGCTTCCGCGTCTACGCCGACCCGGCCGGGCACCCCTTCTGCCTGGAGTGGGAGTAGGACGGCGGTGCGGCGCGTCCGGGTGGGCTACAGTACTCCGCCATGACCGAACCGTCCTTTCTGCGCACCACCCGGACGTTCTACGACGCCGTGGCCGCCGACTACGCCGATCACTTCCGAGACGAACTGGCGGCCAAGCCGCTGGACCGGGCGGTGCTCGCCGGATTCGCCGAACTCGTTCGGGACGCCGGCGCCGGCCCGGTCGCCGACCTCGGGTGCGGCCCGGGCCGCGTGACGGCGCACCTGCACGCCCTGGGGCTGTCCGCGTTCGGGGTCGACCTGTCGCCGCGGATGGTCGCGCTGGCCCGGCGGGCGCACCCGGACCTGCGGTTCGACGAGGGCTCGATGACGGCTCTGGACCTGCCGGACGGCGCCCTCGGCGGCATCGCGGCCTGGTACTCCATCATCCACACCCCGCAGGAGCATCTGCCGGAGGTCTTCGCCGAGTTCGACCGGGTCCTGGCCCCGGGCGGCCACCTGCTGCTCGCCTTCCAGGTCGGCGACGAGCCGCTGCACCTGGCACGGCCGTTCGGCCACGCGGTGTCGCTCGACTTCCACCGGCGGCGGCCGGACCGCGTCGCCGAGCTGCTGCGCCGGGCCGGGCTGGACGTGCGCGCCCGGCTGCTGCGCGAGCCCGACGAGGGGGAAGGGGTGGAGAGGACGCAGCAGGCCTACCTGCTGGCCCGCAAACCGGCCGACGGCGGCCGGCCATGACGCGCGGCGGCCCCGCCCGTCGTGCGCCGGAGCGGGGCGCCGGTGCCGACGACGGCGGGAGACCGGCACCCCGTCCCGCTCACGCCCCGACGGGGATCTCCGGGAGCTCGCCGAAGGGACCGGCCCGCAGGGTCAGTTCCTCGACGTCGGCCGGCGGGGCGGGGAACACCGCCACGAGCTCGTAGGTGTTGCCGGGCTGCAGCTCGTGCACCTCTTCGGCGAAGCCGCTGTAGGTGCCGCCGCCGAAGTTCATCTGCGCGACGTAGCGCACCAGACCGGTCTCGGGCTCCAGGAGCTGGAACCCGCCCAGGGTTCCCTTGCTGAACCTCTCCGGCCCGCCCTGCTGCAGCGAGTCCAGCCCGCCCATGTCCGGGTCGACCGGCTCATCGGAGGTGTTGGTCAGCGCCACGCTCCCGATCACGTAGGAGCCGTCCCTGCGCAGCGGGTACACCTCCAGCCGCACGCCGTCCCGCTCCGCCTCGGCGACGACGTCGCCGCTGTCGTCGGTGAACGGCGCCGGCCAGCCGACGGTGCGCTCCGCGACGCCCAGCCCGCCGTCATCGGACTCCTCCTCCGGTTCGGCGGCGCCGCCGAGTCCGTAGGCGAACTCCACCCTCCGGTTGCGGGAGCGCGCCTGCTCGTCATCGGGTCCGCCCTCCCGTGCCACCGGCTCGGTGCTGCCGCGCCCCTCCACCACGAACGTGTGGCCGGAGCCGATCTCCTCGGCCAGCAGGTCCCGCACCGTCTCGGCGCGCCGGACGGAGAGCCTCTCGTTGTAGGCGTCACCGCCCACACCGTCGGTGTGGCCGATGACGGTGATCTCCGGGTTGTCCGGATCGACGTTGCGCGCCAGTGTCTCCGCCGCCTGGCGCACGACCTCATCGGCCTCGTCGGTGAGGTCGGACTCGTCGAACTCGAACATCACATCGGAGTGCAGCGAGATCGTCTCCGTGTCGCCGTCGCGCGTGATCGAGGCGATCTCGGAGTCGACGAAGCTCTCCACCCAGCCCTCGCCCGCCGCGGCGCCGTCGTCGGGCCGGCGGTTCTCGAATGTGAGGTCGCGCCCCGCGGGCGGCGGATCGGAGGGGGAGAGGTGATCGGCGCCGTTGGGATCCTCCGGGTCCGGCCGCTCCTCGTCGACGTCCTGGATCGGGATGCCCGTCATGGCCCCCAGCCCGCTGCCGATGAAGGTCACCTGCCGCACCTCCTCGGGGATGGGCGGGAAGTACCTGCGGTATTCGTTGGCGACCCCGTCGTGCACCGGATACAGCCCGGGAGGGCCGGGGCTGACCGAGCCGTACTTCAGCCCCTCGTCGTCGTGGTACTGGCGGTAGACCCGGCCGGTGATCGGGTCGACGAGGGTGTGCGCCATGCTGAGGTTGCGGTTGCTGCCCGCGAACTCGTCGAGGTACTCCACCTCGTAGTACATGACCGTGTGGTCGGGGGTGCGCTCCAGCCCGGTGATCGAGAAGCGCATCGTCGCGTCCTGACCGGTGTCCTGGAAGATGCGCCCCTCCTTGGTGTAGGGGAACTCCTCCTCGACCGGAGGCGGCCCCTCCTCACCGAACCACTGCGCCCAGGGGCCGGGGTCATCGGTGATGCCGCAGCCGCTGAGGAGCAGGCTGCCCGATGCCAGCAGCGCGATCACGGATATGGGCGTCGTCCGCGCCATAGGGGGAAACTCCGATCGTCGGGGGGAACGGTGCCGGAGACATCCTCCAGTACGCGCGGACCGGATGGCGAAACCGCGCGGGCGGCCTCCGCCGCACCGCCGCCCTCCGCCGGACGGCCTATGGGCCGGCCTCCTGGAGCCGCGACCGCACTCGGGGCCGCTCGAACAGCAGCCGGAGGGCCAGCACGCCGAACCAGCCGAGGCCGATGCCCAGACTGATCCGCTGCCACAGGCCGTGGTAGGTGCCCGTCTGCGTGCCGTCGTCGAGGGCCGCGCAGACCGCGAAGGTCACGGGAACCAGGACCGCGGTGGCGACGCTCGACCGCTCCCGATCGGCCCCCGGCTAAAAGACCTGCTCCGCGCTGCGCGGCGCAGGCGGCGAACGGCGCGGACCCCTGCCGGCCCCGCGCCGGTGGACGGGTGAGGAGCGGCGGTCGGCCGACCGCTTCAGGCGGATGCGCCGGTGGTCGACGAGCCGATCGCCCTGCCGAGGCATGCTGCTCGCCCTCCGGCAGGCACCGGGCCGCGCGCACCATGCGCAGCGCCGTGACGAGCCGCCCCCGGTCCTCGTCGGTGCCGAGGTCCCCATGGAGGCGGGCAGCACCGCGCCCGGCGCCGTGCGGTCGGCGCGGACGTGGAGACCGGAGAGCAGGCCCGTGAGGAGGGCGTCGGCGTCCCGCCCTCGCTCTCGGCCCGTATGCCCCGGACGCACAGCCGGACGGCGGGTTCCGGCCGAGGGGGGGCGGTGTCGGCCTGTCGACCTGTCACCCGGGCGCCATGTCGACGAAGCGGCTGTAGTGCCCCTGGAACGCCACGGTCACCGTGGCCGTGGGCCCGTTGCGGTGCTTGGCCACGATCAGGTCCGCCTCCCCCGCCCGCGGCGACTCCTTCTCGTGCACGTCCTCGCGGTAGAGCAGGATGACCATGTCCGCATCCTGCTCGATCGAGCCCGATTCGCGTAGATCGCTAACCTGGGGCTTCTTGTCCGTTCTCTGCTCAGGGCCGCGGTTGAGCTGGGAGAGGGCGATGACCGGGACCTCGAGTTCCTTGGCGAGGAGCTTGAGGGACCGCGACATCTCCGAGACCTCCTGCTGGCGGCTCTCCACCCGGCCGGGGGAGCTCATCAGCTGGAGGTAGTCGACGATGACCAGCTTGAGGTCCTGCTGCTGCTTGAGTCGGCGGCACTTCGCCCGGATCTCCATCATCGACATGTTCGGGGAGTCGTCGATGAACAGCGGCGCGCTGGCGACCTCGCCCATGCGGCGGGCCAGCCGCGTCCAGTCGTCGTCGGTCATGAGCCCGGACCGCATGGTGTGCAGCGGCACCCGGGCCTCGGCCGACAGCAGCCGCATGACGATCTCGTTGCGCCCCATCTCCAGACTGAAGAAGGCCGACGTCAACTGGTGCTTGATCGACGCGGCCCGCGCGAAGTCCAAGGCGAGGGTGGAGTTGTGCGTCGGGATCATCGACCGCGTCGCGAGGTACAGGCGGTCCGGATGGTCGATCTGCACGCACCGCACCGGAACGCTTCCCACCGGCCGGACGTCGGTGATGCGGCAGGCTCCGACATGGGGTTTCTCGTCGGGGACCCGAGCCGCGAGTTCCCGCGTCGTCGGTATGTCGGTGGAGGACGCGGGGTCGGTTCCGACCGGCCACCGGTGCTCGGCGTCGGCTGTGACGGTGGTGCCGTCGTCGAAGGCGAGTTCGTAGCAGGGGCGGTCGGTCATGACGTCGGTGGCCGCGACCACGCGGGTGGGGGTGCCGTCGGCGGCGAGGAGTTCGTCGCCGACCCGGACCTCGCCCATGGTGGTCCAGCCGCCGGGGGTGGGCAGCGGGGTGTCCAGGGCCAGGGCCTTGCCCACTGCGGGACGGGCCGCGATGATGACCATTTGGCCGGGGTGCAGGCCGTTGGAGAGGGCGTCGAAGTCGGTGAAGCCGGTGGGGACGCCGGTCATCGAGCCGTCGTGGGCGGAGATCGCCTCGATCTCGTCCAGGGCCCCCGGCATGATCTCGCTGAGGGGGAGGTAGTCCTCCCCCGCGCGCTTCTCGGCGACCCGGTAGACCTCGGCCTGGGCCCGATCGACCAGGTCGTCGACCTCGCCGTCGCCCGCGTAGCCGATCTGGGCGATGCGGGTGCCCACCTCGACCAGGCGGCGCAGGACGGCGCGGTCGGCCACGATGCGGGCGTAGTAGCCGGCGTTGGCCGCGGTCGGGACGGCCTCGGTGAGGGTGTGCAGATAGGGCGCGCCGCCCACGCGGGTGATCTCGCCGCGCTTGGTGAGCTCGGCGTTGACCGAGACCGCGTCGACCGGCTCGCCGCGCGAGAAGAGGTCGATGACGGTGTCGTAGACGGTCTGGTGCGCCGGGCGGTAGAAGTCGGCCGAGCGCACGATCTCGACCACCTGGCTGATGGCCTCCTTGGAGAGCAGCATGCCGCCCAGCACGCACTGCTCGGCCATGATGTCGTGTGGTGGCGTGCGTTCGAAGCCGCCCTCCTCCTGCGGATGCTCGCCAACACTCATGGCGTCTCCCCCACGGTCTCTCCCCCTGCGACTGACAACGTGCTCGAGTTTGGATTGTCCTCGCCGGTGGTGACAGTCCGCAAAGCGACCTGTGGACGAGCCTGGGGAGATCCTGTGGATGAACGGGCGGTTTCTGCGGACAGCTTGTGCACAACACCTGTGGATAACTTTTCCCCCACCTACCTACACGCGGTATGAGCTGCGGAGACACTATGCACCGGCTGTGTGTGAAAGAAAGTACACGGCCAACTTTCCACAAGTTATCCACAGGGCTTGCCGGGTCCGGTGGATAACCGCGGCCATCCTCTCGAACACCTGACCGGTAACGTTGCAGGGTCATGCCCAAACCCCTGTCGGCACCGCCCTTCCGCCACGCCCACGACCGCGAGATCTTCCGCCTCGCCGTCCCGACGTTCTTCGCCCTCGTGTCGGAACCCCTGTTCCTGCTCACCGACTCCGCCGTCGTCGGGCGGCTGGGCACCGAGGCGCTCGGCGGGCTCGGAGTGGCGAGCCAGGTCCTCATGACCCTGGCCAACCTGTGCATCTTCCTCGCCTACGGCACCACCTCGGCGGTCGCCCGGCGGTTCGGCGCCGGCGACGTCGGTTCGGGCATCCGCAACGGCGTCGACGGGCTGTGGCTCGCGGTGCTGATCGGCATCGGGGTCATCGCCGTGGGGTGGCCGCTGTCGCCCTGGCTGGTGAGCGCGCTCGGCGCGTCGGCGGACATCACCCCCCATGCGCTCACCTACCTGCGGATCAGCCTGCTCAGCACGCCGGCGCTGCTCGTCATCATGGCCGGGACCGGGGTGCTGCGCGGCCTGCAGAACGCGCGGACCCCGCTCGTCGTGGCCGTCGCGTCGAACCTGGCCAACATCGTGCTGTGCGTGACGTTCGTGCTGGGCCTGGGCTGGGGCATCGCCGGCTCGGCCTGGGCGACGGTGATCGCGCAGACCGCCGGCGCGGCGGTCTACGTGGCGATCGTGGTGCGCGCCGCCCGGCGGCACGGCGTCTCCCTGGCCCCCAGCGCGAGCGGCCTCAGGTCCTCGGTCGCGGCCGGCTTCGCGCTGTTCGTGCGCACGGTCTCCCTGCGGGTGGTGCTGGTGGTCACCACGGCGGTGGCGGCCCGGCTGGGCGACCCCGAGATCGCGGCGCACCAGGTCGCGTTCCAACTGTGGTCGCTGCTGGTGTTCGCGATGGACGCCATCGCCATCGCCGGGCAGGCGATCATCGGGCGCCACCTGGGCTCCTCCGATGTCCCCGGGGCCAGGGCGGCGACCCGGCGGATGGTCGAGTGGGGCGTCATGGCCGGGCTGCTGTTCGCCGCCGTCGTGCTGCTGGTGCGCCCCTGGGCGCCGCTCCTGTTCACCGCCGACCCCGAGGTCTCGGACCTCATCCTGGGCGCACTGCTCGTCGTGGCCGCCCTGCAGCCGGTCAGCGGCGTGGTGATGGTCCTCGACGGCATCCTCATGGGCGCCGGGGACCAGCGCTACCTGGCGTGGGCCAGTTTCTGGACGATGCTGGCCCACCTGCCGTTCGCGGCGCTGGTGCTGTGGGCGACGCCGGAGGACTCGACGTTCGGCCTGATGGGGCTCTGGCTGGCCTTCGGGGTGTGGATGCTGGCCCGCGGCCTGACACTGGGCCTGCGGGCCAGCGGACGCGCCTGGCTGGTGACGGGCGCCACGCGTCCCTGACGCCCGCTCCTCACCGGGTCCGGTCGTGCTCGCCGAGCGTGGGGCCGTGGTAGAACTCCGCCTTCCGCTCGCGCACCGGCGGGTCGGGGAAGGCCGGAGCGTTGCCGCCGCGCGACTCGGTGCCGCCCATCTGCCGCCACCTGGCCCGCACCTTGGCCATTCGGGCCCCGACCTCCCTGCGCAGCGCGGGCAGCAGCGCGTACAGCCCGTCACCGGGGCAGCTGGTGACGTTGTAGTCGCGGTGCCCGACGATGGCCCCGCCCGGGTCGAGCCGGTAGGTCAGGCACAGCCACGTGCAGGTGTCGGCCAGCGATTCGAGAAGCTCGTCGGTCGGCTTGCCCGAGGAGTAGGTGCCCTCGTTCTCGATCCCGATGGTGTGGTTGTTGTGGTTGGCGGTGTGCGCGCCCACCACGTGCCTGCCTTGGCGGATGGCGGGCAGGGAGGTGTTGCGGCCCTCCATGATGTGCCCGCCGCGGCTGATGGTGAGCTGCTGCCCGATGTCGTCCCAGCCGTTGTTCTGCATGTGGTAGCGCTGGATCCGCCGGGACAGCTCGAACGCGTGCTCCTTGGAGTAGTCGGTGCTGTTGGCCGTCGCGGTGTGGTGCACGACGACGTGGTCCGGCCCGTTGGCTATGACCTGGGCGTTCCTGCGCGCCCTGCTCGCGTTCCAATGACCGCGGTGGTACAGCGTGGGCTCCGCTGCGGCGAGCGCCTCCCGCGCCGTTCCGAGGTCGGCGGCGCCGCTCAGGAGCACGCCCCCGGTCACCGCCATGGCGCCGCGGACTACGTTTCGCCTGGATATCTCGCCACGTTCACCGTGCTGCTCATGAGTGCACAATGGCCTCACCCTTCCGGTGGAGTAACAGGCCCACCCGAACAGGATAAGTTGCCAATAGTAATCAAAGAGTTACTTTAAGCAATGTGGCGTGTCATCAACCGGACATGAGAAAGGCCGGTCCCCGATCCGTTCGGATCGGGGACCGGCCGATTCCTTCCGGCCGCGTTCCCGGAGAAGTCTGATTCCCGGGGTCACAGCGAGGGCGTGCGGCCAAGGCGCGGCCTCGCGCGTGCCGCCGGCGCTACGCGCGCCGCGGCGGCCGCCCCCTGCGACCTCCGTCCTCGAACCTCTCTAGGCGCCGACGACCTCAAGCGCGACCGTGGCGCTGACCTCGGGGTGGAGGCGGACCTCGACCTTGTGGTCACCCACGGACTTGATGGGGTTGCGGATCTCGATCCGGCGCTTGTCGACCTCGGGACCGCCGGAGTTCTTGACGGCCTCGGCCACGTCGGCCGCGGTGACCGAGCCGAACAGGCGGCCGGTGTCACCGGCCCGCTGGGTGAGCCGCACCTTGAGCGAGCCGAGCCGACCGGCGATCTGCTTGGCGTCGTCCAGGCTGCGGATGTCGCGCGCGGCGCGGGCGCGGCGGATCGAATCGATCTGCTTCTGCCCACCGCGCGTCCACCGGATGGCGAACCCGCGCGGCAGCAGGTAGTTGCGGCCGTAGCCGTCCTTCACCTCGACGACGTCACCCGGGGCGCCGAGACCATTGACCTCGTGGGTCAAAATCAGCTTCACGACTTAAACCTCCCTCGGATCCCCGTTAGCGAGCGGTGCTGGTGTAGGGCAGCAGCGCCATCTCGCGAGCGCTCTTGATCGCCGTGGCGACGTCGCGCTGGTGCTGCGTGCAGTTGCCGGTCACCCGACGCGCGCGGATCTTGCCGCGGTCGGAGATGAACTTGCGCAGCAGGGTGGTGTCCTTGTAGTCGATGTAGGACAGCTTTTCCTGACAGAACAGGCAAACCTTCTTCTTGGGCTTGCGCGCTGCCGGCTTTGCCATCGTGGTGCTCCTTTGCAAGAGCCCCGGATCATCCGGGGATGGTCATTGGGACAGAACAGAAACGACAACCGCGGGAAGCGGCGCGGACCGCGACCGGCGCGACCGGGGTGCCGGGGCGGTTAGAACGGCGGCTCGTCGGAGTAGCCGCCGCCACCGCCGCCGAAGCCCCCGCCACCGCCGCCGGTGGCCCACGGGTCGTCGGCGGGCGGACCGGAACGGCCGCCCTGGCCGCCGCCGAAGCCGCCGCCCTGGTTGCCGTAGCCTCCGCCGCCACCGCCCTGATTGCCGCCGAAGCCGCCGCCGCCCTGGCCTCCGCCGCCGAAGCCGCCCTGGCGCTGCGTCTTGGTCACCTTGGCGGTGGCGCTGCGCAGGGCCGGGCCGACCTCGTCGACGTCGATCTCGAAGACGGTGCGCTTCTCGCCTTCCTTGGTCTCGTACGAGCGCTGCTTGAGCCGGCCCTGCACGATGACGCGCATGCCGCGCTGCAGGCTCTCGGCGACGTTCTCCGCGTACTGGCGCCAGACGGAGCAGGTGAGGAACATGGACTCGCCGTCCCTCCACTCCCCTGACTGACGGTCGAACTGACGCGGGGTCGAGGCCACGCGGAAGTTCGCGACCGCGGCTCCGCTGGGGGTGAATCGCAGCTCAGGATCGTCGACGAGGTTGCCGACGAGCGTGATCTGAGTTTCGCCTGCCATTGGTTGGCTCCGGATTCCTAGGTACGGATCAGGCGGGTGCGGGGGCGACGCGGGGTCCGCGTCAGTGCACCTCGGGGCGCAGGACCTTGGTGCGCAGGACCGCCTCGGTGAGGCCGAGCTGGCGGTCCAGCTCCTTGACCGTGGCGGGCTCGGCGGTGAGGTCGATCACCGCGTAGATGCCCTCGGTGTTCTTGGCGATGTCGTAGGAGAGGCGGCGCTTCCCCCAGACGTCGACCTTCTCGACCGAGCCGCCGTCGTTGCGGACGACGCCCAGAAACTGCTCCAGCGACGGGGATACCGTGCGCTCGTCGAGGTTGGGGTCGAGGATGACCATGACTTCGTAACGACGCATAGGCGTTCGTACCTCCTCTGGACTGTCGCGGCCATGGTCTTTCCATGGCAGGAGGGCCAGAGCCCCCGCCGGTATTCGGTGGTGAGGGCTCGGATAGCCAGACGAACGCCAAGGCTACCAGGCCGTCAAGACGTTTCGGCCCCGATTCCCGGTTTCGCCGGCGCCCGCACGCAGTCGGCGACGACGAGGGCGCACACCAGCAGCAGCGAGAGCAGTCGGCCCAGCGTGAGCAGGGCGTAGGCCCCGAATTCGATCCCGAGGCCGCTCGTGCCCTCCGGCGGCGAGACGGACAGCAGGTACTGCCAGATGCCCAGGACGTAGCCGATCTCGGCCACCTGCCACAGCCCGAAGACCACCAGGGCCGGCCGGAGGCCGACGTGCCGGGGCCAGGCCAGCGCGGCCAGCGGCAGCAGCCAGAGCACGAACTGCGGCGACCACACCTTGTTGGTGATCAAGAACGCCGCGACGACCAGGAAGACGAGCTGCTCCAGCGGCGGGCGGCCGCGCGCGAACAGGCCGAGGAGCGCGATCCCGACGCAGGCCAGCAGCAGGCCGAGGGTGCCGGCGAGGTTGACCGCGTCGAGGTCGGCGGTGTCGAACAGGCCGAACCCGCCGAGGACGTAGTAGACGGACCCCCAGTCGGCGCCGCGCTCCCTGCTGAACCGGAAGAACGTGGCCCACCCCTCGGGGGCCGCCACGATGACGGGCAGGTTCACCGCGGCCCAGGCGACGGCGGCCCCGCCCAGCGGGCGCGCGAAGTCGCCGAGGGACTCCTTGAGGGGGCGGCCGTCGCGCAGCCGGTCCCGGACCGCGAGCACGAACAGCGGGCCGAAGAAGAGGAAGGGGTAGAACTTCGCGGCGACCGCGAGGCCGATGAGCGCTCCGGACAGCCACTGGCGGCCGTGAGCGTAGGCCGCCAGCCCGCCGACGGCCAGCGCCACGGCGAACAGGTCCCAGTTGATGTAGGCGGTGAGGAGCGCCGCGGGGACCAGCGCGGTGAACGCCCCCGCTGCGAGGGCGGCCCGGCGGTCGAACGGACGGCCGGCCGCCGGCGCGACGCCGCCGCGCCCGGCGAGGTGGCCCACCGAGAGCACGACCGCGACCAGGCAGCCCGCCATCACGACGGCCGTGGCGTCGAAGTAGCCCAGGCCGCGCGCCACCGGATCGGGCAGCCAGGAGACCGCCCTGGCCAGGACGTGCATGAGGCCGCCGGTGAGCACGGGGTACTCCACCGGCTTGTCGAGGTAGGGGACGGTCCCGGCGTCCAGTTGGTCGCGGTAGTACAGCGGGAAGACGTCGCTGTAGCAGGCCTTCTGGAACTGGGTGCCGTCCAGCCACGCCCCGCCGAACCGGCAGGGCGCCTTGGCGAGGTAGCCCAGCACCGCTCCGAGCAGCGCGATGCCGGTGAGCGGCAGCCACGGCGTCGCACCGCTGCGGGAGGTCCGGGAGACCTGCGAGGCCCGGGAGGAGACGGGGATAGGAGAGGTGCCGGCGACGGGGTCGTCGCCGGCACCGGTGGGACGGTCGGTCACGGGCTACTCTCTACGAGCCGCGTAGTCGCCGGCCGCGTTGTTGTTGTCCCGGCTGTTGTTGTTCGGCTCTTCCGTCTGCTGGTCATCGCAGTCGTTGAACACGCTCGGTACGCAGTCGTCGGGATTCTCGGGATCGCCGGTCTCACCCTGCTCGTCCTCACACTGCGGATTTCCCATGTTCATCGGGTCGTCGCAGTCCACCTCTTCCGGCGACTCCGACGTGCTCGGGTCCGGCGGTTCCGAGGTCTCGAGGTCCGGCGGCTCCGAGGTCTCGGTGTCGGGCGTCGCCGTCTCACTGGGCGTCGTGCTCGGCGTCGGGGCGAAGTTCTGGTCGTCGCCGACGTTGGCCCGGGGCGGGAACCGCATGACCTCCTCGCCCTCCATGACCTCGCTCATGTAGGCCCTCCAGACCTTGGCCGAGGTGGTGCCGCCGTAGATCGCGTCGACGCCGGGGATGTCCAGTGCCTGGCCGTCGTCGCGGCTCAGCCCGACGGCGGTGGAGAGCTGCGGGGTGTAGCCCACGAACCAGGCCGACTTGGCGCTGTTGGAGGTACCGGTCTTGCCGGCCACCGGGCGGTCGGGCAGCGCGGCGTTCTCGCCACCGCCGCCGTCGACCACCTGGGTCATCGCGTAGGTGGCGTCGGCGGCGACGTCGGCGCTGAACGCCCGATTCCCGCTCTCCAGTCGGTCGGCGTCGTTGGGCTCCAGCACGTTGCCCTCGGCGTCCTTGACACCCGTGACCATGTGCTGGGGCATGTGCACGCCCCCGTTGGCGAAGGTCGAGAAGCCGGCCGCCTGGTCCAGCGCGGTGACCTGGTAGGTGCCCAGCGCGATGTTGGGACCCATCTCGGCGGTCTCGAACTGCTCCTCCGGGATGCCCGCCTTCCGCGCGGTCTCCGTCACGGCCGCCGGCGTGACCTGGATCGCCAGCTCGACGAAGCTGGTGTTGATCGATTCGGCGGTGGACTCGACCAGGTTGACCTGGCCGTGGGAGACGTTGCTGTCGTTCTGGATCGGCTCGCCGACGCCGGGGAACTCCTGCGGGGAGTCGCCGTCGAAGGTGCTGTTCAGGCTGATGCCCTGGGACAGGCCGGTGGCCAGCACGTAGGGCTTGAACGCCGAACCCGCCTGGGCGCGCTCCGTCAGCGAGTTGTTGGTGTCGGTGGAGAAGTCGGCGCCGCCGTAGAAGCCCTTGACCTCACCCGTCCGCGGGTCGACCGAGGCCAGGCCGTAGTTGGTCCGCTCGGGCATGGCCTCCATGCCCCCGGGCAGGCCCTCGTCGAACGCCTTGTTCGCGGCGTCCATGTACTTCTTCTCCAGGGAGGTCGTCACCTGGTACCCGCCGAGGGCGAGCTGCTGGTCGGTGAGGTCGTACCGCTCCTTCAGCTCCTCCTGGACCGCCTGGATGATGTAGCCGTTGTAGCCGGCGTAGTTGTCGCCCGGTTCGAACGGGATGGTCTCGGGGAACTCCAGCTCGTCGGCCTCGGCCTGGCTGATGCCGCGCTCGGGGTCCTCCTCGTGCAGGACGACCATGCCGTTGACGGCGTAATCCCAGCGTCCCTTGAGGACCTCCTCCATCTCCGAGCCCGGCTCCACGTTCTGGAAGTTGCCCGGCTGCTGGATGATCGCGCCGATGAACGCGCCCTCGGCGCTGCTGAGGTCCTCGACGTTCTTGCCGAAGTAGGCCTGCGCCGCGGCCTGGACGCCGTAGGCGTTGCGGCCGAAGTAGATGGTGTTGAGGTACTGGGTGAGGATCTCGTCCTTGGTCAGGGACTGCTCGACCTTGAAGGCGACGATGATCTCTTTGAACTTGCGCAGGTAGGAGCGGTCCTGGGACAGGCCGTCGTAGTAGTTGCGCGCCATCTGCTGGGTGATGGACGAACCGCCGCCGGCGCTGCCGCCGCTCAGGACGGCGCGGGCCGTACCCGTCGGGGAGATCGCGGGGTCCTCCCAGAAGCCGCGCTGTTCGGAGCCGATCACGCCGCTGACCACGCTCTCGGGGATCTGCTCCCGCTCAACCGGAATCCGGTTGACCTCGCCGAACGTGGTGGCCTCGGTCTCGTCGGCGAACCGGATCGACGTGGAGGCGTCGGTCGCGCTGGCCTGCGCGCCCATCTCGGTGGGGCTCGGCATCAGTGCGTAGGCGACGCCGAAGGCCGCCACCACGGTGATGAAGCCGATGGCGCAGACGACCAGGGCGGGCTTCCACACCTTGGCGAAGAAGCGCTTGACCGGGCCGCGCTCGTCGTACTCGTCGTCCTTTCCGGGCGGGCGCCGGCGGCCGCCGCCCCTGCGGCCGGCCTCGGCGCCGGGCCGACGGCGCGGACGGTCGCCGTGGTCGTCCCCGCGCGGCCGCCGGCGGGCGCCCTCGCGCCCGCCCTCAGCCGCGGCCGCGGCCGCCGCGGAACGGCGGCGCGGACGGTCGTCGTCGTAGTCGTCCCTCGACCGGCGCGGGCGGCGCTCGGCGTCGTCGTCCCAGAATCCGTTGTCTTCCCTGGCCCTGCGGCGACCGCCGGCAGCGCGTTCGTCCTCGGCAGGGCCTCGGGGGGCCCGCCTGCCGCCGTTGCCGCGCGGGTCCTCCGGGCCACCGGCCCTGCGGCGCCCGCCGGCGCTCCGTCGTCTTTCGGTACTCACGCGTCCTCGTTTTTCATACGGCCGATCGGCCTGGCGACTGTGGGGGAGGGTCGGTGCGCGATGCGCGACCCGAGTGGCACGGATCCGGCCGCCCTGGTGAAAGACTTCCGCACCCCGGCCGCGGGACGCCGGTCGTCGTGACGTCCGGCTGGGGATCGGGGGCTTCCTCGGGGGGACCGAAGACGTTGGCCGCTGCTTCCTCCTGTCGGGACCTTTCGGGGCGAAAACTACGGAGCGCGACACCCCTCTCGTGTGCGCAATGACCACTGCGTACGTGTGGAGAGGACACCACCGGGTACGTAGGTGCACGCCCGGCGCGGCTTGCGTCGTCGCTCCCTTCTGGGCCGCTCCTGATGAACGACGGGTCGACCGCCCGAGCCTCTCGGATGGCCGCCCAAGCACTTCACGGCATGGCACCGGGGGTCGGTGCCCGCCCTGGAAGCGATCGTTACGTTAGGGCGGCGGCGCCGCATAGCACAACCCACGCGTGAGCGTACCTGTCGACGCGGCCCTTCGTATCGATCCGTTACTCCGAACACATGGGTGACAGAGTACGACGTGCGGGTAGCGGTCGGAGAGCCCGTTCGGACCGATTTCCGGTAACTCCAAGTTTGCGCAGTTCACATCGTCGAGGTGGCGGCATCCGGTCGTGGACCCGCACCTCTCCCCGTGTTACCAAGGCAACACGGCGACCTATATATCGAAGCGATATAGTCATTCGTGTACAAACCACGTTTATGACCCCGCTCCGCCGCAAAGGGACCGCAGATCCGGCTCCCGCCGGCGGCTGCGCGAGCGGGGGTGCGGGGCGGCGCACGGCGTCCACGAGGGGCAGGGGGTGTCCGGATGAGCGCACACAGGGCCCGGGTCCTGGAACTCGCCGTTCTGGGACTGCTCCACGAGGGCCCGATGCACGGCTACGAGCTCCGCAAGCGGCTGAACTCCGAGCTGGGTGCGTTCCGGGCGTTCTCCTACGGCTCGCTCTACCCCTGCCTGAAGGGGATGCTGCGCAGGGAGCACGTCTCGGTGGCACCGGCCTGCGCCGGATCGCCGCGGGGGCGGTCCCGCATCGTCTACCGGCTCACCGCCGCCGGACACGACCACCTGGACCGGCTGCTGTCGGAGGTCGCCCCGGCGGCGGCCGACGACGAGTGCTTCGGCGTGCACTTCACCCTGTTCGGCCACACCCGGGGCGACGTGCGGCTGCACATCCTCGAAGGGCGGCGCAACCGGCTGCGCGAGCGGCTGGAGCGCCTGCGCGAGCGGCTGGCGAGCGCGCCGGAGCACGCCGACGCCTACGCGTTCGAGCTGCACCGCCACGGCGCGGAGTCCGTGGAACGCGAGATCAGGTGGCTCAACGAGCTCATCCGGCGGGAACGCCGCTGCTCCGGAACCGGAGCGGGGGCGGACCCCGATGCCGGGTCCGAGGACGGGACGGGATTCCGGCCCTCGGACCAATCGGCAGTGTGAACGGCGACGCCGTCGCCGTGCCGCCGCGCCCGCCCGAGAACGGCGCGGCGGCGTTGACAAGTCAGCAGACAAGAAGGAGCAGGACCAATGGGTTCGGTACGCGTAGCAGTCGTGGGAGTGGGTAACTGTGCCGCCTCCCTCGTCCAAGGCGTCCACTACTACCAGGACGCCGACCCGGAGACCCGCGTACCCGGCCTGATGCACGTCCGCTTCGGCCCGTACCACGTGCGCGACGTCGAGTTCGTCGCGGCCTTCGACGTCGACGCCAAGAAGGTCGGCCACGACCTCGCCGACGCGATCGGGGCGAGCGAGAACAACACGATCAAGATCTGCGACGTCCCGCCGACCGGCGTGACCGTCCAGCGCGGTCCGACGTTCGACGGGCTGGGCAGGTACTACAGCGAGATCATCGAGGAGTCCCACGAGGACGCGGTGGACGTCGTGGCGGCGCTGAAGGCCGCAAAGGCCGACGTGCTGGTCTCGTACCTGCCGGTGGGCTCGGAGGAGGCCGACCGCTTCTACGCCCAGTGCGCGATCGACGCGGGCGTGGCGTTCGTCAACGCGCTGCCGGTGTTCATCGCCTCCGACCCCGAGTGGGCCCAGAAGTTCACCGACGCCGGGGTGCCGATCGTGGGCGACGACATCAAGTCGCAGGTGGGCGCGACCATAACGCACCGCGTGCTGTCGAAGCTGTTCGAGGACCGCGGGGTCATCGTGGACCGCACCTACCAGCTCAACTTCGGCGGCAACATGGACTTCATGAACATGCTGGAGCGGGAGCGGCTGGAGTCCAAGAAGGTCTCCAAGACCCGGTCGGTCACCTCCCAGATCCCGCACGAGCTGAAGGCCGGCTCGGTGCACATCGGCCCGTCCGACCACGTGCCGTGGCTGGACGACCGCAAGTGGGCCTACGTCCGGCTGGAGGGTCGTGCGTTCGGCGACGCCCCGCTGAACCTGGAGTACAAGCTGGAGGTCTGGGACTCCCCCAACTCCGCCGGCATCATCATCGACGCCGTCCGCGCCGCCAAGATCGCCAAGGACCGCGGCATCGGCGGCCCGATCCTCTCGGCGTCCTCCTACTTCATGAAGTCCCCGCCGGAGCAGTACTCCGACAGCGAGGCAC
Source organism: Spinactinospora alkalitolerans (assembly GCF_013408795.1). Classification (NCBI taxonomy): domain Bacteria; kingdom Bacillati; phylum Actinomycetota; class Actinomycetes; order Streptosporangiales; family Nocardiopsidaceae; genus Spinactinospora; species Spinactinospora alkalitolerans. The sequence continues at coordinate 6,377,012 of NZ_JACCCC010000001.1, forward strand.
ACGCCCTGGTCGAGAAGTTCATCACCGACGAGACGGAGCGCTAGGCGCGGTCGCCGCAGGAGCGGGGACCGCGCTCCGCGGTCGAAGAGCCAAGAGCGAGGGTATGGGGCGGGTTTCACGTGAAACCCGCCCCATACCCTTGGGCCGTGTCCTTCTACGGTGATCTGCGCGAGGTGCTCCGGGGACCGCGCTTTCGCAGGCTGTTCGCCACCCGGCTGGTCTCGCAGTTCTCCGATGGGGCCTACCAGGCCGGCCTGGCCGGCTACGTCTTCTTCGCCCCGGAGCAGCACACCACGGCCGGGGCCGTGGCCGCGGCGTTCGCCGTGCTCCTGCTGCCCTTCTCCCTCGTGGGCCCGTTCGCCGGGGTCTTCATCGACAGGTGGTCGCGCCGGCAGGTCCTCCTGGTCTCCGCCGCGGTCAAGGCCGCGCTCGCGGTGGTCACAGCCGTCCTGGTCACCGTCGGCTCCGACGGCCCGGCGTTCCTGGTGGCGGCGCTGTGCCTGCTCAGCGTCAACCGGTTCTTCCTCGCGGCGCTGTCGGCCGCGCTGCCCCACGTGGTGGCGCGCGACCGGCTGGTCATGGCCAACGCCGTCACGCCCACCTGCGGCACCTTCGCGAGCTTCCTCGGGGCCGGCGCCGGTGCCGGGCTGCGGCTGCTCGGCGGTGACGGGAGCACCGGGACGGCGCTGATCCTGCTCGGGGCCGGGATCGGGTTCGCGGCGGCGGCGCTGGTCTCCACGGCCATGGGGCGCAGAGAGCTCGGCCCCGACTTCGGCGCCGGGTCGACCGAGGTCCGCGCGGCCCTGCGCAACGTCGTCCTGGGCCTGGCCGACGGCGCCGCGCACATCTGGCGGCGGCGCCCCGCGCGCGACGGCCTGGCCACGATCGCCGGGCACCGCTTCGTGTACGGCATCTCCACGATCATGACGCTGCTGCTGTACAACAACACCTTCACCGCCGGGGGCGTGGCGGGCCTGGCGGGTTTCACCGTGACCCTGGCGGCCTCCGGAGCGGGCTTCTTCGTGGGCGCGGTCGCCACCCCGTGGGCGACCGCGCGGATGTCCACAGGGATGTGGATAGCCGTTCTGCTCGCCTTCGGCGCGGTGTCGCTGCCCGTGTTCGGCCTGCCGTTCGCCGAACCGCTGTTCCCGGTGGCCGGCTTCGCGCTGGGCGTGGTGTCGCAGGGGGTCAAGGTCAGCGTCGACACGCTGGTTCAGCGACATGTCGACGACGCCTACCGGGGCCGCGTCTTCTCCGTCTACGACATGCTGTTCAACGCCGCCTTCGTCGCCGCCGCGGCCGTCGCCGCCGTCACCGTCCCGCCGTCGGGCGTCTCCGCCGCGGTCGTCGTCGCCATGGCCGCGTGCTACGCGCTGATGTGCGCGTTCTGGCTGGTGCGCTCCAGAAGGACCCCTGCGGCCTCCGCGCCGCGGCGGCGGCCCGGCAGCGGACACGGCCGTCCCGGGGACGCCCGGAGCTAGTGTGCCGGGTCGACATGGCGGCTTGTCCCCATGGCCGCACGTCCCCGGATCCGTCCCTCCGTCGTCCGCGGGGTCCGTTCGGGCGCGTGCGGTCCGTCCACAGGGCGTGGAAACTCCCTGGCGGCGGCGCACCCGCCCTGCCTAGGCTCTGCACGAAGGTTCGGAGGAGGACCCATGCCCGCATCCACCGCACTGCTGGCCTTCGCAGGGGCCTCGCTGGTGCTGATCGTCATCCCCGGCCCCAGCGTCCTGTTCGTGGTCGGCCGCGCCATCGCGTCCGGGCGCGGCACGGCGGTGCGCACCGCAGTCGGCAACGCGCTGGGCGCGCTGGTGCTCGTCGCGGCCGTGGCCGTGGGCGTGGGGGCGCTCGTCACGCGGTTCGCCGCGCTGTTCACCGCCGTCAAGCTGATCGGCGCCGCCTACCTGGTCTACCTCGGGGTGCAGGCGGTCCGGCACCGCCGCGACCCGATCGACCCGCCGGACGGGCGGACCGCGGCCCGCGGAGCACGGGTGCTGTGGGACGGGTTCGTGGTGGGGGTGACCAACCCCAAGACCCTGGTCTTCTTCGTCGCGGCCCTGCCGCAGTTCGCCGATCCCGCCCTGGGGCGGATGCCTGTGCAGCTGCTCGTCCTCGGCTCGGTGTTCGTCGCCATCGCGCTGGCCTCCGACACCTGCTACGGACTGCTCGCCGGCACGGTCCGGCGGTGGTTCGCCGACGTTCCCCGGCGCATGGAGATCACCAGGGGCGTCTCCGGCGTCCTGATGATCGGCCTGGGTGCCCAGTTCGCGCTCACCGGCCGGAGGGGGTGACCGGGAGGATCGGCGGGAGGAGACAGGTCGCCACGTCGACGAGTCGATGTGGCGATGAGGCGATGAGGCGCCGGATCGGCCCGGTGCCCCGGCGGCGGGAGGACGCCCGCGCGGCGTTCCGCACGGACGCCCTCCCGCCGCGCTCGCGCGGTCTCAGATGTTGGTGCCCGCGTCGACGGTCAGCACGGTGCCGGTGATGTTGCGCCCGCCCTCCCCCGCGAGGTGGGCGACCGCCGCGGCGATGTCCTCGGGGAGGCTGTAGCGGCCGAGGGCGGAGAAGCCCCGCAATGTGTCGGCCGACTCCCCGTCGGCCGGGTTCATGTCCGTGTCCGTCGGGCCGGGGTTGACCAGGTTGGCGGTGATGCCCCGGTCCCCCAGGTCCCTGGCCAGCCCCCTGACCATGCCGATCAGCGCCGACTTGCTCGCCGAGTAGAGCACGACACCCTTCATCGGCACGTGCTCGGCGAGGTTGCTGCCGATGGTGATGATCCGGCCTCCGGCCCCCATGTGGCCGGCCGCTGCCTGCGCCGCGACGAACGGCGCCCGCACGTGGATGCCGAGCGTGCGATCGATCTCCTCGACCGTGACGCCCTCCAGCGGACCGTTGGGGAAGATGCCGGCGTTGTTGACCAGGACGTCCAGCCCGCCGAATTCGGCGGCCGTCCGGTCGACCGCGTCGCGCACCGCGTCAGGGTCGGCGCTGTCTGCCTGGAGCGCCAGCCCGCGCCGACCGGTCTGCGCGATCTCCTCGGCGACGGCGTGCGCGCGGTCCTTGGAGCCCGCGTAGGTCAGCGCGACGTCGAACCCGTCCCGCGCCAGCCTGCGCGCGGTCGCCGCGCCGATCCCCCTGCTCCCGCCGGTCACCAGTGCGGTCTTGCCCGTTCCCATGAACCCTCCTTTTTGTATCGATCGGTACATAATTAGAGCGCGACGTATGATGCAGAGTCAAGGGTTTTCTGTATCAGTCGGCACAAAAAAGGAGGGGCGGTGGCCGGACGAGGACGGCCGCGCGGCTTCGACCGCGACGCCGTGCTGCTGCGGGCGATGCGGGTGTTCTGGGAGAACGGCTACGAGGCGACCTCGGTGGCCGACCTCACCTCGGCCATGGGCATCAACTCACCCAGCCTCTACTCGGCGTTCGGCTCCAAGGAGGCGCTCTTCCGCGAGGCCGTCGAGATCTACAGCGCCACCGAGGGCTCCGGCTGGCGGCGCGCCCTCGACGAGGAGCCCACCGCCCGCGCGGCCGTCGAGGCCATGCTGCGGACCAACGCCGTCGCCTTCACCACTCCCGGCAGGCCCAGCGGCTGCATGATCGTGCTCGCGGCCACGAACTGCAGCGAGGACAACGCCGGCGTGCGCGACCTCCTCGCCGGGTACCGCAGCCGGGTGCACGCGTCCGTCCGGGAGCGCATCGAGCGGGGCGTCACCGAAGGCGACGTGCCCGGGGACGCCGACGCCGGGGCACTCGCGTCCTTCTACGACACCGTCCACAACGGCCTGTCGCTCCGGGCCCGCGACGGCGCGTCCTGCTCCGAGCTGCTCGGCGTGGTCGACTCCGCCATGGCGGCCTGGGGCGCTCTGACCGCGCGCTGAGCGGCGATCCGCCGCCGTGTCGGCACGTCGCCGTGTCGACCGGTCGACACGGCGGCTGGACCGGTGACGGGAAAGGGCGGGGACCGTTTCCAGGTCCTGCTGCGGTCCTGCGGGCCTGACGAGGCTGTTGTCAGCGCGCCGGCGCTGGCGGCAGCCTTCCCGGGTCATGCGGTGGTGAACGGGAGGCTGCGACCGCAGCCTCCCGACTCCCGTCGATGACCTAGTCGGCGTGCTTCTCGGCCCAGCGGCGCAGTTCCTCGGCCGCGGCCTCCCTGCCCATCGGGCCGTTCTCCAGGCGCAGCTCCAGCAGGAACCGCCACGCCTTGCCGATCAGCGGGCCGGGGCCGATGCCGAGTATCTCCTGGATCTCGTTGCCGTTGAGGTCGGGGCGGATGCTGTTGAGCTCCTCCTCCTGCTCCAGCCGCTCGATGCGCCGCTCGATGTCGTCGTAGGCGCGCGCCAGGGCCGCGGCCTTGCGGCGGTTGCGGGTGGTGCAGTCCGCCCGCGTCAGCACGTGCAGGCGCTGCAGCAGCGGGCCTGCGTCGCGGGCGTAGCGGCGCACCGCCGAGTCGGTCCACTCCCCCTTGCCGTAGCCGTGGAAGCGCAGGTGCAGCGCGACCAGCTTGCTGACGTCGGCCACGACGTCCTTGGGGAAGCGCAGCGCGCTCAGCCGGTTCTTGCTCATCGACGCGCCCACCACCTCGTGGTGGTGGAACGTCACGCGGCCGCCGTCCTCGAAGGCGCGCGTCTTGGGCTTGCCCACGTCGTGCAGCAGCGCCGCCAGGCGGAGCACCAGGTCGGGCTGCATGCCCCGCTCCCGCTCCAGTTCCATGGCCTGGTCCAGCACCGTCAGGGAGTGCTCGTAGACGTCCTTGTGCCGGTGGTGCTCGTCGATCTCCAGCCGCAGCTTCGGGATCTCCGGCAGCACGTACTGCGCGACGCCCAGTTCGACCATGAGCTCGACGCCCGTGCGCGGGTCCGGGCTCAGCATCAGCTTGACCAGCTCGTCGCGGATCCGCTCGGCCGAGACGATCTTCAGGCGGTCGGCCATCCCCGCCGCGGCCTCCTTGACCTCCGGCGCGAGGGTGAAGCCGAGTTGGGCGGCGAAGCGGACGGCCCGCATGATGCGCAGCGGGTCGTCGCTGAAGGAGTCCTCGGGTCTGCCCGGCGTGCGCAGCCTGCGGCCGGCCAGGTCGGCGAGGCCGCCGAACGGGTCGGCGAATGCGTTGCCCGGCAACCGGGAGGCCATGGCGTTGACGGTGAAGTCGCGGCGGACGAGGTCCTCGTACAGCGAGTCGCCGTAGCTCACCTCGGGCTTGCGCGACTTCGGCTGGTAGGCCTCGCTGCGGTAGGTGGTGATCTCCAACTGGTAGCCGCCCTTGCGCAGCCCGACGGTGCCGAAGTCGATCCCCACGGTCCAGACGGCGTCGGCCCACCCCTCGACGGTCTCCAGGATGCGCTGCGGGACGGCGTCGGTGGTGAGGTCGATGTCGTGCACCTCCCGGCCCAGCAGGGCGTCGCGCACGGGCCCGCCGACGATCGCCAGTTCGTGCCCGTTCGCCGCGAAGCGCCGCCCCAGCTCGTCGGCGATCGTGTCGATCGAGCCCAGCAGCTCGGCGATCGCGGCGCGCTGCTCACCCGTCAGCGGCTGCTCACCCGTCGGCTCGGGACCCGATCCGCTCGCGGGGACGGGGCCCTGGGCCGCCTCGGTGGTCCGGGGGTCTTGGCTTTCGCCGGGAAACGCGGTGTTCGACACAGGCACAGAGATTAGGTGGCCCGGCCCCGTCGTGCGAATCGGTGAAGACCGCCGCGACCGCGCGCTCCCGGCCGCGTGACCTGGATCGCCGGGGACGCCGCGGCGGCGCACGGCCGGGAAGCTTCGAAAAGTCGGTCGCGGAGACGGTATCGTCGGACCAGGCCGGCGCGACCGGCCGTGGCGTTCCCGCCGGTGCCGTCCTTCCCGCTTCGGCGGTCCCCGTCGTAGCGGCACCTTCGGCGCCACCGCGGCGCGCCACCCGACCACCAACAGATGACCAGCCTGAAGAACGTCGCTTCGGCACCTCCGCCGCTGTTCACAGCGGCCTTACAGCGATGCTCACAGCCTTGGGCGACCGACGGTGCGCTCGAAGCTCGTGGTCTCACCACTTCACGTGATACCGCCGGTTGGCCATTGGCAACCCGATTCGGAAAATCCCAGAGGCGTGCGTCGAATTGCTCATCTAGGCGCGGTCACGGCCACGGCCCTCGCGCTGGTTCCGGCACTGGCCGCGTTCCAACCTGCCCACAACGCCCCCGGCGAGCCCGCCGCCGCGCCGTCGGCCGACGGCGCCGCCGACGAGGCCGCTCCGCTGATCGTCGAGGGGATCACCCCGCAGGCCGTCGACGAGGAGAGCACGGTGACGGTCACCGGGCGGATCACCAACACCACGGACGAGCCCCTCACCGACGTCTCCGTGCGCCTGCGCTACTCCTCCTACCCGCTGAGCGGCCGCGACGCGCTGGACTCCCACGCCGGCGGCGAGGGACGGGAGCCGCAGGCGTTGGGCCCGACCCTCACCCTCGACCAGGAGCTGGCGCCGGACGCCTCGGCGCCCTACGAGCTGGAGGCCGATGCCGAGGATCTCGGGCTCGACGGCGGCTTCGGCGTGTACCCGCTGACGGTCGACGCCGTGGACGGGGCCGGGGAGCGCATCGGCGCGCAGAACACGTTCCTGCCCTACACCGCCGGCGGCGACGTCGACCCCATCGAGGTCGCCTGGCTGTGGCCCCTGATGGACAGCCCCCAGCGCACCGACGACGACACCTACCTGGACAACGGGCTCGACGCGTCGCTGGCGCCCGACGGCCGACTCGGTCGGCTGCTGAGCGCCGGCGCCCAGAGCGGGGCCCTCAGCGAGGAGCTCACCGAAGAAGAGGGGGCGGAAGGCGCCGGTGAGGGCGCCGATCAGGACCAGGACACCGAGGACGACGGGAACGGCGACGGCGGCGACGCCGGAGGCGGGGGCTCCGACGCCGCGGAGGACGGGGCCGCGCCGGACGACGCGGCCGGCGACGTGCCGATCACCTGGGCGGTCGACCCCGGTCTGCTCGACGACGTCGACCGCCTCTCCTCGGCCGGCTACCAGGTGCTGGACGGGTCCGCGCAGACCGACCCCGACGACCCGGACTCCAGCCTGCAGGACCACGAGGCCAGCACGAACGCGCAGATGTGGCTGGAGCAGGCCAACGCGGTCATCGGCGACGACCCGATGCTGGCCACCCCCTACGCCACCCCCGACATCGCGGCGCTGCTGGAGGCCGGCCTGGAGGACGACGCCGACGACGCGGTCTCCCTGGGTCGGCAGACCGTCCAGCGGGTGCTGGGCCGCTCCGCCGACCCGAGCCTTGCCTGGCCCGCCGACGGCCTCATGAACGCGGCCACCCGCGACTTCCTCAGCGCGAACGGCGCGGAGTCCTTCGTTCTCGGCGACGACGCGATGCCGGCCCAGCCGTGGGTCCAGCACACCCCCACGGCAGCGGCGAACCTGCCGGTGGAGGACGCCGAGGAGGACGCCACCGCACTGGTGGCCGACAGCGGGCTGACCGACGTGCTCGCTCAGGACAGCAGCGGACCGGGTGGGAGCGCCCTCGCCCGGCAGCGGTTCGCGGCGGAGACCGCGATGATCACCGCCGAGCGGCCGGGCACCTCGCGCACGGTCGTGGCGGCCCCGCCCCGCGACTGGAACCCGGCCCCCGGGCTCGCCGAGGACCTGCTCGAAGCCAGCGACGACCTCCCGTGGCTGGACCCCGTGGCGCTGACCGACATCGAGGGCGGCGACGCCGCCGGGCAGGACCGCCAGGAGCTGACCTACGCCGGGCAGGGCGCCGATGCCGAACTCAGCGGCGACCACCTCGACCGCGTCAAGGAGATCCGCAGCGACATCCGGCTGTTCAACAGCATCCTGGCCGACGACGAGGACCCGTTCCGCCCCGCCGTCCTGCGACTGGAGTCGGCCTGGTGGCGCGGGGAGGAGGAGACGGCGGCGCAACTGCGCACCAGGGTGGCCGCATCGGTGCGCGAGACCAAGTCCCAGGTCCGGGTCATGTCCGGCGAGCCGGTGACGCTGGCCAGCAAGAACGGCACGCTCGGCATCCTGGTGGCCAACGACCTGAGCGACCACCCGGTCACCGTGCACCTGTCGATCTTCTCGGAGAACTCCGAACGGCTGTCGATCGGCCGCTTCGACAACTCGATGGAGATCGGCCCCGGCGGCAAGACAACGGTCTACGTTCCGCTTTCGGCCAAGATCAACGGCCGCACCGTGCTGCACATGAGCCTGCACAACGCCGACGGCGAACCGATCAGCTCCGAAGAGGTCACCACCCCGGTCAACGTCACGGGCCTGGGAACCAGCGCGCTGCTCATCAGCGGCGCGGCGGCGTTGGTGCTGATCGTGGCCCTTGCGCCGCGCGCACTGCGCAGGTGGGCCCGTAAGCGCAGGAGGCGGGCGTCGGCGTCCGCCGGCGCGCGGGTCGGGACCGCCCGGATGATCTCAGGGACGGCGGCCCCCGGCGCCGGGGAGGGTGCCGAGGACGGCGATCCGCCGGTCGGGGAGGACGATGCTGCCGCCGCACCGGACGCGATGCCCCACAATGGCAGTGAGCCGTCCGGTGACCGACCGGACTCCTCCGCCGACTCCACGGACGGGTCCCGGCCCCAGTAGCGGGCGGTCCCCGTCGGGAACCTCGGTGATCTCGGGCTTGAGTTCCGACCTTGACCACCGGGGTCTTCGACCTCAGCCGAAGGAGGGATCCGCGGTGACCGGGCGATCCTCTCGCGTGGCCGAAGGCCCATTGCAGGGATCGCACCGGCGCCGCGCCGCCCACGCCGCCACCATGGGCATCAGATCGAAACCATGGTTTCGGTGTGCGCCCAAAGCAAGAGGTCTGCTTCGCGCGCGGGTGGTCGATTCCTTTCAGGGGTCTTCGGCCACGCGAGGGAACGCCCACTCGCACGCCTGCTCCATCCTGGGGCAGGCGTTAAACCCTGAGGCCCGGGGTTGAAGCTCAAAGCCGAGACCGCCGGGAGAGAAGACGACAGGCGCGCCCGCGGACGCCGCCTCATCCGAAAGGAGCCGATGCCGGTGGCGACCGAGACCACGAACGGCAGCAAAGACCCCGACGCGCCTTCGGAGGGCGCGGGCGCCGCGAACTCCGGGGGCCGCTCCTCCGGCGGCATGATGCGCTCCAGCGCCGTCATGGCCGCGGGCACGATGGTGTCGCGCGTGACGGGGTTCGTCCGGACCATCGTGCTCGCGGCGGCGCTGGGCACCCAGTTGCTCGGCGACGCCTACAACACGGCGAACACGATTCCGTTCGTCATCAACGACCTGCTCATCGGCGGCCTGATGGCCAGCGTCATCGTGCCGTTCCTGGTCAGGCGGCGCAAGCGCGACGCCGATGGCGGCACCGCGACCGAGAACAGGCTGTTCACCGGGGCGGTGCTGCTGCTGTTCGTGATCACGGCGGCCGCGATCGCGGCCGCCGAGCTGCTCATCCGGCTGTACGCGGGCGAGTTCGCACCGGCCCAGGCCGAGACCTCGATCTACCTGGCGCGCTTCCTGCTGGCGCAGATCTTCTTCGTCGGGCTGAGCGGCCTGATCAGCGCGATGCTCAACACCCGGGACAAGTTCGGCGCGCCGGTGTGGGCGCCCGTCCTGAACAACCTCGTGATCATCTCCGTCGGCGCCTTGTTCCTGTGGATCGCCGGACCGGGCCGCACCCCGGAGACGGTGACCCAGGGCGAGCTCACCCTGCTCGGCCTGGGCACGAGCTGCGGCATGGCGCTGCAGACCGTGGTGCTGCTGGGCTCCCTGTGGCGCGCCGGATTCCGCTGGCGGCCCCGGCTGGACCTGCGCGGCTCCGGCCTGGGCGAGGCGCTGCGCACGGCCGGCTGGATGATGCTCTACACGCTGATGACCCAGGTGGGCTTCTTGATCACCACCAACATCGCCACCCGGGCGGGTGTGGCCAGCGTGCGCAGCGGCGAGGCGGTGGGCGCCGGCATCACCGCCTACAACTACGCCTACCAGCTCTTCCAGCTTCCCTACGCGATCATCGCGGTCTCGCTGATCACGGTGCTGCTGCCGCAGATGAGCGGGTTCGCCGCCGACGGGCGCTGGGACGAGGTGCGCTCCGGGTTCTCCCGGACGCTGCGGGTCTCGGCGCTGATCCTGGTCCCGCTGGGGCTGGCGCTGGCGCTGTACGCGGTGCAGCTCTCGATCCTGGTGTTCGCCCGGGGCAACACCTCGGCGGCCGACGCGCAGAACATCGGCACCGTCCTCGCCGCCATGGCGCTCGGCCTGGTGCCGTTCACGATCTTCCAGTTGATGCTGCGGGTCTTCTACGCCCTCGGCGACACCAGGACGCCCGCGCTGATCAGCATCGCCAACGTGGCCGTGCACGGCGCGCTGGCCGTCACCGCCTACCTCGTGCTGCCGCCGGACCAGGTCGTGGTGGGCGTCGCCGCCGGGTTCATGGCCTCGTTCCTCTCCGGCCTGCTCATCGCCGGTGCGATCCTGAGCCGGCGACTGGGCGGACTTGACGGGCGGCGCATCTTTGGCACATTGTTGCGGCTGCACCTGGCCGCGGTACCGAGCATCGCCGCCGGCGTCGGCGTCCTGTGGTTCTTCACCGACCGGTTCGGCGAGGGCCTGGCCACGAACCTCGGAGCGCCCGTCACCGGTTGCGCGGTCGGTGCGCTGCTCTTCGTGCTGTTCGCCAAACTGCTGCGGGTCCGTGAGCTGAGTTCGGTGGTGGAGCTGGTGCGCGCCCGGGTGTCGCGGCGCGGCTGACCGGCGGCCCCCGCCCTCCCGACGGCGCCGCGTCCCCCCTGACCCCCGCGGCACGGCGCCGCAGGTCCCGAACAAGGAAGATCCGCACGGTGCTGGACGACAACCCCGAGCACACGAAACCGCGGTCCCGGCGCCTCCCCATGCCCGAGGAGATGCTCGACGCGGTCGAGCGGTCGGAGCCGGCGACCGAGCCGGAGCCCGGCCTCGTCCCGCGGCACGACCCCAGTGACGTCGGCGACCTCGGGACCGCCGACCGGCCCGGCGAAGAGGGCAACGAGATCGGCGGCGCGGCCCACTCCGCGCCGCCGAACCTGATGCGCTCCAGCGCGATCATGGCGGTCGGCACGGTGTTCTCCCGCGCCACCGGGTTCATCCGGACCATCGTGCTGGCCGCGGCGCTGGGCACCCAGTTGCTCGGCGACGCCTACCAGACGGCGAACATGGTCCCCTTCGCCGTCTACGACCTGCTCATCGGCGGCCTGCTGGCCAGCGTCCTCGTCCCGTTCCTGGTCAAGCGCAAGAAGCAGGACGCCGACGGCGGCGAGGCCACCGAGCAGCGGCTGTTCACCGCCACCGTGCTCGCGCTGCTGGTGATCAGCGTGCTGGCGATCCTCGCGGCCGAGTGGCTCATCAGGATCTACGCCGGCGAGTTCACCGCGGCCCAGCACGAGGTCGCGGTCACGCTGGCCCGCTTCCTGCTGGCGCAGATCTTCTTCATCGGCGCGAGCGGCATCGCCAGCGCGATGCTGAACAGCCGCAACCGGTTCGGCGCGCCGATGTGGGCCCCGGTGCTGAACAACATCGTGATCATCGCGGTCGGCGCGATGTTCCTGTGGGTGGCCGGCCCCGGCAGCACCCCCGGCTCCGTCACCGAGGCCGACCTGACGCTGCTCGGGCTGGGCACCACCTTCGGCCAGTTGGCGCAGTGCGCGGTGCTGATCTGGGCGCTGGCCGCCGCGGGGTTCCGCTGGCGGCCCCGGCTGGACCTGCGCGGCTCCGGCCTGGGCGAGGCGGTGCGCACAGCGTCGTGGATGATGCTCTACATCGGCGTCGCCCAGGCCGGCCTGCTGGTGACGACGAACGTGGCCACCCGGGCCGGCGTGCGCGCGGCCGAGGCCGGGGAGGCCTCCGCCGGCGCCGGCATCACCGCCTACCAGTACGCGTCGCAGCTCTTCCAGCTTCCCTACGCGGTCATCGCGGTCTCGGTCATCACGGCTCTGCTGCCGCGCATGAGCGCGCACGTCGCCGAGGGCCGCAAGGACCTGGTGCGCTCGGACTTCTCCCGGGGCTTCCGGCTGTCCTCGGTGCTGATCGTCCCCATCTCGGTGGCGCTCGTGGTGTTCGCCGTCCCCTTCTGCGTCCTGGTCTACGCCCGGGGCAGCACGTCGGTCGAGGACGCCCAGGGCATCGGCGCGATCCTGATGGTCTTCGCGGTGATGCTCATCCCGTTCACGCTGTTCCAACTGCTGCTGCGGGTCTACTACGCCCTCGGCGACACCAGGACGCCGGCGCTCATCGCGATCCCCGCCGAGGTCGCGCACGCCTCGGTGGCGGTCTCCCTGCTCTTCGCCGCGCCGCCCCGCTTCATCGTGGTGGGGCTGCCCGTGGCCTACGGCCTGTACTACATCGTGGGATCGGTGCTGGCGTGGCTGCTGCTGCGCCGGCGGCTGAACGGGCTCGACGGGCGGCGGATGCTGCGCACCCTCGTCCTGCTGCACGTGGCCGCGGTCCCCAGTGCGATCTTCGCCTTTGCGATGAACCTCACCTTCGGGCTGCTGCCCGGGGTGGTGTGGTCGTCGCTTTTGTCAATGGCCGTGGGCGGTGTGGTCGGTGCGGCGCTGTTCATTCTGGTCGCCAGGCGGATGGGAGTGACCGAAGTCACAACTTTCCTGGACATGGTCAGCACCCGACTGCTGCGCCGCTGATCACCTGGAACGCATGACGGTGGGTAACCGACGGAAGGACCGCTATGCAACGCACACCCGGATCACTTGTCCTCCGGAGGTATGGGCCGAGCGTCCTAGCATGGAACGGCAATTCCCCTCTTCATCACCCGCGTTTTTCTGAACTGCCCGAAGGGAGGTTGGGGACAGGCGACGTGGCCGTGCGCACCGAGGCGGTCCAGGGTCCGGCGGAGCACTCCGCCCGCACCGCCTCAACCGCCGGCCGTCGTGTCCGTCACTCCCGGCATGAGCACCTTCATGATTGAGCCAGGTGCGCGTCTCGCCGGTCGCTACCGACTCGACGAGTTGGTGAGCGAGACCAGCGGCGCCGCGCTGTGGAAGGCGACCGACGAGACGCTGGCCCGACTGGTCGGAGTCTGGACGTTCGCCGAAGGGTTCCCCCGAACCAACGAGGTGGTGCGCGCCGCGAGAGCGGCCAGCCGCATCGCCGACGCCCGCGTCACCCAGGTCTTCGACGCCGACGACTCCGGCCCCAGCACCTACGTCGTCGAGGAGTGGGTCACCGGCCAGTCGCTCACCGACCTGCTGGCGCAGGGCCCCTTGGAGGCCGAGCGCGCCGCGGGGCTGATCGCCGAGGCCGCCGAGGCGGTCGCCGCGGCCAACGCCGCGGGCATCCACCACCTGTGCCTGTCGCCGAACAAGCTCACCTGGAGCACGGGCGGCGCGGTCAAGGTCACCGGCATCGGCGTCGACGCGGCCCTGCGCGGCGTCACCTCCGACGACCCCGCCGTCGCCGACGCGCGGGGGATCGGCCGGCTGCTGTACGCGGCGCTGACCGCCCACTGGCCGGGCGACGAGCGCACCGGTCTGCGCCCGGCCCCCGCCGTCCCCGGCGGCCCCTGCGAACCCGGCCAGATCCGGGCCGGCATCCCCGGACGGCTCAACGACATCGTCTGCCGATCGGCCTTCCAGGCGGGCGGCAGGAGCGGGCCGCTGCGCACCGCACAGGACATCGCCGACGCGCTGGCCGACGTCCCGCGGCTGGTGCCCCTGCCGGTCGCGCCGACCGGGCACGCCCCGCCCCCGAAGCCCGCGGTCGGGACCTCCCGTTCGAGCGGCCAGTTCGGCGCGGCGCCCCCGCCGCCGCCGCGGTCGGCTCCTCCCGCCCGCGGCCCCCGCCGGGCCGCACGATCGCGGCCCGCGTCCTCGCTCACGAACCGGATCCTGGTCGGCGCGGTGGCGATGCTCGTCTTCGTCGCCGTCGTGGTCGGGGCGTGGACCGTTGGCAGCACCATGGGCGGTCCCGACGAGGGCCGGACCACCTCCGACGACGAACAGCAGCAGGCCGGGACCGGCGAGGAGGAACTGCAGGTCCTCGCCCCGCAGGACGCCGACGGGTTCGACCCCCAGGGCGACGACGGCGACGAGCACGGCGACAAGGCCGGCCTCGCCGTCGACGGCGACCCCGCGACGGCGTGGAGCACCCAGGGCTACAAGGGCGTCCACGGCGCCGACCTCGGCAACCTCAAGTCCGGTGTCGGCCTGATCGTCGACATGGGTGAGCCCGTCGAACTGCACGAGGCGACGGTCACTCTGGGCGACTCCGAGCACAACTTCCGACTCCGCGTGGGCGACGAGCCGACGGAGTCGGCCCTCACCGACGTCTACGAGGGGACTGGAGTCGGCGGCGAAGTAGACATTAAGCTGGACGAACCCGTTCAAGGTCGATACGTCGTGGTGTGGTTCACCGCTCCGCTGCCTTCAGACGGGGGCGAGTACCGAGGCACCATCAACGAGGTCGAGCTGCGCGGGAATACGTGAACACGGTGATGGACGCTGTTCAGGAGCTCCCCGACAAGGAGCTGTTGGTCAGGCACAACCAGGGTGACGAGCACGCTTTCGGCGAACTGGTGCGGCGGCACCGCGAACGCATGTGGGCCGTCGCCATCCGCGTGCTGGGCGACCCCGAAGAGGCCTCCGACGCTCTGCAGGACGCCTTCCTCTCCGCCTTCCGCGGCGCGCACCGGTTCCGCGGCGATGCGCTCGTGAGCACCTGGCTGCACCGCATCGTCGTCAACGCCTGCCACGACCGCATGCGCCGCAAGATGGTGCGCCCGGCCGTCCCCACCGACGACGTCAACCTCGACGTGCTCTCCAACGAGCGCCTCAAGGGCACGGCCCCCGACCCGACCGGCCGCAGCGACGCGTCCATGGACGTGCACGCCGCGCTGGAGCGGCTGCCCGCCGAGCAGCGCATGGCCCTGGTCCTCGTCGACATGATGGGCTACCGGGTCGACGAGGCCGCCGAGATCCTGGAGGTCGCGTCCGGCACGGTGAAGAGCCGGTGTGCCCGAGGTCGCGCAAGACTTCTGCCATATCTTTCCCATCTCCGGAACCCTGAGTCCTCCCAAGACGTCACACCTCCGAGAGGAGGTGGCAGGAGATCGTGACGTCTCATGTCGATACGGAGACCCTCGCACTACTGGCCGAAGGACTGCTGGAGGAAAGTGAGGAGCGCTCCGTTCAGGCGCACGTGTCCGAATGCGGGCAATGCGCCGAGCAGGTGGCCGCGCTCGCCGACGTTTCACGCGTGCTGGCGGAGGTACCGGCCCCTCCACTTCCCGACGGCCTGGCCGAGCGCATAGACGAGGCGCTGCGGTCCGAGTCCCGGCAGCGCCCTAACGCGCCGGGCGGCGCCCACGCACCGTCGATCGACGAAGCCGCCCGGGTCACACCACTGCGCCGCAAGAGCGGGCCGACCCGCTGGATGCCCTACCTCGTCGCCGCGGCCGCCGCGGTGTTCGTCATCGGCGGCGGCGCCGCCGTCCTCAACACCGTCCTGGGCTCCCAGGCCCCCGGCCTCCAGACGGAGCCCTCCACGCAGGACCAGCCCGACGCCGCGCTGGCCTACCACCCCGTCGTGGTCTCCAGCGGCACCGACTACACCGAGGATCGCCTCGCCGAGCAGGGCGCCTCGGTCATCGAGCGCTCCTCGCTCGCAGCGGCCCCTGAGAGCGACGGAGAGGAGACGGCGGCCTCTCCCCTAGCCACGGACACCACCGACCTCCCCTCCGACGTCTCATCGTGCGTCCGCGGCCTCGACGAGGAGAAGGCCGCGCGTCCGGTGCTCCTCGACATCGCCGAGTACGAGGGCGAGCCCGCCTGGATCATGGTCTTCGAGGGCGCGGCCGGCGCAGCGGGCCCGGACGGCTACGGCCTCCGGGTCGTCTCCACGGACTGCTCCGAGGGGAAGGGGCCTGCCGACACCACCCTGGCCGAGACCTCGATCCCGGGACCGTAGCGCAGCTCACCCGGAGGTCCGAGGCCCTGCCCCGGGCATTCGCACCCCGGCGGGAATCACCGACGCCTACCATCGGTTGAAGTGGATAGTCTTCCCGCTTCGCCGCAAGGCGAATGAATGTACGAGTGGTTAAGGGGCCTATAAGCGTGAGCGACGTCCGTAATGTGATCATCATCGGGTCGGGTCCCGCGGGGTACACCGCCGCCGTCTACGCGGCACGGGCCGAGCTCCGGCCGCTGGTGTTCGAAGGATCGGTGACCGCCGGTGGTGCGCTGATGAACACCACCGATGTCGAGAACTTCCCCGGCTTCCCCGACGGCATCATGGGCCCGGAGCTCATGGACAACATGCGCAAGCAGGCCGAGCGCTTCGGTGCCGAACTCGTGCCCGACGACGTCACCGAGGTCGACCTGACGGCCGCACCCAAGATCGTCAAGGTCGGCGACACCGCCTACCGCGCGCACACGGTCATCGTCGCCACCGGGTCGGGCTACCGCAAGCTCGGCATCCCCGGCGAGGAGCAGTTCTCCGGGCGCGGCACCTCCTGGTGCGCCACCTGCGACGGCTTCTTCTTCCGGGACCAGGACATCGCGGTCGTCGGCGGCGGCGACACCGCCATGGAGGAGGCCACCTTCCTCACCCGCTTCGCCCGGTCGGTGACGGTCATCCACCGCCGCGACGAACTGCGCGCCAGTAAGATCATGCAGGACCGCGCGTTCGCCAACGACAAGATCCGCTTCGTGTGGAACAGCGAGGTGACCGAGGTCCTGGGCGACACCAAGGTCAACGGCGTGCGCCTGCGCAACCGGGAGACCGGCGAGGAGAGCGTCCTCGACATCACCGGCCTGTTCATCGCGGTCGGCCACGACCCGCGTGTGGAGCTCTTCAAGGGCCAGCTCGACCTCGACGCCGACGGCTACCTCGCGGTCGAGGCCCCCACGACCAAGACCAACATCCCCGGCGTGTTCGCCTGCGGTGACGTCGTCGACCACAGCTACCGTCAGGCCGTCACCGCCGCGGGCACCGGCTGCTCCGCCTCGCTGGACGCCGAGCGCCACCTCGCCGAACTCGGCGAGTGAGGGCGCGGGGGCGGCCGGCCCCGCTGAAAAGCCTTTTCACACCCGTTTCCACCAGTTCCACCCGTGAGGAGCATTCCCGTGGCTGAGATCAAAGAGGTCACCGACGCCAGCTTCGACGCCGACGTCCTGAAGAGTGACAAGCCGGTGCTGGTCGACTTCTGGGCCGAGTGGTGCGGCCCGTGCCGCCAGGTCGCCCCGATCCTCAAGGAGATCGCGGACGAGCACGAGGACAAGATCACGATCGTCAAGTTGAACATCGACAAGCAGCCCAACGTGCCGCGCGAGTACGGGATCATGCAGATCCCGACCATGAACCTGTACAAGGACGGCGAGGTCGTCAAGCAGATCATGGGCGCCAAGCCGAAGTCGCTGATGCTCAAGGAGCTGGACGGCTACATCTGAGCCCGATGTTTCACGTGAAACGGCCCCCGGGGAGACCCGGGGGCCGTTCTCGTTGCCGTGGGAGGGCCGTGACGCGCCGGCGGAGCGCGCAGCGGGGCGCATGGCAGGACGCTCAGCGGGGCGCGAGCCGATGTTTCACGTGAAACGCCGACGGCCCATCGGCGTCACAGCCCGGCGGCGACGCGCTCGCGCAGGGCGGCGAAGTTCTCGGCGAAGGCGTTGCCGGGGCACTCGGTGGGCAGCCAGTCGCGGTGGCGCGACAGCCCGTGTACCGCGGCCGTCACGCCGTTCACCGGGTTGACGTAGTCGATCCGCTCCATCGGATCCACACCGGTGAGCAGGCAGAGCAGCCGGAGCACCCGCACCAGGCCGTCCCGGGCCGCCTCGCTCGGCATCTCCGAGGTGAAGTCGCCGAGGAGGCAGATGCCGATGTTCCCCGAGTTGTACCCGCCGACGTGCCCGGCCGTCACCGAACGCGCGCCGCCGGGCCGGGGGACGCCGGAGAAGACCGGCAGCCGGTCGTCCCCGGAGACCCTGCCCTCATAGACCGTGCCCTCAGGGTCGATGAGCAGGTGGTAGCCGATGTCCCCCCACGCCTGCTCCACCGCGTGCAACTGGTAGACCGCCCGGACCGTCGCCCTGCGGTCGGCGTCGACGGGCATCGCCGCGTGGTGCACCGTCAGCGCCTGGACCGGAGAGAACTCCGCGGGCCACAGGTCGTTGCCGTGCTCGTCGAAGCGCAGCGACTCATCGGCGCCCCATCCGGCGCGGGAGACGTAGCGCACCGGCGTCGCGCCCCCTCCCCGACCCGGACCGGTCAGGATCCCGGTCGCCGCTCCCCCTGAGCGCACCGGCCGGCCGTCCCTGGTGTTGATGGCGACGGTCTCCACGGCACCGCCGTCCGACGCGCGCACCTCGTAGCCGACGCTGCCCGCGGGGACCGCCAGCAGCGCGGCCGGCGCCGCCGCGTCGCCGTCCCTGGCGTGGTCGCCGAAGCTCAGCGGACGCCATGACCCCGGCCCGTCGGCCCCTACGAACCTGATCTCGGCGGTCTCGGCGCTCCCCTCCGCCGAGAGGACGGCGACGTGGTCGAACCCCGATTCGGGCCGCACCGGCCCCGCACCGCCGGGCGAGCGCTCCGCCAGCGTGGCGGGAAAGGCGTCCGGACCGGCCGTGCCGCTCGCGGCGGCGGGACGCGCCGCGGCCGTTGCGCCGCCGACGGCCATGGCGCCGCCGGCCACGGCTCCGAGGGTCATGAACTGTCGCCTTCGCAGCATGGATCGCGCTCCAAGAGAGATGAGGAGGGGGCGTCGGAGCGCTCCTCGATACAGATCGCCCGGCGGACGGCCCCGGCCGGACGGTCGGTCCCGGCCCAAGGAGTCTAGGGAACCCCGTGGTAGCCGTGTGGATCCCGGCTGGTTCCGGCCAGAGGCTGTAATAACGCCGGTCCCCAGGGGGTTGGTAAGGCCCGCCCCAGGAGGAGGTGACACGCAGATGGAACGCGCCCACCTCGACCCCAGGGGGTCGTGAAGGCCAACCCCAGAAGGGACGGCGCGCGGGCGGACCCCCTCCACCTCGACCCCAGGGGGTCTTCAAGCCCGGCCCCAGGGGGGAGTGGGCGCGCGGGTGGGCGATTTCCGTCTATGGGCCTTCGGCCACGTGAGAGAATCGCCCGGTCACCGCGGATCCCACCTGGGGCTGATGTCAAAGGTCCCCAGTGGCCAAGGATTGCGGACTTGGCGACCCGTGGACAGGTCGACTTGTCGGTGAAGTCGACCTGTCGATCCGGTCAGTCCCAGTCGCCGGGTTCGTTCGGGGCCATGGTGGCGATGATCCGCTCCAGGTCCTCCATCGTCGCGAACTCCACGACGATCTTGCCCTTGTTGCGGCCCATGTTGACCTTCACCCGGGTGTCGAAGACGTCGGAGAGGCGGCTCGCCAGCTCCTCGATCTGCGGTGGCGTCTCCTGCCGCGCGGCCGGTCTGCGGCGCTCGGCCGATCTGCCGTCGTCGGCGCCCAGGGCGATGACCTCCTCCAGCGCCCGCACGGACAGCCCTTCGGCGACGATCCGCTGCGCCAGGCGGTCCTGGGTCTCGGACTCCTCCACCGACAGCAGCGCCCGGGCGTGCCCCGCGGTGATCACCCCGGCCGCGACCCGGCGCTGCACCGCCGGCGACAGGTTCAGCAGCCGCAGCGTGTTGGTGATGTGCGGCCGGGAGCGGCCGATGCGCTTGGCCAGTTCGTCGTGGGTCGCGCCGAAGTCGTCCAGGAGCTGCTGGTAGGCCGCGGCCTCCTCCAGGGGGTTGAGCTGCTGGCGGTGCAGGTTCTCCAGGAGCGCGTCACGCAGCAGCTCGTCGTCGCCGGTCTCCCGGACGATCGCCGGGATCCGCTGGAGTCCGGCCTCCCTGCTGGCGCGCCAGCGCCGCTCCCCCATGATGAGCTCGTAGCGCTCGCCGTCCAGCTTGCGCACCACGACGGGCTGGAGCAGCCCCACCTCGCCGATGGAGGCCGTGAGCTCGACGAGCGCCTCCTCGTCGAAGTGCTGGCGCGGCTGGCGCGGGTTCGGGGTCACCGCGCTGAGCGGGATCTCCTCCAGATAGGCGCCGTCGACCGGTTCCGGGCCCGCTGATGCGGACACCGGTGCGCCGACCGGCGCGCTCGCCCCGTTCACGCCGTCGCCCACCGGCCCCTGCGGGATGAGCGCGCCCAGTCCCTTGCCCAGGCCGCGCCGCTGCTGGCTCACCGCCGACTCCCTTCACAACTCATCATTGACTTCAGGCGGCCGTCTTCGCGCGGAAGGCGATCTCCCTGGCCGCCTCCATGTAGGCGACCGCTCCGGTGGATCCGGGGTCGTAGGTCATGACCGACTGGCCGTAGCTCGGCGCCTCGGAGACGCGGACGCTGCGCGGGACCAGCGACTGCAGCACGAGTTCACCGAAGTGGCCCCGCACCTCGTCGGCGACCTGCGAGGCCAGGCGGGTGCGGCCGTCGTACATGGTGAGCAGGATCGTGGAGATGGTGAGCGCGGGATTGAGGTGCGACTTCACCAGCTCGACGTTGCGCAGCAGTTGACCGAGCCCCTCCAGCGCGTAGTACTCGCACTGGATCGGGATCAGCACCTCCTCGCACGCGACCATCGCGTTGACGGTCAGCAGCCCCAGCGACGGCGGGCAGTCGATCAGGATGTAGTCCAGCTCGCTGCTGTCGTAGGCCGCGAACGCCCGCTTCAGCCTGGCCTCGCGCGCCACCAGGGAGACGAGTTCGATCTCGGCGCCGGCGAGGTCGATGGTCGCGGGAACGCACCACAGGTTGGGCACATCCTCCACCGGGCGCGCCAGCTCGCGGATCTCCTCGTCCTCGACCAGGCAGTGGTAGATCGAACGCGACTCCTGCGTGCGCTCCATGCCCAGCGCCGTGGAGGCGTTGCCCTGCGGGTCGAGGTCCACGACCAGTACGCGGTTGCCGTGCATCGCAAGCGACGCGGCGAGGTTCACCGTGGTGGTCGTCTTGCCGACCCCGCCCTTCTGGTTGGCGACGCTGATGACGCGGCAGCGATCGGGGCGCGGCCACAGGTCGTCGCCGCGGCCGCGCACCGACATCGCCGTGCGGGCGGCGCGAGCGATCGGCGTGTCCATCTCGACGTCGAAGCCGCCGGGGGGCGCCCCGGCGGCGACCACTGCGGCCTCCGGAGCCTCGGCGGAGAGCGACGGGCCGCCCTCCCAGTGCGGTGTTTCACGTGAAACATAGGAGTCGTAGCCGTTGTTCAGCACGAATTCCGCGCCTGGGGCCGATCCGGTTTCACGTGAAACATGAGCACCATCGGACTGGTTCTGGGGCACGAATGAGTTCACCTCTTCCGTCCGCGTTTCTTCCTACCGCCCGGTGCGCGCTGGGACCTGGACGTGGTTGACCGGCCGCTCTCGGATGTGACCGTGACGCGAACGACCGTGGTGGCGGGATCGACCTTACCGCGCCCGACCCGAATCACATCTGCGACGCAAGGGCGCTGCTTGGACAAATCCGCGCGCGCGGCCTCGAGTTCACTCTCCGCCTGCTCCCCCTTCATGGCGAGCAGGCTGCCCTTCGGGCGCAGCAGCGGCAGCGCCCACCCCGCCAGGCGTGTGAGCGGAGCGACGGCGCGGGCGGTCACGAAGTCCGCCCGCAGCTCCTTCTTCATCTCCTCCGCCCGGCCCCGGCGCACGGCCACGTTCTCCAGTTCGAGCAGCTCGACGCACTCCTGCAGGAACACCGTCCGGCGCAGCAGCGGCTCCAGCAGCGTAACCGAGAGGTCCGGCCGCAGGATGCCGAGGACCACGCCGGGAAGGCCGGCGCCCGATCCGACGTCGACGACCTCGGCGCCCCGGGGAATGAGCTCCTCCACCACGGCGCAGTTCATCAGGTGGCGCTCCCACAGCCGCGGGACCTCCCGCGGACCGATGAGCCCGCGCTGCACGCCGGCGTCGGCCAGCAGGTCCGCGTACCGGCGCATCACGGGCATGGACGCACCGAACAGTTCGTGCGCGCGGTCCGGAGGGACCGCGTTCCCGGCGGAGCGCTCCGGCGCGGACTGCGGGTCGGCCTGCGCTTCCCCCCGGTACTGCTCGACCGGCCCGAGAGCTCGCGAGGCGAAGTCTCGAGAAGGGGTCATCAGCTACCACCTTGGCCTTTTCATCCACATGTCACGTCATCGACAAAACGACGGGCGCCCCTCACGATCCTATGCGTGAGGGGCGCCCGTCGTTTCATGTCACCGCCCGGATGGCCCGTGTTTCACGTGAAACACCGAAGCGGCGCGGCTTCTCTAGTCGGCCGGGTGGACGACCACGTAGCGGTGCGGCTCCTCGCCCTCGGACTCGCTGCGCAGGCCGGCCGCGGCGATCGCGTCGTGGACCACCTTGCGCTCGAACGGGGTCATCGGCGTGAGCGGCTTGACCTCGCCGGTCTTCTTGACCTCCGCGGCGGCCTCGGCGCCGATCCGGGTCAGGGTCTTGCGCCGCCCCTCGCGGAAACCGCCGATGTCGAGCATGAGCCGGCTGCGGCTGCCGGTCGTGCGGTGCACCGCGAGCCGGGTCAGCTCCTGCAGAGCCTCCAGGACCTCGCCCTTGTCGCCGATGAGTTCGTCGAGCGTGGCCCCCACAACGGAGACCATCGCGCGGTCGCCCTCGACGTCCATGTCGATGTCGCCGTCGAAGTCGGCGATGTCGAGCAGGCCCTCGATGTAGTCGGCCGCGATGTCGCCCTCGTGCTCCAGTTCCTCGACGTCGACGCCGTCCTCGGCCGAATCGCCCGGTTCCGGCGCGTCCGCCACGGCGACGGCGGCGTTGCTCTCTTCCACGCTGTCGGTGTTGCTGTTGCTCACAGCGGGGTGTCTCCTTATGTCGCGATCCTGCCGGTCATGCGCATCGGAGGCGCACACCTGCGCACCCGTGCCCGGAATTCCCCCGGGAAAGTCGGGACCCTACTGCCGATTCGGCGGATTGCCGCCGCTGCGCTTTGAACGGGACTGCTTCTTCGGCTGCCTACGCTCGATCTTAGGCTCTTCGACCGGCTCAGGGGCCTCTTCTTCCTTGCGCTTGCCGAAGAGTCCCTTGCCGGACCCGTTCGCCGAGGCGCTCGCGCCGTTGGCCGAAGCGGCGGCGCCCTCCTCACCGGGCGCCGGGTGCTTCTTGTAGAGGAAGTGCTGCTGGCCCATGGTCCAGACGTTGGAGCTGACCCAGTAGATCAGGACGCCGATCGGCATGCCCAGGCCGAAGAGGCCGAAGGCCGGCGCCAGGTACATCATGATCTTCTGCGACTGCATCATGGGGTTCTCGGGCATCTGCGCCATCTGCGCGCTGCTGCGCCTCATGCTCTGGCGCATCGTCAAGAACGTCGTGGCGCCCATGATCACGCAGGCGATGGCGATGACGATCTTCGCCATGATCGGGTCGGCGCCGAACTGCTCCAGCTCGGTGGCCGAGGACGTGAACTGCGCGGCGATCGGCGCGTGGAACACCAGGGCGCTGCGGGCGCTGTCGGCGAGTTCGGCGGTGAAGCCGTACTGCGCGTTGCCCTCTGCGACGCTGCGCAACACGCTGAACAGCGCGAAGAAGACCGGCATCTGCAGCAGCAGCGGGAGGCAGCCCATGACGGGGTTGGTGCCGCTCTCCTGGTAGAGCTTCATCATTTCCTGCTGCTGGCGCTGCTTGTCGTTCTTGTAGCGCTCGCGCAGCTTCATCATCTGCGGCTGGATGTCCTGCATCTTGCGCTGCGTGTGCATCTGCTTCACGAACAGCGGCACCATCAGCAGCCGCATGAGGACCGTCAGGGTGACGATGGAGAGGCCCCACGCCATCCCGCTGTCCGGGTCCAGGAAGGTGCTCAGGCCGGAATGGATCCAGATCAGCACCGTGCCGACGATGTTGTACAGCCAGTCCAGCACCGGCTAACTCCCTTTGCTTGAAAGTCCAGCTTTGACGGGGTTGGCCTCTACGGGCCCGATGGGTCGGGGGCGGCGGCGCCACCGGTGCCGGGTCCCGGGCCGTTGGGTTCTCGGGCCGGCTCGCCCCTGCGCGGCGGGACCGGGTCGATTCCGCCCGGGTTGAACGGATGGCACCGGCCGATCCTGCGGGCGCCCAGCCACAGCCCTCGCAGCGCCCCGTGCACCTGAAGCGCCTCCACCGCGTAGGCGCTGCACGACGGGTAGAACCGGCAGACCGGGGGGAACAGCGGACTGATGAAACGCTGATAACCCCGAATGGGCAGGATCAGCGTCCGCGCCACGGGGTTGGGTCCGTCATGCGTCATGGGGTCGACCGTTTCTCCCGCCGGCCGGCAGCGTCTCGGACGGGGCCTCGCCGCGTCCCCGGCGACGGCGTGTCGCATTCTTGCGGGGGCGCGTGACCGAGGCCAGAGCGCCGTCGAGCTGCGCGGCCAGCGTGTCGTGTCCTTGAGTCGCGGCCAAGGGCTTTGCCCGCACTACTAGCAGGCTACCCGCAGGCAGGTCGGCGACCCGCTCCCGCATGAGGTGCCGCAGGCGGCGCTGCACCCGCTTGCGCACGACCGCCCCGCCGACCGCCTTGCTGACGATGAAGCCGACGCGGGGGGCGGTGCGCGCGGCGGGGGACGCCCCTGCGACGCGCGGGGGCTCCAGGTAGACCACCGTCAGCGCCTCCCGGCCGGCGCGTCGGCCCCCGCGCATGGCGCGACCGAAGTCGGCGCTGCGCCGCATGCGGTTGGACGGGGACAACATCGGCCGGTCCTCACTGATGTTCGGCGATCGGGTTCGCACAGGGGGCGGCTGCCGCGGTGCGCGCAAGCCGCCGGCGGCACAGCGGATCCGGGATCCGGAACTCCCGCCTCGCCTCGCGAACGCAGTGGTCAGATCTCGATCGGGTGCCTCTTCACACAACAAGCGGACCGGCTGCCTGAGCGGGCAGACCGGTCCGTTGTGACGATTGACTCGTTTGCGGCTACTGGCTGACGGTCAGCGCCGCGCGCCCCTTGCGCCGGCGCGCCGCGATGATCGCGCGTCCCGCACGGGTGCGCATGCGCAACCGGAAACCGTGGGTCTTCGCGCGACGCCGGTTGTTCGGCTGGTACGTACGCTTGCTCACTGCTGGGCTCCAGGGGCGTTAAGAAGTACTACGGATCATCCCCGCCTGTGCGGGGCTGGTTGTTCCTGCTGCTGTCGCGGGGACGTTCAGCCGGAACATCGCCCGCTCACGTCGCCGTCCTCTGTTGGCCGGATCGGGCCGCGCAGGCCGTGGCAACGTGCGTGTCTCAGGCACGCTGCCGAGCACACACAGATAGCGACTCAAGCATAAAGAAGATACGGGCCGGCCGGGCGGCGGTCAAATCGCGCGAGCCCCGGACCAGCGGTGACGATCCCGGTCACCCACCGAACCCAAGCAAGATCAACCCCCTGTGGAAAACCTGTTGTCCACAGACTGTGAGCTTCCCACAACGACACCTAAGCTGTGGATAGCGTCGGAGATGAACAGTACCCCGCCGGAGGGTTGCCCGAACCGGTCCTTCCCTGGTCCCCGGCTTGTCGGCATGGCTCTCCAACTGGGGATTGTGGATAAGTACGCTGTGTCGCCGGAGATCTGAAAGGCTGTGTACAAACCGGTGCACAACATGTGGATGAAGCGCGGAAGCTGTGGAAACGCGGCGATGCGCGGGGCCACGGGCGCCGAACGGAGTCGCGAGGCCGTACACACCGGTGTCCACAGAAACACCCCCGGTTACCCACAGGACAACACTCGTGATCACGGCGGGACGGCGCACCGGGTCCGGCGCCCGGGGGACCCGGCAGGAAACCGCTAGAAGGGGGCGAACCCATGGCAGGTCACCGTGTCTGAGGCACAGGTCAACCTCGCAATGGTGTGGACGAGCGTGCTGGACACCCTGGACAACAGCGCCCTCCCCCCGCAGCAGCGCGCCTGGCTCCCCCAGACCCGCCCCCTGGGCCTGATCGAGGACACGGCGCTGCTGGCCGCGCCGAACGAGTTCGCCAAGGAGATCCTGGAGACGCGGCTGCGCCCGGCGATCAGCCAGGCCCTGTCGGCCGAGCTCGGCCGCGAGATCAGGGTCGCGGTCACCGTCGACCCCACCGCCGTCCAGCCGGCCCCGCCCCCCGGTGCGATGCAGCACTCCCCCTACGGCTCCTCGGGGGGGTCGGGCGTCCAGCCGATGCTGCCCGCCGACACCGGTCCCTCCGGCCACGAGGCCGGCGGGCCGCGGGCCGACTACGGCCGCTACCCCGATCTGCCCTCCGGCCCCCAGTGGGACGCCCCTGCCGAGCAGCGGGGCCACCGCGACGAGGGGCGGCACGACCGGTCCTGGCAGCAGCAGCCGATCGTGCCCGAGGACGTCCCGACCTCGCCCGCCACCTCCGAGGCGCTGCCCGACGGCCACTTCGGCCAGCCCGGCGACCCCGCCTTCGACTCCAGGGAGCACCCGGGGCACCGCGCCGAGCACCCCGGGCACCGCGCCGACGGCGCCGCCGAGGGTCCGGGGCCGCACCGGGAGCAGCCCCGGCCGGGTTATCCACAGGGCTATGGATCCGGCGGCCGCCCGGCGCGCGGCGGGGGCGAGGACCTGCTCGCCTCCTGGGACGAGGGTCCGGGCCGGCCCTCGGGCGGCGGCATGCCCCCCGATGTCCAGCGCTACCTGCAGGACCGGCAACGCGAGCAGCAGGAGCGACAGCGCGAGCAGCAGGACCGGGGCGATCCCCGCTACCGCGGCTGGGAGGCGTCCCCGCAGTGGGACGCGCCCAACCGCTGGGAGACCCCGGCCTGGGAGAACCCGCAGCAGTCCGCCGTCCAGCGCGGGGACGGGGGCCGGGTTCCCGATGGCGCCGCGCCGCCCGGTGACGACCTCGGTCCGGTGCCGCCGGCCCCGCTGCCCAGCGCCCCCGACACCTCCGACGGCAACCAGCCGCACACGTCGGCCGAGCCCGCCCGGCTGAACCCGAAGTACACCTTCGACACGTTCGTGATCGGGTCGAGCAACCGGTTCGCGCACGCTGCGGCCGTCGCCGTCGCCGAGGCCCCGGCCAAGGCCTACAACCCGCTCTTCATCTACGGCGGATCCGGGCTGGGCAAGACCCACCTGCTGCACGCGATCGGCCACTACGCCCAGCGCCTCTACGACGGCGCCCGCGTGCGCTACGTGAGCTCCGAGGAGTTCACCAACGAGTTCATCAACTCGATCCGCGACGGCAAGGCCGACGGCTTCCGCCGCCGCTACCGCGACATCGACGTCCTCCTCGTCGACGACATCCAGTTCCTGGAGAACAAGGAGCAGACGCAGGAGGAGTTCTTCCACACCTTCAACACGCTGCACAACTCCAACAAGCAGATCGTCATCTCCAGCGACCGCCCGCCCAAGCAGCTGGTCACGCTGGAAGACCGGCTGCGCAACCGCTTCGAGTGGGGCCTGATCACCGACGTCCAGCCGCCCGAGCTGGAGACCCGCATCGCGATCCTGCGCAAGAAGGCCGCGCAGGAGGGCCTGGCCGCGCCCCCGGAGGTGCTGGAGTTCATCGCCAGCAAGATCTCCACCAACATCCGCGAGCTGGAGGGCGCCCTCATCCGGGTCACCGCGTTCGCCAGCCTGAACCGGCAGTCGGTCGACCTCCACCTCACCGGGATCGTGCTGAAGGACCTGATCCCCGACGACGAGGGCCCGGAGATCACCGCCTCGGCGATCATGGCCCAGACCGCCTCCTACTTCGGGCTGACCACCGAGGACCTGTGCGGAACCTCGCGCTCGCGGGTCCTGGTCACCGCCCGCCAGATCGCGATGTACCTGTGCAGGGAGCTCACCGACCTGTCCCTGCCCAAGATCGGCCAGCAGTTCGGCGGCCGCGACCACACCACGGTGATGCACGCCGACCGCAAGATCCGCTCCCTCATGGCGGAGCGGCGCTCGATCTACAACCAGGTCACCGAACTCACCAACCGGATCAAGCAGCAGTCGCGCGGTTGATCCGCCCATGGGGAAGAACCACCGCGGAACGGACATCCGTCAAGCGCGGGTCAAGCCCTCTTATGGACCGAGCATGGACGGAGTAAGGACAAAGTAGGGGAAAACCTGTGGATAACCCTGCGGATAACCCCGTTTCGGCTGTGGGTAACCTGTGGGAGCCCTGTGGGTTACGGGATCGCGGCCGAGGGGCGGGGGCGCGGACTCTGTGGGGAAACCGTGGATAACTCGTGGACGACACGTGGAAAACCGGTGGACGGACTGTGGAGGAGATTCGGGGGTCCACAGCCGCCGGGGTTTTCCCCAAGCGCCGCCCACAGCCCCAGTGGATAAAAATTCACGGGCCGAGCTGCTGAAACAGTGCTTATCCACACTGTCCACAGCCCCTACTACTACTACGCCTCCTTAAGAACTCGATTGGCTTGGAAAACAGGTTCGGCCCGATTCTGTGGACAAGTCCGCTCCCGACCCGCACCGCCCCCGCGGCCGGGGTGAGACCGATCGCACCGACGAGGTGAGGACGGGCCCGCGCACCCGGTCCGGCGCGGCCCGCCGATCCGATCCCGGTCGGAGGCGGTCGGAGCCAAAAGGGTGTGGTGGGCAGCGTCGCGGCTCGAATCCGGGTACCGTGTGAACCCGTCCCCTGAAGCGTCCGGTGGCACGACCGCGCCGCACCGCCCCCCGGGCGAGTCGGTGCCCGCAGGTCGGGCGCCGGTCGCCGGGTGCGCGGCGGCCACGCGCCTCGCCGCGCGCACCGCTCAGGGGCCCGTGGTTTTCGAGGAAAGTGAGTCGGATGGTGAAGTTCCGGGTCGAACGCGACGTGCTCGCCGACGCCGTTGCCTGGACCGCTCGTACGCTGCCGGCCCGGCCGTCGGTTCCGGTCCTGGCCGGGATGCTGCTGGACGCCGGTGAGCACGACGGGAGCCAGCGGCTCAAGCTGTCCAGCTTCGACTACGAGGTCTCCGCCCAGGTGTCGGTGGACATCGACGTGGAGGAGCCCGGCACCACGCTGGTCTCCGGCCGCCTCCTCGCCGAGATCACCCGCAACCTTCCTCCACAGACGGTGGAGATCAGCACCGACGGCGCCAAGGTCGTCGTCTCCTGCGGCAGCGCGAAGTTCACACTCCTCACCCTGCCTGTGGAGGACTACCCGACCCTGCCGGAGATGCCGGGGCTCACCGGCTCCATCGGCAGCGACGTCTTCGCGGCCGCCGTGAGCCAGGTGGCCGTCGCCGCTGGCCGGGACGACACCCTGCCGATGCTCACGGGCGTGCGGGTCGAGATCGAGGGCGACACCGTCACGCTCGCCTCCACCGACCGCTACCGCCTGGCCGTGCGCGAGCTGACCTGGAAGCCGGAGAACCCCGACCTGTCCGCGGTCGCCCTGGTGCCGGCCAAGACGCTCGCCGACACCGCGAAGTCGCTCACCGGCGGCGCCGAGGTCTCCATCGCGCTGTCGGCGGCCGAGAGCGGCGAGGGCATGATCGGTTTCGAGGGCGGCGGCCGCCGCACCACCTCCCGGCTGCTGGACGGAGACTTCCCCAAGTACCGCGCGCTGCTGCCCGACTCGTTCAACTCCGTGGCCGAGGTGCAGAAGTCGGAGTTCATCGAGGCGGTCAAGCGCGTGTCGCTGGTCGCCGAGCGCAACACCCCGCTCCGCCTGGCCTTCGGCGACGGCAAGCTCGTGCTGGAGGCCGGTACCGGCGACGAGGCGCAGGCCGTGGAGGTCCTCGATGCCACCATGGAGGGCGACGACATCCAGATCGCGTTCAACTCGGCCTTCCTCGTCGACGGCCTGAACGCGATCGACTCCGACATCGCCCGCCTGCAGTTCACGACATCGACCAAGCCGGCCATCATCACCGGCAAGCCGGCCGAGGACGGAGCGGCCTCCGACTACCGGTACCTGATCATGCCGGTCCGGCTGTCGAGCTGACCCGCGGGCTCATCCACATATCCACAGACCGGTCGCACATAGGGGGAACGAGAGCATGCAACTGGGTCTCATCGGCCTGGGCAAAATGGGCGGCAACATGGCGGCGCGGCTGCGCGACAAGGGCCACGACGTCGTCGGCTTCGACTTCAACCCGGACGTGCGCGACGTCGACAGCATCGCCGAGCTGGTGCAGCGGCTGGAGGCGCCCCGCGTGGTCTGGCTGATGGTGCCGGCCGGCGCGCCCACCGCGGCCACCATCGAGGAACTCGCGGGCCTCCTCGCGCCCGGCGACCTCATCATCGAGGGCGGCAACTCCCACTACGTGGACGACCGCCGCCGCGCCGACGAGCTCATGGACAAGGGCGTCCACTACGTCGACGCCGGAGTGAGCGGCGGCGTCTGGGGGCGGGAGAACGGCTACGGGATCATGGTCGGCGGGGACGCCGACGACGTCGCCCGAGCCAAGCCGGTCTTCGAGGCGCTGACCCCCGACACCGGCGGCGGCTACGTGCACGCCGGCGGCGTCGGTGCCGGGCACTTCGTCAAGATGGTCCACAACGGCATCGAGTACGGCATGATGCAGGCGTTCGCCGAGGGCTACGAGCTCATGGCGGCCGCCGACATCGTCGACGACGTCCCCGGCACCTTCGAAAGCTGGCGCGAGGGCACGGTCGTCCGCTCCTGGCTGCTCGACCTGCTGGCCAACGCGCTCGAGGAGGACCCGGAGCTGGAGCAGCTCCGCGGCTACGCCCAGGACTCCGGCGAGGGCCGCTGGACCGTCCAGGCCGCGGTCGACCACGCGGTCCCGGCGCCGGCCATCACGGCCGCGCTGTTCGCGCGGTTCGCCTCGCGGCAGGAGGACAGCCCGGCGATGAAGGTCATCGCGGCGCTGCGCAACCAGTTCGGCGGGCACGCCGTCACCCGCACCGTCGACGACCCGTCGCAGACCCTGCGGAGCTGATTCGTCGTAGGTCGCTGGTATCCCTGTGGAGGGAGTGCGCCCGACCCGCCGGTCCCTCCGGCCGCTGAGCGCACCCCTCCCACATGTACGGCGACCGCTGTTTCACGTGAAACCGACCGCGAGGAGGGCCAGTGCACGTATCACATCTCGAACTGGCCGACTACCGGTCCTACGAGTCGGTCCACCTGGAACTGAAGCCGGGGATCAGCGCGTTCGTCGGCCCCAACGGCGAGGGCAAGACCAACCTGGTCGAGGCCATCGGCTACGTGGCCACCCTCGGCAGCCACCGCGTCGCCACCGACGCGCCCCTCGTGCGCAAGGGGGCCGAGCGGGCGGTCGTGCGGGCCGCGGTCGTCAAGGACGAGCGCCGCGCCATCGTCGAGCTGGAGATCAACCCCGGCCGGTCCAACCGGGCGCGGTTGAACCGCTCCCCCGCCACCCGCCCCCGCGACGTGCTCGGCGTCCTGCGCACCGTGCTGTTCGCGCCCGAGGACCTCGCCCTGGTCAAGGGCGACCCCGGTGAGCGCCGCCGCTTCCTCGACGAGCTCCTGGTCGCCCGGACGCCCCGGTACGCCGGTGTCCGATCCGACTACGAGCGCGTCCTCAAGCAGCGCAACGCCCTGCTGAAGTCGGCGTCGGCCCGGTACTTCAAGCAGCGCGCCGAGCCCGACCTGTCCACCCTCGACGTCTGGGACGACCACCTGGCCCGCGCCGGCGCCGAACTCCTGGCCGCGCGCCTGGCGCTGGTGGCCGAGCTCCAGCCGCTGGTCGCCAAGGCCTACAGCGAGCTCACCACGTCCGGCGGGCCGCCGACCCTGCACTACCGCGGCTCGGCGGCCGACGACGACGTCCCCCTGCCGATGGACCGTCCCCAGCTTGTGGACACCCTGCGCCGCGCACTGGCCGAGGCCCGGACCCAGGAGCTGCAGCGCGGCGTCAGCCTGGTCGGCCCGCACCGGGACGACCTCCAGTTGCGCCTGGACGACATGCCGGCCAAGGGCTACGCCAGCCAGGGCGAGTCCTGGTCCTACGCGCTGTCGCTGCGGCTCGCCGGGTTCGAGCTGCTGCGCGCCGACGGCGACGACCCCGTGCTGATCCTCGACGACGTCTTCGCCGAACTCGACTCCGAGCGGCGGCGCCGGCTGGCCGAGCACGTGCGCACCGCCGAGCAGGTCCTCGTGAGCGCCGCCGTGCCCGGTGACATCCCCGAGGAGCTCTCCGGCGCCCGGTTCCGGGTGCAGGAGGGGGCCGTGCGCCGTGAGTAGCGACGCCGACCCCCCGACCCCGCCCCCCGGCACCCCGGCCGGCGGCGGTGGCGATCAGGGCGGCGACCGCTCCGCGCCCAGCGGGATCGAACTGGCCCGCCAGGCGCTGGCCCAGGCGCGCGCCGCGGCCAAGGACCGCGGGGCGGCCCCCGATTCCACTCCGCGCCGGGTGCGCCGCGGCCCGGTGCGCTCGCGCAGCGAACCGCAGCTCTTCGGCGACGCCGTGCGCGCGTGGCTGATCGAGAACGGCTGGCAGGAGCAGGTGGCGATCGGCGGGGTCTTCGGGCGCTGGGCCCAGATCGTGGGCGACCGGCTGGCCGAGCACGTGCGCCCCGAGACCTTCGAGGAGGGCGAACTGGTGGTGAGCGTGGACTCCCCCACCTGGGCCACGCAGGTCCGCGCGCTGACGCCCCAGTTGCTGCGCCGCCTCAACGAGGAACTCGGCCAGGGCAGCGTCCGCTCCATCAAGGTCCGCGGGCCGGGCCGGGGCCGGGGCGCCGCCGGCCAGTGGAGGGTGCGCTGACCCGGTCCGGCCGGACGTGACCGGACGGAAGCCGCCCGGTTACGCAGCGGCAACGGCGGCCCCACGAGTCCCATCCCCCGAACGCGCACTGAATGGCGCGGGAAGTCGATGGCAGGGCGGGGCGCGTGTGGGGAGTCGTCTCCCTCTCTGTTCGTCCGTTGTGAGGCAGCACAGAGCCGCGAATGACACTTTCTGACGCTGTGCGCGGTATCATGGACACGGTTCTTCGGACGCTTCCACCGACGAGACCCGCACAAGAGCGGGGCAGGGAATCGGGGAAGCGGCGGTACCCGGCGGGGGCGGCTGCGCAGCAGCGATTTCACCCGGGGCCACCGCGTCGCTCACCCGCTGTCCTGAGGTCGGCAGGCGTCCCCAGCAGGAGGGTGTTCACACTTGGCCTACGACGCTCGATCAATCACGGTTCTTGAGGGGCTCGAGGCGGTACGTAAACGCCCCGGCATGTACATCGGGTCCACCGGTGAGCGGGGTCTGCACCACTTGGTCTACGAAGTGGTGGACAACGCCGTTGACGAGGCACTCGCGGGCTACGCCAGCGCCATCGAGGTCACCCTGCTCGCCGACGGCGGCGTCCGCGTCGCCGACAACGGCCGCGGCATCCCGGTCGACCTCCACCCCGTGGAGAGGCGACCCGCCGTCGAGGTCGTCCTGACGACCCTGCACGCGGGCGGCAAGTTCGACGGCAAGTCCTACGCGGTCTCCGGCGGTCTGCACGGCGTCGGCGTCTCCGTCGTCAACGCGCTGGCCAGCCGGCTGGAGGTGGAGGTCCGGCGCGACGGCCACATCTGGCGGCAGCGCTACGAGACGACCCGCCCGGTGACCGGCCTGGAGAAGGGCGAGGCCACCGAGGAGACCGGCACCCAGCTCACGTTCTGGGCCGACGGCTCGATCTTCGAGACCACCGCCTACAGCTTCGAGACGCTGTCGCGGCGGCTGCAGGAGATGGCGTTCCTGAACAAGGGGCTGTCCATCACCATCCGCGACGAGCGCCCGGAGTTCGTCGACGACTCCCCCGTCGTGCACACCTACCACTACGAGGGCGGCCTCTCCGACTTCGTCCGCCACATCAACGCCAGCAAGGAGGCCTCGCACGCCTCCGTGATCGACTTCGAGGAGGAGGGCGAGGGGATCTCCGCGGAGATCGCCATGCAGTGGAACCAGTCCTACACCTCCTCGGTGCACACCTTCGCCAACACGATCAACACGGCCGAGGGCGGCACCCACGAGGAGGGCTTCCGCTCGGCGCTCACCTCCATCGTCAACCGCTACGCCCGCGACCAGAAGCTGCTGCGGGAGAAGGACGACAACCTCACCGGCGACGACGTCCGCGAGGGTCTCACCGCCATCATCTCGGTGAAGCTGGCCGACCCCCAGTTCGAGGGGCAGACCAAGACCAAGCTGGGCAACACCGAGGCCAAGTCGTTCGTGCAGCGGGTCTGCCACGAGCACCTGCGCGACTGGTTCGACCGCAACCCCGGCGAGGCCAAGGACATCGTCACCAAGGCCAGCCAGGCCGCGCGGGCCCGCATCGCCGCCCGCCAGGCCAGGGACCTCACCCGGCGCAAGACGCTGCTGGAGTCGACCTCCCTGCCCGGCAAGCTGTCGGACTGCCAGTCGACCGAGCCGGAGAAGTGCGAGGTCTACATCGTCGAGGGCGACTCGGCCGGCGGTTCGGCCAAGGGCGGCCGCGACCCCCACTACCAGGCGATCCTGCCCATCCGCGGCAAGATCCTCAACGTCGAGAAGTCGCGCATCGACCGCATCCTGAAGAACAACGAGGTCCAGGCGATCATCACCGCCCTGGGCACCGGGGTGCACGACGACTTCGACCTCGAGAAGCTGCGGTACCACAAGATCATCCTGATGGCCGACGCCGACGTCGACGGCCAGCACATCCGGACGCTGCTGCTCACCCTGCTCTTCCGGTTCATGAAGCCGCTGATCGAGGCGGGCCACGTCTACCTCGCGCAGCCCCCGCTGTACAAGATCAAGTGGGACCAGCGGGGCAACGACGCCGACTACGTCTTCTCCGACCGCGAGCGCGACGAGGTCATCGCCGCCGGGATCGCGGCCGGCAAGAGGGACCCCCGCCCGCGCGACCTCGTGCAGCGGTTCAAGGGCCTCGGCGAGATGAACGCCAACGAGCTGTGGGACACCACCATGGACCCCGAGCGCAGGATGCTGCTCCAGGTGACGCTGGACGACGCCGCGCAGGCCGACGAGATGTTCAGCGTGCTGATGGGCGAGGACGTCGAATCGCGACGCAGCTTCATCCAGCGCAATGCCCGCGACGTTCGCTTCCTGGACATCTAGCCGGCCGGCTCCCTCCACGGCAGCGAACGACTCAGCAGAAAAGGATCGACATCCAGTGACGGATGCGAACACCCCCGGAGCTCCCGAGGAAACCGAAAGCCTCCATCGGGTCGAACCCGTCGACATCCAGGTCGAGATGCAGCGCAGCTACCTCGACTACGCGATGTCGGTGATCGTCGGCCGGGCCCTGCCCGATGTCCGCGACGGCCTGAAGCCGGTGCACCGCCGGATCCTCTACGCGATGTACGACGGCGGCTACCGGCCCGACCGCGGCTACTTCAAATGCGCGCGCGTCGTCGGCGACGTCATGGGCAACTACCACCCCCACGGCGACTCCGCGATCTACGACGCCCTGGTCCGGCTCGCGCAGCGGTGGTCCATGCGGATGCCGCTGATCGACGGCAACGGCAACTTCGGCTCGCCGGGCAACGACCCCGCCGCGGCCATGCGCTACACCGAGTGCAAGCTCGAGAACCTCGCCATGGAGATGGTGCGGGACATCGACAAGGAGACCGTCGACTTCTCGCCCAACTACGACGGCAAGACCGCCGAGCCCGACGTGCTGCCGTCCAGGTTCCCCAACCTGCTGGTCAACGGCTCCAACGGCATCGCGGTCGGCATGGCCACCAACATCCCGCCGCACAACCTGCGGGAGGTGGCCGACGGCGTCAACTGGTACCTAGACCACCCCGAGGTATCCGACGAGGACCTGCTCGACGCGCTGATCGGGCGCATCAAGGGCCCGGACTTCCCGACCAACGGCCTCGTCGTCGGCAAACGCGGCATCGAGGACGCCTACCGCACCGGCCGCGGCTCCATCACCATGCGCGCCGTCGTCGAGGTCGAGGAGGACCGCCGGGGCCGGCAGTGCCTCGTCGTCACCGAGCTGCCCTACCAGGTCAACCCGGACAACCTCGCGCTGAAGATCGCCGAGCTCGTCAAGGACGGCAAGGTCACCGGCATCGCCGACGTCAAGGACGAGACCAGCGGCCGCACCGGCCAGCGCCTGGTCATCGTGCTCAAGCGCGACGCCGTGGCCAAGATCGTGCTGAACAACCTGTACAAGCACACGCAGCTGCAGGAGACCTTCGGCGCCAACATGCTCGCCCTGGTCGACGGGGTGCCGCGCACGCTGCGCCTCGACCAGTTCGTGCGCACCTGGGTGGCCCACCAGATCGAGGTCATCGTCCGGCGCACCCGCTACATGCTGCGCAAGGCCGAGGAGCGCGCCCACATCCTGCGCGCGCTGCTCAAGGCGATCGACCGCATCGACGAGGTCATCGCGCTGATCCGGGCCAGCGCCTCCGCCGACGAGGCCAAGACCGGCCTGATGGGCCTGCTGGAGATCGACGACATCCAGGCCCGCGCGATCCTCGACATGCAGCTCCGCAAGCTCGCCGCGCTGGAGGCGCGGGCGCTCACCGACGAGTACGACGAGCTCATGGCGCAGATCGCCGACTACAACGACATCCTCGCCTCGCCTGAGCGCCAGCGCAGCATCGTCCGCGACGAGCTCACCGAGATCGTGCAGAAGTTCGGCAACGAGCGCCGCACGCAGATCATCCCGTCCGAGGGTGACATGCGCATGGAGGACTTCATCGCCGAGGAGGACATCGTCGTCACGATCTCCCGCGGCGGCTACGCCAAGCGCACCCGGATCGACAACTACCGGGCGCAGAAGCGCGGCGGCAAGGGCGTGCGGGGCGCCCAGCTCAAGCAGGACGACATCGTCCAGCACTTCTTCGTGACGACCACCCACAACTGGATCCTGTTCTTCACGAACAAGGGCCGGGTGTACCGCACGAAGGCCTACGAGCTCCCTGAGGCCGCCCGCGACGCGCGCGGCCAGCACGTCGCGAACCTGCTGCCGTTCCAGCCGGACGAGGAGATCGCGCAGGTCATGGCGCTGCGCGACTACGAAGCCGCGCCGTATCTGGTCCTGGCCACCCGCGAGGGCCTGGTGAAGAAGTCCCGCCTGGAGGAGTTCGACTCCGCGCGCGCCGCCGGCATCATCGCCATCAACCTGCGCGAGGACGACGAGCTCATCGCGGTGCGGCTGGTCTTCCCGACCGACGACCTGCTGCTCATCAGCAGCAACGCCCAGGCGATCCGGTTCCCGGCCTCCGACGAGTCGCTGCGGCCGATGGGCCGCGCCACCAGCGGCGTCATCGGCATGCGGTTCCTGGAGGGCGACTACCTGCTGAGCATGGACGTCATCCGGGACGGCGAGGGCGCCACCGACGTGTTCGTGGCCACCGAGGGCGGCTACGCCAAGCGCACGCCGGCCGACCAGTACCCGCAGCAGAAGCGCGGCGGCAAGGGCGTGCTCACCGCCAAGGTCGTCGAGGCGCGCGGCAGGCTCGTCGGGGCGCTGATGGTGCAGCCCGAGGAGGACGAGGTCTTCGCGATCACCTCGGCCGGCGGGGTCATCCGGACTCACTGCTCGGAGATCAAGCAGTCGGGCCGGTCCACGATGGGCGTCCGCCTGATGAACCTCAGCAAGGGCAACCACGTCGTGGCCCTCGCGCGCAACGCCGAGGCCGAGGAGGAGGTCGAGGAGGCCGTGGAGGCGGCCGAGGCGGCCGAGGGCGGAACCCCCGAGGGCGGCGGGTCCGTGGAGGCGACCGGCGCCGAGTAGCGCCGGGCAATCGGTCGTGAAGACCAATAGGGTTGTCTGCAAGCAGAACCTGATATCCATCCCGCGGAGTTCGGCTCGTCTCCCCCTCTCCCGGGTCCCAACCGTCACATGGAAAGTCCAGCGGTAACGTGGCTATGTCTGACAACGCGCAACGGGAGTCCGCTGCCCAGGAGTCGGCCGAGGTGGACACCGACAAGAGCAGCAAGGAAGAAGAACACGAGGCTTCCGTTCCCTCGGCTCCGGCGGCCGTCGAGGACCGGGAGGAAGCCGAGTCGTCGACGGCCGTGAGTGCCGAACAGGGTGGCGTGATCATGGCAGCACCGGAGGAGCGGTCCGGTTCCGTTCCGAAGACCGCGAAGTCCGCTCGCAAGGCGCACCTGACCCTGAGCAGGGTCGAGCCCTGGTCGGTGATGAAGTTCAGCTTCGTCATCTCGCTGGTCTGCTTCATCATCCTGTTCGTCGCGGTCGCCGTGACCTACACGATCCTGTCGACCCTGGGCGTCTTCGACGCGGTGACCGACCTCATCGCCTCCCTCACCGACGGCGGTGAGGGCGACGATCTCTCCCTCGACCCGGAGAACTGGTTCTCCCCCGCCCGGGTCCTCGGCTACACGGGCCTCATCGGGGCGCTGAACATCATCCTGATCACCGCCCTGTCCACCGTCGGCGCGATGCTCTACAACCTCGCCGCCGACCTCGTGGGCGGCATCGACGTCACCCTGAGCGAGTCCGAGTAGGACCCGCTCGCCCGACGCCCGCCTCGGGCCCCGCACCCCACCGGCGCGGGGCCCGAGCACCCTTCCGAACACGCTAAAATCAGAGGTGGAGAGGAACGCGGACCCCGCACCCCTCCACCACCGCCCAGGGCAACGGGTTTCACCCCGGTCCCCCACATGCGGTAGAGTTCCTGCGGAACGCAGGGCGTATAGCTCAGTCGGTTAGAGCGCATCCCTGATAAGGATGAGGCCCCAGGTTCAAGTCCTGGTACGCCCACACATTTTCCCAGCTCAGAGCCTGGTTCTCGATCACGAGAGCCGGGCTCTTGATCGTTTGCCCGTCATTCGTCCGTGCGGACGGGACGGTCGTGTCCGTCAGGGCACGGACGGGACCGTCCGTGGACGGCACCGGGCGGACCGGTGGCACTGGATTTCGAGCGTGGATCATTGTCCGGATTCCGTTACTGTCGGTGATTCTCTGTTCGGGATGGGAACGTTCAGCAGCCGCAGGATCTCCGCCGTCGGGACGCGGTAGGTGTCGCCGTAGCGGATGACCGCGCAGGGGAACTCTCCGCGCCTGGCGAGCTCGTAGGCCATGGTGCGTCCCATGTTCAGGGCCTGCGCGGCCGTCATCAAGTCCACGGCCGCGGGCAGGGCGTAGAGCTCGACGATGGTCAGCGGCCTCACCGACTGCCCCTCTGCCGAGGCAGCGGGCCGCTGTCGGGACGGTCACGCCGCCCGGGGTGGTCGTGCGGCGGTGACGGGGCGTGGTCGTCGTGGTCGGGCGGGTCGGACTGCATGACGTTGGCTCCCCTGCCGGCTCGTCGAGCCGCGATCGGTGTGCTGTCTTCGCGGGTGAGGAAGCGGGCCGATGAGCCGACTCGTGACGGGCCGACGCGAGCGGTCCGCGGCGGCGCCGACGGGCACCGTTGTACCGCCCTTCAGCGGTCCCGTGTCCCTCCCCTGCACCGATACTTCTGCGGCGGACGGCGCCGGGCCGCCCTCGGTCGGGGACTCCTCCTGCTCGTCGCTGTGCCGGGTGCCCCTGAGAAGGGCGAGCA
Source organism: Spinactinospora alkalitolerans (assembly GCF_013408795.1). NCBI lineage: Bacteria > Bacillati > Actinomycetota > Actinomycetes > Streptosporangiales > Nocardiopsidaceae > Spinactinospora > Spinactinospora alkalitolerans. The sequence continues at coordinate 6,416,316 of NZ_JACCCC010000001.1, forward strand.
GGTGGTGGGCGGCGCCTTCGGGATCGGTGGCGGGGTGGATCTCGACGGTGACGTGGCGGTCGGTGCCGTGCCGCCAGGTGATGCGGCCGTTGACGCACCAGACGGTGAGATCGGAGGGGACGGAGAGCACGGAGACCCCGCGCTCGTGTCCGAGGAGCATGCGATCCAGGCCGGCGCCGGTGAGCAGCCGCTGGAGCCGGTGCATGGCCTGGGCCGCGGTCGCGGGCACGGGCCGCCCCCGGTCCGCGATGGTCCGCTGCGGTTCGGAACCGGTCCGTGGACGGTGCACAGACGTGATCATGGAGAGCTTCCTTCTCGCTCGTGGGTTGCCGGGATGACGGAGACACGGACGGCTCCGGTCCGGCCGGTCCGATCGGTGGCGGGGTGTTCCGGCCTCAGGAGGCGGGGTGTGAGCGCAGGTGGGCCAGTGCGCGGTCGTTCAACCGCCGCTCCTGGGCCAACGCGGCCAGGACGGCGCTGACCACCTCGGTGGCGTGGCCGACGCCGATGTCCCCGCCGATGGGGATGAGGCCGGTCGCGATCACCGCGCGGCGTGCGGTGGCGCGGGCTTGTTCGCGGCCCGAGCCGGTGCGGGTGCGCAGGTGCGGTTCCAGGGCGTCGACCATGGCGGGCGCGATCCGCTCCCAGTTCTCGCCACAGATCGCCCGGTAGCCGTCGGTGGCGCTTTCGACGACCGAGGGCTTGGGCCTGGAGCCGTGGGTCGCTTGCTCATCCGCGGGTCTCCTGACGAAGAGTCCACCGGGACCGTCTTGGGCCTGAGGCGGCCACCTCTGCCACTGTTCTTACTATAGATATTCTATTCATCTATAAACACAATCAGCGGTGCGTGTCGTCCCTGTGCCGACGTACTGTTCCGGCCTCCGGCTGGGGCAGGGTGGACAGCGAGTCGGGCGGGATGAGGAGTGCTGCGATGGCGAGGCGGGGTGTGCCGGGTTTCCGGCCTCGGGTGCTGCGGGCCGCACGGGAGGGGGCCGGGTTGTCGGTGTCGGAACTGGCGCGGCGCACCGGACTGAACCACGCGATGGTGCTGCGTTATGAGGACGGGAGCGCGGCGCCGACGCCGGAGAACCTCGTCCTGGTGGCCGGCGCGCTCGATGCGGACCCGCGCGACTTCCTGGAGGAGGGCGGGCTGGCCACGCTGCGGGCCGCGCGGGGGCTGTCGCAGCAGGGCGTCGTCGCCGCGCTTCGCACCCCTGACCTGACGGTCGGGGCCTATCAGGCCCTGGAGTCGGGCCGGGTGCGGCGGCTGCGCCACAGCGACGCCGTGGAGCTGGCCAAGGTATTCCAGGTGAGCGTGGAGACGGTGGTCAAGGCCCATGAGTGGGACCTGGCCCAGAGCGATGCGCGGCGGGCCGGGAGGTCTGCGGGTCAGGGGTGAGCGCGCTCGTTGCGGCGCAGGGAGAACGCGGACAGCCCGGTGGTGTCGATGCCGGCCCGGTCGGCGTAGGCGTGCACCAGGTCGTTGACGGCGCCTTGGTCGAGTTCCTCGGTGGGGGCCGTCACGCGGGCGCGCAGGTGCTCGTCGGCGGCCACGCGCACGGGTGACAAGTCGACGAAGCCGTTTGCCGACGGGTGCGCACCGGGCTCGTCGGCGACGTCGAGGAGTTCGCGCCACTGGACGAACGGCGCACACCGGGCAGTCCGGCGGTTGCGCGGAGGCGGGCACCAGGAGCGGTTGGGGCGCGGAGTCGACATGCGGTGTCGACGTGTCGACCTGTCGAGCGGCCTCGACGGTCAGGGCCAGGAGCGGGTCGGGGCCCAGGCCTGTGGCGCGGGCGAGGGTGAGCCGGTCGCGCCGCCGTGCGGCGGCCTCGGGCCGGACGTCGGGGGGGGCAGTGCGGCCAGGAGCCGCCGGAACTCGGCGTCGGTGAGCGGCCGGGAGGCCGGCCTCCTGGTGGAGCCGCGGGCGCGCAGGAGGCGCAGCACGGCGGCGGCCGGCGGCCGGGTGGTGGGGGTGGGCAGGTCGTGGGCGGTGTGCACCGCGGCGATGGCGCCGCTCCACCGGGCGACGGCCGCGGAACTGTTGGCCGGACGCCCTGCGCCGGGGTCGGTCAGGTGGGCCGAGGCCAGGTAGAGCGCGACGTCACCGGGATCGGCGGGCAGCGCGGTCCTGCCGTTGCGCTCACACCAGACGCGCCGGCGCCGCCAGTCGGCCGCGTAGGCGCGCCGCGTGTTCGCGGACCGGCCGGCCAGGTGGGACCCCAGCAGGGCGAGTTCGTCCTCGACCTCAGGTGACGCGGCACGGGACGCCTCCCGCGGGACGGGGGCGAGGCGGTCCAGGACCGGACGGAGCCCGGGCGGCAGGGTCGCACGGACCTGCTCGTCGTGCGTGAGGGCCGGGACGGCCACGGCCTACTCCTCCATCAGTATCGGCGTCGTGTCGTTCTCCGGTGCGCTGGGCCGATTCTCGCGCACCGCGAGCGGGCGAGTCGGCTACAGCCGGTCGTGGTGCGGCGGCGCGTGCTCCCCCGCCAGCTCGTACACCGCCCGCTCGAGCTCGTGGTCGAGCAGCGGCCGGTTGGGCTTCAGCGCCTTCAGCACGTCGCGGAACGCGGCCGCGGTGTCGGTTCCGGTCAGGGCGGCGTAGCGGACGGCGACCGCCGGAGTCCGGCTGCGCCCGACCGCGCAGTGCAGCAGCACCCGCCTGCCTTCGGCACGCAGCCCGGCCACGGCGCGCGCCGCCAGGTCGATCAGGCCGCGCGAGTCCAGGCCCGACCGGCCGTGCACCGCGCGCCGCCACTCCCACGGGACCGCGGAAGCGCCCCATCGCGCCCCCAGCAGCACCCCGGCGGCCCGATCGAGTTCGAGACCCGCGTCGCCGCGGTCCCCACCGTTGATCGCCATGTGACTCCCCAAAGCCGAATGACCACTTGTCGTCATGGCGCTTAATCCGACTGCAGATAACTTAGTTATCAACGGTTGAATCTCGGCGTGTCACAACACGGAGCGCTCCCTCCTTCCTCCGGTCGAGGGCATTCCGGCGACAACGGAGGGCACCGATCCCGATCGAGCAGATCCTCAGTCCGTTCAGCGGCCTGAGCGTCTCCCACTTCACCGACCACCACAGCGTGCAGGCGACGTTCCACTCCGGCGGGCTCTTCGAGGACGAGGGCCGGCCGGCGAGCGTGGGCAACCCGCGCGCCTGCTGCTTCCGCTATCCCGAGCGCACGCCGATCCTGACCGTCAGCCAGGGGCGCTGTACGCGCAGCTGACCACGGTCGCACCGGACCGGGTCGTCGACGAGGACCTGCGCGCCGCACGCCTCCTCGCCGAGGCGGCGACGCAGTACCTCGAGGAGCTCCGCCGCATGCGCCGCAACCGACCGACGTCGGCCGAACCGGCCCGCGCCATCGAGCGCCACCCGCACGAGCCGGAACGGTAGCCACTCCCCTTCGGGGTGCGCAGAAGACCGCGCACCCCGAAGGCGTCGTTGTCCCATGTGGCACCGGCCGGTCCGGTGACGCGCCTGTCGACTCGTGCACCCCTGATGGGTCTGCCCATGCGTGGTCTGTTCGGAACGAGGCCACAAGACGACTGATCGCCATGGCCGCATCTCGACGACACGCCACACGCCGTCGCCTTGACATGCTCGTGAATATTAATTACTTAATTATCTATAGTCACGGACAAGGGGGGTGTGGTGCAGAGAATGTCGAGGCCGTGCGAGGCGCAGCGGCACGCCCGCAGAGTTGCCGAGCGCGTCGACCGGGCGTGGCGGACGCAGTTCGGCGGTTCGGGGGCGACCGTGCCGTTGAGCGTGGTCGCCGCGCTGTGCCTGGTGCGGCGCGCCGATTCCGACGGTCCCGCGCCGGATGTGCTCCTGGCCGATGCCGAACCGGGGGAGATCGTCGCGGCGGTCCGCGGCATCTGGTCGGAGTTCGTCCGCCTGCGCCCCGACCTGATGGTTCGCGTGCTCCCGTTCGTGGAACCGTTCCACGAGCCGCGGGACGGGAAGCGGCTCGCCGACGAGGTAGCCGTGATCACCCGCGCCGTGGTCGAAGCCGACCTGTTCGGCCTGACTGCGGATTCCGAGGCCGTGCACACGGTCGACGTGCTCGGCGAACTGCTGACGGTGCTGCGCGACGGCAACCACATCCGCCGGGACGCGGGACAGTTCTTCACCCCGCCCGATGTCGCCCGCGTTCTCGCGCTGCTCCGGCTCGACGCGGAAGTGCGGCCCGGCGACCGGATCGGCGACATCTGCTCGGGAACCGACTCACTGCTAACGGCGGCGGCGCGGATCCTGCGCGAACGCGGTATCGCCCCGACCTCGATGCACTGGAGCGCGGTGGACAGGGAACCGCTCGTCGCCGCATGCCTGGCCGTCAACATCCACCTCTGGGATCTGGGAACCGACGTGCTCATCGGCTGCGCCGACGTCCTCGACGAGGGCTGGCAGCAGCGCGCGGCCCTTGAGCGGCGGCAGGGCGTCGACATCGCCCGCTGGGCCCTGCTCCTGCGCGCCGCCCGGCACATGCCCCGAATGCCCGAGGCGAACACGGGCCGCCCCGTTCGGGGGGCCGGCGCTCACCAGGAGGTAGGAGTCCGTCATGCCGATCACCGACCGGGCGTTCCGCCGCATCAGGAACGCGGCGTCCCGCCATCCCGACGACTTGGACCTGGAGGCGGTCGAGGCCCTGCCCGACTTCGTCCTGTGGCACGGCCGCCACTGGAGCTGCGCCGACTGCGGCGCGCAGGGCCGCAACCACCGGACTCCCGCCGACGCGGCCAGGGCTGTCGTGAACCACGTCGCCCGGGAACACGGCCCCGCTCGCGACCACCGCACGGGCAACGCGCTCCTGCTGGGCCACCGCGTCCACGTCGTCTGCGACGTGCCCGACGGCGCCCGGATCAGCGACACCGGTCTCTTCCTGGACATCAGGCAACCGGGGAAGATCCACCCCGACGCGCCGGAGTGGATGCACGGGGATTACTACGAGTTCGACCTCGACCGCGAGGGATACCGGGTGCTGCCCCGCACCCACGTCAGGTCCGTCACCGAGGTCGACGTCCCGGTCGAAGCCAACGCCACGTACCTCGACCAGGCCCGCGAACAGGAACTGAGCGCGCTGATCACGCGCGTTCTGGAGCGGTCGACCGGAGATGGGAAGGACCCGGCTCCGCTGATCGCCCGCGCGATCCTCGACCACCGTCGCCGACGCACCGGGCACGGATGACCGCGCCCCCACCGCCGAACCGACCATGACCGCAACGCCCACAGACGGGCCTATCTCGGCATGTCTTCATCCGATCATCGGAGGAATCGATGTCTCCTCGTTGGGCCGAGCTCACCCGGGGCGCGATCGCGCTCCCGCTCGCACCCGCACCGCAGAACCTGCCCGGCTTCCCGACGCTGATGGCGCACGCCCGCGAGTACCACCGCACACCGCCACGACCGCAGACCTGGCGCGACCCGGTGAGAGGGGATGTGCTGCACTGCCCGTGCGAACCGGGGGCAGGCGCACCGGTTCCGGGACGCTACTGCTCCAGCGCCCAGCGCCTGCTGATGGCCGGGCGGCGCTGTGGCCACTGCGGTGAGGTGATCGAGACCGGGCCGCTGGTGTTCATCGGCATCATCGGAAGGCCCGCGACCATTGCACCGCCGCTGCACACCGCCTGCGCCCGGGCAGCCGTACGGGTGTTCCCGCGCCTGCTCTCCGTCCCCAACGCCGTGGTCACCGAGGCGGCCGACTACGCGCTCTACGAGCGGCGCCTGACCGCCCTGGACGACGGCCGCGCCCGCTACACCTACCCGCGCATCGACCTGGACGGCAACGCCGAGCGCGGCGTCCTCGACCTGCTCGTCGTGGTCCCCGACACCCGGAACAGCATCCCGGTCGCCCACTGGCACAGCGACGCGGTCACCGCCGCCGATGCGCACGGCCGGTCCGCCGGCACGGAGGTGGCGAAGCGATGAGCGTCCCCGCACCGCCGATCCAGGAACCCGGTTCAACCCGCCGCCCGGCATGGCGCGGCTGCTCAACGCAGGTCTGGCCCACACCTGGGACCACACGCTCACCCACGGCACCGATGACACCGGTGTTCCGTGCACGACGGTGGAGCTGCGCCGCGACGTCTTCGTCGTCCGGACCACCTGGAACAGTCTGCCCGACGCGGGTCACCGGCTCGCCGGGGCGACCGTGCGTCTGCCGCACCGCGGCTGGTGCGTCACCACCCTGGCCGGCGCCCTCGGCCTGATCACCCAGCCGCCCATCGTCTGGAGACTCCGCCTCCCCGAGGCCGAATGCGTTCTGCGCGCCTTTCCGCACGGCAGGCACTACGCCCTGCACCGCATGCCGCTCGGCGTGCCCGGTGACTCCGGCACCACCACCTGGCACAGCGACCGCGCGCACGCCCACACCGAACTCGTCCGCATCGGCCGCGACCTCGTCGCCGACGGCTGGGAGGCGACCCCGTGACCACCGGAACCGAACCCGCCCGCGACCACGCCCGCCGGATCGCCGCAGCCGTCACCGACCGCTGGGTCCACTGCTACGGGCCGTCCCGGCTGGAGGTGCCGATGAGCGTCGTCGCATCGATCAGCCTGCTGCACGCCGAGCAGCCCACCGCCTACGCGGCGCCGCCACTGCTGTACCTGCTGTCGGAGGTGGGGCCGGGCGACTTCAGGCGCGAACGGTGGACGCAGTGGAACCGCGCCACCACTATCTGGCCGACCCTGCACCACCACTGGGTGCCCTTCTTCGAATGGATGGAACCGGGCTCCGACCGCAACCTGCTGACCGGGGCCCAGGCCGTGGCCGCCGGATGCATCGACGCCGGACTGAGCGGCTTCCTCGGCGATCCGTTCCGCCGCCGCAACGTCGATCTGCTCGGCGTCGTGCTGCACCGGCTGCGTCGGGAGATGTTCACCGGCATGCCCGACCCGATCCGGGCCGGACTGCATCGCGATGACGAACACAACGTCGCCAGGATCCAGCCCGGCTGCACCCTCACCATCCAGGGAGCGGGGACCGGGACCCGGCTCATGCACATCGCCGCCCGGCTGCGCCGCCGCGACATCGACCCGGCAGGCATCCGCTGGCAGGCGCGCGAAATCGACGATCTCGCCGCCGCGTGCCTGGCGGTGAACGCCGTGCTGTGGGGACTCGGCCGCGACGTCCTGATCGGCACCGCCGAAGAGCCCGACTGGCTTGAGGCGGCACGCGAGGAACGCGCCGCAGCACTGTGCCGTAACCACTGACCCGCCGGGCGGCGGTCCGACACCGGGCCGCCCTCCACGCTCATGCCACTCCCGCGTGAGCGGGGTTTCCCAGCCGTGCCCGAAAGAGCGCCATGTCCGCTCACAACCACACCGACCCGGAGGACACCGTGCCCGATGCCATGCCCGACCTCTTCTACGTCTACGACCACCGGCCGGCCGACTCCGGCCCGCACTCCACGGTCCGGGACCTGGTCGCCATGCCCTGCGAAGCGGGCGGAATCCGCACATCCGGCGAGACCGTGCCGCACATCGGCGACGGCGACTGCCGGGACGACATCAACGCCAACCAGCTCGGCGCGATCCGCTGGAGCGAACACCTGGGGATCGCCACGATGCTCTACGTCCATCCCCGCAGATGACGCCGCGGCATAGCGACCGCGCTCTGGAAGAAGGCCTGCGGAATCCATTTCCGGCGAGCCTGAGCACAGCTAGCCATCGGTCCGAAACGCGCCGTCCTGGGCGAGATGTGGATGCGCCATCTGGGACTCGCCGCGCCGCTGTCCCAACTCCTCCTGCCGATGACCCCCACCGAGCACGTCGCAGGGTGGAGCGACGGTTTCTGGCCCCAGACAACGCCTTCGCGGTGGCGACCGAAATCGCCTCGCGCTACCGCGTCTCGCTGCGGGAGGTCGCCGCCTGCTGCGAACCCACCGTCGAGGCCGCGCTGGAGTTCAGGGAAGGACGTCGGCGATGACCCGCGGACATCGGTCCAGCGGCAGAGCGGAACGCGGATCCGGCGACTCGGCGTTACTGGCGGCCATGCTGCCCACCGCCGTCCTGACCGCGCTTCCCGAGGTCGCCGGGCTCACCACGAGGGAGCGCCGCGCCCTGGCCGAACGCAGCGCCGACGCACTCACCGCGCACGGTGACGACCTCGTGTACGGAGGACGCGACTGCGCACCGACGTTCGCCGCCCTGGCACGCGGCCTGGCCGCAGCGGCGCTGCAGCCCGGCGGCGTCACCTATGCCGGCCACCACTTCTGCGTCCGCCCACACCGGGACTGCCCTCACCCAAAGGCCGGCCTGTTCCACGCCCGCCTGTGCGGGGTCGACGTCATCGGCGTCTTCGACACGTGACGGCTCGGTACATCCGGTTGCCAGGAGTGATGTCTTCTGAGCAACGGAAGAGGGGTGTTGCCGCTGACGAGTAGGTGACCGGCGACAGTCACACGCCGCGATACCGGTCCGATTCGAGCGGGTCCAGACTGCGTCGCTGTGCGACCGTTCGACCGTGGCATTCCTGCTACGTATTCAGTCGGTGGCTCGCCATCGACCGTAGTTGTCGGCGATGATCGTCGTGTACCTGCGGCCGCGCCACCCACCTGAGAGTAGATCCGCTGCATGAAAGGTTCTAACCTGATGGGTGTTTTGCCCGATTCTTGAGAAGTGAATAAAACCAGCGTCCAAGGCGAGAAAACATGCAGGTCATTCAGCCTGCTCCCCGCACACGCGGGGATGGTCCGCACACTCTCTACCAGCACCTGATCGGCCGCCGCTGCTCCCCGCACACGCGGGGATGGTCCCATCCAGCCCTACATCCGCGACGAGGAGCGATACTGCTCCCCGCACACGCGGGGATGGTCCCGGGACGTAGGCCGGCAGGGTTTCGAGGGTCATCTGCTCCCCGCACACGCGGGGATGGTCCCACGTCCGATCCGGGATCCTGCCCGAGAGGCCACTGCTCCCCGCACACGCGGGGATGGTCCCTTGAGGACCCTCCCAGTCGGGGAGCCGCCCTTCTGCTCCCCGCACACGCGGGGATGGTCCCGGCGGAGACCCCGGTAAAGGCGTCCACATCATCTGCTCCCCGCACACGCGGGGATGGTCCCTCCGCCCGCTCCGCCTGCTCGGCGTGCCTGGCCTGCTCCCCGCACACGCGGGGATGGTCCCGAAGGCCACGGAGACGACTCGGCTCGAGTCGTCTGCTCCCCGCACACGCGGGGATGGTCCCCAGCCTCACCCGGCGCCTCCGCATCGGCCGCGCTGCTCCCCGCACACGCGGGGATGGTCCGGACCACCGTGGTCCACCGCCGCCCCAGAGAGGTCTGCTCCCCGCACACGCGGGGATGGTCCCGGCCACTGGTTCATGCGCGGCTGGTGCGCAGACTGCTCCCCGCACACGCGGGGATGGTCCCGTCATTCTAGGCGCACAGGAGTACGGACGCCGCTGCTCCCCGCACACGCGGGGATGGTCCCACAACCGAATTAGGTCACGAAAAGGTAAAGATCTGCTCCCCGCACACGCGGGGATGGTCCCGGCGTGACGAACGCGTGGTCGCGGGCCCAGACCTGCTCCCCGCACACGCGGGGATGGTCCCTCATCCGACGTGGACCGGCTGGTCGACCTCGGCTGCTCCCCGCACACGCGGGGATGGTCCCGACCTTGGCGAACCCGTCCTTCACCCGGGTCGCTGCTCCCCGCACACGCGGGGATGGTCCCGCCTACTCCCAGGCGCTCTATGACGGCGTGGACTGCTCCCCGCACACGCGGGGATGGTCCCAGATGGCGCCCTATCGGGTGTCCGTCTCGTAGCTGCTCCCCGCACACGCGGGGATGGTCCCGCGATTCCATGTCGCGCCACTGCACCTGCGCGCTGCTCCCCGCACACGCGGGGATGGTCCCGGCGGCCTGCTTTTCGACCTCGGCGCCCACCACTGCTCCCCGCACACGCGGGGATGGTCCCTGCGCGGCGGTGAAGATGGCGTTGGCGACCGCCTGCTCCCCGCACACGCGGGGATGGTCCCGGCACGGTGGACCTCCGCACCGGCGATCTCCGCTGCTCCCCGCACACGCGGGGATGGTCCCCACGGCACCAGCATGCGCGACGCGATCGCCCGCTGCTCCCCGCACACGCGGGGATGGTCCCAACAGGCAGCAGGGAATGTCGTCCAACAACGACTGCTCCCCGCACACGCGGGGATGGGGCGCCCGATCTGCTGACGTGTTCCACGTCCAGGTGGGTGCATGGCAGTGAGCGCTGCTCCACCGACGTGGGAAGATTCGCTCGCTGCCCCGGCAAGCAGATTGCGGGTCACTTTGGCCGCAAGGAGTGTCGGGGCGACTGACTAAGTAGTGGGGGAAGGCAAGGCCGCTTCAAGGACCGTGTCACCTGAATGGCCGACTATGGGTTTGCAAGGAAGCCCGACCAGCGGACGGCTCGCCCTGAACCGCGGCCGCTCAGGCTCCCCAGACGGGATCCAGTGCGGCGCCGAAGCTCTGGTGGAGTCTGCTCTCGGCCGTCTCCGTGATGACGTCCTTCACCAGTGGCGACAGGCAGAGCCGGGCGACCCGCGGGTGCCGGCCGGGATCTGGGCAGATGAGGACCGCAAGGATACGCATGATGCGAACGAGGCTCTCCAGGTCCCAAGTGACCGCGAGCGGCTTCACGTAAGTCCATATGGCGGCCAATGTGAATCCCGCGACGTAGCGCTGCACATCTCCCCAGCCCGGCTGCTCCTCGCTGCCGAGGAGTGCTTCCTGCGCCTGTCCTGGTATTTTTTCGAGGTTTCCGTGCGCGGTGTCGGCAGCTCCGGATAGATCGGCCAGAAGTGAGCACCAGAAGTGTCCGGGGATGATGCTTCGGAGCTTCAGTAGATCTCTGTTATCTGTTGTTCCTTTCTCCGCGTAGGCGTCGAGGTCTTTGAGAGTGTCTTCAGAGATTAGGCGGCCGATCGTCGCTACGCGTTTGATCTTGTCATCATCTCCTGCGAGCCAGTCGACGATATCCGCCACTGCCCGGTCGGCCGCCGCACGTTTCATGGGTATATTCGGCTTCTTCAGGAGCGCAGCGCGGCCGCCCTCAGGGCCGAGGGCGGAGAACCAGCTCTGGTCCGCCGCCGACCGTAGTGCGTCCCGGTCCTCCGAGGGCCGCTGGGCGAGGAGAAGGTGGCCGGGCCAGCCGTGCAGACTACCGCCGCATCCGGAACACCTGCATTTGGGGGACTTCGCATTCTCGCACGGACTGTTGTGCGCCATGGGGCCTCCGTTGCCGGCGGGCGAGGAGCGGAGTGAGGTGAAGCGATCGATGACCGAGCCGGTTTCTATTCATTTCACGTCGGGGCGGAGAGGGGAATCCGAATCGAGCCACTCTGGTGTTGCGGAGAAGTGAGGAACGTGTCTCATCAAGGAGACCATTCGAGCAGGTGCGTTTCCGAATTCGGACGGAATTCTGAACCGCCGTGGTGCCGAGCCTGTAGATCCGGGTGCGGGGCGGCGATGTCCGCTTTCGGTCATCGCGATTTCGGTGATCTTGTCTCCGGGGGGCGGTAACCTGCGGGATCCTGACGTGAAAGAGCCGAAAGTACCGGTCGACCGCGCCTGATAGTCGTGTCCGTTTCGGTCATTTATGTCCGAATAGAGATGAATTGCCGTCCTCGGCTTTGCGATCGGGACGTGAAGGGACGGGGCGATGAGTGGGAACGGTGAAGGCATCCCGACCAACTGGGCGCGGGCGGCCTGGGGGAAGCTGGGCAACGGCAACACCCCGCATCCGCTGATCTGCCACGCGATCGACACCGCTGTGGTCGCCGAAGCGCTCTACGACGTGGTCCTCGGACCGTACGTGCGGGAAGAGATCGAGCGCGGGCTCGCCCCTCTCGGCTCTGAGAAGGACCGACGCGCCTGGACGGCCGTGCTGTCCGGGCTGCACGACATCGGGAAACTGACCCCGGCCTTTCAGGCGGTCCGTATCGACCAGGCGGAGAAGCTGCTGGGAGAGATTGCGGTCGGCGCTCTGCGAGCCGTCCGGCCCGACCCGTTGCTCGGTCGCAGGGAAACCCACCACGGACTCCTGAGCGCGGTCCATATGGACGGCTGGCTCAAGGGCAGGAAGGCCTCATGGTCGGCGCGCTCCGCCCTTGTGGACCTGCTCGGCGGGCACCACGGATGGATCGTCGATCCCGACGAGGTCAAGAAGGCCACGCGGGCGAAGCGCCAACTCGGAGGCGTGAGGTGGGCACGTGCGCGCGATGATCTGATCACCGAGATCGCCCGGCTGTGGGAACTCGACCCGCACAGCGAGGGCTGGTCCGATGTCTCCCTCTCCACGGCGGCCGCTGTCGGCCTGGCCGGATTGACCATCCTCAGTGACTGGACCGCGTCGAGCAGGCCGCGCCGTGAATACACCCCCGAGCCGGGAGACCTGGCCGAGTACCGCAAGCGGGAGATCGGTCGGGTGGGGGAAACGCTGAACCGCGTCAACTGGACGCCGTGGCGCCCTCCGCGGAACACCTCGCACGCCGTGCTCTTCCCTCGTGACGACCGGCCGCGGCCGCTCCAGGAGAGGATTCGGGAGCTGCTCGCCGGCGTTGACCGCCCGGGCATCCTGGTGGTCGAGGCGCCGACCGGCGAAGGCAAGACCAAGGCCGGGATTCAGGCCTGCGCCGCCCTGGTCGGTCGGCTCGGACTGGGCGGCATGTACGTGGCCACCCCCACCAGGGCCACGGCCGGGCCCGTGCACGCCGAGGTGAACCGGGTGCTGAAGGCCACCGGGTCACCCCTGCGCGCGAATCTGCTCTACTCCGGGGCCGCCGCCGACCTGGAGCGGCAGGCGCAGGAGCGGAGGCAAGCCGGGAGCGGAGACCTGGACGAGCTGTCCCTCCTCATGCCGAAGGACGTCGGGCGGGAATGCTCCGACGCACTCAAGGAGGCGAGGTCGACCTTCACCCGGAAGAGGGCGCTCACCTTTCCGATCGGTGTGGGAACGGTCGACCAGGCGCTGATGGCCGCAACGCGGACCGGCCACGTCGCCATGCGGCTCACCTCGCTGAGCAACAAGGTGCTGATGATCGACGAGGTGCACGCCTACGACGCGTACATGTCGAGGCTGCTGGACCGCCTGCTCTGGTGGTGCGGGCGCCTCGGTGTGCCGGTCGTGCTGATGTCGGCCACGCTCCCGGCCGCGCGGCGCGAAGAGCTCACCGCGGCGTGGAAAGCGGGCGCGGCGACCACACCGCCCGCGCCGGCCGTGGACGGCGCGGAGTCCAGCGCATGGCGTCTGACCTGGGTTGACGCAAGTGGACGCAGATCGGTTCCGGTCCCGGTATCCGCTGACAACCCGGCGCGCCGGGTGTCGGTGCAGCGCATCCCCGACAATTACGACGTCATCGCCGACGAGGTCGTCAGGCGCCTCCGTGACGGCGGATGCGCCGCGGTCATCCACAACACGACCAGGCGGGCGACCGCAAGCCACGACCGGATAGCGCGGTGCCTGGAGGGCATGGAGCCCCGGCCGGAACTGCTGTACCTGGACGGGAAGACCGACCCGGACAAGCGTCGCGCGCTGGAGCGGCGCCTGGAGCGTCTGTGCGGCCCGGATTCGTCCGGTACGCGCCGTGCGATCGTCGTCGGGACCCAGGTGCTCGAACACGGCATTGACGCCGATTTCGATCTGGTGGTGACCGACCCATGCCCGGTGGACCTACTGGTTCAGCGGGCAGGCCGACTGCACCGGCATGCCCGAGTCGAGCGCCCGATGGCGGTCGCAGACCCGCTGCTCCTGGTCGTGAGATCGGAGAAGGGGTTCACCTTCCCGCCGTACACGACAGCTGTATACGCGGAGAGCCACCTGCTGGCGACCGAGTACGAGCTGTCCCTGCGGGATGCGATCTTGCTTCCGAAGGACATCCCCGAACTCGTCCACGCGGTCTATGCGGACGGGGACCGCATCCCGCAGGGGAGACTGCGCACCCGCTGGGAGGCGGCGCGGCGGAAGCGGAGCACGCGCGAGGAGATGGACCGCTTCGAGAGCGGCACTCAGTGCATCCCGATGCTCTGGGACACCGACGGCTTGATTCGCCTCACCAAGCGGTCTGTCAGGCCGCGGGTCCGGAAGAACAGCGGAAGGCGGGACATGGAGGAGCACGGCGGAGGCGCGCGGTGAACGATGACGACGACTGGGTTCCCACGCCCTATGACGACGGCATCATGGTCGTTCCGCTCTGGGAAGCATCGGACGGCCACCCCGCCACCCACCGCGGAACCCCCGTTGATCTCAGCGCAGACGAGCTTCCCGCGGAGACCGTGGCCGAACTCGCCGATTCCGCGGTCAACCTCACCCACCCGATCGATCTCGACCCGGCCGAACTGGCCACCCTTCGGGAAGTGCTGTCCGTCCCGGACGTCTTCGACCACTCCGGCTGGCTGGCCGACCACCACGCCCTCGTCCTGCACGGCGGCCGCCGGGACTTCGGAGGGTTCAGCATCGTCCACCACCCGCAGCGAGGGCTGGAGATTCATGAGTGACACAGGAAGCCGGCGAGGGAGGGATGATCTGAGATCGCCAGATGAGGATGGCGGGAACCACCGGGGACCACAGCAACACGAAACTTACGATCTGCTCAGATCGCTCTGGTTGCCCGCCGTTGCGCTGGACGGGCGGCTGTGTCAGGTCGGGTTGGTCGATGCGGTGCTGCGGGCGCACGAGCTGAGGTGGATCGACGCCGAGGCGCCGGTGGTCACCGCCGCGCTGCACCGGCTGCTCCTGGCCTTCGCGCACCGCGTCTACGGGCCCGGCGACGAGTCCGAGTGGGCGGAGCTGTGGGAGGCGCCCAGCCTCCCCGCCGGGCCGCTGGAGGCCTATCTGGATGATTTCGGGGACCGGTTCGACCTGTTCGGGGAGCGCCCCTTCTTCCAGACTCCGGGGATCCCCGACACCAAAATCGGTTCGGCGGCGCAACTCACCATGTACAGGGCCACGGGCAACAACGTCACCCTCTTCGACCACACGGTCGCGGAGGACCGGGTGGAGCTGCACCCCGCCGACGCCGCCCGCTGGCTCGTCACCGTGCAGGCCTACGACACGGGCGGCATGAAGACGCCGTTCGACACGGACAAGTCCTCTGAGCGCGGCCTGTGCAACCACTTCGCGACCCTCCTCGTGGAGGGGGCGACGCTGAAGGAGACGCTGCTCCTCAACATGCCGGTGTACGCGCCCGGGCGGGAGCGCCCGCACAACACCTTCCCCGGGGACCTTCCGATATGGGAGCGGGATGAGCCTACGGGACCGAAGCCGGTCAAGGAAGGGCCGCCGCCGGCCGGGTGGACCGAACTGCTCACCTGGCCCTCCCGCCGTATACGCCTTCGCCCGGTCCGCCGCGGCACCGAGATCCGCGTCGACGGGGCCGCGATCCTTCCCGGGACACGGCTGCGCGTGCCACTCTACGACGTCGAGAACATGGCCGCCTTCGAGCGGGATAAGCGCTCCAAGAAGGGCGCGAAGGGCAGGACCGGTGTCACCCTGGGGGAGCCGCGCCCGGTTGTGCTGGAGGACCTACGCGGTATCTGGCGGCACAGCAGGGAACTGCTGCTTCCAGCCCCCGAGCTGGGTGAGCGGATACGGCCGCGGACCCTCGACCACATCGCCGACATGGCGCGGCGGGAGCACATTCCCCCGGAGGCCGTCTACACCCTGCGGGTATTCGGCCAGCGGCTCGATCCGCAGGCCGGGGCGGTCCGTGCCTGGCTCCAGGAGTCGCTGCCGACACCAATCGCGCTGCTCCGCGCCGACCGGCGGCTGCCACAACTGGAGCAGCTGCTCGGGCACGCCGTCGAGTTGGCGGACGGTGTCGGCAAGGAACTGGACCGCCTGGAGCGGGGGTATGCGGCGACGCTCGGGGAGCGGCTGTCCCGACGCGACGCGGAAAAGCGGCGACTTCTGACGCAGTGGTATTGGCCCGAGCTGGTGGCGCCGTTCGGAATGCTGCTGCAGGACCTGGGGGCGGTGCTCCACGAGACACCACCTGAGGAACCTCTGACCGACACTGAGGCCAGAGTGGCCGGCACCGTGATCGGGCTGTTCGGCGGCTGGAGCGATCGAGTTCGCCGCATCGCCGACCAGACCCGTCACCGCTGGGTCGACCGGTCGCCGCGCAAACCCGGACGGGATCTGATCGCCCTGGCGGATCACGACCGTGCGCTCAAGAGCGCCACCTCGCGCCTGTACCACGAATACGGCCTGGCCGTCCGCGACTACTGGCCCGTCGGGCCGGAGGAGGATGAGTGAACCGGTGACGGAGACCGCCAAGGATCCGCGATCGCAGAGCCATTGGCAGCGGCGGTCCGGCTATGTGGCCGAGCTCTACAAGTTCGGCAGGGCGTTGGAATCGAAGGACCGGCACCAGGTGGCCACGGCGCGCCGGACGCTCGCCAGGCTGCGCCGCAGCCTCGTCGACGATCGATTCCTTCTCGACGCCATGGCCATTGCCGATGAATTCGACCCGCCCAAAGGCGGGAAGCGGGACGAGACGGAGCCATGGCTCTTCACGGCCGGGCTGTACGCACTGCACCCGCTCTCGCCTCGGGACGGAGACCGAAGGCTCCCGCTCGGAACCGCCCTGCGCACCTACAGCGCACGAGCGTCCGTCCAGGCGCGCCTGCGGCAGCTGCTCGCCGCCGACTGGCCGACGTTGCGCAACCGCCTCCGCCAGGCGGTGCAAATGCTCGGCGGATCCGGGATCGCGCTCGACTACCGCACACTCCTCGACGACCTGGTCGTGCTCCACCGCGAGCCGATCGGCGGAGTCCGAGTGCACACCGTGCACCTGCGCTGGGCGAGCGACTTCCAACGTGGCGCCCGTAAGGACCGGTCCGACGACGGCGATGCCGGACCCGACCACGACACCGACGATGAAGCCGGAGACCTCTCGTGATCATCGAATTGCACCTGTTGCAGTCGTTCCCCGCCAGCAACCTCAACCGCGACGACGTGGGCCAGCCGAAGAGCGTCACCTTCGGCGGGGTCACCCGCGGACGGATCTCCAGCCAGTGCCTCAAGCGTTCGGCCCGCGGCTTGTTCCCCCGATTCGGCCTCGGTGCCGATGAGAGAGGGGTGCGCACCAAGCGGCTGCTCCTCGCGACGGCCCGCATCCTCGACGGCACGAAAGGGGAGCCCACCGACGAGACCAAGGACATCGTCCGCGAGGCGCTCCGAGTGCTCGGCTTCAAGGTTACGGAGGAGGACCTCACCCAGTACCTCTTCTTCCTTGGTCGTGATGCCGCCGAACACCTCGCTGATTTCTGTCGGCAGCACCGGGACAGGTTGGAGAAGGCCGCCGCCGCGCGGCGTGGCGAAGGCGCGAAGAAGAAGGACGGCAAGACCAAGAAAGTCGGCCCCGACGCCGCCGCGGTCGAGGCGGCCCGACACATCCTCAGCGCCGGCCGCGCCGCCGACATCGCCCTGTTCGGTCGGATGATCGCCAACAACAGGGATTTCAACGTCGACGCCGCCTCCCAGGTCGCACACGCCGTCTCGACCCACGCCGTGACCACCGAGTTCGACTACTACACCGCCGTCGACGACCTCAAGTCAGCGGAGACCGACGAGGACGCCGGCGCGGACATGATCGGCACCGTCGACTTCAACGCTGCCTGCTACTACCGCTACGCCAACGTCAACCTCGCCCAACTGGAGGAAAACCTCGCCATCCGCGACGACGAGGACGACCTGGTCGAGCGCGCGACCAGCGCGTGGATCAAGGCGTTCGTGCAGGCCACTCCCAGCGGAAAACAGAACTCCATGGCCGCTCACACCCGTCCCGAAGCCCTGCTGGCCGTGGTCCGTGAGCACAGTGCCTGGAACCTCGCCAACGCCTTCCTCAAGCCGGTCGAGGGAACCGACATCATGGGGGACTCCACCGAGCGGATGCTCAAGCACTTCACCGATCTGAACGCCTTCTACGGTGACGGCGAGATCAAGGCGGTGATCGGAGCCTCGCCGACGGGCGCCCTTCCCCACCTGGAAGCGACGTCGACGGTCACCTCTCTCGGGGAGTTCACCGATCGCATCGTGGCGGCGGCCCGGGAGAAGCGGTGACCACGGCGACGCTCGCACTGCGCATCGACGCGCCCATGCAGTCGTGGGGAGTGCGGTCGCGATTCACGAACCGCTTCACCGCCACCGAACCCACGAAATCGGGCGTGGTCGGATTGCTCGCCGCGGCGTGCGGCGTGGAGCGTACCGACGACGCCCGGATCCGGGAGCTGGCGGACCTGCGGATGGGGGTGCGCGTCGAACGCGAAGGGCTGCTCGAACGCGACTACCACGTCACCCAGGACGTCCCCAACACCAAGGGCAAGGAGCACCGCACCATCGAGAGTAACCGCTACTACCTGGCGGACGCGCTGTTCCTGGTGGTGGTCGAAGGCGCAGTGGAGACGGCGGAACGGCTGGACGATGCGGTGCGCAATCCCCATTGGCCGCTGTTCTTCGGCAGAAAGGCCTTCGTCCCCGCCGCGCCCCTCATCGAACGGGACAAGTGGCGCCGACGTCGGTGGGGGACCGGCGTCCACCCGGGGACTCTGGAGGAGAGGCTGGAGGAGCATCCGTGGCTGGAGAACCGGGATGAGCAGCGCAACGAGGTCGGCCTCGTCAACGGTGACGTCTGGCTGAGAACGGTGGCCGACGTCCGCCTCTCCGAGCAGTCCGACCGCACCTTCCCGGCGGAGCTCCGCCACGACCATCCCGAGTCCTTCGCGCACGGCGATCGCCGGTTCCGTTCCCGACCGGTGTGCGCCGGCCATGTCAAACTCAAAGACGCGATGATCACTGGAGTCGATCCGTGTTCCTGAGCAGGATTCCCGTGAACGTCATGTCGCGGACCTTCCGGCGCGACCACGCCGATGTCCACGAGATGCACCGCACCCTGATGTCCGCGTTCGCCGAGGTGACCGATGGGAAGGCCGCGGCGAGACGGCACAACGGTCTGCTGTGGCGGCTGGAGGGCGACGGGCGTGTCCGGGTTCTCCTGGTACAGAGCCGTGAACGGCCCGACTGGACACGGCTGCCCGAGGGGTATGCGGCGTCCCGGGTGCAGGTGAAGTGCCTTCAACCCGTGCTGGCGGCGATCCGGCCCGGCCGCCGACTGGCATTCCGTCTGGTCGCCAACCCGACCCGGAGCACGCCTCCCGTCGGCGACGAGCCCGGAAACCGGAAAAGGGGTAAGCGGGAACCGATCCACGAACCGGAGCAGCAGATTGAATGGTTGATCCGGCAGGGCGAGCGGCACGGCTTCGCCGTCCCGGCGGCCCCCGACGGCGCCCCCGAGGTCGTGGCATCCTCCACGCCCTCGCGCATTGGCCGCAGGCTCGACGACCGTCCCGATGCACGCCCTGACGCCCGCCTGAAGATCAGTGTGCTGCCGGTGGCCTACGACGGGCGCCTCATCG
Organism: Spinactinospora alkalitolerans; assembly: GCF_013408795.1. NCBI lineage: Bacteria > Bacillati > Actinomycetota > Actinomycetes > Streptosporangiales > Nocardiopsidaceae > Spinactinospora > Spinactinospora alkalitolerans. Next base: position 6,435,722 of record NZ_JACCCC010000001.1, read on the forward strand.
TCACAGACCCTGACGCTTTCACCGCCGCGCTGAAGGAGGGCCTCGGGCGTGCCAAGGCGTACGGGTGCGGTCTGCTCAGCCTGGCCCCCGACCGTCACCCGGCCCGGCAATCAGGCTGACCTCAGAGCGGGCACGGGCGCCGTCGGCGGACATCACGCGGACGCCCGTGCACGCGGGGATGGCCCCGGCTACGCGGGGTGAACCGAGGGCCCGGCGGCCTGCTCCCCGCACACGTGGGGATGGCTTCCTTCGTGGAGCTTGCCTGCTCCAGTTCGCGCAATTCCGGCATCGCAGTGCGCGGTCAATCGCTCTTTGTGCCGGCAGGGACCGAAACCATGGACATCCTGTCCTGGCACTAGGGTTTCCGCGCCACTCCCCCGAACTCCCAGATCATCTTCTCGGGATCGGCCAGCCGGTCGGCCGGTTCGCCCTCGCGCCAGGTGGAGATCTCGACCAGTCCGGGGTCGGCGATCTCCAGGCCGGTGAACATGGCGGCGGCCTCCTCCGGGGAGCGGGCCCGGCCCCATTCGGCGCCGGTGGCCTTGAGTTCGTTGGTGAATCGTTCGGCTTCGGCCGGGACGTGGGAGACCACGTGCGAGGCCGCCAGCCAGGATCCGGAGGGCAGCGCGTCGAGCAGGGTGGCGACGATGCCGAAGGGGTCGTCCTCGTCGGGGATGCAATGCAGAAGGCTGATCATCATCAGCGCAACCGGCTCGTCGAAGTCGATGAGTTGCCGGGTCTCCTCGGCTCCCAGGATCGCCGCGGGCTGGCGCACGTCGGCGGTGATCACCGTGGTGTGTGGGTTGTCGGCCAGAATCGCCCGGCCGTGGGCGAGCACGATGGGGTCGTTGTCGACGTAGACGACGCGGGCGTCGGGCTGGTGACGCTGGGCGACCTCGTGGACGTTCTCCCGGGTGGGCAGGCCGGAGCCGATGTCGATGAACTGGCGGATGCCGTGCTCCTCGGCGAGGAACCGCACGGTCCGGCCCAGGTAGTTGCGGTTCTCCCAGCACACCTGGATCGTCTCCGGCGTGTTCTGCATCAGCGCGGCCAGCGCCTCACGGTCGGGGCGGAAGTTGTCCTTGCCCCCAGCGCCGCGTCGTAGATGCGCGCCACGCTCGGCCGGGTCATGTCGATGTCGGGCGGGAATGACGAACGCTGCGCGGAAGAGGTGCGAAGGAAGCTGTCACTCATGGGACTCCGTCCGGATGCTTTTTCGCGCATCCTACGATCCGCAGACCCTGCCATGAAGGCGATTCACATAATTGCCCGCCACATCCGTCGGTCCACGACCGCCGCCACACCGGACACGACCGCCTTCGTCGTCTCCCTGATGACGCGGTCTGTTCGTGCCTGTCTACTCAAGGGATCGGCCATCGACTACTTCCTCTCGGTCCGGGCCGGAGTGGGAGGGGGCGAAGCCGACTCGAACCGGACAGAGGGGCGTTCCATGCGTTACCGTTCCCCCGTCCGCCATCCCATGGCGCAGAGGAACTCGATCGCCCTCTCTCCCCGGATCGGTGCCCCATGCGACCTCTCGAAGTGACCACTCCTGACGGCATCGAACTCGATGCCGTCGTCCATCCCCCTGCGTCCGGTACGAGTCGGGGGACCGTCGTCCAGGCCCACGGGATCACCGTGGACAGGGACGAGGGCGGCATGTTCGTCCGCCTGGCCGAGCGGCTCGCGGCCCAAGGGTTCACCGCCGTCCGGTTCTCCTACCGCGGCCATGGACTGAGCGGAGGTGAACAGCGAGGCGCCACCATCGCCGGGGAGATGCTCGACCTGCAATCGGTCATCGACAGAGCCACCGAGGTCGCTCCCGGGCCGGTTTCGTTGGTGGCGGCCAGCTTCGGCGCGGTGTCGGCGTGCCTGTCGCTGCGGCTGCTTCGCGAGCGCGTCGCGAACCTGGTGCTGTGGAACCCCGTGCTCGACCTGGAGCACACCTTCCTCTCTCCCGAACTGCCCTGGGGGCGGGAGAACTTCGGAGCCGATGGGCGGCGGGCCGTGCGGGAGCAGGGATACCTGCTGATCGACGGGGAGTTCCGGCTCGGCCGGGTCATGTGGGAGGAGTTCCATCACTACCGGCCCGCCGACGCCTTCGCCGCCGACGGGACGCGCGCTCTGGTCGTCCACGGAGACCGCGACACCTATGTCTCCTTCGACATCGCCAAGGCCGCGGCGCTCTCCCGGCCCGACACCGCCTTCCACACCATCGCCGGTTCCGACCACGGCTTCGACACTCCGGAGTTCGAGGACGAGGCCATCGCCACCACCACGGCCTGGCTGGCCGGGAGTGAGAGGGCTCGGAGATGAACCTCGACCACCTGTACGGCACGGTCTCGATGGGACAGGGGAGTGCCGTCGGCGAGCACTGCACGCTGGGCTATCCCAAGGAGGCCCGGATCCGTGCCTTCCGGGAGGACCCCGCAACAGCGGAGGCCGGCGAGCCGGTCGGCATCGGCGATCGGTGCATGCTCTTCAACCAGGTCATCGTGTACGAGGGCGTCTCCATCGCTGACGGCTGCCTCGTCGAGGACCGGGTCCGCATCGGCTACGACTCCCGGGTCGGTCCCGGAAGCCGCATCGTCTACGGCGCCTACATCTGCGACCGGGTCTCGATCGGGGCCGAGGCCAGGATCGCGGGTTTCGTCTGCGACGCCACTCGGATCGGCGACCGCTGCACGGTGATGGGCGACCTCGTCCACGAGTACACCCGGCCCCATGTGGACTGGTGGGACGCTGACGAGGAGTCCCCACGGGTCGAGGACGACAGTGTGGTCGGCTACGGTGCCCGCGTGGTGGGCGGGATCCGGATCGGGCCCCGCAGCTATGTCGCGGCGGGCGCGGTCGTCACCCGCGACGTCCCACCGGAGCACATCGCGACCGGCGTGAACACCCTCACTCCGATACGCGACTGGACGGGGACGCGGCTGCGGGCCCTGATCGAGCACTGGACGTCTCCCCGTCCCCCTGCGGCGTCTCGCTGACGAACGCCGAATCCTCGGTGTCGCTTCCGGCCTCCTCCTTCGGCAGTTGCCGCACGATCGGCGGGTCGAACGCACGCGCCTCCAGGCAGCGCGGGAACCGCGCTCGAAGGTCGGCCCTCGGGTGGTCGGTGTACAGCGCCGGCAGGAACTCGTCGACGGGAACGACGGCCTGGTCGAGGGCCGCGTCCAGAATTCGCCCCAGACCCCGTCGGGTGAGCAGGTAGCCGAACGTGCAGTGACTGTAGCCGGGGACGACGAAGCCGGGCAGGGCCGGCCGATCGGGGTCGAGAGGAAAGCGCCCCAGGTACAGGAGGTCGAACGGATCCTCCGCGGCGAGCCGGCCCAGACCGTCGAGTAGGCGGGGAAGGAACCCGGATCCGAGGACCGCGTCGTCCTCCAGGATCAGGACGTAGGGCGCGGAGGTGTTGTCCGCGGCGTCCCGCCAGCACGCCAGGTGCGCCAGGCTGCACCCGATCTCACCGAACTTGAGTGGTCGGCTCCACCAGGGGTTGTCCGACTCGATGCGCCACGGGAAGAGGCGGTGACCGAGATCGCTGATGGTCTCGAGGTCGAGAGAGCGCCCGTCGAACGGACCCTCCCAGTCCGATGTGAACGCCGCGGGCAGTTCGGCGGGGAGAATCCGCTCCATCCGTTCCCGGCGGTCGCGACGGCGTCGGAGGTTCACCACGTAGGTTCTGATGTCGGTGGCTGCGACACGGGTCCCATCGTTGCCGTCCGGTCTCACGTCGAACTCCGGATTCCTCGGTAGCGGTCCGTGTTGTTGACGATCGGACGGAAGGGGCCGCTGCTGGAGCGCGAGAGCAGGAGCAGCGGCGGGGTGGTCTCGAGGTCGGCCATGTCCGTGATGCCGCCCACCCGGCGGGCCTCGGTCACCAGGACGAAGTCGTTCCCACCGACGATGCCGTGGAGGTGGGCCGTGTTCCGGGCGCCGTGCTCCCCCTGCAGGAAGAGCTTTGCCGCACCGAGCACCCCCAGGGTCAGGCAGCCGCCGAGCAGGTGGACGGTCGTTCCCTGAGTGAGGGACAGGCGGGTGAAGACGGCCAGGTCCTCGAGCAGGTCGTCCTCGGCGCTCCAGCACGGCCTCATCGTCAGCCGGTCGAGTTGGGGGACGACGAGGGGATCGTCGTGCCCCAAGGGATGCGGCTCGAAGTGGAACGGCAGTTGGGGGAGGAACTCCCGGTACTTGGCGTTCCACGGGGGCCCGCCGATCACGATCAGTGTGTCGGCGTCGGCGTCGTGGTACTCCGACGGGGCGAAGTCGCGCGCCACCGCCTCGGGACAGAGCTGGGCGAGCCGGGTGCGCACGTAGATGAGTGTGTCGAGGTCGGCGAACTTCGCGTACCGGAGGTAGTTGCGGTCCTTGGGTGAGGCGAAGTAGGGGCGCTCCTCTTCGGGGATCTCCGAGCACACGATGTCGACCCGCGCGCCCGGGAACACGTTCCAGAACCCCTGCTGGATCCGGCCGTCCGTGGCCCGTTCGCCGGTCTCCGCTTCGTCCGGAGCCTCGGTTACCCGGTTCCGACTTCCGCTGTCCGGTCCGGGGCCCGAGGCTATGAGCAGGGCCAGGGTCTCCAAGGCCCGTTCGGACCGCCTCCGCACCGTCTTCGACGCACATCCCAGCGCGGTGGCCAGGGATTCCTGCCGCTCGGTCAGCGTGGGATAGGAGTGCGCGGAATCCAGGTTGAAGTCGGTCTCGACGTAAACCCGTTCGTGGTCGCTGAGTCCGCCGATCGTCTCACGGAGCCGACCGGCCAGTTCCATGGCCTCGTCCACCGACGTCCGTTGCTGCGGAAGTGGGCCCAGAATCCGTTCCCGCAGTTCATCGCCGAGCTCCATGACGACCGACGGACGCGCGAGACCGACCCCCTTGCGCAGTTTCTTGAGTTCTTCGGAGATCTCTCTGACGGACGGATCGAACCCGGTGGACACCACCCGACCAATTTATGTCCAGAGGGCCTCTCCCTGTCCAAGGATTGGGGTTTTCGTGGGATGGCCCGGTGCGGCCATAGGGCGGCACGATCGACGCAGATCCCACAGGGTGTGGATCGCCGGAGCCGGCGGGCGGAACGAGCGGCGGCGAGGCCGTGGAGGGAACGCCCGAACAGCCCCCTCCACCGGCGGTTCCGGCATCGGACGTTCCCGGTGGGACCGGCCCCGAGTCTCGAGAAAGAGGTCCGCATGGATGTGATCGAGATCGATGACCTGAGGCTCCGATGCGTCATCGGTTGCAGCGACGAGGAACGGCGCGACCGCCAGGACGTGCTGGTGCAGTTGAGGGTCCGGGTGGACGCGCGGGCGGCCGGACACAGTGACGACCTGGCCGACGCCTGGAACTACCGGACCCCGACCAAGAGCGTCATCCGAGCGGCCGAAGGGAGGACCTGGTCCACCGTGGAGGCCCTGGCGGCGGAGATCGCCCGGATCGTCGTGGTGGAGCACCGCGCCTCACACGTGCGGGTCCGGGTCCACAAACCCGGTGCCCTGCGGTTCTCGTCCAGCGTCGGGCTGGTCATCGAGCGCAGTATCGAGGACTTCGCGGTTGTTCCCTCCCGAGAGGTGGTGGCCTCCGCGTGAGCGTCAACGGGATGGTGGAGGAACGCCACCGGTTCATGCCCGAGACACCCCTGCCCGACGTCGAAGCCGCCGAGCGCGCGGCCGCGGCGCTCCTCCGGGCGCTCGGGGTCGACATCGAGACCGAGTCCACGGCGAAGACGCCGATCCGCATGGCCAAGGCCTACGTCGAACTGCTGACACCGCGCAGTTTCGACCTGACGACCTTTCCCAACGACGAGGGGTACGAGGAGCTGCTGCTCCAGCGGGACATCCCGTTCATCAGCGTCTGCGAGCACCACGCACTGCCCTTCACGGGGCGGGCCACCGTCGGATACCTGCCGGGCGAGCGCATCGTGGGCCTGTCGAAGCTCGCGCGCGTCGTCGAACTGCTCGCCTGCCGTCCGCAGGTGCAGGAGCGCCTGACCAAGCAGATCGTCGGGTGGCTGGACGAGCGCCTGGCCCCTCGCGGGGTCGGTGTCGTCATCCGGGCCGAACACACCTGCATGACGCTGCGCGGCGTCCAGACCCCGGGGACCACGACGGTCACGTCGTCCCTGCGCGGCCTCCTGTTGGAGGACGACCGGACCCGGGGCGAGTTCTTCACCCTCGGCGGAGCCTCGCAATGAGGACCACCCCCACCGACCCGGTCCTCGTCGGGATCGGGTCGAACATCTCCCCCGACCGGCACATCGGCGCCGCGTTGTCCGCATTGGACGACATGGGACTCCTCCGGGCGGCGTCGACCGTCTACCGTTCGCCCGCGATCGGACTGGCCGACGACGCGGCGGACTTCCTCAACCTGGTGGTGCGCCTCGAATGGGAGGGTGATCTCCGCGGCCTCAAGGCGCGGCTGGGGCGGATCGAGACCCGGCTCGGCCGCCCCGCCGCCGCGTCTCCGACATGGGTGTCCCGGACGATCGACCTGGACGTCCTGGTCGCCGGTGACCTGGTCGGCGCCTACGCGGAACGGTCATCGCCGGTCCCGCATCCCGACATCGAACGGTTCGCCCATGTCGCGGTCCCACTGGCCGAGCTGGCCGGTGACCGGACCCATCCGGTGTCCGGCCGGAGCTACGCCGAGATCGCGGCGTCGCTGGACTCCTCCGGCCTGCGTCCTGTCGGCACGGCCTGGACGTATCGGGTGGGCGCCTGATGCGCGGCGAAGGGTGCGCGGTCGCCGTCGTCTGCATGCCCTGCCGGCGCCGCGGCGGTCACTTCGTCCCGGTCTCCGACCTCGTCCTGGCCTCGTTGGACGGCGCCGAGCGGCGGCATCCGGCGATCCACCTGGCTGATCTGGTGAAACGGCCCGATGTGAGAGCCGAGCTCCGCGGGCACGGGGCCACAAGGCTCCTCCTGGTCGTTGACGACCTCGCGGTACGGCGGAGCTGGATGCTTCCCGACTCGGCGGCACCGGTGGAGAGCCTGTGGCCCGAGGTCAGGGATTCACTGGAGCGGCTGCTGTCGAAGGCGAAGGACGTCGATCCCCGGGTGCTGCGGTTCTCCGAGGTCTTAGGGGCCCGAGAGCGGGAGTACGAGGCCGAGGTGGCGGAGACCGTCGAGCGCTTCCTGACCGCGCTGTCGGGTCCGGAAGGGACCGTCAAGACGGCGATGGAGAAGGAGATCCGCAGGCGCCGGCGCTTCGAGCGCGAGACCGGACGGAGGGACGGCGAGGCGGCGCTTCGGCGGAGGGCGGCGAGCCAGCTCGCCAACTACGCCGTTCAGGGCAGGCTCATGCGCCGGTGGAACATCGCGGCCTACATCCCCTGGACGGCCGAGGAGATCGGTCTGATGTCCCTACTGGACGAAGGGTTCGCGTCGATGGCCCTCTCCGCAGACTACGGCCGGGTCGCGACCCCGGCCACCCCCGCGGCAGCGCTTCCCGAAGGATTCGGCGACCTCCGGGAGGAGCTGGAGCTCTACATCGCCGATCTGCCCCGAACCCCCGGGGCCGTGCGTCCCGGACTCCTCCTCCCCGTCGTCGAAGCCCTGTCCAAGATCCTGACCCCCGGAACGCGCCGGGCGGGCGAGCGCGAGGTCCGAGCCCTCAACGACGTCCTCGCCGGTGGTTCCGTGAACCGCACTCGGGTCCGTGAGCTCCTCGAAGCCGTCGGATCCCGTCCCATGAAACCGGGGTGGGCCACCGAGCAGACCATCAAGAAACTGTTCTGCCATCTCACAGCCCGATACGGCGATGAGGAGTGCGTCCGCGAGTACGACCGCCACCGAGAGGTCGTTCGGGAGCTGGGCGATCGGCTTCCCGCGCACGTCTCATCCGACGTCGCGCTCGCACTGACCGGCTCCCTGACGCAGGCCCCGTGGGGAATGTGGCATCCCTACCTCAGCGACATCGATGTCATGCCGCTGTTCACACACCCGCCGTCACCGCGGTTGCTGGAGTCGGTCCGGCGGACTTACGCGGCCGTGGCCCGCCCCGACTGGGTCTACCTCAACGAGGGGGCGCGTATGGGCGTCGCCGGGATGACCCGCGATCCGGCGCGGAGCCTGTTCGTCGCCGACCGACTGGCTCACCTGGAACACCACGAGTTCGCCAGGCTCACACGACTCGTCGCACCGATGCGTCACGTCGGCGGTTCACCCGACGTGTTCGGGTATTTCGTCCGGGCCCACAGCGGGGAGCTGGAGGCGCGGACGCACGAGGAACCGGCCGGATGACCGGGCATCGGCGTTCCGCCCTCGTCACCGGTGCCGCGCGGCGCGTCGGCGCCCATCTGGCCCGGCGACTCGCCGCCCGCGGCTACGTCCTCCATCTGCACGCCCACACCGGTGACCTGGAGTCCACGGCGGCCGATCTCCGCCGGGAGTTCGACGTTCCCGTGTCCGTTCACCGGTTGGATCTGCGCGACACCGACGCGGTGCGGAAATGGGCGCAGGCCGTGAGGAGGGGCGAGGACCCGCCGACACTGGTCGTCAACAACGCCTCCCGCTTCCCCGGTCCGCACGCGATCACCGACATCGGGCCTCTGACCGAGGGAATGCTCGTCCACCTGGTAACGGCGACCGTGCTGCTCGAAGCCCTTCCCGACGCGGGAGGGCACGCCGTCAACATGCTCGACGCCCGCCTTCCTCTCCTGGACGGCGAGCGACCCGGTTACGAACTGTCCAAACAGGCGCTGGCGCACCAGACCCTCCTGGCCGCGAAACGGCTCGCGCCGAAGGTCCGCGTCAACGCGATCTCCCCCGGCCTGCTCCTGCCCTCGCCCGGCTGCGGCGAGGACGGGCTCGCGCGGCTCGCCCTCCGGCGCAGTCCGCAGCATCGGACGGCGCGTCTCGACGACGTCGCCGCGGCTCTGCTCTTCCTGGAGAACGCCACCTCGGTCACCGGGCAGGTGATCCACGTGGACGCCGGCGAGCACCTCGGAGCCGTGGAGAACACATGAGCAGGCGGGACGTCATGACAGACTTGACACCAAGCAGAGCGGCGCAAGTCCGCCGACCAATGGGAGAGACGGAGTCACCGTGCTGGGGGACATCGGAGACGATCTGGGGCAGCGGGTCGCCGCTGCCGTCGGTGCCGCGTTCGACGTGGCATGCACGATCGAGGACGCGGTGGTCCGACCCTCGCAGCGCGAGGGAGTGGACTACCAGGTCAACGCCGCCATGGCGCTGGCCAAGCGACTCCGACGGCCCTCCCGTGAGATCGCCGAGGCCATCGTGGCGCACATCGACCTGGGCGGCATGGCCGAGAGCGTCGACGTGGCCGGGCCGGGGTTCGTCAACATCACCCTGTCCACCGCCTGGCTCGCCGACCGCACCGCTCGACTGGCCGCCGACGAGCGGCTGGGGTACCTCCCCGCCGTCGAGCCGCAGCGGGTCGTCATCGACTACTCCTCGCCCAACATGGCCAAGGAGATGCACGTCGGCCACCTGCGCTCGACCATCATCGGCGACTCCCTCGTGCGCCTGATGGAGTTCGCCGGGCACGAGGTCGTCCGCCAGAACCACATCGGCGACTGGGGCACCCCCTTCGGGATGCTCGTGGAGCATCTCATCGACGAGGGCCTGGCCGAACAGAGCTTCAGCATCGGCGACCTCAACGTCTTCTACCAGCAGGCCCGCACCAAGTTCGACGCCGATGCGGACTTCGCCGAACGCGCCCGCATGCGCGTGGTCGCCCTGCAGGCCGGCGACCCCGACACCCTGAAGCTGTGGGATCGGCTGCTGACCGAGTCCAAGCACCACATCGAGGCCGTCTACGACCTCCTCGGCGTACGGCTCACCCCTGACGACTACAAGGGTGAGAGCACCTACCAGCCCTGGCTGGGCGACGTCTCCGACGAACTGCGCCGCCGCGGTATCGCCGAGGACAGCGAAGGCGCCCTGTGCGTGTTCCTCGACGGCTTCACCGGCCGCGACGACCAGCCGGTGCCGCTGATCGTGCGCAAGCGTGACGGCGGATTCGGCTACGACGCCACCGACCTGGCGACCATCCGCTACCGCGCCCAAGACCTCAAGGGCGACCACCTCGTCTACGTCGTCGGCGCACCGCAGGCGCTGCACTTCGCGATGATCTTCGCCGCCGCGCGCAAGGCCGAATGGGTCAGCCCGGAGACGACCACCACCCACGTCGGGTTCGGAAGCGTGCTGGGGCCCGACGGCCGCATGCTGCGCACCCGCGCCGGGGCCTCGCTCAAGCTCACCGACCTGCTCGACCAGGCCGTCCAACGCGCCGCCGGCCTCGTGGCCGAGCGCAGTGACCTGCCCGAGGAGGAGCGGGCGCGCATCGCCCGCGCGGTGGGTATCGGCGCGGTCAAGTACGCCGACCTGTCCGTCGACCGAGACAAGGACTACGTCTTCGACCTGGACCGGATGCTGGCGATGGACGGCAACACCGCCGTCTACCTGCAGTACGCCCACGCCCGGATCCGTTCGATCCTGCGCCGCGCGGACCGGGTCCCCGAGCCCGGTGCCCCGGTGCGGCTGACCGAGCCGGCCGAACGCGACCTGGCGCTGCGGCTCGCCCGCTTCCCCGACGCGGTGCAGATGGCGATCGTCAACCTGCAGCCGCACCGCCTGTGCACCTACCTGTTCGAGCTCGCGACGGCCTTCAGCACCTTCTACGAGAACTGCCCGGTGCTCAAGTCCGAGGGCGCCGTACGCGAGTCCCGCCTCGCACTGGCCCTGCACACCGCCGCCGTCCTGAACCGAGGACTCGACCTGCTCGGGATCGACACCCCCGAACGGTTGTAGGCATCGGGGGGACGACCTCCGGCCGTCCCCCCCCTGTGTCCGTTGGTTTCACCCCTCCGAGTCAGTAGGGCTGTTCGGGATGGCGGCACTCCTGTTACTGAGCGGTGCGCACCGCGCCGGTCTTCGCCCGGTTGCGGATGCTGCTCAGCGCCTGGAGCGCCAGGTCGTCGGTGTCGGGAAGGGTGTGCAGGTAGCGCTGGGTGGTGTTGATGGAGGCGTGGCCGAGGCGCTCCTTGACGATCTGGAGGTCGGCGCCGCCGGCCAGCAGCCATGACGCGTGAGCGTGGCGCAGGGATCTCGGGGTGATCTCCCTGGGGATTCCGGCGGCCTCGCGTGCGGGGTTCCAGATGTTGGCTCGGAACCAGTCGCCGGGGATGTGCCCGTCGGTCTCGACCCGGCGTCGGCGGCGAGGGCGGTCCTTGCTCAGCGCCCGCCGGGTGGCCCGGTAGTGGGCAAATGCGGTGCGGCAGTGTTCGCAGCGGCATTTGCCACTGGTGTAGGCGGTGGTGGTGCCGTGTGCGTACCGCCTGCCCCGCTCGTTCGGCTCGGTGCGGCCGAGGTCTCCCTCCGGCAGGCCGGGGATCGGGGCGTCGCCGGGTGGGGGGCATCTGGAAGAGCAGGTCGTCGTCTTCGATGCCGTTGGCGAGGACGAACGCGGCGATCCTGGTGACCAGAGGGCGCTGGAGCTTCAGTCGCCGGAACTCGCCGTCCTCGGGATAGTCCTTGACCGGGAAGCGCCGCCCGTCCGGGTGGTATTGCGGCTGCACCTTCACCACGGCTCGGCTGACGGTGAGCATGCAGGTCGGCCGGTGGAGGTCCTTGGGGCGCAGTTCGGTGAGTTCGCCCCACCTCAGCCCCGTCTCGATCTCCACCTCGACCAGCAACCTGAAGCGCTCGCCCTCGATCTCCCGGTAGAACGCGTCGAACTGCTCCGGTGTGATGATCGTCAGTGGCCTCTTGCCGACGGTGGGCAGGACCACACCCTTGCACGGATGGAAGAAGACGATCTGGTTGTACAGGGCGGCGGAGAAGATCGCGCTGAGCACCGTCGTCATCCGCTGGATGCTGGAGGCGGCGAGCCTCTTCTTCTGGCAGGTGCGGACCCACTCCTGCACGTGGCTGGGCTGGATCTCGTTCATGCGCATCCTCCCGAACTCCGGAAGGATGTGCCTGTGGATGAGGTAGGTGACGTTCTGCCTCGTGTTGGTCTCCAGGACGTGGTTGGGCAGCCATGTGTCGACGACGTATTCGGCGAAGCGCCGCCGGCCGTGGCTGAGGCTGGTGATGCGTCCTTCGGCGGTCTTGGCCTCGGCGCGCTGCCACGCCTTGTCGGCCTCTCTCTCGGTGGCGAAGGTGCCGGCCGACCGTTCGCGCCCCTTGATGTCGGTGTAGCAGGCCGTGAGCCTGACCGCGCCGTGCTTGCCCATGCGCTTCTTGCTGAACCCCACGCCGTCACGCCCCCTCGCTCCTGTGCGTGGCCGTCCCTGAGGCACCGACGGAGATCGGCGGTGCCTCGCGGCGTCGGCGACTCCCCGGACGAGCTCCTACGGGCGGGGAAGGGCGGAAAGCGGTGACTCGTGACGGGACCGGAGTCTCAGCGGAGAGGTAACGGAGTGTGATCCTGTCCGGCAAGGGAAAAGGGATGGTCGGGCGGTGGAACGGCGCCTGGGCGGGAAGCCGCGGCCTGTCCGTGATCTGTCCGTGGCAGCATCCGACACGCACCCCAGCCGGGCGGTAGCAGGCGGACAGCTTATGGCGCGATGACCAGGGAAAACATGCGGATTCGCGAACTTCTTCGCCGGGGGAGCGAGTCGGCCGTTCATCCTGACAAGAATGAGGCCCCAGGTTCAAGTCCTGGTACGTCCACACATTTCCCCAGCTCAGAGCCTGGTTCTCACGAGTGAGAGCCGGGCTCTTGCTTGTTTGTCCGTCATTCGTCCGTGCGGACGGGGCAGTCGTGTCCGTCAGAGCACGGACGGGCACCGTTGTACCGCCCTTCAGCGGTCCCGTGTCCTTCCCCTGCACCGATACGTCTGCGGCGGACGGCGCCGGGCCGCCCTCGGTCGGGGACTCCTCCTGCTCGTCGCTGTGCCGGGTGCCCCTGAGAAGGGCGAGCAGGCGGACGGGTGCGCATCGGGCTCGTCGGCGACGTCGAGGAGTTCGCGCCACTGGACGAACGCGCACACCGGGCAGTCCGGCGGTTGCGTGGAGGCGGGCACCAGGAGCGGTTGGGGCGCGGAGTCGACATGCGGTGTCGACGTGTCGACCTGTCGAGCGGCCTCGACGGTCAGGGCCAGGAGCGGGTCGGGGCCCAGGCCTGTGGTGCGGGCGAGGGTGAGGACGAGCCGGTCGCGCCGCCGTGCGGCGGCCTCGGGCCGGACGCCCTGCGCCGGGCTCAGCGCGCAGGCTGGGGATATGTGGTGCTGGACGGCACCCTAATCGCGATCGACCGGGCGGGTGCCGACCGGTCCTTCTACTCCGGCAAGCACAAAAAAGCACGCCGTGCAGGTCGTGGCCGCCCCGGGCGGCACACCGCTGTGGACCCCAGGCTCGTCTCCCGGATCGATGCACGACCTGGCGATGGCCAGAGATGGAAACAGACGTGGCGCTCCTTCCGCACCGGTCGGCGGCCGAGGTCCCTTCGGGGGCCGACCGGGCGGTGCCCGGCTTCGCGAGGCCGCATCGGGGAATCGTGAAGCGCCCCGCTGGAGAGGCGAGGGTGCCAAGTACCGCGCAGCAAGGGGAGCGCGAAAGCGCGCGCTCCACCGGTGCCGCCCGGGGATCCCGATGCCCCTCACCCCTCCGGGAGGACGAGCTCGGTCAGCACCGCGCGGTGCTTGATATCGGGGACCTCGCGCACGGCGGCGGACTCGACGCCGACCCTGGGGTCGACGAGCACGTGGTCGATGGCCACCATGGGCAGGGGATGCCGGACCGGCCAGGTGTGCTCGAAACCGCGGCCCGTCGCCGAGGCCGCGTCGACGTAGCCGCCGTCGAGCACGGCGCGCAACTCGGCGTGGTCGAGGGTGGCGTTGAAGTCGCCGGCCAGTATGCGGACGGCCCCACCAGGCTCCGTCTCGGGCAGCGCGCGCAGCCCGGCCGTCCATTGGGGCATCGACCCCGGCCTCCTCGGCGACATCGGATGCACGGAGGTGATCTCCACCGGCGCGGCGTCCGGGACGTCGACCCGCGCCTGGGGCATGTACAGCGATTCGATGTCGCGACCGGGATCCCCGAGGTCGGTGAGCGGGTAGCGGGAGTGGACGGCGCCGCCGGCCGCCGCCGGCGCGGCGTGTGTGACCGCATGCGGCAGCACCTCGCCCAGCCCGGCGTGCTCCAGCCCTTCCGCGGCCTCCGGGGTGACCTCCTGCAGGGCGAGCAGATCCACCCTTTCGGCCTCGACCAGGCGCACTACTTCGACCGGGTCGGCGTGGCCGAAGTGGAGGTTCACGGTGAGCACCCGCAGCGGCGGCCCGGTGGGCGCCGGGTCGGGCGGCCCTGCGGGGACGGCGCGCGGCAGCACGAGCGCGGCGAGGAGCACGGCCGCCAGCGTTCCGAGGACAGCGGTGCGCCACCGCCGCAGCAGGAGGGCGAGCAGAACGGGCAGCGGCGCGGCGGCGGCGAGGTAAGGCGTGAACGCCAGCACGGGCACCAGCGGAAACGGCAGGGCGCGGTCCAGACCGAGCCAACGCACCAGCGCCAAGACCACCCACGGCAGCACGGCCAGTACGGCGACGGCCGTCCCCCGGCGACGGCCACGCCGACCGGGACGCCGCCGTTCCCTCCCCTCGAGGGTCCGTCCCCCATCGCGCGTCCGCGCGGCCTGGCTCATGAACATCCCTCGACTCGTGTCGCTGTGACGGACCCATCGGTCCCCGAGCGAATTGGACGACGCCGCCCGCCGACGCGTTCCGTCCGGCCCCGCGCCACGTCGGCCCACCCCTGCTGCAGGCTCCGTTGCCGCACCCGCTGGAGTTCTCCGGGCATCTTCACCGTGCGGGCCATGGCGGGCCTCGGCCGGCGGAGCCGCGGAGGAGGCGGCGGCCGTTCCGTCCATCGGCAGCGGGGCCGTGGAAACCTACCGGCAAGGCGCCACGGTCCGCCCTACCGTCGATCGGTGCGTGTGATACCGGACAGGGTGAAGTCGACGAAGACGTCGGCGATCTCCTCGGGGGACAACCGTCCGTCGGACTGTATCCACAGGTACGCGTAATGATGCAGGCCCAGGACTGCCTTGACGGTGACGGTGTCCGCGGTCCGGAAGAGACCGGCGTCCTGTCCCCGCTTAAGGATCTGTGCCCAGATGTGTTCGTAGCGCTGGTGCAGACTCAGCACCTCGGCCCGCATCGGCTCGGGCACCTCATGCATGTCACGGAAGCACACGGTCATTTCGGGCTGATGGTTGACGATGACACGCACGACCTTGCGAGAGAACCGGCGTAGTCGCTCCTCGACCGGGAGTTCCTGGGCCAGGAGGTCTTCCCCGGCCGTGATGAGCCGCACGAGGTACTGCGTGGTGATCTCGTAGAGCAGGTCGTCCTTACTGGTGACGTAGTGGTAGATGCTTCCCCGTCCCAGGCCCGTGGCGTGCTCCAGGTCGCTCATGGCGGTGCCGTGGTAGCCGTTGGTGGCGAAGAGCTCGGCCGCCTTCTGGAACAGTTCCTGCCGGCCTTGCGGTCTGCGGCGCCGGGGCTCTCGCGCGTTCATGCCTTCCTCCAGATCGTGACTGTCGCACCTCCATTTTCGCCCACCCTTTACGCTTCGGTGTCCTATCGGTAGTGTACCGACCGATCGGTACAGAAGTAGCGCGGTCGCTGCCAAGCGGTGCGGCGCGGCACTACCGGGAGGAGACCTGTGGCGAGTGAAGAGCGGGGCGAAGGGAGATCACAAGAGACCGTTCCGGCGGCCGGTGATTCCTTTTCACGGGTGGACGCGGTGATGCGGCCGCTGAACGTCGTCGTCGAACGGTTCATCCCCAGCGCTTTCGTCTTCGCGGTGGTTCTGACGGCGATCGTTGCCGTCGCGGCGCTGCTGGTGACCGATGCCGGACCCAAGGGTGTGCTGGTCGGCTGGGGCGAGGGGTTCGCGGGTCTCCTCGAGTTCACCATGCAGATGGTGCTGATCCTGCTGCTGGGGCACATGCTGGCGCATACCCGCCCTGCGCGCCGGATACTGGTGCGTCTTAGCGGACTGCCGAGGTCGACCGGGCAAGCGTATGTGTTCGTCGTCGTCCTCACCTCGATTGCCTCGCTCATCTCCTGGGGGCTCGGGCTTGTCGTCGGCGCGCTCCTCGCCAAGGAGGTCGCGCGGCAAGGCAGGGGACGGGGGTTGCGTCTGCATTTCCCGTTGCTGGTGGCGGCGGGCTACTCCGGCTGGGTGGTCTGGCACATGGGGTACTCGGGCTCCGCATCGCTCACCGCGGCAACCGAAGACTCCTTCGCCGCCGACATGACCGGGTCAGTCGTCCCGATGTCTCAGACCACGTTCAGCGTGTGGAACATGGTCGGCGTCGTCGTGGCCGTCGTTCTGGTGGCGACCACGATCTATCTGCTTCGTCCGCGGACTGGCGGGCGAATCATCGAGGTCGTTACCGAGGAATCGGACGAGATCTACACCCGTGGCGAGGTGTCCACGCCGGCGGAACGAGTCGATAACAGCCGCGTCCCCACGTTCGTCGTCGGGTTCCCGCTCGCGGTCTACATTGTTGTGCACTTCGTTGACGGTGGCGCGCTGACCCTCGACATCGTCAACTGGACGTTCATGTGCGCGATCCTGTTGCTGGTGCGGAACAGCAACGAGCTGATCGCGCTGATCCGTAACTCCGCGCGCAACGTTGGCGAGGTCGCCTTTCAGTACCCGCTCTACGCTGGAATCTTGGGAATTATGGCATCCACGGGCCTGATGGCCTGGGTGACGGATCGCTTCGTGGACATCTCGGGACCACACAGTTTCGGTGTTATCGCTTTGCTGTCCGCTGGGCTGGTCAACATTGCCGTTCCGTCCGGGGGTGGTCAGTTCGCGGTCCAGGGACCGGTCCTTCTCGAAACCGCCCAAGAGCTGGGGGTCGACCCGTCGATAGCCGTGATGGCGGTCGCGTACGGGGACCAGTGGACTAACATGATCCAGCCGTTCTGGGCGCTGCCGCTGTTGGCTATCGCCGGGCTGAGGATCCGAGACATCCTGGGCTACACGTCCATTGTCTTCGTGGTCTCCGGAATTTCCTTCGCCTCGACGCTGCTCGTCGCCAGCTACATTGTCTGACCGTTCTCCGTTCTGGAAGGGATGTCGATGTCAAGCGAGTCCGTAATGTGGGCCCCGGACCCGGAACGCGTGCGGCACACCCGCCTCAGCGAATTCATGAAGGAGACAGGATTCGCGGACGCGTCGTACGATGCCCTGCACCGGTGGTCTATCGCCGAACCAGCCGAGTTCTGGTCCGCCATGTGGCGCTACGCGGACGTGATCGGAGACCGGGGCCGGCGAACGTTCGTCCGCAACGCGGACAGGCCGATGACAGAATCGCGTTTCTTCCCCGATGCCTCGGTGAACATCGCCGAGAATCTGCTCCGCGGAAGTTCCGACGATCCTGCTGTCGTCGAAGCCGACGAGACGAAACGGGTCCGTGAGGTCACGCGCGGCGAGTTGCGCGCCATGGTGGGGAAGGCCCAGCGTTTGCTGACCAGCCTCGGCGTTCAGCGTGGTGACCGGGTTGCCGGAATACTTCCGAACACGGTCGACGCGCTCGCCTACACCCTGGGGGCGTTGTCCCTCGGTGCGGTGTGGACATCGTGCGCGCCGGAGTTCGGAGTCCGCGGTGTGCTCGACCGTTTCGGACAGGTAAGCCCAGCGGTGCTCATCGTCGCCGAGAGCTATGTGTACAACGGAAAACGCCATTCTCTGGTGACCAAGGGTCTCGAGGTCGCCGCCGGTCTGCCGGGGCTGGAACACATCATGGTCATCGGCGGAGGCGCCCCGGCCACGCGGGCGGGCACCGCACGAGTGCACAGCGACGTTGATCCCAGTGGTGATCCGGGGGCTGAGCCCGAGTTCGTCCGAGTGGGCTTCGACCATCCGGCCTACATCGTCTATACCTCGGGCACGACAGGGTTGCCGAAGTCGGTCGTGCACCGTACCGGTGGCGTGCTGGTCAACCTCTTCAAGGAGCACCTGCTCCACGGGAACGTCCATCCCGGTGACCGGATGCTCTACTACACGAACACCGCATGGATGATGTACCACTGGTCGATCGCCGCACTTGGGTGTGGAGCGAGCGTTGTCCTTTACGACGGCGCCGCGATTCCCTCTGACAACCCGCGGGTTCTCTGGGAGCTACTCGACGAGCTGGGCGTAACTCATTTCGGTACCAGCCCGAAATATCTTTCGGTGATGCGAAAGGACGGTGTGCGACCGTGTGACGCCGTGGAACTTCGGGCGCTCCGGTTCATCTTCTCGGCCGGGGCTCCCCTCACTGAGGAGCAGTTCGACTGGGTGTACGGCCACGTGAAATCGGAACTGGTGCTCGCATCGATCTCCGGTGGCGCCGAGATCCTCGGGTGTTTCGTGCTCGGCAATCCGCTGCTGCCGGTGCGCCGCGGCGAGATCCAGTCACCCGCGCTGGGAATGAGCGTGGCCGCTCTTGACGAGCGGCAGATCCCGGTTGTCGGAAGAGCCGGAGACCTGGTCTGCACGGAACCGTTCCCGTCCATGCCATTGACTTTTTGGGGGGAGGGCGGTCGGCAGCGGTACCTGAAGGCGTACTTCGGCGATAAGGACGAGGTGTGGTTCCACGGGGACCTTGCTGAGTTCCGCGCTTCGGGAGGCGTTGTGATCTCGGGAAGGACGGACACAACCCTCAAGCCGGGAGGCATACGTATCGGCACCAGTGAGATCTACCGGGTGGTCGAATCGATTCCCGGAGTGAGTGACTCGGTGGTGGTCGGATATCCGGTCGAGGATGACATGGAAATCTGGCTGTTCCTGGTGACCGACAACGGCGCTGACGTCGCTCCGGAGACGATTCGGAGCCGGTTGCGCAGTGAAGCGTCCCCCAGACACGTCCCGAAGCGCATCTTCCGAGTCCCCCAGGTGCCGTACAACCTGTCGGGAAAGAAGGTCGAGGGAGCGGTGCTGCAAACCATCCTCGGCCGCGAGGTCAGGAACCGGGAGTCGTTGACCGACCCGGCCGCTCTCGAGCACTACTGTCCCGATGAGCTCGCGTCCTCCGAGGTGGGGCTGTGACCGGCGGCGCCATTGTCGGAATCGGAGAACTCGCCCCCCAGCGCTACTCGAGCGGGTCGACAACCCTGAGCATGATCGCCGAGGCGAGCATCCTCGCCGCGCACGACGCCGGGATCACTCCCGACGCGATCGATGGGCTGCTCGTCGGGCCGCAGGTCGGGGAAACACCGCAGCATGTGCCGGCGACCGTGGCCGAGTATCTCGGCCTGCGCCCGAGGATGGCCAACGTCGTCGACCTCGGTGGAGCCTCGGCGGTGGGGATGGCCTGGCGTGCGACCGCCGCGATCGCGTCCGGGATGTGCGAAACCGTCCTGTGCGTTCTGGGAAACGTCAATGATAGGGGCGTTGCGCGGCGCTCCCCGAACCGGAACCCGATCCGGGAGTTCGACGTCCCGTTCGGGGCGTCCGGGGCGAACACGTCCTATGCCTTTCTGGCGAGCAGGCATATGGCGGAGTACGGAACGACCAGCGAACAGTTGGCGATTCCGGTCGTCGCCCAGCGTGAGAACGCTCAACAGAATCCGAAGGCCGTGTTTTGCGGTGTTCCGTTGACTGTCGATGACGTGTTGCGTTCCCCGATGGTCATAGAGCCGCTCAGGCTGCTGGAGGTGGTGATGCCGTGTGCGGGCGCGGCTGCCTTCATCGTGACATCGGAGGAACGGGCTCGCTCTTTCCCCCACCCGGTGGTGAGCATCGCCGGGGCGGGAGAGAAGGTTACACACCGCGCGATATCGTCCGCGCCTTCGTTGACATCCGGACCTCTGAAGCCCGCTATCGAGCACGCATACGCGCAGAGCGGAATGGGGCCGGGGGACATCGACCTGCTGCAGTTCTATGACTGCTACAGCATCGTGCTGGCGATCACCATGGAGGACGCCGGTCTGTGTCGGCCCGGCGAGAGCGGACCATGGATGGCTGAACGCGATTTCACCTGGCGTGGAGACACGCCCCTCAACACCCATGGGGGGCAACTGTCCTTCGGGCAGGCCGACCTGGCCGGCGGGATGTCGCACATAACGGAGGCCGTGCTGCAACTGCGACACGAGGCAGAAGCCCGGCAGGTGCGTGGGGTCGGCAGCGCGCTCGTGACCGGCAATGGTGCGACTCTGAGCGAGGCCACCGCCCTTGTGCTACGACGAGCCGACTGACGAGGAGTACCACCGATGACGCCCTCCCATCGCTTCGAAGGACCGTCGCCATCGCGGGTCCCCTTCCCTGCACCAACGGTGACGCCGGTGAGCCAGTACTTCTGGGACAGCGCGCGTGAGCATCGACTGGTGTACCAGCAATGTACGAGTTGCCGGTCGGCGGTGTTCCCGCCCCGGGCGCACTGCTGTGAGTGCTGGGCTACCTCACTGCGGTGGTGCGAAAGCAGCGGACGTGGTGTTCTCGCCTCGACAGCCGTCGTCCACCGTCCCGGTCATCCCGCGTTCGCGCCGCTGGTGCCGTACACGCTCGCGCTGGTCGACCTGGAGGAGGGCTTCCGGATGCTCTCCAGGGTCGTGGACGAGGCGGACGAGGACACCCCGGTGGACGCACAGCTGCGGGTGCGGTGGGAGCACAGCGACGGAGTGACGCTGCCGTTGTTTTTCAGTGTCGACAGAGGAACGGACAGATGACCATGACTTCTACCGCGTCCAACGTTCCCGTTCTGCTGGATGGGTTTCGCACACCGTTCGGCAGGTACATGAAGAGCCTTCGTGGAATGAGCGCCCGCCAGCTGGGCGCACACGTTGTCGAAGGCTTGGTGAGTCGGCACGAAATGCTGCGCACCTGCGACGGCGTGTTACTCGCGCAGGTCCTCCAGGGCGGACACGGGCAGAACCCGGCCCGCCAGGTGGCCGTGAGCGGGGGTGTCGACACGAGAGTGCCGGCGTTGACGCTCAACAACGTGTGCCTGGGCGGCATGGCCGCGATCGCCGACGCCTCACGACGGATCCGGTGCGACGAGGGACGCTCCTACGTCGTGGGCGGGGTTGACTCGATGAGCGGTGCGATGCACGCGGGGTACGTGCGCGCCGGCGCATCGATGCGGTCGTTGGAGATGGTCGACACGTTGTCGACTGACGGGCTGTGGTGTGCTCTGCAGGACGAGTCGATGGGCAGCCTGTCCGATCGTGCCAACGCGGATCTGGGTATCGACCGTGAGGTGCAGGACCGGATCGCTCTGCGGTCTCACCAGCGCGCGGCACAGGCCCGCGACGACAAGCGGCTCGCAGACGAGATCCTGCCGATCGGATCGGGGGAGCAGACGGTCCTCAACGATGAGGGAATCCGGGACGACGCCAGTCTTGCCGGCCTGGGTGGCCTGCGTCCCGCCTTCTCCGATCCCGGCACGATCACCGCGGGCAACGCCTCTCAGATGACCGATGGGGCCGCGATCGGAGCCGTCACCTCGATGGGGGTGGCAGAGCGCGCGGGTGTGCGGCCGCTGGCGCGGGTCGTAGCCTGTGCCGAGGTCGCCGGGCCGGACGCCCGGCTGCACCTGCAGCCCGCGCGCGCGATCGAGAAGGTCCTGGCCCGAACGGGACTGCGGCTGGCCGAGGTGGGGATAGTCGAGATCAATGAGGCTTTCGCGGGGGTCGTCGAAGCCAGCCGGCGCGAGCTCTCCCTTCCCCTGGACATCGTCAACGTGAACGGGGGGGCCATCGCGCTGGGGCACCCCCTTGGTGGCACAGGCTTCCGGCTGGCGTTGACGCTTGCACGGGAGCTCGTCCGCCGCGGGGAACGTTACGGCGTGGCCAGCCTGTGCGGAGGCGGGGGACAAGGAGCCGCCGTTCTTCTGGAGAACACGCGATGAGTGCGGGACGGGGGCCAACACGGATCTGAGGACTGTGTCGAGCTGATTTTTCGTTAGTTTTCCTGCAACGGGATGATAGGGATTGTGGTAAGAACACGATGAGCACTTCCAACGGATGGTCCGGAACGCGTTTCGGAATGCCTGAGAACGGTGCTTCGGCGAGCATCACGAAAAAGCTGGGCCAGCATGAGGTCGAGTTGTTCAGCGAGATGACGGGGGATCGCAACCCCCTGCACGTTGACGAGGACGCGGCGAACGCATCACGGTTTGGCGGGCTGATTACCCAGGGCGGGGTGACATCAGGGCTGCTCAACGCTGTCGTCGCAGAGAAGCTCCCAGGGCCCGGGACGGTGTTCCTGTCAGTATCGTGGAAATTCAGGCGTCCCACATATTTCGGTGAAACAATGAAGGCGATCGTCACCGTCACGAACGTGCGGGAAGACAAACCGATCTGCACGCTCGATACGAGCGTCGTCAATGCCGATGGCGAGACGTGTATCGAGGGCGAGGCTGTCACCTACACGTCAGCCGTGGATTGAGCTGATGTGGAGGAAGCGGTCGGAGAAGCCGGCGCCAACCGGCCAGGACGTCCCGGCGTCGGGAGGTGCGTCCTCGGTGGGCACCCCCACGAGCCTGCCTAGCGGTGCCTACCGAGGATTGGCCTGGTTAGCCCTTGCCATGTTGTTGGGCATGGCGACATGGTTCTCCGCGAGCGCGGTGGTCCCACAACTCACCGCCAGGTTCGAGCTGTCGGCCTCATCATCCGCCTGGCTCACGATCGGGGTCCAGCTCGGCTTCGTGTTCGGCGCGATCGCGACGGCGTTCACCAGTGCCGCGGATCGCTTCGGCCCTCGGCACCTGATGTGCGCGGGTGCGGTTCTGGCGGCAGTGGCCAACCTCGGACTACTCGCCGTGGACAGTGGTGGCCAGGCCATCGCTGTGCGTCTGCTGACGGGGGCCTGCCTGGCCGGCGTCTACCCTCCGGCGATGAAAGCCATATCCACCTGGTTTCCGGTTTCCAGAGCCACGGCGATCGCGGTGATGATCGGGGCCTTGACGCTCGGGTCGGCATCGCCTCATCTGGTTGCCACGGTCGGCGGCCTGGACTGGCGGCTCGTCGTCATCGGCACGAGTGTTCTCAGTGCGCTGGGTGGACTGACGGCTCTGCTCCTCGCGACAGACGGACCGTATCCCTTCCCGGGCAGCCGGTTCCGCGTCGGCGAAGCGCTGCGTGCCTTTTCCGCTCGCCCGGTCCTGCTGACTTCCCTGGGCTACTTCGGGCACATGTGGGAACTGTACGCAATGTGGTCGTGGTTCGCGGTCTTCTTCGGATCAGTGCTCTTTCACGGAGACGACACTCAGACAGGATCATGGGTCAGTTTAG
Organism: Spinactinospora alkalitolerans; assembly: GCF_013408795.1. NCBI lineage: Bacteria > Bacillati > Actinomycetota > Actinomycetes > Streptosporangiales > Nocardiopsidaceae > Spinactinospora > Spinactinospora alkalitolerans. The sequence continues at coordinate 6,458,916 of NZ_JACCCC010000001.1, forward strand.
TGACCTTCCTCGTCATTGGTGTGGGTGCCGTCGGTTGCTGGGTCGGGGGCCGTATGGCGGAGCGGATCGGTAGTGCCCGCACCGCCATCATTTCGATGCTGATATCTGGCTCGTGCGCGCTTGTCATCGGGTGGTTCTCCGCAGGACCGGTGTGGCTCGTCGTGATCTTAGGTCTGATCTGGGGGTTCTGGGTTATTCCTGATTCGGCGCAGTTTTCGGCTCTGGTTACGAAGGTAGCTGACCAGCGCTACGTCGGGAGTATGCTCACACTGCAGATGGCACTCGGTTATACCGTCACAGTGCCCGCGGTCTGGTTAACTCCGATCATACGCGAGTCAGACGGGTGGGGCTGGACTTTTGTGTTGCTAGCCCTTGGCCCCGCCGCCGGTGTCCTGGCCATCAGAAGCCTTGTCCGGAGAAACCTCGATGCCTGACCGGGCCCAGGAGGTTTATTCATAATTCGGTGATGTCAGTCTGAATAAGCAGAGGCCGGTGGTCGCTTCGAAGAAGCGTTTCCAGCCGACGGAGCCCGCTGTCGAGAAGAGGGGCCGTCAGGCCGGTGGGGCGCGAGTGCGATCTCCCGGTTCAGTCGCGAGTGGCCAGCGGCATCGATGATCTTCACGACGACGCCCGACCCGACGTAAACGTGGTGGGAGCTGCTCTCGACGGTGGCCATGGGGCCAGGGTCGAGGCCCGGGGCCGCTGCGGCGATCGCGTGAGTGGCATCGTGAGCTTGCCGCAAGTCGGTCATGAGCACTCCAGCCGTAGACGGTGATCCTGAGCCGCCCCGGTTTTCGTAGAGTCCGATGTGCTGTTTCAGGCCCGACTAACGGGACGTCTGCATGAGCCGTTCGACGGCCGAGAGCACGACGGCACGGTCCTGGGGGGCGGTGTCCAGAGCGCGGTGGATGGTCAGTCCCTCGATAAGTGCGTCGATAAGACGCGCCGTGGTCGGATCGAAGTGCCGCTCCAGAGCGGTGCGGCTGCTGCGCATCCAAGCGTTGGTGAGGTCGCGGTAGGCCGGATCGCGGGCAGCGAGGGTGTAGAGCTCATGGGTCAGCACGAGGTCTCGCTGGGTGCTGAACACGTCGTTGGTGATGATCGCGACGACGGCTTGCTTGGCTTCGTCGACGTCGACAGCGGCAGCCATCCGCTGATCGAACTGCTCGATGACCGACTGGGAGAACCGGGCAAATGCTTCGTGCAGCAGTTCGTTCATGCCGGTGAAGTGGTAGGTCATCGAGCCGAGCGGGACGTCCGCTGCGGCGGCGACATGCCGGTGGGAAGTGCCGGCGACGCCACGCTCGGCGATCACGTCGAGACAGGCGCCGATGATCCGCTCCCGACGGTCGGGGTCGTGGCGGCGGCGATGGACTCGCGTCGGATCGGAGCTGCGCGTCGAGGTCATGGTCAGCTTAGACACTCCGGGTTCTGCGGTCGGGTCGCCGACCCGCGAGGCTGACGCCTCCCTGCGTCCGCTCGGCCTTTCACGTGCCGTGACCGGCTCGTTTGGGGATCACCTTCGAAGTAATCCGCCACTGTCATAGGCATCATCGTAATCGACTCGATGTGTACGATCGTACGCATGGGCATCGACGTACGGGTCCGGCCTGCGCGGGCCGACCAGCAGGCGCGGGCCGCGGTCGCGGTGTTGTTCCTGACGAACGGGGCCTTGTTCGCCAACCTCATCCCGAGGTATCCGGAGATCAAGGCCGGTATCGGCATCGAGAACGCGGTCTACGGACTGGCCGTGGCCGCGTTCCCGACCGGTGCGATTCTCGCCGGCCTGGCCGCGGCAACGCTGATTCGCAGATTCGGATCGGCGAAGGTGGCCGTAGCGGGCACGATCCTCACGAGCCTCGGTGTCATCGCTGCGGGTCTCGCGCCTTCCATCGTCGCGTTCACGGCGGGTCTGTTCTTCGCCGGAGCCATGGACGCGATCACCGATGTTGCTCAGAACACCCATGGCCTGCGCGTCCAGCGACGCTACGGCCGCTCGATCATCAACTCCTTCCACGCGGTGTGGTCCATCGGCGCTGTCCTGGGTGGCTCTATGGCCGCCGGTGCGATCGCGCTGGACCTACCCATCGGGGTGCACCTGGGCGTCTCCGCTGCGGTCTTCTCGACCGTCTCGGTCGTCGCGCTGCGGTCCTGTCTTCCCGGCCGCGACGAGGTGACGGAGGACAAAGCAGCGCCCGATGCCGAGACGCCGCGCACATCGCTGCGCGCCACGCTCAGCCCTCGGATCGTGTTCGTGATCATCGCCCTGGTCCTCATCGCGATCGCCGGAACAATCGTCGAGGACGCCGGCAACTCCTGGGCAGCGCTCTACCTGTCCGGACCCTTGAACGCACCCGCCGCGCTGGCCGCGACGGGCTACATCGCTCTCGTCGGCGCGCAGTTCGTCGGCCGCCTCATCGGTGACCGGCTTGTGGACCGGTTCGGACAACGCGCCGTTGCGCGTGCGGGCGGCCTGATCGCCGCAGTGGGCATGGGCCTGGCGCTGGCGTTTCCGACGATCCCGGGAACGGTTCTCGGCTTCGCGGCCGCCGGCCTGGGTGTCGCCACGCTCGTGCCCGCCGCCATGCACGAGGCCGACGAGCTTCCCGGACTGCGCCCCGGAACCGGGCTGACCATCGTCTCCTGGCTCATGCGCCTGGGCTTCCTGCTCTCCCCGCCCCTCGTCGGGTTCGTCGCGGACGCCTCCGAGCTCCGCATCGGCCTGATGGTCGTCCCGATCGCAGGCGCACTCGTCGTCGTGCTTGCCGGCATTCTCCGCGCCCGCCCGAACCGCACAGTCTCATAACCCTGGGTGAAGAGGACGTGCGGGGCCTGGCACTGAGGTTCTCTTGGTCGCGTGGGGGTGGTGGTCGGCGGCCGAGGTGTGCTGTGCGGCCGGGTGGTCGGCCGGGGGACGGGTGGTCTGCGCGGGAGGAGCGGCAGCGAGGGCGGCGGTGGATCCGGGCGGGCGCACATGTTCGTTCTGTGGTGGTTTCCTCGGCGGGAGAGGGGCCGCGCCGTCCGGGCCCGCCGTCGCCCTGCTGATGTGTGAGGATCGGGTTCGTACAGGGGGTCGGCTGTCGCAGTGCGCGTAGCGTCGGCGGCATAGCGGGTCCGGGCCTGGGGAATCGCACCCCTGCCCCACGAACGCAGTCGTCAAAGCTCGGTTGGCGTCGCTTTTTCCGTCCAAGGCCGCTCGCCACCCGGCAGCGGACAGGGCCGCAGTCGGATCTCCGGCGGGGGCCTTTGACAGCAGTGGTGACAGCAACGCGGCTACGCCCGGCCGTCTCGGCCGCGATATGCCTGTTACGTATTCAGCCAGCGGCTCGCCATTGACCGTAGTTATCGGCGATGATCGCTGAGTGCCTACGACCGCCATCCATCTGAGAGTAGAGCTGCTGCATGAACAGCTCTACTTGATGGGTGCTTTGCCCGATTCTTGAGAAGTGAATAAAATCAGCGTCCAAGGCGAGAAAACACGCAGGTCATCCAGCTGCTCCCCGCACACGCGGGGATGGTCCCTTCGGCCGGGCCACCGGGGTGAGCTTGGGCTTCTGCTCCCCGCACACGCGGGGATGGCCCCAGCGACGATCTGCAGCAGCCCGGCCGAGGTGACTGCTCCCGCGCACGCGGGGATGATCCCGGGGGTGAGTCGCGGATGCGGCTCCCCCTCTCGCCGCTCTTCGCTGCCAGATTTACCCACAATTGGGGAATTTTCTCGGCTTCCCGTGCCTTCTCGAGGTCTATCCAGTTGAATGCGGTCATGACCTTCGACGGCTCCTTGCCGCCTTGGCCCGGTGGGCTTTCTGTGGCCGCGCGTTCCGTGTGGGCCAAGCACGACCGTGATGCCGACGGCTGGCTGCCGTTGTGGCGGCATATGGCCGACAGCGCCGCTGTCTCCGGGCGGCTGTGGGATGAGTGGGTGCCCGGTCAGGTGCGGCGGCTCATCGCTGACACGCTGCCCGGCGATGCCGATGACGCCCGGCGGCTGGTGGTGTGGTTGGCCGCCACTCACGACATCGGCAAGGCCACGCCTGCGTTCGCCTGCCAGGTGGAGGAGCTCGCCGACTCCATGCGCAAGGCCGGGCTGGAAATGCGACTGCAGAAGCAGATGGCCGACCGCAAGCTCGCCCCGCACGGCTTGGCCGGGCAAATGCTGCTCCAGCAGTGGCTCATGGAGCGGCACGGCTGGCCCAAGCCGGCCACTCTGCAGTTCACCATCGTCGTCGGCGGCCACCACGGCGTGCCGCCGAGTCAGTCCGACATCCACGAGCTGAAGGTCCACCGCGGTCTGCTGCGCACCCGCGGCTGCGAGGACGCGTGGCGCGGTGTGCAGGACGAGCTGCTCGACGCCGCTGCCGAGGCCTGCGGTGTGCGGGAGCGCCTGGCCGACTGGCGGCAGGTGAAGCTTCCGCAGCCGGTACAGGTGCTGCTGACCGCACTGGTCATCGTCGCCGACTGGATCGCCAGCAACCCCGAACTCTTCCCGTACTTTCCCGGCGAGCGCAGTAGCGACCCCGAACGCGTCGAAGCGGCCTGGCGCGGCCTGAACCTGCCGCGTCCTTGGGCTGCGGTGGAGCCCGAGGAGAAGCCGGAAGACCTCTTCACCGCCCGCTTCGAGCTGCCCGTCGGCGCCCGGATCCGGCCGGTGCAGGAGGAAGCGGTCCGCATGGCGCGCGACATGGCCGAGCCGGGCCTGATGGTGATCGAAGCGCCGATGGGCGAGGGCAAGACCGAGGCCGCGCTGGCCGTCGCGGAGATCTTCGCCGCCCGGTCCGGAGCGGGCGGCTGCTTCGTCGCACTCCCCACCATGGCCACCGGGAACGCGATGTTCCCGCGCCTGCTCAAATGGTTGGACCGCCTGCCGGACGAACGGGCAGGAGCCGGTGCGCACTCGGTGTTCCTCGCGCACTCCAAAGCCGCGTTGAACAAGGACTTCGCCGAGCTGATGCGCACGGGGCGGCGCCCGGTGGCGGGCATCGACCAGGACGGCGCCGACGACGCCTGGGCACACCGCGCGGATGAGCGGACCGCGTCGGCGGAACTGATCGCGCACCACTGGCTGCGCGGCCGCAAGAAGGGGATGCTGTCCTCGTTCGCGGTGGGCACCATCGACCAGTTGCTGTTCGCCGGCCTGAAAAGCCGCCACCTGGCGCTGCGCCACCTCGCCGTCGCCGGCAAGGTCGTGGTGATCGACGAGGTGCACGCCTACGACACCTACATGAGCTCCTACCTCGACCGGGTGCTGTCGTGGCTGGGTGCCTACGGCGTACCGGTGGTGGTGCTCTCGGCGACGCTGCCGGCCCGACGGCGCCGCGAGCTCGTCGAGGCCTACGCCGGGGGCAAGGAACAGGACGCCGGTTTCGCCTCGGTGCAGACGGCGGACGGCTATCCGCTGCTCACCGGGGTCGCCCCTGGGGCGAGCCCGCAGCTATCGGCCCCCGGCGCCTCCGGCCGCGGTACCGATGTGGAGGTGGAGCGCCTCGACGACGACGTGGCGAAGCTGGCCGACCGATTGGCCGACGAACTCCGCGAGGGCGGTTGCGCGCTGGTCGTGCGCAACACGGTTGCCCGGGTCCATGAGGCAGCCGCCCACCTGCGGGAGCGCTTCGGCGACGACCGCATCACCGTCGCACACGCCCGCTTTCTGGACCTGGACCGCGCCGACAACGATGCCAGACTGCTCGCCACATTCGGTCCTCCCGAGAAAGTCGTCGAGCTTCAGGGGCGGCGCCCGGACGAGGCGCACATCGTGGTCGCCAGCCAGGTGGTGGAGCAGTCCCTGGACATCGACTTCGACCTGCTGGTGACCGATCTTGCCCCGGTCGATCTGGTGCTGCAGCGCATGGGGCGGCTGCACCGGCACCAGCGCGGCGAACAGCAGAGCGACCGCCCGCCGCGGCTGCGCACCGCCCGCTGCCTCATCACCGGCGTCGACTGGGAGGCGTCCATGCCCTGGCCGGTCCGCGGATCGCACACCGTCTACCGGACGCACCCGCTGCTGCGCTCCCTCGCCGTGCTGGAACCCCACCTGAACGGGACCGCTGAGACGGGGCACATTGTGCGGCTGCCCGACCACATCAGCCCGCTGGTGCAGGAGGCCTACGGCTCAGAGGCGGCGGGGCCTCCGCAATGGCGGGAGACCATGCAGCGGGCCCGAGACGAGCACGAACAGCACCGGATCCAGCAGCGCACCAAGGCCGAGGCGTTCCTGCTCAACAAGGCGGGGCGACCCGGCAAGGCTCTGGTGGGCTGGGTCGAGGCCGGGGTCGGCGACGTCGAGGACACCCGGGGCGGCAAGGCCCAGGTCCGCGACATCAGGGAGACCCTTGAGGTCCTGGTGCTGCAGCGGCGCGCCGATGGGACCCTGGCCACGCTCCCGTGGCTGAGCGAGGACCGGGGTGGGCTGGAACTGCCCACTGGGGCGGTGCCCGATTCCCGGCTCGCGCGCATCGCCGCGGCCTGCGGGCTGCGGCTGCCCTACGAGTTCGCCGATCCAAGAAGGCTCGACCAGGCAATCGACGAGCTCGAAGCCGAATGCGTCGAGGCCTGGCAGGCCAAGGAGTCGCACTGGCTGGCCGGCGAGCTGGTCCTGATCCTGGACGACCAGTGCCGTACCCGCCTGGCAGGCTTCGATCTCCACTACACCCGGTCCGACGGTCTTGAGGTGCACCGTGCCGAATGAATCCCCCGCCCTCTCCTTCGACCTGACCGCACGACCGTGGATTCCGGTGCAGCGGCTCAACGGATCCGAGGAGGAGTTGTCGCTGCTGGAGGTCTTCGAGCAGGCCGAGCAGCTGCGCCGCATCGTCGGCGACGTCCCCACCCAGGAGTTCGCGCTCATGCGGCTGCTCTTGGCGATCCTGCACGACGCCCTCAAGGGCCCGGCCGATCCCGAGGAATGGCATGAACTGTGGGAGGAGGACGGGCTGCCCGTCGACCGGATCTCGGCCTACCTGCATCAGCACCGTGACCGCTTCGACCTGCTGCACCCGCAGACCCCCTTCTTCCAGGTCGCCGGCCTGCGCACGGCAAAGGACGAGTTCTCCTCCTTGGACCGCATCGTCGCCGACGTCCCCAACGGCGAACCCTTCTTCACCATGCGGGCGCGCGGTACCGACCGGCTCGGCTTCGCCGAGGCCGCCCGCTGGGTCGTGCACGCCCACGCCTACGATCCCTCCGGCATCAAGTCCGGCGCGGCGGGCGACCCCCGGGCCAAAGGCGGCAAGGGCTACCCGCAGGGCGTGGGCTGGGCGGGCAACCTGGGCGGGGTGCTCGCCGAAGGAGATCACCTGCGCGAGACGCTGCTGCTCAACCTCGTCGCCGCCGACACCGACAACCTCAAAATCGACGAGGACGACCGGCCCGCATGGCGACGCGCCCCCAACGGCGCCGCCGCGGCCGATCCGAAGGAACTGGCCGCCCGCCCCACCGGCCCCCGCGACCTCTACACCTGGCAGAGCCGCCGGCTCCGGCTGCACTACGACGCCGAGGGCGTCCACGGCGTCCTGCTGGCCTACGGCGATCCGCTCCCCGCACGCAACATGCACAACCGCGAGCCGATGACCGCCTGGCGGCGCAGCCCGGCCCAGGAGAAGAAGCTGGGAGCGGCGCAGGTCTACCTGCCGCGTGAGCACGACCCGACCCGCAGCGCGTGGCGCGGCCTGGGAGCACTGGTCACGGGCCGGGTGCGCAATGCAGAGCAGCGTCGGGAGGCCGCCGAAGTCGTGCGGCCCCGCATCCTCGACTGGGTCGCCCGGCTCGCCAACGAGGGCTTCCTGGACGACGAGCACTTCATCCGGGCCCGGGTCTTCGGCGCCGTCTACGGCACCCAGCTGTCGGTCATCGACGAGATCGTCGACGACGCTATCGCCATGGCCGTGGTCGTGCTGCACGAGCGCGACGCCGAACTCGGCCATACAGCGGTCCGCGCGGTCGACGACGCCGAGGAGGCGGTCACCGCTCTGGGCGACCTCGCCACCGGGCTGGCCCAGGCGGCCGGCGCCGAGACCGAGGCGCCTCGGGCCACGGCACGCGACCTTGGCTTCGGCAAACTCGACGGCCACTTTCGTGACTGGCTGGCGAAGCTGACCTCCGACAAAGACCCCGAGGAGTATCGCCGCGAATGGCAGTGCCGAGTGCACAGCACCATCAGCCGCATCGCCGATCGCCTGGTCAATGAGGCGGGCGAGGCCGCCTGGACGGGACGGGTCACCGAAGCCAAGAGCGGTTCTCTCTGGCTCACCGCGTCCCGCGCCGACCTGAGATTCCGTGCCGAGCTGAGGAAGGCGCTCCCCATGTCCACCACCGAGCAGACAGGCGAGGCACCAGCGTGACCGCAACCGACACCAAGCGCCTGCCGTCCCTGAAATGGGTCGGAGTGTTCGTCGACGAACGCGTCCGAGAGATCCAGGAGGGATACCGGCGGGACCGGCCCGGCGCCGTGGCGACCCTGGCCCGGCTGCGGCGGGGGGCGGGCAAAACAATCGAGGAGGTCCCCGATCTGTGGGGGCTCGCCCTCGACGAGCGCTTCTACCACGGTGCTCCGCGGATCGGCGAGGACGCCATGAACCGCGCCGAGAACGCCGCCCACATCGCGCTCACCGTCTACGCCGTGCACCAGCAGTCGCGCCGCGACGACAGGATGCACCAGCGGGGGCGGGGGCTGGGCGAGGCCGTGCGCAGGCTGATGCCCGGCAATGACATCGACGAGCCGCTGCGCAAGCGCTTCGTGCAGGTCGGCAGCGCCACCGACACCGCCACCCTCGCCTACCGGCTGCGCGAGATCGCCGTGCTGCTGCGCCGCGGCTCCGTTCCCCTCGACTACGGGGTGCTCGCCGACGAGATCCACGAGTTCCAGCGACCCAGTGGGGCGAGCCGGGTCCGCACCACGTGGGGACGCGGATTCCACGCCTACCGGTCCAAGTCCACCGAGAACCCCGCCGAGATCGACGACTCCGCCACCGACATCGCGACCGACAAGGACGACTCATGAGCCGCACCATCCTCGACCTGCACGTACTGCAGACCGTCCCGCCCAGCAACATCAACCGCGATGACACCGGGGCGCCCAAGACCGCGATCTACGGCGGAGTGCGCCGCGCCAGGGTCTCCAGCCAGGCGTGGAAGCGCGCCACCCGGCTCGCCTTCGACAGCCTGCTCGACCCCGGTGAGCTGGGCACACGCACCAAGCGGGTCGCCGAACTGCTGGCCGAACGGATCCGGGAACTCGACTCCTCGATCGAGGAGCGGGAGGCCTGGACCCTGGCGGCCGAAACCGTCCAGACCGCCACCGGCTCCAAAATCGAGGTGCCCAAGCGCAGGGCCGACGCAGCGAAGAAGAAAGGGGAGGGCGAGCCGGCCCCCGAATCCGCCTACCTGATGTTCCTCAGCGCCCGGCAGCGCGACGGCCTGGCCGAACTCGCCGTCGAAGGCCGCGCCGACATCAAGGCCTTCCTCAAGGACAAGGACAACAAGAAGAGGGCGAAGGAGATCGCGGACACCCGCCACTCGGTCGACATCGCCCTGTTCGGCCGAATGGTCGCCGACGGCGCCGACATCAACGTCGACGCCGCGGCCCAGGTCGCACACGCCATCAGTGTGCACGCGGTCGAGAACGAGTCCGACTACTACACCGCCGTCGACGACCGCAACACCGACGCCGAACCCGGCGCGGGCATGATCGGCACCGTCGAGTTCAACTCCGCCACCCTGTACCGCTACGCGGCTCTCGACGTCGACCTGCTGCGCAAAAACCTCGGAGAAGGACTGCGCGACGACGAACCGGTCACCGAGCCGCTGCGCCGCGCCGTCGAGGCGTTCGTGCGCGGCTTCGTCGAGTCCCTGCCCAGCGGCAAGCTCAACACCTTCGGCAACAACACGCTGCCCGACGCGGTCATCGTCAAGCTGCGTACCTCGCGCCCCATCAGCTTCGTCGGGGCCTTCGAGGAGCCGGTGATGCTGGGCAACGGCCACCTCCAGGAGGCCAGCGGACGGCTGGCCGATTACATCCCCGAGGTCGAGCTCGCCTACGGCGCCGAAGACGGCACGGACACGTGGGTGCTGCGGATCGGCCGCAGCACCGAGAAGCTCTCCGGACTCGGCACCGAACTGTCCCTGCCCGACCTGGTCTCCGCCGTCGGCGCGGCGGTGGCCCAGCGCCCGGCACCCGCAAAATGAGCGTCCTCGCGCTCCTGCTGGCCGGCCCCCTGCAAGCCTGGGGGGCATCGGCCCGCTTCGCCCGCCGCACCACCGAGCACGCCCCCACCAAGAGCGGCGTCATCGGGCTGCTCGCCGCCGCCCAGGGGCGCGAGCGCACCGCCGACCTCGCCGACCTCGCCGGACTGCGCTTCGGTGTGCGCGTCGACCAGCCCGGCACGCGCATCCGTGACTACCAGACCGCCAAGCACTTCGACACGGGCAAGTCCATGCCGGTGTCGGAGCGCTTCTACCTGGCAGACGCCGTCTTCGTCGCGGCCGTCGAGGGCGACGACACGCTGATCGACGACCTGCACCGAGCGGTGCAGGCGCCGGTCTACCTGCCTTACCTGGGGCGGCGTTCGTGCCCGCCGGCGCGCCGGGTCGATATCGGCGTCCACCGCGATCAGAGCCTGGAGCAGGTGCTGGCCGACCAGGAGTGGCGCGCCGCCGGGTGGTATCAGCGCAGCCGGAAGCGGGAATCCACGGTCCCGCTCACCACCTTCGTCGACGCCACTCCCGGTGACAGCCGCAACGACAGCGTCCGCGACCTGCCGCTCAGCTTCGACCCCCTGCACCGCCGCTACGCCCTGCGCGGCGTGCGGACGGACACGGTCGACGTGCCCAACCCGAAAGCCCGCCGCAGCGCGCCCCCCGATCACAACCCGACGATCCTCCTGGGAGGCGACTGATGCACCTCACCCGCTTCCGCCTCAACACCGTGCGCAGCGGTGCGCGCAGGCTGCTGTCCTCCCCGCAGGCCATGCACGCTGCGGTCATGAGCTCCTTCCCCGACGTGCTCCCCAGTGACACCGACACTCCGCGGGTACTGTGGCGCGTCGACCGCAACGCCAAGGCCGAGGTCTTCCTCTACATGGTCAGCCCGGCCGAACCCGACCTCACCCACATGGTGGAGCAGGCCGGCTGGCCGACCCAGCCGAAGTGGCAGACCTACGACTACACCCCGTTCCTGTCCCGCCTGACCAAAGGGGACACCTGGGCGTTCCGGCTCACCGCCAACCCGGTGCACAGCATCCGCCGCAAGGCCGACGAGCCCACCAAACTCACCGCGCACGTCACCCCGCGCCATCAGATGGGCTGGCTGCTGCAGCGCCAGGAGGCCGCGGGCTTCCGGGTAATGGAGAAAGCGCCGGAGCAGCGTCGGCTGCCCGAAGGCGACGAGTACCAGCTGGTCGTGCACGACCGCCGCGGCCGCACCTTCGACAAGTCCGAGCGGGAGTCCCGGGGGAAGAAGACCGTTTCCCTGGTCACCGCGACCTTCGACGGCCGCCTGGAGGTGACCGATCCCAAGGCGCTGCGCCGCACCCTGACAACAGGACTGGGTCGGGCCAAGGCATACGGATGCGGACTGATGACCCTGGCCCCGGTGGGCTGAGGAATGGCGACGGTCGGCAGGCGCCAAGCCTCCACGCCGCGTGAACTCACCCGGGTGGGAGACCGACTCTCCTTCGTCTATCTGGAACGGTGCACCGTGCACCGCGATGCCAACGCGATCACCGCCGAAGACGGCGATGGCGTCACGCACATTCCCTCCGCTGCCATCGGCACCCTGCTCCTGGGCCCGGGCACCCGCGTCACCCACCAGGCCATGAGCGTGCTCGGCGAGAGCGGGGCGGGCGTGGTGTGGGTCGGAGAGCAGGGGGTCCGCTTCTACGCGGGCGGCCGGTCGCTGACCCGCTCGGCCGCGCTGGTCGAAGCCCAGGCAAGGGCGTGGGCGAACCGGGGCACGCGGCTGGAGGTGGCCCGTGCCATGTACAAGATGCGCTTCCCCGATGAAGACCCGGCGGGCCTTACCCGACAGCAGCTCCTCGGTAAAGAGGGGAAGCGGGTCAAGGACTTCTACCGCAAAGAGGCCGCCCGGGTCGGCATGCCCTGGAACGGCCGGCGTTTCGTGCCGGGGGACTTCGACTCCGGCGACTCGCTCAACCAGGGAATCACCGCCGCCGCCCAGTGCCTCTACGGCGTCTCCCAGGCGGTGGTCGCCGCTCTGGGATGCACGCCTGGGCTGGGGTTCGTGCACTCCGGCCACGAACTGTCCTTCGTTCTGGATGTGGCCGACCTCTACAAGACCGAGATCGGCATCCCCATCGCCTTCGACGTCGCGGCGGAAGGCCCGGGCGAAGTCGGCTCACGCACCCGCCGGGCCATCCGCGACCGCATCAACGAGATCGGCTTCCTCGGCCGATGCGTCCGCGACATTCAGAGTCTGCTGCTTCCAGAAGGCGTGGGCAGCGACGTCACAGATGACACCTTCGACCGCGTCGGTCTGCAGACCGACCGAGGTCCCGACGTCGAGTCCGGCCGCAACCATGCGGACGGATTGATCTGGTGACCGTCATCGTGCTCACCAACTGCCCAGCGGGACTACGCGGCTTCCTCACCCGCTGGCTGCTGGAGATCTCGCCGGGCGTCTTCATCGGCGGCCCTTCTGCACGGATCCGGGAAGCGTTGTGGGCGGAAGTGCAGGAGTACGCCGGCAACGGCAGGGCTCTGCTTGCCTACAGCACCGACAACGAGCAGGGCTTCACCTTCAAGACCTTCGACCACAAGTGGCACCCGGTAGACCACGAAGGCCTGACCCTCATCCGACGCCCGAACGAGCAGCAGACCAGTCCCTCAGCGGCGAAGTCCAAAGGCTGGAGCAAGGCGTCCAAGTACCGCCGCTTCGGAGGCCGGTAAGGCGCCGCCTCTGGTGTCGATGGGTATTTTGTCGGATTCTCTTGAAGTGAATGAAACAAGCGCTTAGCGTCAGTGAACACGCAGGTCATTAAGCGTGCTCCCCGCGCACGCGGGGATGGTCCCAGCGGGTACGCCTCCGGCCGGCCCTTCAGGTCGTGCTCCCCGCGCACGCGGGGATGGTCCCGCCACTGATTTCGCATGCCCGAAAACAGTCGGGTGCTCCCCGCGCACGCGGGGATGGTCCCGCGCAGTTCTCCGCGCCGACCGCGATCCGGGCGTGCTCCCCGCGCACGCGGGGATGGTCCCTGTCGAAGTTCGCCAGCAAGGACGGCACCGCGGTGCTCCCCGCGCACGCGGGGATGGTCCCGGCCACGTGGCGGGGAACGTGGTGTTGAACGAGTGCTCCCCGCGCACGCGGGGATGGTCCCGGCTCCTCGAGCCTCGTGTGGCCGAGGTCGACGTGCTCCCCGCGCACGCGGGGATGGTCCCGCGGCCTCGCCGTGGGGCCGGTGGGAGGACTAGTGCTCCCCGCGCACGCGGGGATGGTCCCACATGGCATTCGGTGTGGATCTCGATGCGGTAGTGCTCCCCGCGCACGCGGGGATGGTCCCGGGCACCGGCGTCCAGGTCCGTCTTGACCTGAGTGCTCCCCGCGCACGCGGGGATGGTCCCAAGAAGCAGCTCGCCGAGTACTACGGCGCGAAGTGCTCCCCGCGCACGCGGGGATGGTCCCGCGAATTGTTCGCCAAATCCTGCTTAAGGAAGGTGCTCCCCGCGCACGCGGGGATGGTCCCAGGCGCGCGGGCAGGTCGGCCAGCGCCGACCGGTGCTCCCCGCGCACGCGGGGATGGTCCCGGACGCCGATTGACGTCCGCGGGAAGGATGTCGTGCTCCCCGCGCACGCGGGGATGGTCCCTCCTGCCATGCCGGCCATTCCGGACAGTCAGGGTGCTCCCCGCGCACGCGGGGATGGTCCCATCGTCGTGTTCATCATCGTTTTCGCCCTGATGTGCTCCCCGCGCACGCGGGGATGGTCCCGCCGCACGCATCGTGGACAGCTCCCGCCGCGAGTGCTCCCCGCGCACGCGGGGATGGTCCCGACGTGCCGTTCGGCGTCGAACATCTCGTAGAGTGCTCCCCGCGCACGCGGGGATGGTCCCGAGGTCCGGCAGCTCCCGCAACGCACACACGGGTGCTCCCCGCGCACGCGGGGATGGTCCCCGTCCCCACGCACAGCGGAGCTTGTCCCTGGAGTGCTCCCCGCGCACGCGGGGATGGTCCCATCCCGGCCACGGCCTCCGCGACGGCCGGGTCGTGCTCCCCGCGCACGCGGGGATGGTCCCGGTTTCCCGCTCAAGGAGGCCAAGCGCGGTGCGTGCTCCCCGCGCACGCGGGGATGGTCCCCGCGCGAACGCCCGGGGCCGCCAACGGTGCCAGTGCTCCCCGCGCACGCGGGGATGGTCCCAGCGTGTATCCCACGGTCACGCCGTTACGCCAGTGCTCCCCGCGCACGCGGGGATGGTCCCTACCCGGGCGTTCCCAACCACGGTGACCTGAAGTGCTCCCCGCGCACGCGGGGATGGTCCCGGCTGTCAAGACCCGCCACGCATCCGTGACGGGTGCTCCCCGCGCACGCGGGGATGGTCCCCGGTCTTCAGACATGATGGCCGTACGCTTATCGTGCTCCCCGCGCACGCGGGGATGGTCCCAGGACCCGATTTTTTACTCGGATCCGTCCGCAGTGCTCCCCGCGCATGCGGGGATGGTCCCTTCTCCTCCGCGTTGCCGTGGTAGTAGTCCTGGTGCTCCCCGCGCACGTGGGGATGTCCCGGATGGAGCCGTGCAACGTGAGTACCGTCGGCCCGGTTTCGTGTTCCGTGGAGGGCGGGGAGGAGCCGGGCGCAGGGGTGGGGACGCCTAATGGGGGTGAACAGGGGTAGCGGGGGGCGGCGCGGGTAAGGGGAACCGTCAGGGGAGCGTGGGCATGCAGAGCCGGAGTGAGCGGATGTTGGGCGGGCTGCTGCAGGGCAGTCACCTGGCATCGCTGGAGGACCTGCCGACCCTGGTCGCCGAGCACGCGGCTCTCGTGGGCTTCTCCGAGACGATGATCTATGTGGTGGACCTGCAGCAGCAGTCCCTGCTGCCGCTACCGGGCCAGTACGACGCGTCCGGGCGAACGCTTGAGCCGATCCGCATCGACACCACCATGGCCGGATGGGCGTTCCGCAACGTGGACGTCGCCCGGGCCTGGCACACCGCAGCCTCTTCGGCGACCGTGTTCTCGGCGCCGTCCGCGGAGCGGGAACCGCGGCGACTGTGGATACCGCTGCTGGACGGCACGGAACGCCTCGGCGTACTCGGGATCACCGTGCCCGATCTCGATGAGACCTCCCAGCAGTGGGCGAACCAGCTCGCCTCCCTGGTCTCCCTGCTGATGGTGAGCAAGCGCGACACCAGTGACGCCTACGCACTCCTGGTGCGCGCCGACCGGATGACGGTCCCCGCCGAGGTGCTGTGGAACCTGATGCCCTCCACCACCCTGGCCAACGACAGGATCGTGATCAGCGCCGTGTTGGAGCCGGCCTACAACGTCGGCGGGGACGCCTACGACTACGCCCTCAACGGCGACGTGCTGCACCTGTCGGTCTTCGATGCCATGGGCCACGACCTCGCCGCGGGGCTGACCGCCAGCACCGCCATGGGCGCCTCGCGCAGCAGCCGCCGTCAGGGCAAGGACCTGGTCACGATCGGGGAGGTGATCGACGAAGCGGTCGCGGAGCAGTTCGACCCCCCTCGGTTCACCACCGGCGTCCTGGCCACGCTTGATACCCGGACCGGCCTGCTCACCTGGATCAACCGCGGCCACCACCCGCCACTGGTGCTGCGCCGCGGTCGTCAGGTCGCCACCCTGGACAGCCCGTCCTCGCCCCCGATGGGGATCGGGCTGGGGCTCTCCGCCGAGCCCGCCCGCTACCAGCTCGAACCAGGCGACCGGTTGCTGTTCTTCACCGACGGCGTCACCGAGGCGCGCAGCCCCGATGGGGAGCTGTTCGGCCTGGAGCGCTTCACCGACTTCATCATCCGCCGCGAAGCCGACGGCCTGTCGGCTCCCGAGACCCTGCGGCGGCTGATGCAGACCATTCTGGAGCACCAGGAGGGCCGGCTCCAGGACGACGCCACCGTGCTGCTGGTCGAGTGGGCCACCCAGCGCCATCGGCAACTCACGCCGTGAGCGGTGCCGACGGGAGGCGCACGGCACGGCGCCGACCGGCCCGCGGCCGGACCCCGCACCGGCCTTCTCGCACCGACGGGCAGGACCGCGCCGGTCAAGCACTTCCGGGGGTGAGAGCCTGTACGCGCGAGAGGACGATCCGACGCCGCCGAGGGTCCACATCGATGATTTTCACGGTGAGGACGTCGCCGACCCGGACGACGTCCTCGGGCCGGTCCACGTGTGTCCCGGCCAGCTCGGTGTTGTGCACCAGCCCTTCGAGGCCGTCGTCCCTGTCCTCGATGCGGACGGAGGCGCCGAACGGTACGAGCCTGGTGACAGGACCGGTGACGATCCGGCCGACCTGCTGCACGAACTCCAGCATCGGGTCCTCCTGCAACGCCTTGAGCGACAGCGGCACGCGTTCGGACACCAGGTCGACGTCGAGAATCTCGGCTGAGTTTCTCTGACCGACGGCGACGACATCGGACGGGTGGTCGATGCGTCGCCAGGACAGCTCGGGAACGTTGATCATCGCGGTGCAGCCGCCGATGTCCACGAACGTGACACCGAAGTCGGCGATCTCCGTCACCGTGCCGGTGCAGATCTGCCCGCGGTGCAGGGTCTTGCCCAGTCCCGGTCGCTCGGGGTGGGCTCGGTCCTCCACCGGGCGCGCAGGACGCCGTCGGGGTCAGGCAGGACGGCGGTGAACAAGGGGTGGCGTTCGCCGACGTTCAGGGAGAGGGCCGCGGCGCCACGGGCGTCCGCGACCTGCGCGGCCAGTGCCCGGTACCGGTTCTCGTCGGCGATGGTGCCGGTGATCAGCCCGTCGCCGTCCTCCCAGACGAGCTCCACCGGACCCTCGTCGGGGAGTGCGGCGAGAACCGCGTCGACGTCGGTGGACAGGTCGGGCCAGACGGCCAACCGGGCGCGGGGGGCGAGCCGGGCGCGTACCGCGTCGAGGGTGTCTTCGGTGAGGCGGTGCCAGCGGGAGGCGTTGTGGACGTGGCCCTCCTCCAGGATCGCCGCCTGGCGCATGGCGACGCACCGGCGCAGCCGCGCCCAGAAGACCTCGTCGGCGGGACGCTGCTCGCCGGGTTCATCGTCGAAGGCCGCGTCGTAGGGGGAGGCGTCCAGCCGTTCCGGGAACAGCCCGAGTGCGCGGGTGCGGGCCGACGCATCGTCGCAGGGGCCACTGCTTCCGACGTAGACGTACTGGTCCCAACCGACGTGTACGGCGAACTTGTCCTCGATCTCCAGGCGGCACCAGGCGCCGCTGTCGCGGAGCATGGCCCGGACCAGGTCCAGGCCGACCGAGAGCGGCACCTGCGCCCCGTCGTGGAATCCGATGAGATCGGGTGGGAAGAGCCCGGCCAGACCGTGGCCCTCGACCGCCGGCTCCAGGCCGAAGTGGGCAAGGCCGGTGATCTGCGGTTCGCGTATGGCCAGGCGATCGATACCGGTGTCCTCGGCGAAGGCGACGACCGCCTGCAGGTAGGCGGATTCGACCGGGCCGTGGTCGCTGACCGGGTCCGCGGCACCGGTGTAGCCGCCGTGCTCGTCGCGGTCGGCGGGATCGTACTTGCTGATCCGGTGGACGTGAGGCAGCACGCTGTTTCCCTCTCCGATTCGATGCGTCCCCGATCAGCGGTCGCTCCTGCGGTCAGGGACGTGGACGGGACGGCTCGGCGCGTCGTCGAATACGCGAGCACGCCGATCCGACGGGCCGGAGCACGGTGAGGCTCCCAGCGGCGGACTGTCGCCGGTCACCGCGTCAGTCCTCATCGGTGTCGACGACGACGGCGCAGTGGCCGGCTCCGCGTCCGACCACGGCCGCGCCGAAGGTCGCTCTGGTGACGGACGACCACGTACGTGTGCTTCCGCCGCCACGGGACGGCCGGACCGGGTCGCGGTTGGCCCGCCAGTGCGCCATGGGGCCGAGCAGGTCGACCAGGTCGACGGCGAGCCTCCGGGCGCTCTCGAGCTCGTTCCGGGAGACCCGGTCGGAGTGGGCGGGCCCTTCGGTGGGAACGGTGACGATCTCCTCGCCCGCGGCGCTCGAGGTGAGCCTGCGCACGAACGCCGTGTTCGTCTCCGCGGGGCCCTGCGGAGCCCATGGAGCCGGGGACGGTCGGGGCGACCTCCATGGAGTCGGGGGCCGAGCGGTGGGGGACCGGCAACCCGGTCGGTTCCAGGACGTCCCAGCACGCCTGCCCGTGGCTCTGGCCCCTGTTGGGCAGTAGCGCGACGATCCGGTCGCCTTCGGTGTTCCACCAGGTGATCCGGGCATGGATGTCCATCTCGGGCGGCTCGGGCGCGGTGCTCACCACAGCAGTATCCCGAGCGGCGCGGTTCCGTGTGCGTGAGCCGACGTCGCCTCCCGGCGAATGACGACGTCATCCGCGCGGGCGGGGATGGTCCCCGGCTGTAGTGCGGCCGGCCGGTGGCCGTGGTGTGTCACAGGGACAGTCCGGTCGCCGCGGTCCGCAGGGTCCGGCGTACGACGGTGCTGCGCGGAAACTCCCCGCTCTCCTCGGGCCGCCGGGCCCACTCCTCCGCGGCGATGCGCAGCGCCCCGTTCAGCATGGCGGCCTGCGTTCTCGGTTCCAGATCGTCGGCGGACCGTCCGGTGCGCCGGGCGATGATCTCCGCGAAGACCTCCTCGGCGTCCTGATGGACCTTGAACCAGACCAGACGCAAGGCGGGTTCGCTGCGGGCGAGGCAGACCAGTTCGCGCAGGATGGCGGTGTCCTCGGTCTCGAAAGCGGCGCACCACTCGACGTCGTCGAACGCGGCGAGCAGCGGGCGGTCGGCCGGCCACTCCCGCAGCAGCCGCGCCATCGCATCCAGGCCCGCTGTCAGTAGCGGTTCCGCGCACTGCTCCTTCGCGGCGAAGTAGCGCCAGAGCGTGCGGGGCGAGATCCCCGCGGCCCGGGCGATCTCCTCGCCCGTCGTCGCCGCCAGCCCCTTGTCCGCGAACAGCCGCACCGCTTCGAGGGCGATCTCCCTGCGGGTGGCGGCCTTGCGGCGTTCACTCAGCGGCGGCCTGCCCGCCGGGGGACCGTCGGCCCCCGCCGCTCTTCGCATCTCGCTCATTCTCCAGCCGTAGCACTCAGGGCCTGCACCGGGCCTTGCAGTCAGGGCCTTTCCCGAGCCCAGCGTAGGCCGATACCCTTATTATGGCTCTCTATGCCACTGTGGCATCAAGTGTCATTAAAGGGTGGGGTTCCCGGTGGAAGACGGAGCTCCGCGCCCGCGTTCGCCCGTTGAGCAGAAGGAGCACGACATGGACATCGGCGACCTTGAAGGGCGCAGCGTGATCGTCACCGGCGCCGGATCGGGCATCGGACGAGCCGCCGCGCTGCGGTTCGCCCGCCTGGGAGCCAAGGTGCTCATCGCCGATCTCAACGCCGCGAGCGCCGAGGACGCCGCCCGGGAGATCGGCGCGGAGGGCGGCACGGCCCGGGTGGTCGTCGGCGACCTCAGTGACCAGAGGGTCGTCGACGAGGTGGTGGCGACCGCGGTGGACACGTTCGGGGGCCTGGACATCCTGGTCAACAACGCAGGCATCATGGATCGGATGTCCGCCGCCGCCGACACCGACGACGCCGAGTGGGAGCGGGTCGTCCGCGTCAATCTGACGGCTCCGTTCCTCCTCGCCCGTGCGGCGCTGCCGCACATGCTCGAAGTCGGAAAGGGCTCCATCGTCTTCACCGCCTCCGAGGCCTCCCTGCGCGGGAGCGCCGCCGGAACCGCCTACACCGCCTCCAAGCACGGCGTCGTGGGGCTGACCAAGTCGCTCGCCGTCATGTACCGCGACAAGGGGATCCGCACCAACGCCATCGCCCCCGGAGGCACCGCCACCAACATGTCCGTGGAGGTCACGGAAGGCGCGGTCGGCCCCGCGGTCCTCGGCTCCTACGGGCGCAACATCGGTCGGCTCGGCGAGGGGGACGAACAGGCCGCCGCCATCGTCTTCCTCGCCTCCGACGCCGCCGGCAACATCAATGGGGCGATCCTGCCCGTGGACAACGGCTGGTCCGCCGTCTGAGCGCGACTCGTTGAGGCGGCGTCAGATCATCAAGGACGATCATGAAGGCCTCGGTCAGTTCCCCGGCGAGCAGCGCGAGCAGCACGGCGAAGCGGAGCAGCCGCATCATCGACGGCCCTTCACGTACCGGACGATCAGCACGGTGATGCAGAGGAGGGCGACCACGCCGAAGCCGGCGTCGACCAGGACGGGCGCGCCCATCAGGGACGAGACGACGTTCCCGGCGAGGCAGACGGTGAACACGCCCCACAGCAGGGCGCGCAGCATCCGGCCGCCGGACTCGGGCCGGTGGCCGGTGGCCGGTGGCCGGTGGTCGGCGCGGGAGTGGTGGCGGCGGGGTCGAAGCGGTACGGGTCGGACACGGCGGCTTCTCGGTGGTGGCCGGGGGTCCGCGACGATCGGCGGGCCCCTTTGCGGTCGGTGTCGACGCTACGGAGAAGGGGCCTGCGCGGACGGTCCCGCGCACGGGCCGACCCGATGTCCAGCAGGCTGGACATTCCGTGGAGTCGTCCACCGGGGGCGGCGGGACGACGCCGCGAAAGGGGCGGACACCATGACCGAGGGAGCGGCGGCCCTCCACGGGGAGGGCCGTCCTGGTGAGGACGGGGTTCGCGGCCGCCTTGTCCGCTCCCGGGCGGCGAGTGGTCTTGGGCGGAAGAGCGGCAGCGAGGGCGGCGGTGGGGCCGGCGAACCGGGCACACTTGCGGCGATCTTGGACTTATGGGTCCTTCCGGCGGCAAGGCCGCACGACCGACCTCCGGTCACCGGACCTCAACCGATCCCCACCGGGCGCACCACCCGGCCAATGCGAAACCCGGTATCCGCTCCGGGTGACCTGTGCGGGCGCCCTGAACCTCGCCGTCCGGCAGCTGGACCGAGCCGAACGGGCGGCCGGCGGGCGACGGTCAGGGCTTCCTGGCCACGCCGCCCGTCATGAAGCGCACCGCGGTGGAGGTGGCGTCGGTGATGGGCCTGTCGGGGCGCCACAGCGGGAGCGGCACGATGCCGGGCGTGAGCAGGTCGAGCCCGTCGAAGAAGCGTTCGAGCTCCGCCGGGGTGCGCACGCGTCCGGTGCCGAGCTGCTCCAGGAGCTGCTTCTCCAGGTCGATGCTCGCGGGTTCGTCGCTGAGGCGGGTGAAGTTGGTGATGAAGAAGTAGGACCCGCTGGGCACCGCGTCGCGCAGCGCGGCGACGATGCCGTTGGGGTTCTCCTCGTCGAGGATGTGGTGCAGGATTCCGACGAGCATCACGCAGATCGGCTTGCCCAGGTCGAGGAACCCGCGGATCTCCGGGTTCTCCAGGAGCGTCCGGGGATCGCGGATGTCGGCGGTGACGACGGTCGTGTTGGGGTTGTCGGCGAGGATCGCCCGGCCGTGGGCGAGCACGATCGGGTCGATGTCGACGTAGACGACGCGGGCATCGGGGTCGGTCTCCTGGGCGACCTCGTGCGTGTTCTTCACGGTCGGCAGCCCGGAACCGAGGTCGAGGAACTGGGTGATGCCGCCTTCGCCCACGATGTGGCGCACGGCCCTGTGCAGGATCTCGCGGTTGTGGACCGCGATCTCCTTCAGTTCCGGCATGACCGCCAGGCTGCCGTGCGCGACCTCGCGGTCGACGGCGAAGTTGTCCTTGCCGTCCAGCATGACGTCGTAGACGCGTGCGGCGGTCGGCTGACCGGTGTCGAGATCCGGCGGGAACGCGGCGCCATTGCCGGGGCGCGAATCCATGGGGAAGTCGGTCATCAGGGCTCCTGGTCGACAGGGGGGGCGTCCTCGATGCGCATCCTAGGGCCACAATGCCTCGGCGGCAGGCGATTCGGGAAAAAGACGCCTTTTCTCGCGGCGCGGATCTCCTCACCTCGCGGACGCGGTGCGCAGCAGTCGGAGCCGGCCGATCTCGGCGGCGTTCTTCATCAGTTCGGAGTTCACCCAGCCGACCATGTGGGCGACGGTCATCTCGGGGTCGCCGCGCCACGGGAACGGCGCGATGGCGTCCAGGTCGGCATCGGTGAGCCGGTCCAGCACCGCGATCCACTCCACGCGGAGGCCGCGCAGTCGGTCGACGGCCGTCGGCTTCACAGCGGCCCCGGAGCGAACGCGTCCTGCGGGCGGCGCGGTTCGGGGACCACGCGCATCAGGACGGCGGCGAGCACGGTGAACCAGGCCAGGCCGAGGGTGACCGAGACGCGCTGGTAGAGGCCGCCGACCTCGACCAGGCCCTCGGTCTGGGAGAAGCCCTCGCTCGCCAGCAGGAAGGCGGCGACGAACGCGGCCCCGATGCACCGCCGCAGAGAAGGAGCGCCCGCGTCGTCAACGGAATGCGCATGCGCGTGCCTCCGGAGCCCGGTCGGTGCCGCTCGGTAACGCTCCCAGGAGCATAGCCGTCGGCGGCCCGCGGCACGAGGCCCAAGTGGTCGCCCGGGGCGCGTCCATGGGCGGGGACGCAGCGGTCGCGTTCGCCGGTGCCGCCCGCCGCGTGCGCGTCTGACTCGCGGTGTCCGCGCCTTTACATCCGGTTCGGCGGAGGCTACGTTGGTGTGGGAGCGCTCCCAAGCCCTCTTTGCCCCCGCATCAAGGAGTCGCCGATGTCCCGCACGTCCGTCCGCGCCGCGCTGCGCGCGTGCGCGTCACCGGCGTTGACCGCCGTGCTCACCGGCGCAGTGTCGGCCGTCACCTCCCCGGCCGCGGCGGCCACCGGGTCCACGGACGCGCCGCCCGCCGGAACCTCGACGGTCCGGATCATGCCGCTGGGCGACTCGATCACCGGCTCCCCCGGCTGCTGGCGCGCGCTGCTGTGGAACGACCTCCGGCAGGCCGGCCACACCGGGATCGACTTCGTCGGCACGCTCGGCCCCCAGGGCTGCGGGGTCCCGCACGACGGCGACAACGAGGGCCACGGCGGGCTGCTCGTCACCGACGCCGCAGAGCGGGGCCTCCTGGTGGACTGGTTGGCGGCCACCGATCCCGACGTCGTGCTCATGCACTTCGGCACCAACGACGTGTGGAGCGGCGTGCCCACGGAGACGATCCTGGACGCCTACGGCACCCTGGTGGCGCAGATGCGGGCGAGCAACCCCGACATGCACGTCGTCGTCGCGCAGATCATCCCCATGGACTCCGCCCGGAGCTGCGCGCAGTGCGGCCCGCGCGTGCGGGAGCTGAACGCCGCGATCCCGGCCTGGGCCGCGGCGGAGAGCACCGACCGGTCCCCCGTTGTCGTCGTCGACCAGTGGACCGGGTTCGACACCGACGAGGACACCTACGACGGGGTGCACCCCGACGCGTCGGGCGACCGCAAGATCGCCGACCGCTGGTTCCCCGCGGTCGACGCCCTGCTCAGCGGAGCCTGACCCGCTCCGGCCGCCCGGCGGCCGCGATCGGTTCCCGCGCCGCCGCGGACGGAGGCGGCGCGGGCCCTCCGCGGTCGCGTCCGGGGTTCGAGAGCGCGGTCAGCCCTTCCTCTCGCGGACCAGGGCGCCGCGGTCGCCGTAGAGTTCGAGTTCGTGGCGCAGATCGAGGCGGGTGAGCAGCGCTGCGAGGTCGTCGAAGCGCCGCGGGTCGACGACGCCGCTCAGCAGGGTGACGGCGGCGCCGTCCCGGTCGATTTCCAGGCGGCACCAGCCGGTCTCCACCTCGTAGGAGGACCAGGAGGCCGGCCTGGTCGGCCATCCGGCCCCGGCGAAGCGTCCGGCCACGTCCGACGGTGCGGGGCCCGAGGGCAGGACGCCGTAGACGTTGTCGCCGGTCCCGTCCCACGCGGGGTCGAGGGAGCGGTTGCCGGGGCAGCGGGCCATCCACAGATTGTGGAACACGGGCGCGCTCGGCGGCCACCGCGGCGGCGCGCGCCGCCCACCGCCCCAGGGCACCGGCCCGTCGGCGGTCGAGCTCGCGCTGGAGGGCGGCCGAGTCCGCGGCGAACGGGCGGTAGGTCGGGGTCAGCGCGGCGGGTCGAGCTCGCGCAGCGCGTCGGCGCCGAAGATTCCGGTCGTCATGGCGGCGAGCTGGAACGGGGAGAGACCGCCGGCCATGTCCACGAGCCCGGATGGTCGAACAGCCGGGGCACGCGCTCCCGCAGCAGGGCCTCGGTGCGCGGATCGTCGAGCAGGCCCCGCAGCGGCGCGTACACGCTCGGTCCCTCCACGGGCCGGGCGAACTCCGCGGCCGGCGGCGGCATCCGCCGGTTCAGGCTGTCGGACATCGACCATGACCGCCTTCACGCCCGCGGCTCCTCTCCGATGCGGGTGGCGTCCGCGGCCGAGGGGGCCTCCAGCCGGGCGAGGACGCGCTCCAGCCAGTCGATCCACACGTCGACCGCGCGGGTGCCGTAGTCGTGCGACAGGTCGGCCAGCTTCTGGGTGAGCGGGACGTCCAGCTCGGGAACGGGGTCGACCACGGCCACCGTGCGGTCGCGGTCCCGGTTGCGGGCGACCTGGTCGCGGCGGTAGGCCAACTCGGTGCGCACCATCGGCACCAGGGTCTCCGGCGCGACGGGACCGGCGAAGGCGAAGCGCAGCAGGAATTCCGACCGCTGGAAGCGGCTGGAGGGCCGGTACTCCTCCTTCGCCCAGTCGAGCAGCGCGGTCCGGCCGAGGTCGGTGAGCCGGTAGACCTTCGCGTCCGGGCGGCCCTCGCGCGGGTCGACGTCGAACTCCACCCACCCGTCGCG
Source organism: Spinactinospora alkalitolerans (assembly GCF_013408795.1). Lineage (NCBI taxonomy): Bacteria > Bacillati > Actinomycetota > Actinomycetes > Streptosporangiales > Nocardiopsidaceae > Spinactinospora > Spinactinospora alkalitolerans. The sequence continues at coordinate 6,483,740 of NZ_JACCCC010000001.1, forward strand.
CACCATCCGGCCGAGCAGCCGGTAGATCTGGCTGTGGTGGGCCTTGTCCCGGAGGAACCGACCCTCGGTCTCCAGCCACTTGCTCAGGTCGTATCCGCTGTAGGGCCGCCTGGACAGCAGCCCGAGCAGTGCGTATTCGAGCTTCACGCTCTCCCTTATGTGCACCAGCACCTATGTGCATGTCTTTATATGATTCGGGGCACAGGGCCGTCAATCCCCGCCGGGCGCGTCCCGGCGGGCCGCCCACGGGAAGGAGACGTGCCTCCAGATGACCGACGATCGGCACGAGGGCGCCTCGCCGTGCTGCGCGGGCGGCGGACGCTCCCGCGGCGCGGCGCGGGACCGGCCCCCGCGCACCGGACCCACCGGTCCGGCCCCCTCCGGTCGGCCTCCGCTCCCGCACGACGACATCGCCCTGCCGGGCGGGGTGTTCGCCATGGGCGACGCCTTCGGGGAGGGCTATCCCGCCGACGGCGAGACGCCGGTGCACGAGGTCGAGGTCGCGCCGATGCGCATCGACGCCACGGCGGTCACCAACCGCGCGTTCGCGCTGTTCGCCGACGCCACCGGCTACCGCACCGACGCCGAGCGGTTCGGCTCCTCCGCCGTCTTCCACCTCGCCGTGCGGGCGCACCGGCGCGGCCTCCTCGGCGCGGTGCCCTCGGCCCCCTGGTGGCTGGAGGTGGCGGGCGCTGACTGGCGGCACCCGTTCGGCCCGTTGAGCGACCTGGCGGACATGGCCGACCATCCGGTCGTGCACGTGTCATGGGCCGACGCCCTCGCCTACTGCTCCTGGGCGGGCCGCCGGCTGCCCACCGAGGCCGAATGGGAGTACGCGGCGCGCGGCGGGGCGGCCGGCCGGCGCTACGCCTGGGGCGACGAGCTCACGCCCGGCGACACCTGGCGGTGCAACATCTGGCAGGGCCGGTTCCCCGACCGCAACACCGGCGAGGACGGCTGGCTGGCGACGGCGCCGGTGCGCACCTACCCGCCGAACGGGTTCGGGCTCCACGAGGTCGCGGGCAACGTCTGGGAGTGGTGCGCCGACCGCTTCGACTCCGGCTACTACGCGCGCTCGCCCAGGCGCGACCCGACGGGGCCGGAAGGCCCGGCCGGCCGCGACGACGGCCCCAGAGCCATGCGGGGCGGTTCCTACCTGTGCCACGACTCCTACTGCCACCGCTACCGCGTCGCCGCGCGGACCGGCAACACCCCCGACTCCAGCAGCGGCAACTGCGGCTTCCGCACCGTGTCGGCCGACGGCGGACCCGGGTCGTGGCCCTCGATCACAGGGAGTTGCGAAACCCCGGCCCAGGGGCCTTGCTGAGTTCTTGCAGGAGCCCGGTGAGGACGGGCGCCGGTGAGCATGCGGTTCAGGTCGGGTGCAACCTTCGCGAGCCTCAGCGGTCCGCGTCGGAGTCCAGGGCGTCCAGGGCCTTCATCTCCCGCTCGTCGAGCTCGAAGTCCCCGATGGCGAGGTTCTGCTCGATGCGCTCGGGCTTGGACGAGCGCGGGATGGCGATGACGCCGTGCTGAAGGTGCCAGCGCAGGATGACCTGCGCCGGGGTCCGGCCGTGCTCCTCGGCGACGGCCGTGATCGCGGCGTCGTCCAGCAGCCCGCCCCTGGCGATGGGCGCCCACGCCTCGGTGGCGATGCCGTGCCGGGCGTGGAAGGCGCGCTCCCGCACCCGGGACCGGCCGGGGTTGAGCTCGATCTGGTTGACCGCCGGAACGACCTCCGCGCCGGCCATCAGCTCCTCGATCTGCTCCGGGGCGAAGTTCGACACCCCGATCGCGCGCATCGCGCCGTCGGCGTACAACTCCTCCAGCGCCCGCCACGTCTCGGCGTGCAGGCCGAGGGACGGCTGCGGCCAGTGGATGAGGTAGAGGTCGACGACGTCGAGCCCCAGCCGGCGGCGGCTGGCGTCGAAGGCGTCGAGAGTCGCCCGGTGGCCGTGGTGGTCGTTCCACACCTTGGTCGTGACGAACAGGTCCTCGCGCGCGACGCCCGAAGCGGCGATCGCCGCGCCGACCTCCTCCTCGTTGCCGTACATCTCGGCGGTGTCGATGGAGCGGTACCCGGCCGCCAGCGCCGCCTCGACGGCGCCGCGCCCCACCCTCCAGGTGCCGAAGCCCAACGAGGGCATGGCGACGCCGTTGTTGAGCGAAACCGACGTGGTGTGCACGGAAAGCCCTCTCTTCCGGTTTATCCCGGCGGGCATCGGCATGCCCGCCCGAGTCGGGATTCATCCCCGCCGACGGCGGCGCGCATGCGGACCGGGCCGGGGAAAACCGGGGGACGCCGTTCGTCCCCGTGCCGACCGGCACGGGGACGCGGCGACCGGTCCCCTCCTCCGGGCGGCGAACCCCTTTCGCGCACCGCGTCCGGAGGCGGACCGGGACGGCGGTCCCGCCGACGGGGTCAGGCCGCAGCGGGCTCGGGCTCGACCGGCTCCCGCTCGGCCCCGGAGCGCCGCGCGCTCCGGCTCCTCGCCGCCCCGACGAGTCGGCACGCGAGGTAGATGGCGAAGGAGATCGCGGTGACGAAACCGCTGATCGGGGCGCCCGGCGCCAGTGACAGCAGGATCCCGCCCACGAGGGCGACCTCGGCGAACACGACGGCGAGCAGCGTCGCCAGGACCGGGCTCGCCGTGACGCGGGCCGCGGCGGCACCCGGGGTCACCATCACGGCGAGGACGAGCAGCGCCCCGACCGTCTGCACGCCCAGCGCGGTGGCCACGCCGACGAGCACGGCGAACAGCGGACCCAGGAACCGCACCGGAACTCCGCGGGCCGTGGCCACCTGCGGGTCCAGGCTGGCGAACAGCAGCGGACGGTAGACCACGGCGAGCACCAGCAGGACGGCGAGCGCGGCGCCGCCCAGCAGCAGCACGTCGGTGGTGTCGACCCCGACGATCTGGCCGACCAGCAGCCCGAACTTGTTGGCCGCGCGGCCGGGGTAGAGCCAGAGGAAGAGCACGCCCAGGCCGAGCCCGAAGGCCAGGATCGCGCCGATCACGGAGTCGCGCTCGCCCTCGCGGTTGCCCAGCAGACCCAGCAGCAGCGCGGCCAGGACGGCCCCGACGATGGCGCCGAGGCCGACGCCGACGCCGAGCAGGAGGGCCGCGGCCGCGCCGGTGAAGGCGAGCTCGGCGGTGCCGTGCACCGCGAACGCCATGCGCCGGGCCACGATCAGCGGGGTCAGCGCGCCGGCGACCAGGCCGAGGACCAGGGAGGCGAGCAGCGCCTGCTGGACGAAGGGGTACTGCACCAGGTCCAGCGTCTGCTGGACGTCGAACAGCCCGCGGGCCAGCTCGTTGAGCGCGGTCACGACTCCTCCGGACCTTCCGGGTGGTGCACGCCCGAGCCCGCGTCCTCGGCGCCGACGACGAGGAGGCGGCCGCGGGTGCGGACGACGTCGACGTCGGTCCGGTACAGCTCGGAGAGCGTCTGCGACGTCATCACCTCATCGGGGGTCCCGATGCGGAAGCGGCCGTCCACGATGTAGAGCACGCGGTCCACCCAGGCGAGGATCGGGTTGATCTCGTGCGTCACGAACACGACCGCGGCGTCGCGCTCGCGCGCCTGCTGGGCGATGAGGCGGCTGACCATGCGCTGGCGGGCCAGGTCCAGCGACAGCAGAGGCTCGTCGCACAGCAGCACGGCGGGGTCGCCGACCAGCGCCTGGGCGACGCGCAGCCGCTGCTGCTCACCGCCGGAGAGCAGGCCCACGGGCATCCGGGCGTACTCGCTCGCGCCCACGGCCTCCAGCGCGGCGTCCACGCGCCGCCGACGCTCGCCGCGCCCGCGCAGTCCCAGGCCCCACCGGTGGCCGTCGAGACCGAGCCCGACCAGGTCGCGCCCCCGCAGGGTGAGCAGCGGGTCGGAGCCCCGCTGCTGGGGGATGTAGCCGATCTCCCTGCCGCCCCGCCGCGCGGGGGCGCCGGCGACCTCGACCGTTCCGGCCGAGAGCCGCTGCAGCCCGAGCAGCACCCGCAGCAGGCTGGTCTTGCCCGACCCGTTGGGGCCGAGCACGGCGACGAACTCGCCGCGGCGCACGTCCAGGTCCAGCCCGTCCCAGAGGACGCGCTCGCCGTAGGACAGCCGCGCCGACCTCAGGCGCACGGCCGCCGACGGGGGCGTCTCCGAGACCGGCGCGGCCGCTGCGGTGTCGTCGTCGGTGGTGGTCATCATGATTCGAGCGCCTCCGCGAGGGCGTCGACCTGCCCGCCCATCCAGGTCGCGTAGTCGGTGTCGGCGGGGACGAGCTCGGAGATCTCGACGACGGGGATGCCGTTGCCCTCCGCGCGCTCGCGCAGTTGCCGGGTGACCCCCGACTCGGTCTGCGGGTTGTGCAGGACGACCCGCGGCTCGCCCTCGTCGATGAGGTCCTGCACGTCGGCCACTGCCGAGGCCGGCGGGTCGTTGCCCGCCTCCAGCGCGGTGAGGAACTCCTCCGGCGCGAGGTCGTCGAGGCCGCCCTCCTCCAGCAGGTACTGGGGGATGGGATCGAAGGACAGCACCTCGTCCCCGCTGTGGGCCTCGGAGACGGCCGCGATCCGCTCCTCGATGCCCTCCAGTTCGGAGCCGAGGTCCTGGGCGCGGCCGTCGATCGCCTCGGCCTGATCGGGGACCAGCTCGCCGAGCTCGGCGGAGACGGCCTCGGCGACGTCGTGGACGGCGTGGACGTCATACCAGATGTGCTCGTTGCCGGAGTGGTCGTGCCCGGCGTGCGGGTCACCGCCCTCGTCGCCGTGCCCGGCCTCGTCCCCGTGCTCCTCGCCGTGCCCGGCCTCGTCCCCGTGCTCCTCGCCGTCGTGCGCGTGATCGCCGCCCTCGGCGCCGTCCTCGTGCCCGGCGTGCTCCTCTTCGCCGCCCTGCGCCGGGGCCGGGCGCTCCTCGCCCTCCTCCGCGCCGTCCTCGGCGGTCCGCACCGCCTGGATCACCGGGGCGTCGGTGTTGGCGACCAGGTTCTCCATGAACGCGTCGTAGCCGCCACCGTTGTAGATCACCAGGTCGGCGTCTGCGACCTCGGCGGCCTCAGCGGGGCTGCTCTCGTAGGAGTGGGGATCGACGTTGACGTCGTCGATGATGGACGTCACCTCGACGGCGTCGCCTCCGACGGCCCGGACGACGTCGCCCCACACGTTGGTCGAAGCGACCACGCGCAGTCCGCCGCCGTCGGCCGGGGCGGCCTCATCGGCGCCGCCGCAGGCCGACACCGCCAGCAGCGGCACCACCAGCCCGGCCAACGGAGCGGTGACCTTCTTGGCGCGCTCGAACACGGGGGACTCTCCTCGGGTAGTGCGGGAAAGGGTGAGGCGGGATCGGTTGTTCCGGCTCATTTTATGACATGATAACCATTGTCATTCCGACATCGGAAGACGGGACGACCGCAGCCGAAGCGGCACCGGTCCCGGCCGCCCAGGTCAGCACCTCGCGCGCGGACCGGAGGCCCCGCGCCCCGGTCCGCGGCGAGCCGCCGTCGCACCGCACGCGCAGGAGTCGGCGTCGGCGTGCGCCGCCCCCGTCCTGCGGCGCCGAACATCCCAACAGGCGATTCGACACACGTGTTCCGCAGGCTCCGCCATTCGCCGCCACGGTGTGAGACTGGTGACGGGGGTGGTGGGGGGTGAACGGCGAGGACATGCCGATCGGCACCGGTGAGCGGCTGCTGGAGGAGCTGCTCATGGACGCGCACGCGGCGGCGCCCATGGACGTGCCGCAACTGGCGGACCGCTACGCCACGTCACTGGGGCTGGAGCGGGTCACCATCCACCTGGTCGACCTGCAGCAGAGACTGCTGGTGCCGCTGTCCCGGGGCGAACCGGTGCTGGGGGTCGACGACTCCCTGGCGGGCTGGTCCTACCGCACCGTCTCCCTGCAGGTGGCCAACGACGACGGAGGCGAGCTGGTCGCGTGGCTGCCCCTGGTCGACGGCGCGGAGCGCCTCGGGGTGCTCGGCGTGCGGACGCCGATGCTGGACGGGTCGACGCTGCGGCGCTGCCGGATGCTGGCCGCCCTGCTCCCCATGGTCATCACGTCCAAGCGGACCTACAGCGACAGCTACGCCCGGCAGACGCGCAGCGAGTCGATGCGGCTGACCGCGGAGATGCTCCGGGCCTTCCTGCCGCCGCGCACCCTCGGCACCGAGCGGGTCGTGAGCACCGCGGTCCTGGAGCCGGCCTACGAACTCGGCGGGGACGCATTCGACCACTCCCTGACGAAGGACACCCTGCACGCCGCCATCCTCGACGCCATGGGGCACGACCTCGCCTCCGGCCTGACCGCGTCGGTCGCCATGGCCGGCTGCCGCAACGCCCGCCGCAACGGCGCCGACCTGGTGGACATGGTCCACAACGTCGACCAGGCCCTTGCCACGTGGCTGCCCGACCGGTTCTGCACCGGCGTCTTCCTCCACCTGGACCTGTCCACCGGATGCCTGCGCTGGATCAACTGCGGCCATCCCCCGCCGCTGCTCATCCGGGCGCAGCGCGTCATCGAGCACGCCCTCGAAGGCGTCCCGGAGCCACCCCTCGGCCTTCCCGCGCGCCTCACCGAGCCGGCCCGCAGCGTCCACGAGGTGTCCCTCGAACCCGGCGACCGCGTGCTGCTCTACACCGACGGCGTCACCGAAGCCCGCGCCGACAACGGTGAACTGTTCGGCCTGGACAGCTTCACCGAGTTCATCATCCGCGCCACCGCGGCCGGTGAACCGGCCCCCGAGACCCTGCGCCGCCTCGTCCACGCCATCCTCGGCCACCAGCGGAGCCGCCTCACCGACGACGCGACCATCCTGCTGGTCGAATGGCTCTCGCCCTAGCGGCGAGTCGACAAGGGAACACGTCGATGCGGCGAGTCGACAAGGGGACGAGTCCACACGGCAAGTCGACAAGGGGACGAGTCCACGCGGCGAATCGGCAAGGGAAAACGGCCACGCGGGAAGTCGACAAGGGAACACGCCCGCGCCGCGAATCGACGAGAAACCTCCCACCGGTCCCACTCCCCGGCGGTTAGGATGCACGCGTGCTCGATCGACGCGGCCCCGCAGGCGGCCCCTCCCACCACACGCACCACGGCGCCGTCCGCGAGGTCGCGACCGGCCGCAACGCCACGACCCTGGCCTATGCGCCCGATCGCGACGGGCGGGCCGACGCGGGCGAGGTGGTCTGGACCTGGGTCCCCTACGAGGAGGACCCGTCCCTCGGCAAGGACCGGCCGCTGCTCGTGGTGGGCAGGAACGGCGGCTCCCTGCACGCCCTGATGCTCTCCACCCAGGAGCCCGACCACTGGGAGAAGCAGGACTGGTTCGAGCTGGGCGCCGGCCCGTGGGACCGCGACGGCAGGACCTCCTACGTGCGACTGGACCGCCTGTTCGAGCTCGGTGAGGACGACATCCGCCGCGAGGGCGCGGTCCTGGACCCCGATCGGTTCTGGCGGGTCGGCGCGGTCCTGCGGACACGGTACGGCTGGCGCTGAGGTCCGGGCACGCGTGGACCACGGGAACGGGGGGCACATGAACACGAACACCGCCGGACGTCCGCACGTCATCGCGTTCGACGTGGTGGAGACCCTGTACCCGCTGGATCCCCTGGAGACCCTGATCGAACGCGCGGGGCTGCCCCGCGGCCTGCGCAGGCACTGGTTCGACCGGCTGCTGCGCGACGGCTTCGCCGTGGCGGCGAGCGGCGGGTACCGGTCGTTCCGCGACCTCGCGATCGGGGCGCTGGAGGACGTGAGCGGGCTGAACGGGCACCGACTGTCCGGCGCGGCCGCGGCCGAGGTCGTGGACGGCTTCGCGACCCTGGACGCCCGCCCCGATGCCGAACCCGCGATGCGCCGGGCCCGCGAGGCCGGCGTGCGCGTGGTGACCCTCACCAACGGCGCGGCCGCCACCACCCGGACACTGCTGGAGCGCTCCGGCCTGGACGCCCACGTCGAGCGGGTGATCTCGGTGGAGGAGGCCGGCCGGTGGAAGACCGCGCCGCAGCCCTACCACCACGCGGCCGAAGTATGCGGCGTCGCCCGCAACCGCCTGGCGCTGGTGGCCGCGCACGGCTGGGACGTGCACGGCGCCCGCGCCGCCGGGCTGGTCACGGGCTGGTCCAGCCACCTGGAGGACCGGTTCCCCCGCGCCTTCGACGCCCCGGACGTCACCGGAGACGGCCTCGTCGAGGTGGTCGAAGGACTCCTCTCCCTGCCCGATTGAGCCGTCTCCGCCGATCGGTTCGCACGGCTCCGCTGTGCCGCCAATCCCCTCCGATGCCGGCTCCGAATCCACGGTGCCGACCGGACGCGGGCCGGTGCCCCGTTCCCTTCGACCCGGCGGGCACCGAGAGGTTCGATCCGGCGGGCGCCGAGAGGTTCGATCCGGCGGGCGCCGAGAGGACGGAGCGGTGAGGCGCCAGTGCGCGAAGAGAAACGGCAGGCCACCGAACAGGGCCCCTGGCTGGCCGCATCCGAACCCCGGGAGGTCCGGGCCGTCGCCCTGCTCCTGCACGGCGGGCAGGTGACGAGCACCGTCCCGACCGGGGAGAGCGGGCTCGCGGTGCGGCGGATGCGCCCGTTCGCCGCAGCACTGACCCGGGCCCGCCATGACCGGGGCCTGGCGGTGTGGCGGCTGCGCAACCGCGTGCGCGGTTGGAACGGTGCTGCTCAGGCGCCACTGCATGACGCACGGTGGGCGCTGGCCGAGGTCCGCCGCAGACACGGCTCCGTCCCCGTCGTGCTCATCGGCCATTCGCTGGGCGGCAGGGTGGCGCTGCGCGCGGCCGGGGACGCGCTGGTCCGCGGCGTGGTCGGACTCGCGCCATGGCTGCCGGAGGGCGAGCCGACGGACCAGATCAGCGGGCGGCACGTCGTGCTGGCCCACGGGCTGTGGGACCTGACCACCAGCCCCAGGGCGACGCGCGCCCACGCCGAGCGCATTCGGCCGGTCGCCGCGAGCAGTTCCTTCGTGCCGGTGCGGTTCGACCTGCACGCCATGGTGCGGCTGCGCACCTGGAACCGGCTGGTGGTCGAATCGGTCTCGGCCATGCTGGACGAGCGGGACAGAGGGGAGGAAGGGGACGAGCGAGACGGTATCCGGTGAGCCGTTCCCGTCCGACACCCCACCCCATCCGGGGGACAACCACCCCCAAGGCCGGAGCGATTCCCAGTCTGGCCTTTGTCAAGCCTTGGTGCCAGTGCCGAGAGGACGGCTGTGGACAACCGGCCGGCCATTCCCGTGTACGGCGACACGGTGACGGACTTCCCCGCCTGGGGTCGGGGGTGCAGGCGGGCGGCGAGGGCCGGGTGGGGTTGGGCCTGCTGGTCGGGTGGCGGGATGGTTTGGGATCGGGGTTTCAAGCGGGCGGCGAGGGCGGGGCGGGCTGGGCTTGCTTGTCGGGTGGCGGGGTGGTTTGGGGTCGGGGTGCAGACCGGCGGCGAGGGCCGGAGCGGGGTTCGGGGTGGTGTGTCGGGTGGCCGGCGGGTCTGGGGCCGGGCCGGGGGCCGGTTCGGGCGGGGCGGGGGTCACGGGTGCCGCTCCAGGAGTTTGGTCTAGACCAATCGGGGGAGGCGGAGGGGTGCCGCCGGGGCTGCGTGCCTGGTCAGAGACCCGGGTGTGGCGGGCGGGCCCGCCGGGACCGGCCCGCGCGCAACGAGACTGCTGCCGTGAGCGCCGCCAAGCGTCACCAGAGCGGTGTCGTTGCCCGATCCGACCACCCAAAAGCGGCAAAACCGGCATTGCGCCGCGCGCACTCGACCGGTCCGGTGATTTTGTCCCGCATCCCGGAAGTCTCCTTACGCGAAGCGGATCGCGGCCTTGCCCGCCTCCCCGGGAAACAGACAAAAGGGCGCATATCCACCCCGCAGGGTGCGTCTACGCGCGCATCACCCCGCACAAGGCGCTACTGAGCGCCGCCCTCGCACGCCCCCGCCCCTTCCGGACCGCCGAGACAAGCGGGAAGAGCCGCCACCCCCGACAGACCCAACACCCGACCAGCAGACCCAGCCCACTCCCGACCCTCGCCGCCCGCCTGCACCCCGACCCCAAACCACCCCGCCACCCGACTAGCACCCCGAGCTCCGCTCCGCCGTCGCCGCCCGTCTGAGCCTCAGCCCCAGCCCATCCCACTGCCCGACCAGCAGGCCCAACCCGCCCCCCGGCCGTCGCCGCCGGTCTGCACCCCGACCCCAAACCACCGGCCACCCGACAAGTAGGCCCAGCCCCTCGTCCGGCCGTCGCTGCCCGCCTGCACCCCGACCGCAGACCATCCCGCCGCCCGGCAACCAGGCCGGAGCCGCGCCGCCCGGCAGAGCCCTCGCCTTCATTCCACCAATCCACCGGGCGAAGCCCCGCCCCATCCGGGGGCAGACCACCCAACTCAGCAGAACCGCGTAAACCCCACCCTCACCCTGTCAAGACCCAGAACCAACCCCCACCCACCAACCTGTGGACAACCCACGTGGACGCCCCACCCCGAAGCCCACTCCGGAGCCCACCCCGAAGCCCAACCCCGAAGCCCACCCCGAAGCCCACTCCGGAGCCCACCCCGAAGCCCACCCCGGCCGCCCGCCCCCAGCAGGCAACCCCGGCCTTACCGGCCTTACCGGCCTTCACCGCTCGTCGCCACCCGTCTGACCCCCAATCCCAAACCATCCCGCCACCCGGCAAGCAGGCTTACCCCGTTCCGTCTCCTCCTCCCCGCGCCGTTGACGAGGGGAGCGGGGCGGCGAGTCGCGCCCCACTCCCCCGCCGGTCAGCCCGTGATCGTGACGGGTGTCGTCGGGTCACTGACGTTGCCGACCTCGTAGGTCGCGGAGAACGTCCCCTCGGTGGCCGACGTCGGGCAGCCGAAGCCGCCCTCCACCTCGACCGGGGTCGTCACACCGGAGAAGGCCAGCGTGGAGGGCGCGCCGTTGGCCCACTCCCCGGTCGCCTCCGCGGGCCCGCCCGGGGCCACGGTGACGTCGCAGGAGGCCAGGCCGCTGGTGGTCACCGTGATGCCTCCGGCGGGGATCGTGAGGGTGCCCGTGGTGGGCGCCCCGTGCTGCATCCCGATCCCCCAGGCGCCGGAGGTGCTGACCTCCGCGTTCACCAGGGGCATGTTGGTGGTGCAGTCGTCGAACGACGGAGGGTTGATCGTCGAGCCGACCGCTCCCTCCGGGTTGCTGTTGTCGGGGGCCTGCGGGATCCGGTTGTTGCCGTCGGCGCCGACCGGCTGGGTCGGTGCCGACTCCGATACGGCGCAGGTGACGGTGACGCCACCGGTCGTGAAGGTGGCCGAACCGGTCATGGTGGCGGCGAAGTACGCCCCCGCCGGTTCGACCGTGGTGGGTCCGGCGGCGGCGCCGGCCGGACTCGCGGCCGCCATCGCCAGGCCCGCGGCGCCGATCACGGCGAGGCCGCCGCGGACCGGCAGGGAACGGTGAGAACGGGCATTCGACTTCTTGGCACCCGGCATCCTGATCTCCTTTCCGGGTGTGAGGGGACGCCCCGGCGCACCGAGGCGCTTTCGGGTCGGGATCGGTCATGTGGACGCACGCGGCTCTCTCCGGGGAGAGGGGCCGAACGCTCTATGGGTGGATGGTGTCGACGTCGCGGTCCCGCGGCGGCTCCCGTTCGAGGGCCGGGCCTTCGGGGGCCGGGCCGGGGGCGGCATCGCCTTCCCCGCCGTCCGCGCGTCCGCGCCGGTCCTTGCGTCTCCTCTTCTCCTCCTTCCGGTTCTTCCTGTTCCGGTTCCTCCTGGTCGGGCGGGGCGTCGGCTGCCAGGCGAGCATCAGTCCGCCGCCGATGAAGGCGAACGTGCTCCCGATGACGAACCCGCCCAGATTGGACATCACCAGGGCCGCGAGTCCGACCAGCATGGTGAGGGTCCCCGTGACGGTGCGCTGCTGGGGCGTCGCCCACGCGATGAGGCCGAGGGCGATGAGGAAGACCCCCATCAGGACCGAGGGGACACCGGCGATCCCCTGCTGGATCATCACCTCCACGGGCGCCAGCGGCAGGGAGCAGATCACGATCCCCGCCATGGCGGCGTGGAAGCCGCCCCAGAACGGGCGCCTCCTGCGCCACGCCCGGAACCGGCGCCACGGCCGCACGGGCGCGCCCGAGCGGCCCTCCCGCCGCGTCCTCCTGGTCATCTCTCCACTCCCTTCGGTGCGCTCGCGGTCGCGGTCGCGCGCGGACGGCGGACGGCCGGGCGCCGCCGCAGCGGGGCCGCCGGAACGGCCGCATATCCGGTCAGAAGCATTCGGAGTCGCCGCGGGAGACGGCCAGGTTCAGGTTGGAGAGCCGGAACGTGCCGGCGTTGGCGGCCCAGGCCGTCTGCTCCAGGCCCGTGACCGAAATGGTGTCGGACTGCATGCCGAACAGGTCCTGCATGCCCTGGCCGCCTTCGGGACCCTTGTCGAGGGTGGAGGCGTCGCGGCCGAGCTCCATCGAGTCGAACTCCGCGTCGCCGCCCATCTGCTCCATGTCCACGAACAGGTTCTCGGCCTCCACCGGCCGGTCCTCGCTGCCCGCCGTGAGCTTCATGGAGACGCTCCCGAGGACGGGAAACTCCGTCAGCACCGACTGGCAGAGGTTCTGCAGCTCGGCTTCCCTGATCGCCGCGACGGCGACGGGATGGACCTCCTGGCGCACGGTCTGGTCCAGCGATCCGTACATCGCGAATCCGGTCCCGTCGAGGCGGTCCGCCGAGATCTTGAACTGCTGACCCGACACCGCGAAGGAGGCGGCGATCGCTCCGTTCGCCATGGCGATCAGCAGCCCCGCGGCGCCGACCGCGGCCGGAGCGGTGAAAAGGGCGAAACGCGCCCAGTTGGTGTGCCCGGTCGCCTGCTCGGGGAACTCGGGGAACTCGGGGGACTCGGGGGACTCATCCGGCATCTGTGTCTCCTCATCGGACGATGTGCCACGCCGTCATCCCGGCCGTCCCCCCGAGACGGTCCAGGGGCCGGGTCCTCGGTGCGTCGACGATGACGAATGACCGGGGAAGCCGACCGGCGAGTGCGTTCAAGCGCGAGTGAGAATAATGGTGGAGGAAATGCGGCCATGATTTCAAGTGGGGTTGAGCGACGTATTTCAGAAATTTCCCGGGTTCTTTCCCGCTTTTGCTCGGCGAGGGGGTGTCGACTTATTTATTGGCTCTGACCTGCTCTTATGTAAATCGAATGAGGGACTGATCTTCACGGTGGGTGCGCCACAGGCCATTGCCTGAAGGGGTGGAGAGTGTTTTTGTCACCGCTGTGACAATCTATGGTGCTGCTCTTCTCAGCGGAATGAGAAGGGATTCGGGGCGGCCGGAGCGAATTCACCGGTCCAGGGTTCGCCCCCTCGAACGGACACCGCGCGGACACCGCGCGGGCCTCGGGCCCGGCCCCCGGAGGGCCGCCCGGATCCGGGGCCCGGTCCGGGATCCGGCGCGCGCGTTAGCCGACGGGGAGTCAGGGGTAGCGGGCCGGCCATGACGACGTTTCGTGACCGCCGGGACGCCGGTGAGCAGTTGGCCGAACGCATCGCCGGACTGCGACTGGCCGACCCGTTCGTCCTGGCCCTGCCGCGCGGCGGAGTGCCCGTGGCCCACGTCGTGGCCACGGTCCTGAAGGCTCCCCTGGACGTGGTCGTCGCCCGCAAGGTCGGGGCGCCGGGCAACCCCGAGTTCGGGGTGGGCGCGGTGACCGCCGACGGGCCTGCGCTGTTCGACACCGAGAAGCTGAACCTGCTCGGCGTCGACCCCCGCGACCTCGAACCCGCCGTCGAGACCGAACGCGCCGAGGCGCGCCGGCGGCTCGCCGCCTACCGCGACGGCCGCCCGGAGCCGGAGCTCGCCGGGCGCGACGTCGTGCTCGTCGACGACGGACTGGCCACCGGGGTGACCGCCAGGGCCGGCCTGTCCTACGTGCGCGGGCTGCGCCCGGCCTCGCTGCGCCTGGCCGTCCCGGTGTGCTCGGCCGATTCGGCGCGCTCCCTGGGTGAGGAGTGCGACGAGGTCGTCTGTCTGTCCGCCCCGCCGGACTTCCGGGCGGTCGGCCTCTGGTACCAGGACTTCCGGCAGAACACCGACGAGGAGGTCATCCGCCTGCTGCGCGACGCCGGATGATCCGGTGGCGGCGCGGACGAACGCGCGAGACCGGCGCGGAAGGGACTGCGGACCTCAGCGGTCGTCGAGGAGCCCCGCGCCGTGGACCAGCAGCGCGATCTGGACGCGGTTGTTGAGACCGAGCTTGGTGAGGACGCCGGAGACGTGCGTCTTGACCGTGGGGACGCTGAAGTGCAGCACGGCCCCGATCTCGGCGTTGGACCTGCCCTGGCCGACCGCGACGGCGACCTTGCGCTCGCGGTCGCTCAGCACCGCCAGACGCTCCCTGGCCCGGGCGCGGCGCCGGTCCCGGTCGGATTCGGCGACCCGGGTGATGAGGCGCCGGGTCACCGCCGGGGACAGCACCGGATTGCCCCGGGCCACCTGGCGTACCGCGGCCACGATCTCCTCGGGCGGGGTGTCCTTGAGCAGGAATCCGGCCGCTCCGGCGCGCAGCGCGCGCAGGACGTGGGCGTCGGCGTCGAAGGTGGTCAGGACGATGACCTCCGGTGCGCGGGAACGGGAGCGCAGGGCCTCGGTTGCGGTCAGCCCGTCCATCGAGGGCATCCGGATGTCCATCAGGACCACGTCGGGGGCGTGCCGGTCGACCAGGGGCAGCACCTCGGTGCCGTCACCCGCCTCGGCGACCACGCGGATGTCGGAGGCGCCGCCCAGCATCATCGCCAGGCCGGCGCGCACCAGCGGGTCGTCGTCGACGATGCACACGCCGACCGCCTGCTGCTCCGAGGAATCCGGGGAATCCGAGGATCCCGGGGAACTCGAGGAAGAGGTCATGTCGGCCAGGGTAGCCAGGCCGACAGCAGCCAGCCGCCTTCATCGATGGGCCCGTGCTCCAGGCGCCCGCCGGCCAGGGCGACGCGCTCGGCCAGGCCGATCAGTCCCTGACCGGAGGGCCCACCGGGCGCGGGCGCCCCAACGGGCACTTCAGCGGGGGCCGCGTTGCGCACCTCCACGGTCACACCCCGGCCCGGCTCCCCCGCCACGTCGACGCACACCTCGGCTCCCGGTGCGTGCTTGCGGACGTTGGTCAGCGCCTCCTGCACGACCCTGTAGGCGGTGCGCCCCACCCGGTCGGGAACGGATCCCGTGACGTCCTTCCGCAGCTCCACCCGCATCCCGGCCCCGCCCGACTCGGTGACGAGCCGCTCGACGTCGGCGAGGGTGGGCTGGGGCAGCTCGCCGACCGGGGCGCGCAGGACCCCGATGACCTCGCGCAGGTCCTGCAGCGCCTGGTGGGCGCTCTCCCGGATCACCGCGGCCGCGCGGGCGACGTCCTCGGCCGGGGCGTCGGGCCGGTACTCCAGCGCGCCGGCGTGCACGCTCAACAGCGACAGCCGGTGGCCGAGCACGTCGTGGATCTCCCTGGCGATCGCGTCGCGGGCCTGGTGCTGGGCCTGCTCGGCGCGCAGGTGGGCCTCCGCCTCGGCGCGCTCCGCCCGATCGCGCAGCGACAGCACGAGTCGGCGCCGATGGTGGACGACCATGCCCCAGCCGACCGCGGCGCCCTGGACCGTGACGCCGAACAGCAGCAGCAGGAGCGGGGGCGTGTCGGGCTCGGGGCGCAGCACGACGTAGACGAGTGCGGTGAGCACGCTCAGCGCGAAGACGGCCGTCGAGGTCCGCGGAGGCCGGTGCACCGCGACCGTGAACAGCGCCACCAGCATCGCGCCGGCGACCATCTCCGAGAACGCCGACAGGGACACCAGCACCACGGCGAGCCCGACCGGCCAACGGCGGCGCAGCCACAGCGCGGCGCAGCCCAGCGCGCCGACGAGCTGGTCCAGGTTGAACAGCCACACCGGTATCACGTCGGGTACCGCCGACGCCTCGATGCGCAGGCCGGACGTGAAGATCCCGTAGCCCACCGCCAGCAGGAACAGACCGATGTCCACGAGCCAGTCGCGCAGGCTGCGCCGGGGTGCGGATGCGGGCGCGGGGGCACTCGCGGGTGCGGTCGCGGAACCGTCGTCCATGCTCCCGAACCTATCCACCGGGAGGGCGGATTCCGCGGGTTCGAGCGGCGGACGATACCGAAGTCGCGGCGACCGCTACCTTCGTCGGCTCCGACGCCCGGGATCGGCTACGCCGGCCGCGAAGGGAGGTCCCGATGACCGATCCGCGCAGCGGCGGCCGATCCCTAGCGTCGAGGCATGCGCAAGGTCATCCAGACAGTGGGGTTCGTCATCGCCCTCATGGGCGTCAGCGGCACCATCGACTACCTGGCCGTCCAGCCCGTCTTCGGGTTCCTCAACGTCGTCAACCGCCTCGTCATCCCCCGCGTGGACTTCCTGACCGGCTACGAGCTCTACGCGAACCTGAGCCTGGCGGTTCTGGGCGTCGTCGTGGTCGTCGCTGCGGAACGGATCCGGCGGTCGTGACGTCCGACAGCGGCCCGCCACGGTCGGCACGTTCGACACCGTCCCCGCACCGCGCACCGCCCCGCAGGGCCCGCTGGCCCCTGGCCGTCGGGCTTCTGCTCCTCGCGCCGCTGTGCGCCGAGTACGTCACCGGCTACGACACCAGCACCGGAGATCCCCTGGCGCTCGCCGGCGGCCTGCTGATCCTCGCCCCGCTGTACGGCGCCCCCGCCCTGCTGATCCGTGAGACGGCGCGGCGCCTGGGGGTGCGGTGGCCGGGGATTCTCGCCCTTGCGGCCGCGTTCGGGGTCGTCCAGGCCGGTGTGGTGGACCAGTCGCTGTTCAGCACGTCCTACCGGGACATCGAGTACTGGGACGACATGCTGCTGCCGACGCTCATCGAGCCGCTGGGCCTCAGCGCGAACAACGCCGTGGCCTTCGTCGTGGGCCACGCCGTCTGGAGCTACGGCGTCCCGATCGCGCTCGTGGAGTCCCTGCACCCCGCGGCGTCCCGGCGGCCGTGGCTGCGCGCGCCGGGACTCGCCGTGACGGCGTTGCTGTACCTGGGGGCCGCGGCGCTGATCCTGTCCGACCACCTCCACAACGAGGCGGACCACGCCTCGGCGGCGCAGGTCACCGGATCGCTCGTCGCCGTCGCGCTCCTGGCGGCCCTCGCCTTCACCATCGGGCGCCGACGCCCTCCGTCCCGGGACGCCGCCGTGCCCGGGCCCTTCGTCATCGGAACCCTCGGCCTGGCCGCGGCCCTCGCGTTCAACCTCGTGCCGCCGACCTGGCCGGGCGTCGCGGCCGCACTCGCCGTGTCGGCGGTCGGCGCCGCGTCCGTCGCCCACCTGTCCCGATCGGGACGCTGGGGCGGCCGCCACGTCGCCGCGCTCGCAACGGGCGCCCTGCTGGCGCGCGCCGCCATCGGGTTCCTCGCCGTTCCCCTGGGCGACGTCGCGCCGCTCGCCAAGTACGCGCACAACACCGCGTTCCTCGCGGGCGCCGTGCTGCTGGGCGCCTGGGCCGCGTGGCGCAACCGCCCCTCCGCAGGTGCGGGCGCCGCCCGCGCCGAGCCGCTCGACGACGACCCGGTGCGTTAGACGGCGCTGGGGTAGGTCTCCGGCTCCCCCACCGCCGGCTCGTAGTCGTGGAGGGGAGTGAGCGCACGGGTGCGGTCGCAGTACACGAAGGCGTCGTAGCGGCGGCCCAGGACGGTCGGCACGTAGTTGCCCCAGCGCTCCTGCCCGGGCCGGTAGACCACGCCGATGGCGCGGTGCTCCGCCTCCTCGCGCAGCCAGCGCGGGTGGCCGCGCTCGGGGAAGGGGAAGACGAACAGCGTGTTCCCGTCGGGGACGGCGCCGTGCAGCCGCGCTTCGATGCTGTCGGGCCGGGCCGGCGGCACCGACATCTCCCGCGGCCGGTCGCCCCACCGGTCGGCGGCGATCACGCTGCCGGAGTGCGAGCCGAACCCGACGATCAGCACGTTGTCGTCCCCGTGCCGTTCCCGCACCAACTGGCCCACGTTGACCATGCCGACCGAGCCCATGTCGGTCGCGCGGGCGTCGCCCACGTGGGTGTTGTGCGCCCACACGATCACCTTCGTGTCGCCGCCGTGGTGACGGACCAGCCGGTCGAGGGTGTTGACCATGTGGTGGTCGCGCACGTTCCAGGAGTCCGGCCCGCCGCGCAGCATCGCGCGGTAATAGCGCTCCGCACCGGCCACGACCTCGGCGTTCTGCTCGACCGCGAAGCGGGCGAACCGGGGATCGAGCGGCGGCTGGTCGGTCGGCTCCAGCGCCGGTGTCTCGCGGCGCAGCTCGGCCAGCAGCGACACCACTTCCGGCTCGCAGCTCTCGGGAACCAGGCCGACCGAGCGGGCGTAGGACTGCGGATCCTCCGCGTAGGGCTCGAAACAGCGGTAGGCGGCGAGCGCGGCCTCGACGTGTTCCGGCTCGTGCTCGCGCAGGTAGTCCAGCACGGAGCGCAGGGAGTCCCACAGGCTGTAGACGTCCATCCCGAAGAAGCCGACCCGCTGCTGCATCGGCACCTCCATGTTGCGCCGGCGCAGCCGACGCAGGAAATGCAGCACTTCCTCGTTGGCCCACATCCACGTGGGCCAGCGGACGAAGTCGTCCAGCACCGCACGCGGGTCCTCGGGGGAGGCGGGAGAACCGGTGACGCAGGAGTGGATGGCGAGGCAGTCGGGCCAGTCGCCCTCAACCGCGATCAGGGTGAAGCCCTTCTCCTCGATCAGCCGCCGGGTGATCTCCGCCCGCAGTCCGTAGTACTCCGATGTGCCATGGGACGCCTCACCGAGGAGCACGAAGCGCGCGTCGCCCACCCGTTCGATCAGCGGGTCGAGGTCCGCTTCGCTGCGCAGCGAAGTGGCGTATCGATGGATCTCCTCGTCCGTGTGCCTCATGGACCCGTCCTCCCATGGCGGTGGAGCTCTTCTCGTCGTCCTTCTTCGTCGCCGCGTCATCGGCGCGCGACCGCGCCCGCCGCTGCGGGAGCCCTGGCGGGGACGCTGAGGGCCCGGCTACCCGGCGACCGCGTTCTCACACTCGGGAGGAGGGAGGGGAGGGGGAACCCGTGCACGGACGCGCGGTCAAGCGGTCAAACGGCCGACTCGGGACGAATGGCGGACAAGCGGTGGGCGAGCGGCGGGCGAGTGTCCCAGATCACATCCGTCCGAGTTGGCGTCGTCGCGAGCCGGGACTATAGTTCATCGAGTCGCCTGAAACGGGTCGGGTCCTCGGCCCGTCCGAGGCGGCCGTCTTCCGGGCGCAACGGACATCAGCCGATGATGGCCGAGCCCGACACCCAACGGTCCTGAACGCAGATTCGCTCTGGCATGCTCGCTGTGCCCGTAAAGAATCGGTGGGCATTTACCGTGTTCGGTGGTCAGGAAGTTCCAAAACGTCAATTTGGCGAAAGCGGAAACGGCCTGATAATGTGAAGACACAACGGAACGAGGGGCCGGGCAAAAAGCCCGAAACCGGATTCCGAATCCCATATTGATTGGGATCTCACGAAAAGTGCCGATTTGGCGCCGGACTGAGAGCCTGATAGTGTGGGAACATAACAAAGCGGAAGCGCCGCCTCTTGAGAAGAGCCTTTCGGGCTTGTGTCGGATGAGCGGTTGTTTTTTGAGAACTCAACAGCGCGATGTTTGTTTTTCTTTATAGCCATGTTTGTTTTGGCCCCGTGCATCGTCCGTTGGATGGTGTGGGGTTCCTTTGATTGGCCGACCCTTTTTGTTGGGTTGGTTGGTCGGGGTTGTTCTCTTCGAGGTTTCCCTCCTGCCCTGGTCGGGGTGGGGGGTGTTTGGCCTTTGATGGAGAGTTTGATCCTGGCTCAGGACGAACGCTGGCGGCGTGCTTAACACATGCAAGTCGAGCGGTAAGGCCCTTCGGGGTACACGAGCGGCGAACGGGTGAGTAACACGTGAGTAACCTGCCCCTGACTTCGGGATAAGCCCGGGAAACCGGGTCTAATACCGGATACGACGCCGGCCTGCATGGGCTCGGTGTGGAAAGTTGTTTCGGTTGGGGATGGGCTCGCGGCCTATCAGCTTGTTGGTGGGGTGATGGCCTACCAAGGCGGTGACGGGTAGCCGGCCTGAGAGGGCGACCGGCCACACTGGGACTGAGACACGGCCCAGACTCCTGCGGGAGGCAGCAGTGGGGAATCTTGCGCAATGGGCGGAAGCCTGACGCAGCGACGCCGCGTGGGGGATGACGGCCTTCGGGTTGTAAACCTCTTTTACCACTCACGCAGGCATCCGGTTTTCCGGGTGTTGACGGTAGGTGGGGAATAAGGACCGGCTAACTACGTGCCAGCAGCCGCGGTAATACGTAGGGTCCGAGCGTTGTCCGGAATTATTGGGCGTAAAGAGCTCGTAGGCGGCTGGTCGCGTCTGCTGTGAAAGCCCGGGGCTTAACTTCGGGTGGGCAGTGGATACGGGCCGGCTTGAGGTAGGTAGGGGAGACTGGAATTCCTGGTGTAGCGGTGAAATGCGCAGATATCAGGAGGAACACCGGTGGCGAAGGCGGGTCTCTGGGCCTTACCTGACGCTGAGGAGCGAAAGCGTGGGGAGCGAACAGGATTAGATACCCTGGTAGTCCACGCCGTAAACGTTGGGCGCTAGGTGTGGGGACTTTCCACGGTCTCCGTGCCGTAGCTAACGCATTAAGCGCCCCGCCTGGGGAGTACGGCCGCAAGGCTAAAACTCAAAGGAATTGACGGGGGCCCGCACAAGCGGCGGAGCATGTTGCTTAATTCGACGCAACGCGAAGAACCTTACCAAGGTTTGACATCGCCCACGTACCCGTAGAGATGCGGGGTCATTTGGTTGGTGGGTGACAGGTGGTGCATGGCTGTCGTCAGCTCGTGTCGTGAGATGTTGGGTTAAGTCCCGCAACGAGCGCAACCCTTGTTCCATGTTGCCAGCACGTGGTGGTGGGGACTCATGGGAGACTGCCGGGGTCAACTCGGAGGAAGGTGGGGATGACGTCAAGTCATCATGCCCCTTATGTCTTGGGCTGCAAACATGCTACAATGGCCGGTACAGAGGGCGTGCGATGCCGTGAGGTGGAGCGAATCTCTTAAAGCCGGTCTCAGTTCGGATTGGGGTCTGCAACTCGACCCCATGAAGGTGGAGTCGCTAGTAATCGCGGATCAGCAACGCCGCGGTGAATACGTTCCCGGGCCTTGTACACACCGCCCGTCACGTCACGAAAGTCGGCAACACCCGAAACGTGTGGCCCAACCCCTTGCGGGAGGGAGTGCGTGAAGGTGGGGCTGGCGATTGGGACGAAGTCGTAACAAGGTAGCCGTACCGGAAGGTGCGGCTGGATCACCTCCTTTCTAAGGAGTCTGTGAGAGTCAGCCGTTTTTCCGACGTGGTTGACGGACTCGAGAGTGGACCCGATGTTCTGGCGTTTCTGCTGGAGGTCGTCGGGGTGGCGTGAAGGAGAACGAGCAGTCCCCTGGTCGTCTGGAAGGGCCGGGGGCGCGCTGTTGGGTGTCTGAGGAAGCAACCGCTGGTTGTTTTCCGCGGGTGCCATCCCATGCGAAGACGCTGGTTGTCCCGGGTTGTTTCGGGTTTGCCGGTTGTTTTAGCCGGGTGTGTGGTGTGTGTTTTGATTTGTGGATAGTGTGCGCGAGCATCTTGTATCTGTGGTGGCCAAGTTAGTGTGGCATACGGTGGATGCCTTGGCACCAGGCGCCGATGAAGGACGTGGGAGGCCGCGATAGTCCACGGGGAGTTGTCAACCGGGCGTTGATCCGTGGGTTTCCGAATGGGGTAACCTAGCCTGTTTCATAGCAGGTTGCCGCTGCCTGAATGTATAGGGTGGTTGGTGGTGACGCGGGGAAGTGAAACATCTCAGTACCCGTAGGAAGAGAAGACAATAGTGATTCCCTGAGTAGTGGTGAGCGAAAGGGGATGGTGGCTAAACCGTGCGCGTGTGAGACCCGGCAGGGGTTGCGTGTGCGGGGTTGTGGGATGCATCTGGCCTAGTCTGCCGGCTGGGCGCGGTGATGGTCGGGTTAGCTGAAGTCGTTGGGAAGCGACGCCGGAGTGGGTGAGAGTCCCGTAGGTGAAGGCCCGGTCTAGCCGTTGGTGTGGTCCCGAGTAGCGCGGAGCTCGAGGAATTCCGTGTGAATCTGGCAGGACCACCTGTCAAGCCTGAATACGTCCTGGTGACCGATAGTGCACGAGTACCGTGAGGGAAAGGTGAAAAGTGCCCCGGTGAGGGGTTGTGAAATAGTACCTGAAACCGTGTGCTGTCAAGCCGTCAGAGCCTTTCGGGGTGATGGCGTGCCTTTTGAAGAATGAGCCTGCGAGTCGTGGTGTGTGGCGAGGTTAACCCGGGTGGGGTAGCCGTAGCGAAAGCGAGTCTGAAGAGGGCGTGTGAGTCGCATGCTGTGGACCCGAAGCGGGGTGATCTACCCATGTCCAGGGTGAAGCGGAGGTAAGACTTCGTGGAGGCCCGAACCCACCAGGGTTGAAAACCTGGGGGATGAGGTGTGGGTAGGGGTGAAAGGCCAATCAAACTCCGTGATAGCTGGTTCTCCCCGAAATGCATTTAGGTGCAGCGTCGTGTGTTGCTTGCCGGAGGTAGAGCGACTGGTTGGCTGATGGGCCCGACAAGGTTACTGAGGTCAGCTAAACTCCGAATGCCGGTGAAGTTAGCGCGGCAGTGAGACTGCGGGGGATAAGCTTCGTAGTCGAGAGGGAAACAGCCCAGATCATCAGCTAAGGCCCCTAAGCGTGTGCTAAGTGGGAAAGGTTGTGGAGTTGCTGAGACAACCAGGAGGTTGGCTTAGAAGCAGCCATCCTTTAAAGAGTGCGTAATAGCTCACTGGTCAAGTGGTTCTGCGCCGATAATGTAGCGGGGCTGAAGTGCACCGCCGAAGCTGTGGATGCACACCGTTGGGTGTGTGTGGTAGGGGAGCGTCGTGCATGAGGTGAAGCCGCGGGGTGACCGTGTGGTGGATTGTGTGCGAGTGAGAATGCAGGCATGAGTAGCGAGACCGGCGTGGGAAACGCCGGCGCCGATTGACTAAGGGTTCCTGGGGCAGGTTAATCCGCCCAGGGTGAGTCGGGGCCTAAGGCGAGGCCGACAGGCGTAGTCGATGGATAACGGGTTGATATTCCCGTACCCGTTCACGTGCGCCCGTACCGGGGCCTCTGAGACTAACCACCACCGAAGCTGCTGGTGGCCTTCGGGCTTCTGGCGGTGGAGGCGTGGGGCCTGAGGGGGTAGTAGGTAAGTGATGGGGTGACGCAGGAGGGTAGCTCTACCGGGCGGTGGTTGTCCCGGGATAAGCGTGTAGCCCGGAGTGCAGGCAAATCCGTGCTCCGTTGAGGGTGAGGCGTGATGTCGAGGCGTTGAGCCGAAGTGAGTGATCCCATGCTGTCGAGAAAAGCCTCTAGCGAGTGCGTGGGCGGCCCGTACCCGAAACCGACGCAGGTGGTCAGGTCGAGTAGACCGAGGCGTTCGGGTGAACCATGGTTAAGGAACTCGGCAAATTGTCCCCGTAACTTTGGGAGAAGGGGAGCCCTGTCCGGTGAGCACACGTGCTGTGTGAGCTGGGTGGGGTCGCAGATAGCAGGGGGAAGCGACTGTTTACTAAAAACACAGGTCCGTGCGAAGTCGTAAGACGCGGTATACGGACTGACGCCTGCCCGGTGCCGGAACGTTAAGAGGACTGGTCAGCCCGTTTCGGCGGGTGACGCTGGGAATCTAAGCGCCGGTAAACGGCGGTGGTAACTATAACCATCCTAAGGTAGCGAAATTCCTTGTCGGGTAAGTTCCGACCTGCACGAATGGCGTAACGACTTCCCCGCTGTCTCAACCATGGGCCCGGTGAAATTGCACTACGAGTAAAGATGCTCGTTTCGCGCAGCAGGACGGAAAGACCCCGGGACCTTCACTATAGCTTGACATTGGTGTTTGGGATGGTTTGTGTAGGATAGGTGGGAGCCGGTGAAGCCGCCACGCTAGTGGGGGTGGAGGCGTTGGTGAAATACCACTCTGACTGTTTCGGGCATCTAACCTGGGACCGTGATCCGGTTCGGGGACAGTGTCTGGTGGGTAGTTTAACTGGGGCGGTTGCCTCCTAAAGGGTAACGGAGGCGCCCAAAGGTTCCCTCAGCCTGGTTGGCAATCAGGTGTTGAGTGTAAGTGCACAAGGGAGCTTGACTGTGAGACGGACGTGTCGAGCAGGTGCGAAAGCAGGGACTAGTGATCCGGCACCGGCGTGTGGAAGCGGTGTCGCTCAACGGCTAAAAGGTACCCCGGGGATAACAGGCTGATCTTCCCCAAGAGTCCATATCGACGGGATGGTTTGGCACCTCGATGTCGGCTCGTCGCATCCTGGGGCTGGAGTTGGTCCCAAGGGTTGGGCTGTTCGCCCATTAAAGCGGCACGCGAGCTGGGTTTAGAACGTCGTGAGACAGTTCGGTCCCTATCCGCTGCGCGCGTTGGAGACTTGAGAAGGGCTGTCCCTAGTACGAGAGGACCGGGACGGACGAACCTCTGGTGTGCCAGTTGTCCCGCCAGGGGCATGGCTGGTTGGCTACGTTCGGGAGGGATAACCGCTGAAAGCATCTAAGCGGGAAACCTGCTTCGAGATGAGGTCTCCTGCCACCGTGAGTGGGTAAGGCCTCCAGTAGACGACTGGGTTGATAGGCCGGGTGTGGAAGCACTGCGAGGTGTGGAGCTGACCGGTACTAATCGGCCGAGGGCTTGTCCACCGCAGATGACTGGATGCTCGCGCACACGAATCCGCCCCCCCGGGAGGGGGTGCACGGATCGCACACACTGGTTTGATTTCTTCATATGGTTTCGCGCTTTTTTCCGCGCGGCCCTTAGGTTTCCCCGGTGGCCATGGTTTGTGGTTGTTGGGGTGTGGGGTTTGCGGTGGTGATGGCGGGAGGGTCACACCCGGTCCCATTCCGAACCCGGTCGTTAAGCCTCCCAGCGCCGATGGTACTGCCTCCATGGTGTGGGGTGGGAGAGTAGGACGCCGCCGCATTTTCTTGCAGAGGGGGCGGGGTTGGCCAGGCATCGTCTGGCCGGCCCCGCCCCCCTCTTTTTTTGCGCCTTTTTCAGTTCTCCCGGAGCATCTTCCGGACGGCGTCTTCGATGTCGCCCTGCGTCGACAGTTCTCCGTACTCGGCTTCGGCGCCGATCTTGCCGAGTCGCGGGGCGATGGTGATCCCTTCCTCGTACAGGGTGAAGAGCCGCGGATCGATGTAGGAGGCGCGGGCGACCGCGGGGGTGTTGCCCAGGTACTCGGCGACCTCCTGGGCCACCCGGGCTTCCGCGCGGTTCTCCCCCGTCCGGCTCTGCGCCGCCTTGGTCGAGACGGCCAGGCCCACGGCGGCGAGCACGGTGGCGTGCCAGGTCCGGAAGTCCTTGGCCGTGTACTCCTCGCCGGTGAGTTCCTGCAGGTAGGCGTTGATGTCGTCGGTGGTGACATCGTGCCATCCCTCGCCGACGCGGTAGGCGAGCAACTCCTCGCCGCCGCCCTTCCGCCTCTTGAGCCCGGCGACGAGCCGGCACACGTCCTCCTCCAGTAGTTCGACCTCACGCCGCTTGCCGCCCTTTGCCGGGTAGTGGAACGTCACGCGGTTGCGCGAACAGCTGACGTGCTCCCTGAGCAGGGTCGCCAACCCGTACGTCTCGTTGTTCTCCGCGTAGCTCTCACCACCCGAGCGGAAGAACCCGAGGTCGATGAGGCGCAGGGCGGCACTCAGGACGCGGTCGCGGCTGAAGCGCCGCTCGCGGAGGTGGAAGTGCGCGATCTCGCGGATCTTGGGCAGCCATTCGGAGAAGACCAGGACCTTGTCGTACTTCTCCCGGTCGCGCTGGGCGCGCCAGTCAGGGTGGTAGAGGTACTGGAGCCGACCTGCGGAGTCGGTGCCGGTGGCCTGGATGTGGCCGCCCGGGTGCGGTGAGATCCACACGTTCCGCCAGGCCGGTGGGACCACCAGCGCCTTGACGCGGGCGCGTTCCTCCTCGCGCAGCGGCCGCCCTTCGGGGTCGAAGTAACGGAAACCGCGGCCGCACCGCCGCCGGGTGATTCCCGGTTCGTTGAGGTCGCTGCGGTGTACCTCGCCCGATGCGCTCATCGGCCCTTCCACTGCCCGCCCCCCTCGTTTCCAAACGCCGCCGATTGCGGCAGTGTGTGGACCTGACCGGACTCGTCCGCGAAGGGGAACACATCCATGTCCACAGTGCTCACCGACCACCACCTGCGCGTGATGCGCCTGCGGGCGCAGATGCTGACCGGCCCCCCGGCCGAGGACGCCGGCCGGGCGGTGCTCGGAGCGGCCGGTCTACAGGCCCAGGACGTGCGGGCCGTGCGCCTGGCGGTACGCGCCCGGACGGCGGGGCTCACGGCGGGCGACGTGCGAGGGGCCGTGGCGCGGGAGCGCTCGGTGGTCTGCACGTGGGCCATGCGCGGGACTCTGCACATGGTCGCCGCCGCTGACGTCGGCTGGCTGGTCGACCTGCTGGGCCCCGTGTACTCCGCACGCGGTCGGCGCCGCAGGCTCGAACTCGGCATCGACGACTGCACCGCCGAGCGAGGGCTGGCGGCGATCCGGGACGTCCTTGCCGGGGGCCGCGCGCTGTCCCGGGCGGAGTTGGTGGCCGAGCTCGCCGCGGAGGGGGTTCCGATCGAGACCGAAGGGCAGGCGCCCGCGCACATGGTCGCGTTCGCCGCGATGCGCGGCGTGATTTGCCGGGGACCGGAGCGGGAGGACGAGGAACCCACTTACGTGCTGCTGCGCGACTGGGTCGGGCCCTGGGAGCCGCGCAGTCCGGAGTCCGCGCAGGCGGAGCTGGTCCGCCGTTATCTGGCCGCGTACGGTCCCGCGACGCCCGCCGACTTCAGGGCCTGGTCGGGGTTGCCCGCCCGGGCGGTGCGGCAGGGCTGGGATTCGGTCTCGGGAGAGCTGGCCGAGGTCGCGACCTCGGCCGGTGCCGCGTGGATGCTCGGCGGGACGCGGATCCCCGACCAGGCCGATGGTGAACCGGTCGGCGAACCGGTCGGCGGCGGGCCGCGGGTCCGCCTCCTGGGCGCCTACGACACCTACCTGCTCGGGCACCGCGGCCGTGACCTGGTCCTGCCGCCCGGGTACGCCCGGCGGATCCAGGCGGGCGGCGGGGTCGTCCACCCGGTGCTCCTGGTGGACGGGGAGGTGGTCGCCAAGTGGCGGCGGGAGCGGCGCGCCGGTGCCGTGGCCGTGGAGCCGTTCACCCGGCTTGCCCCCGCGGTCCTCACGGAGCTGGAGAAGGAGGTGGCGGACCTTGGACGCTTCCTCGAAATGTCGACAAATCTACAGGTTGCTGACTCATGATTCGGCTGGACCGAAACAGGGGAAGGGGGCGGGGCAGGCCACGAGGGCGGTCCGCTTGGCCGCTCCTCCGGTCTCGTCAGCGCGTGTCCGGCTTCGCGCGGCGGCGGCGACGGGCGTCGCCGTAGAGCGAAACCTGTTCGTCGACGTGCGTGCTCGACTCCATGTCGACAAAAGCACCGGCCGGCAGGGGGCCGTAGCCGATGTTGAACGTCCACAGCGCGTACCACCAGCGCCCCGAGGAGGTGATGAACCGGTGGTTCGCCCGGTAGCGGGCGAACGCGCCGGGGTGGATCCGGAACAGTTCGCGCGGCCGCCGTCGGGGGAACGCGTCGTCGACGGAGGTGCGGTGGACGACGAGCAGGCCGTCGTGCTCCTCGAACCGCAGGCCGAACTCGCGCGGCACGCGCTCGGCGAACGGGTCGAACGTCTCCTCGACGCGGTAGCCGTCCTCGTCGCGCATCCGAACCCGGTGCACCAGGACCGGCCCGGCGCCGGTGGTCCCGTGCGGCAGCGGGAAGGCCCCGGCCAGTCCGGCGCGTGCGTTCGCCGCTTCGGCGCCGCGGCGCTCCTTCGGCCACGAGACGGTGATCCGCTGCACCGTGATCTGCTGCCTCATGCCGTTCATTGTGCTGCCGACCGGAGCGGGCCGGCACCCGGTTTTCACGGCTCGGGCGCCGGGGCGGCGGGCAGGCGGCGGCCTCGCCGCGCCGCGAGGAGGGGCGCGGCGGCCGGGGACGCCTTCACCCGCGGAAGGCCTGTGGCCTCCCGGGACAGGACGACGGGGGTGTCACTCCTCTTCGGAGTCCACCCCCACCGGTGTTTCCATCAGCTGGCGCACCAGCGCCATGAACTCTTCGTCGCTCATCGCGGCCCAGTCCACACGCTCGTTCATGTTGAGCGATTTCCCCGGCTTCAAGATCAATAAGCCTCAAAGGCGGCCAATCGGCCGGGAAATCTGAGTAAATTCAGCGCTCCACCGGGGTTTCCGTGCCGACGCGGCCGCTTTGACGTGGGATTCCGTGGACCGGCGGGCGACGCGGCTCAGATGCGCCGGTTCACCGCCGCGCGGCATTGCGGGCACCGGCAGCGCTTGTTGTAACCGGTGACCGTTCCGTGCGGAAGACCGGGATCGCGCTCGGCCGTGAGGGTGGCGTCGAGCTGGTCGCCGAAGGCGCTCAGGATGCGCGCGGCGGCGAACACGCGTTGAGGGCTCACGCCCAGGTCGCGGGCTGCGTCGTCGATGTGGACCCCCGTGCGCAGTTTCGCGATCAGCCGCGACCGCGTGGGCGGTGGGATCTCCTCCTCCGCTGTTGCGATCAGCTTCTCTGCGTCGTCAATGGGTTGGCTCATCGGTTTCCTAGCGTGGCCACGGGGACGGTCCCCCGATCGTCCATCCTGCATCGTACGCGCTGTCGTCCGGCGGCGGACCCGCGCGGACCGGCGCAGATCGCGGCGCCCGGCCCGCGCTGCGGGGGCCGGCGGGAGGTGCGGGGCGGGAATCCCGCCGATCACGGGACGGTTATGATCGAGAGAGGGCGCGACCATGCGCCCGCCCCCGGACGAGGTGCACCGTACCCGGTCATGACAAGACGGCGCGGACCCTGAATTCGGAGGCGAAACAATGGCTTGGGTTCTGCTCGTCATCTCGGGCTTCCTCGAAACCGCATGGGCGACCGCGCTGGCGGCGTCAAAGGGCTTCACCCGGTTGTGGCCGACGGTCACCTTCCTGATCACCCTGACCCTGAGCATGGGCGGTCTGGCGCTGGCCCTGCGCTCGATCCCGGTCGGCACCGGCTACGCGATCTGGGTGGGCATCGGCGCGGTCGGAACCGCGGTCGTCGGCATGCTCTGGTTGGGCGAGGCGGTCAGCGTCGCCAAGATCCTCTGCCTGCTCCTCATCATCGCCGGCATCGTCGGCCTGAAGCTGCTGCACTAGCCGCTACGGCCGGCCGGGGCCGCCGCGGGCTCGTTCGGCGCCGCCGGGCAGCCCCCGGCGGCGCAGGAGTGCCGTCAGCACCAGGATCCCCATCAGGATCACCGGGATCGCGGCGACGGCGGCCGCGTCGGGCCGGCCCTGGGCGTCGCGCAGGCCGAGGCCGCCGGCCGCCAGGGGGAACACCACGGCGTCGAAGGCCCCGTGCAGCGCGCAGGCACCCCACAGGGTCCGGTCCCACAGCACGTAGAGGGCGGCGAAGACGCCGAAGGCGAACAGCAGGACCGGGTGGAGCGCCGACGCCGGCCCGCCGCCCGGGCGCCAGGCGGCGAAGAGGACCGCCTGGCCGAGGATCGCGAGGGGCACGCCCAGCTGCCGGGCGAGTGCGTGCAGCAGCCAGCCGCGGGCGAGCAGTTCCGCGCCGACGCCCTTGGCCAGTGACGCCACCAGGTACACCAGCCCCAGCAGCACCGCT
Organism: Spinactinospora alkalitolerans; assembly: GCF_013408795.1. Lineage (NCBI taxonomy): Bacteria > Bacillati > Actinomycetota > Actinomycetes > Streptosporangiales > Nocardiopsidaceae > Spinactinospora > Spinactinospora alkalitolerans. The sequence continues at coordinate 6,513,474 of NZ_JACCCC010000001.1, forward strand.
CCCGCGACTCCCCGCGGTGCCGCTGCGGCGGCGGTGGGCTCGGCGGCCCCCGCCGCCCACGCGAGGGCCGTGCCGCAGCCGCCCAGCCCCGCGCCGACCAGCAGCCCGCGCAGCACCTTCCGCCACGGCACCTTCGCGGTCAGCCCGATGTCGCGGATCCGCAGCCGCAGGCGTCTGCGCAGGTAGACGCCGAGCAGGATCGTCGTGATGGCGAGCGTCGCCACCTGGACGAGCAGGTGCACGGCCCCGTGCGGGGCGGTCCAGGACTGCGCGTCGTCCCCGAGCCGCAGCACCGATCGCACGGGCAGCGAGATGAGCACCGCGCCGCCCAGGGCCGCGGCGCCCACCGCGCAGTAGACGGCCACCGCTTCGGCGGCGCCGAGGAGGCGCCGCCCGGCTCCGGCTCCCGGTCCCTCGTGGCCGCCGCGCGCGTCCTTCCCCATTCCGCCTCCCGTAATGCGGCCATCCGTAACATTAATATCGTTTCGTCCCGGAAGGCGTACAACGAAACACATTTCGGCGTCCACGGGTGACGAAAATCCGCGATTCGCCGTCCGATTTCTAGAAACTCATTGCTAGAGGCTAGGTCGAGTGCTTCTCTGGTGTCACAGCACCAGTACTCCGCGTGTACGGAAATGACGCCATGACCAGCCCCACAGTCCGCCGTCGACGTCTTTCCGCCGAGCTGCGCAGGCGGCGCGTACAAGCGGGAATGACACTCAGCGACGTCGCCTTCGAGCTCGAATGGTCCCCCGCCAAACTCGGGCACATCGAGACCGGTATCCGCAAATGGCCCTCGGTCATGGAGGTCTCCGCGCTGCTCAAGCTGTACGGGGTCACGGGAGGTCAGCGTGAGGCGATCCTCACACTGGTCCGCGAGTCGCGGCTGCGGCCGTGGTGGACCGAGTACGAGGACGTGCTCTCCTCGGCCTACGTCGGCAACGAGGCCGGCGCCGTGGTCATCGACACCTACACCGGCATGCTCGTTCCCGATCTCCTGCAGGCCCCGGAGTACACCGCCGCGCTGGCCCGCTCCCAGGGGCGCTCCCCCCACGCGGTCGAGCGGATGGTGGCCGCCTTCCTCAAGCGCCAGGACGTGCTCGACCGCGACAACCTGGAGCGCTACCACGCGGTGGTCGAGGAGGACGCCCTGCACCGCATCGCCTCCGATCCCGCTCTGCTGCGCGCGCAACTGTGCCGCATCGTCGAGCTCGCCGAGGCCGACAACCGGATCACCGTCCAGCTTCTGCCCACCTCGGTCGGGCTGCACGCCGGTGCCGCCGGCCCGTTCGCGGTCCTGGGGTTCGACGAGGGCGAGAGCGCGCTGGCCTTCGTCGACGCCACGCACGGCGGCGCGATCGTGGAGTCGGAGGAGGCCGTCGCCCGCTGCCAGGAGGTGTGGCGGCGCCTCACCGGCGCCGCGGCGGCCCCGGACGCCACGCTCGTCGCGCTGAGGCGGTTCGCCCTGCTCGCGTGAGCGCTCGCCGGTCCGCCTCCGGCCATCGGGGGACCGGAGGGCGGAAACACCCCGAGTGGCCGGGGAAGAACCCTCTCGGGTTGCTAGTCTGCTTGGGGACAAACCCGTAAAGTTCCCTACTGACACCGCACGCTCGGTCGTACGGGCAGGGCGGCCCGGCCGCGACCCTGAACCCCCGAGCTGCACGGTCAGTTCTGATCAAGATCCGTGAAGGAAGTAAGGGGTCCTCACCGTGAAGAAGATCATCGTCCTGGTGCTGGTGGCCCTCGGGGCGTTCGCCGTCTACCGCAAGATCCAGGCCGACCGCGCCGAGCTCGACCTGTGGACGGAAGCCACGGCGGCCAGCGACAACTAGGTTCAGCAACGCAGTCGGCCGCGGCACGTCCCCGACGTGCCGTCGGTCGCTGTCGTGCCGCGAGGGATCCGGGGTCCTGTCGTCGGCCGCCGCGCGCGTCCGGCGCCCCCGGTCTCTCGGTTCGGCGGACTTCGCCGTCCGCCGGGGCGGTATGCTCTCGTTGTCCGTGTCCTCGCCCGGCCGAGGTGCGGCACACCCGTCGAGGGGCCATAGCTCAGATGGCAGAGCGCCGGTTTTGCATACCGGAGGTCAGGGGTTCGACTCCCCTTGGCTCCACAAGCGAATAAGCAGGTCAGCAGAGACACCGACGGCCGCCCGCTCGATCGAGCGGGCGGCCGTTGCACATTCAGTGCACATGCCGGTGGCAGGTGTCCGTAAGTGTCCAGGGTCATGGTCGCGGTCTTGTGCCCGAGCATGGTCTGTACGACCTTCACGTCCGCGCCGGAGGCGATCGCCAGGGACGCCGCGGTGTGCCGGAGCTTGTGCGCGGTCACCTTCAACTCGGCGAGGCCGGCCCCCGCCACCGCGGGAGTGAAGACCCGCCGTCGGAAGTTGTCGTAGTACAGCGGGCCGCCTTGGGGAGCGGTGAACACGAGGCCGCCGCCGTCCTTGTCCTTGATCAGCGGGCGAAGCTCCTTCACCAGGAAGGCTGGGATGGGCACCGCGCGCTGTTCGTGGTTCTTGGGCGTTTCAAGGTAGAGCTTGCCGGATTCGCGGCCGTAGGTCTCGACGATCTGGATCCGCTTGCGCCGCAGGTCGATCCGGCCGACCTTCAGCGCCGACAGTTCGCCCCAGCGGAGCCCGGTGTAGGCCAGGAGCAGCACCAGCACCCGGTAGTCACCCGCCTTGGAAGCGAGCTTTTCGACCTGCACATGGTCAAGGTAGACGTGCTCGGTCGGCACGATCAGCGGCAGGCTCACACCGAGGGCCGGATTCGTCATGATCCGGTTCGCCTTCACGGCCCAGGCGAGTACCTGGAACAGCGTGTAGTAGACCTTCCGGACGTAGGACGCGCTCAGTCTGCCCCCGCGTTTGCCCGGTTCCGTGACGAGCCGGTTCACCCAGTCGGCCACAGCTTCGAACCGCACCCGGTTCACCGGGACCGTCCCCCACTCGGGGAGCACGTAGTTATCCAGGTGTTCGCGGTAGTCGCGCCGGGTCGAGCGCTTCAGATGGTGCTGTGCGGCCAACCACTTCTCCGCGAGCTCGGCGACCGACACCTTTCCGGCAGCCGGATCCCGGAAGGTTCCCGTGTCGAGCTGGCCCTCGATCTCGGTTTGCCGCTTCTCCGCCTTCGGTTTCTTGGCGAACGTCTCGCTTCGGATCTTCCCTGCGGGGTCGTAGTAGCGGACCTGCCACCGAGCCGGAGGAGTCCGCTTGGCCTTCTTCGCTCGGGCCACCGCGTCGCGGTAGGCCTTGTCCTTGGTCCGGTCGTAGATCCACGCCCTGGCCATCGGGGCGCCTCCTTTCCATCGGGCACGCGGTCAGGGCTGTTGCAAGACCCAGGAATGGACTTCTGCGGGGTCGTACCGGATGTGACGGCCGATGCGGTGTGACGGGGGGCCGGTCTCCAGATACCGCCACTGGTAGGGCGTCTTCACGGGCAGGCCGAGGAACGCGGCGGCATCCTGCACCGACCACAGGGACTGCATGTGCCGCGGCTGCGGCACGGTGTGTTCCTGCCCGCTGTCGAGGACACGGGGAACGGTCGCGCTGTTCATGCCGCCCTCTCTCCGGTTGCCGAAAGATCGGTTTGTTGTGTCTGCCGTGCCGCGTCGAGTTGGGCGCGGCGTTTGAGCGACTCCCCCACCGCGCGCAGGAGCCGGTGTTCGCGTGGGGGTACGTCGGGGTCGGTGGGTCGGGCGAGTTCCCAGGCGATGTCGTTACCGGCCACGGCCAGCCGGATCGGCGAGCCGGGTTGCCCGGTGTCGTCGTCGGGGCCAGCGTCGGGGTCGACGCCGAGGGCGTCGAGGACCCAGGCGAGTCGGTCGGCCTTGTGGTCGGCCAGGGTCTTGCCGGACCATTTGCGCGAGACCAGCACGCGGCGTCCGGCGTAGCCGAGGTGTTCGCGCTTGTGGGCTTTGGAGCGGCAGTAGCCGGGGCGCAGGCCCGCTTTGGCGTCTTGGGGTTGGATGCCGTATCGGAGCCAGTTGGCGCAGCGCGGCGAGCAGGGTTCGAACCGCAGCGCTTCCACGAGCCGGTCAACGTGGCGCTGTTGGGCGTCGGTGTTGATCGTGTGGCAGTCGGCGATGTCCTTGGTCAGGTACTTGGCCAGGTAGCGCACGCACCGGTCCGCGTCGGCCGAACCCGCGAGCACGCCCTTGGCGTCGACCTGCGGCCCGAAGCGCACCACGTGCATCGGTTCGGCGTCCGGGTTCGGCGTCGAGGGCGTCCAGTGCCTCATCCCAGGTGGGCAGGAGTTCACCGGTCGTCGTGTCGACATAGGTGTTTGCCTCCTCGTCCCACACCGGCAAATCCGCGCCGTCGTAGACCACCTCGTCGGCTGGAGGCCACCACACCTGGTGGTAGGTGGCCGCCGCGATCTGGCGCAGCTCGGCGCGCGGGATGGTGCCCCGGGTGGCCATGTGCAGGTGCGGCGCCAGGCGGCGCTGGGGTTCGACGGCGGCGAAGTACTGCACCTCGAAGCCGGCCACCCGGCGCAGGTTCTGCACGAACCGGTCGATCAGCTTGGAGAAGTGCAGCGCATCGCGCGCCGCCCGCCGGTAGTCATACGCCGAGGGATCCACCGGGGTCCCATCAGAGCGCATCCGCCCGTAGCTGTCACAGGTCAGGGTGACGAACAGCGAGGGACGGAACACCTTGCCCGAGGCCGGGTCTTGGAAGGCCTGGCCCACGGTGCGCCGCACCATCGGCCGCTTCGGCAACTCCGGAGCGTCCTGGCGCCTGCGGGTGGAGCGCACCCGCCGCGGCTTGGACGGGCCCGGATCCGGGGAGGCAGCGGCCCTGCCCCGCAGCCCGGATGCGGTGATCTCCTCATCCAGGTCGGCAATGGCCGCATCCAGCGCCGCCAATGCATCCAGATCGGCACGGCCGGAGGAGGCCAGCGCGTCGCGTTCGGCGGTCACCATCGCGCGCTGCTCCACCCAGGCCCGCTGCACCTCGGAGGGGGCGTCGGGAACCACGGTGGGTTCCTCGGTGAGGTGCCAGCCCTCTTCGCACTGGGTGCGCCGGATCGAGCGCTTACGGCGCGCACACGCCGGGCAGCGGGATTCGAGCGTGGAGCCGCACGGCACATCGATGATCTCGGTGGCACCGGTGGCCAGGTCGGTGCGTCGGAGAGAGACCGGGCGGATGCAGACGCCCTTCTCCGCCGCGATGGTTTCGGCGACCTCCCGCGCCAGCGGCTGGGCCAGGCGCTCGGTGCGGGTGGTCTTGCCGGTCGGGGTGGGCATCAGCACTTCACCCCGCAGGCGGACGACCCCACGAGTCCACGGAGGCGCCCATGTCCCCGAAGTTCTATCGCACGGTGTCCCCGAAGTTCTACCGCGCGGTCCATACCTACTCCGCTGCCGTCTGGTTCGTGAGCGCGGCGTTCATGTTCGTCATGTACTGGCCGCTCTCGCATCTGCCGCTGCTGTTTGCTCTGGTGTTCGGCGGCGGAGCTCTGGTACTGGGAGTCCGCGACATCGTCAGAGCGGCCAGAGGACCCAGGCAGCCCCAAAAGAGCACGCATTAGACCGCACCACCGCCACGCCCACAGCCGCCCGCCATGGCGTCGATGTCGGCATCGCTGACGAACGCGGCCCGGACGCGGACCGGGGCCGGGGAGCCCTCCAGGCGGACGAAGGCCACGCCGGGGAGGTCCGGGTCGATCAGGTGGGCGTTGGCGCCCCTCTCGCGTGCGCCGTCGCCGAGCACCATGTCCACCTGGCTTGCTTCGTCCAGGCGTAGCGCGATCTTGTCGGGGAAGAGGTTGCGCAGGTTCAGCACCTCCTTGCGCGGATCCTGCAGCGCGGCCAGCACCGACACCCCGACCGAGCGGCCTTGGGAGGTGAGGGTGGCCAGCGCGTTCTCGGCGCGGCGGCGGATGTCGCGGTCGGGGTGGTAGGCGGTCACAAACGCGACCTCGTCGACCACCACGGCCACGAACGGATCCGCTTCGGTGGGCGTGTGGACGCGCTGTTTACCGGCGTAGCGCGCGGCCCGGTCCTGCATCATCGAGACCGCCGCTTCGAGCAGGCCCACCGCGGCTTCTCCGGTGTCGGCATACTCGGCGAACAGGGATCGGCCGTAGGACAGCTCCATCCGCTTGGGATCGACCGCCCACACCTGCGCCGTACCGTCCTCGATCGCGGGCAGCATCGCACGCACGGCCGACCAGATCACCGAACCCTTCCCCGCCCCGGTCACCCCCACCGTCAGGACATGGGTGCCGTGCAACCGCAGCCGCCACGGTGCGCCGTCCTCGCGCTTGCCGGCCGGCAGTGCCGCCAAGTCGACATGGCGCGGTACCGGCAAAGCGCCGATCGGCTCGGCCAGGGTGTCGAAGCGCGGGAACTCCAGCACCACATCCCGCGGCCCGTTCACCGTCACCCGGCACGACGGCGCGCCGAAGCCGTGCGCCAACTCCGTGACCCGCTGCTCCACGTCGGCCGGGGCGGTGCCGGCCACCAGGCGCACCCGCACCCGATCCGACCACGCAGAGCAGGTCACCCGCCGGATGCGCGGCAGGTACTGGCGCTCCTGGTAGGACTCCGCCAACCCCGCCACGACCAGCACCGGTTGCCAGTGCCGCCGATACACCCACACCCACCGCCAGGCCGCCAGCGCCCGCAGCGCCACCAGCCGCCGAAACGAGGACGGCCAGCGCCGCCACCACACCAGCAGCCCCACGTCCGCGACCGTCCAGACCACGGCTAGCGCCACCCAGCCGAAGGCGTGCCACACCGCCACCGAAACGGCCGCCGTGCCCACCGCGACGGGAAAGCGGACCGGTAGCCGCACCAGCAGGCCCACGAGCCGGGCGATCCAGCGGGCGAGGACGAAAATCCCCGGGGTCTCCACCACCGGGGTGGAGAACCGCACGGTCTGGGCCGGAACCGGCGCGGTGGGCTGCACCGCGGCCCCGGCGTTCCTGGAACGCAGCATCACACCTCACCGCCAAAGCCGTAGAAGGCGCGAGTCTCCTCAAGCTGGGCGCGCGCGTTCTCGGCGACCGCGTGGGTTTCCGGATCGTCGGATTCGGCGGCGATGCGGCCCAGCAACTCGGCCTTGCGTTCGAAAAACGCCACATCCTCGGCCGCAGTCGTGGGCGAGGCCCCGCCGAAACGGCCCAGGACCTCGGACAGGAAGTCCGCCACATCCCGGGCGGTCACGCGTTCTGGCTGTTCAGACATAACCTGGACACACCTCTTCCAAAGGATTCGCAGTTGGAGGGAGAGAAAGGGGCGGCCAACGGTGTTGCAGCACCAGGCCGCCCCGTCTGCATCAGGAGCTAAGCCGCGTCCTTCGCGGCAGCCGAAGCCGGAGCCGACTTGCGCCCCGCGCCGCCGGGAGCCTTCACCCCGCGCGCCCGCAGCGAGTAGGCCACCCGGGGACGGCGCCCGTTGTCATCCACATAGGGCATCACCGCCATCCCCTCGAACTCCACGGGTCGGAACGGCAGCCCCGGAACCTCATCGGGCAGCGTCGGGCAGACCTCGGCGGCAACCTTGACCTTCACGCTCTTGGCCTTGCCCCGCGCCTCCGGATCGGCGTCGATCACATCCACCGCCCACAGCGGCAACCCCGAGTCCCTGTCCAACTGCGGCCGCTTGGTCTCAAAATCGGTGATCGCCTCAACCCCCAGCGCATACGCCCCCGCCGGGAACACCGTCCCGAACGCCACCGGCAACGCACCCTGAATCGCCATCGGAACACTCCTCAACATTCGACTAATCGACCACTCGTCCGGTCGAGTTATTACAAAATAGCCGATCCAACTTGTTCGGACAAGTGATTAAGAGGAGTTCTCTTGGGTCTTCTCAGGAAGCCGGGTAGTTGTCTTCCAGTTCGTGCAGGTCACCGGGGAGGACGACGTCCGCGACCGCGATGACGCCCTCGGAGGCGTCGAGAATGCTGGCGATGACGCCGAGCACCGGGGTCCCCGAGTCGAGCTGGAGAAGCTCCCTTTCCTGCTCCGTGGCCAGCCGGGCCGACAGGCGCTCGGAGATGCGCGCCGGGCGCAGCTGCTTGACCGCCTGGAGGTGTTCCCTGACTCCGATGCTGATGACGTGCTCTTCTGCGAGGTCGGTTCCCGAAGCCACATCCAGTGGGAACCACAGGGTGACGAGTTCACTCGGAGAGCCGTCGTCGAGGATGACCCGTTGCCGCATGATCGCCGGGGAGTTCTCCGGCAGCTTCAGAGCGTCCGCGACCGTCGCCGGTGTGCTCGCGCGCCCAACGCCGGTGATCCTGCTGCCCTTGGGGTTCTCCGCCGCGTCGAAGGCGCTCGCCCCCGCGTGGGAGCGTTCGGCCGACTGCTCGGGCACTCCCTTGACGAAGGAGCCGCGCCCGTGCTCGCGCTCGATCCAGCCACGCATGCTGAGGATCTGCAAGGCCCGGACCACCGTGCTGCGGCCGGCCCCGAACTCGCGCACCATGCGCGACTCGGAGGGCAGCATCTCCCCCACCGGGTAAGTGCCGTCTTCGATGCGCTCTTGGACCGCCTGGACGATCTGCACGTATTTAGGAGGAGCGAACTCCAGATTCGACATGACAACCGTCCGGTGACTCTAGTACTCGTCTGGTCAAGCAGCATACTTCTGTTGCCGTGACCTGTCATGATCAGGGTGCAACCTTGCTGCACACGACTCCCCGGGGAGGCGGAAGCGCATCGAGAGGGCGGTGACCCCGGCCTCGGTCAGTGCGCTGCCGAGGTCACCACCCGTGAAGCGCGGCCGGTGGGAAGGCCGTTACCGAGGCACCCGACCGCGCGGCTTCCTAGGCCATCGGGGGAGTGTCGTTCCAGAACACGCCGTCTCCCACATCGGTGAGCCGTTCCGCGATCCACGGGGCCGACAGCAGCGAGCCACGGCCCGCCCGTGGAGGCGGGTCTTCGAGCTGGCGGACGAAGGCGTCAACGTCGGGCTCGATGAGCGTGGGTGCGTGATCGGCGCCGCGGTCGACGGCGGTGGCGATCCAGAGATGCTCGGTGCGCCGGATCGTCCAGCGTTCGGCGTAGCGCCTGCGGAGCAGCTTCAACAGGGGATCGTTCCCGCCGCTCATCCGGCTGCCCCAAGGACAGCGAACGCGGCAGGGACAGCGCGGTACCGCTGTTCGCGGCGCATCCGTTCGGCGGCTTCGCGCTCCTGGACGCGGCGCTCATGGACGAGAACGTAGGGGCGGACGTAGGAACGCCGGGGCCGGTACCGCCGTGAAGGGGAAAAGACTAGCCTTGTCATCGTTCCACCTGCTTCGATCAGGTTGGGACCACGCCCCCGGAGTGTTCGCAGCACTCGCGGGGGTCACTTGTCAGACGTCATGCGGCAGCCGCACCGGTCCCCGCGCAGACGGGGCACCGGATGGAACGGAGTCCGGAGGACACGCCCGGTTTAGGGCGCAGCACGACAACCTTGCGCGGTCGCACGCTCTTGCGTCCTCGTCCTCGGCAGGACCGGCACTTCTCAGCGGCTCGCGCATCACTCATGCATCAAGGTTCCAAGAGAAGCAAGGGCCTTTCCCATGTCCTGATACCGCCTCAGCGCTGAACTTTCACTGCACTTGGGCCTTTTTGCGGACCGGAGCCAATGCCAGACTGGGGCCATGGCAGAACTCAACGGCGTACCGGTCACAGCCGGTGAGCTTCAAACGCTCGCGCTGGTCAACTACGGTCACTTCACATCCATGCGGGTGGACGACCAGCACATTCGCGGACTTTCCCACCACATGGACCGACTCGTCAAGGACTGCCGCGAGGTCTTCGGCGCAGGACTCGACAGGGACCGAGCGCGCGAACTCGTCCGCCACGCGGTTGGGAACCAGACCGGATCATGCGTCGTGCGCGTGACCGTATTCGACCCCGCGCTTGAGTTGGGGCACCCCGGCGTTTCGGCCGATCCGCACGTGTTGGTCACCACCCGATCAGCGGCGGCATGGCCGCCGGCCCCGATGCGGGCCCAGTCGGCCGTCTACACGCGCGACATGCCGTTGGTGAAACACATCGGCCTGTTCGGCGCGATCAGGCACCGCCGCAACGCCCAACTCAACGGCTTTGACGATGCCGTGTTCATCGACACCGCCTCTTTCATTTCCGAAGGCGCCACCTGGAACATCGCCTTCTTCGATGGCGAACAGGTCGTCTGGCCGGACGCGGAGGTCCTTCCCGGGGTGACGATGCGTCTTCTGCAGCAGGTTCACGAGAAAACGGTGACCGCCCCCGTCAGCCTCCACGACCTGCACCAAATGCAGGCGGCGTTCGCAACCAATACAACGGTCGGCGTGCGCCCCATCACCGCCATCGACGGCATCGAGTTCCCCGCCGACCACGAGATCTTCGATTCCCTGCGCAAGGAGTACGAAGAGATCCCCGCGGAACAGATCTAAGGCTTTACACGTCTCCCTTACCCCCAGGAGAACCGATGTCTGCACCGACCATTCAGCTCTGGTCCGGGCGCGAGGTCCGCGCGCTCCGTGAGGCCAAGCGAATGAGCATCCGCGCGTTCGCCGCCCACCTCGGAGTGAGCGAGCGAATGGTGTCAAAATGGGAGAAGAACGGCGAGGACATTCACCCCCGCCCGGTGAACCAGCAGGCGTTGGACTCGTCCTTGGCCGCATCAAGCGCCGACGTTCAGGCCCGGTTCGAAAACCTCGTCGGCCCGGCAACGGCGACCGCGCGTGAGGAGCATCCCGAGCAGGCGGCGAAACAGGAGCCCGCTCCACCGTCCCTCAACGAACCGCACCAGGTGCGCCACCCCGTGGACGGCAAGCTGATGACCCTCGTCGAGGCCGGGGTCTACCTCTCCGGCGAGGGCAACGAGTCGGTCTACCTCCCCGCGTTCTACATCGACGTCTTTCCGACGACCAACGCCGACTACTCCCGCTTCCTCGCGGCAACCGGCCACCCCGCCCCGCAGCACTGGGAGAACGCCACACCTCCCGCCGACCTCTACGACCACCCGGTCGTATTCGTCACCTGGAAGGACGCCGCAGCCTACGCGAGCTGGGCCGCGAAGTCCCTACCGGCGAGCAGGCAATGGGAGAAGGCGGCACGAGGTACCCGGGGCGACGTCTATCCATGGGGGAGCCAGCGCACACCGGCCAAGTGCAACGTGCGTGAGAGCCAGCTCCGCAGCACAACACCCGTCAGCCGCTACCACAGCGGAGTGAGCCCGTACGGCGTCTACGACATGTGCGGCAACATCTGGGAATGGTGCTCCACAGAGTCCGAACCAGGCCGCTACGAACTCAAGGGCAGCGCGTTCACAAGCCCGTTCTTCCGGGCGACGCCGTCGAACTTCAACGACGCATCAACCGAGATGCTCGACGACGACACCGGGTTCCGCTGCGTCACCCCATCTGAAACCATGCAGGCCCTCTTGAAGCTCAACACGTGATCACTGCCGAATTGGGCTATGTGAGATCAAGGCGACGGCGCTTCGCGCCGTCGCACCGGCACGCCGGCCCCTCGCTCGGGCTGCGGGCTGCCGCCCGGTCCCGAGCGCGCGCCCGACGGCCGGGGCCAGCAGAGGCGAGCATCGCCTGAACCTCATCCGCCCCACGGGGTTGCGCCGTCGCCCACGGACAGGACACCGAAGCGCCACACGCCGACTCGATCATGCGCCCTCAACTATCCGGCGTTCTCGGTCCCGAGGCACTCGATCGCGCAACCCTGACCGTCTGCGGCTGAGCACTCGGCGCGATCGAGCACCTCGGACCGGAAACCGTGGTTACTCGCCGCCGCGGTTGCCGGGAAGGGGCGTAGCGTGGGTGGAAATGTAGCCCGCCGCGGCCGCCTCCCTCATCCCATAGGCGGCAGGGGAGGAGCGGGGGGCGATGCACATTCGGTGCACACCGTCGCGGGGAACGCGGGGAACGGGCGAGAAACGGCGGGATGCCCCCGTGCAGGTCACCGGTTATCCGTTCCCATCTCCGCAGGTGGCCCACTGCCGCTCAAACGATTTGCATACCGGAGGTCAGGGGTTCGACTCCCCTTGGCTCCACAAGCGAATAAGCAGGTCAGCAGAGACACCGACGGCCGCCCGCTCGATCGAGCGGGCGGCCGTTGCACAATCGCTGTGCTGCGCGCCTGCATCTGGAGACGCCGCCCGAGCTCCGGCAGCCCCCGCTTCGAGATCGCTTCAGAGGCCGTGGAAGCGTCCCCGCCCAACGCCTTTGCCAGCGGGGGCATGTCGGGGCCTCCTCTCGAGACCTCCATGGGAGGACGCGCTACCGGCAGGGGTCCCTTCGGATCCCCGTTCCTCGTTCCGGACGGCCCTGCGGGCGTTACCGCAGTGTTTGAAGGCCGAAGTGGGCGAGGGCCCGGCCGGCGCGCCGGGAACGAACGGGGCTCCGCGGTCGTCACACGGGATGACGCCCGACGGCTTTTTTCGTGCCGGAGCTCGAAATCAGGGTGGATTCAGGGTCCGTCCCTCATGCGCGGCACGGCGAGATCGCGCATGATGGAGATTCGAGCACCACGCGGACCGCCCCGATTGAAGGGGCCCGTCACCGGTGACGAGGCAAGGAGTGAGTGTGGCTGTGTACAACCCGTCCCCTCCGCCCTGGTCTTCGGGGCCGAAGGCGCGCCCGAACGCCCCCGCGGCAAACGCCCACCTGCGCCTCACCCACGCCGACCGCGACGCGGTGGCCGACCGGCTGAAGGACGCCTACGCCGACGGGCAACTCGACCACGACGAGTTCGAGGAGCGGCTCGACCTCGCCATGGGCGCGAAGGTGCGGGCCGACCTCGAACCGCTGCTCAGCGACCTCAACATCGATCGGCCCCGGACCTCGGCGCCCTCCGTGGCGGTCCCCACCGCCGGGGGGCCGGAGCCCGACAAGGAGGAGCGCGTCTGGGCGCTCGGCGGGCACCTCTCGGGCTACTTCACCCTCGCGCTCGGTCCGCTGGTGGTCCTGCTGCTCAAGGGCGGGACCTCGCCCTACGTCCGCCGCCAGGCGACGGAGGCGCTGAACTACCAGCTCAACTTCCTGATCTTCTCCATCCTGCTGCCGGTCATCGCGATCGTCACGCTCGGGCTCGGCCTCGTCGTGTACCTCTTCATGGTCCTGGGCTGGATGGTGCTGCCGCTGATCGCCGGCCTGGCCTCGGCGCTCGGCGCGAACTGGCGCTACCCGCTGACCTGGCGCATGATCAAGAACGAGCGGCGCGGGGTCCGGTAGGCTCCCCGCGCCCCGAACGACGGCGGCGGCCCCGCGATCGATCGCGGGGCCGCCGCCGTCGTTCGTGCGGTGCCGCGGCCGCTACTTGACGCGGCCGTTCAGCTCCTGAGCGGACTCCTTCGTCCCCTTGGCGGCGATGTCCTTGGCCTCCTTGGTGTCGGAGGCGGTCTCCTGCGCCGCGCCCTTGACCTTGCCCTTGGTCTCCTTGGCCTTGGCCGTGAGCTGGTCCTTGGTCTCGCGCACCTGCTCGCGCGCGCTGTCCAGGTTCTCCTGCCACTCGGCGTCCTGGGAGACCCGGCGCACCCGCAGCGCGCCGTACACGGCCGCGGCGCCGAGCGCGCCGACGCCGATGACGATCACCGAGCGGGGGATCCGCCCGAAGCGCCTGGCGGGCTTCGGGTCCACCCTGTGGGCCGCGGCGTTCAGGAGGTCGGCCACGCGCGGCGCGACGGTGTCCTCGACCCGCTGGGCGGCCGTCTCCAGGCGGGGGGCGGTCCAGCCGCGGGCCTGGGTGAGGCGCAGGGCTGCGTTGTCACGGGCCTGTTCCGCGTAGGGGCCCAGCCGCTCGGCCTGCTCGCGGGCGAGCTCCTGAAGGCGGATCAGTGCCGCCTCGGTCTCCGCATTGGCCTTGCGGCGCTTCAACGCGATCGACACGTTGACCTCCTTTGTTCCTAAGAGTGCTAGATGGCCCCCTGCCCGTTCCCGCGGCACCTATTCGCAGGGCCCGCGCCACAGGGCCCGAGATGACACCGTTATGGGCGTGTTACCTCAATATAGGTGTTCGGTGTTAATCGGCTCACGTCATGACACGCGGCGGCCGCCGGTGTGCCGCGGGGCAGGCCCGGGCGGGAGCAGGGCCGGTAACGTGGGAGCCGTAAGCACACACAACAGAAGGGCACCCAGGTGTCTGACGCCAACGGTCAGCCGCTCGCGCGGCTGAACACCAACAAGGGCGCGATCGTCGTCAAGCTCTTCCCCGACGAGGCGCCCGAGACGGTGGAGAACTTCATCGGCCTCGCCGAGGGCACGAAGCAGTGGGTGGACCCGCGCACGGGCCAGACCACCAGCGCCAAGCTCTACGACGGCACGATCTTCCACCGTGTCATCAAGGACTTCATGATCCAGGGCGGCGACCCGCTGGGCAACGGCCGCGGCGGTCCCGGCTACCGCTTCAAGGACGAGATCCACCCGTCCCTGAAGTTCGACCGCCCCTACCTGCTGGCCATGGCGAACGCGGGCGCCAACACCAACGGCTCGCAGTTCTTCATCACGGTGGTCGAGCCCAACTGGCTCAACGGCAAGCACACGATCTTCGGTGAGGTCGTCGAGGGCCGCGACGTCGTCGACGGCATCGCCACGGTGCAGACCGACCAGTTGGACAAGCCGGTCGACGACATCGTCATCGAGTCCGTCTCGATCGAGCGCGAGTAGGGCCGCACGGTCATGAGCGCCTCCCCGCCTCCCCAGCCCTCCGAGTCGGAGGCCCACGCGGTCCCGACCTGCTTCCGGCATCCCGACCGCGAGACCTATGTCCGTTGCACCCGGTGCGATCGGCCGATCTGCCCCGACTGCATGCGCGAGGCCTCGGTGGGCTTCCACTGCGTCGAATGCGTCGCGGAGGGCAGCCGGGGGGTGCGGGAGGCGCGCACCGCGTTCGGCGGCAGGGTCACCGAGCGCCCGTACGTCACGTGGGTCCTGCTCGGGCTCATGCTGCTGGGGTTCCTGGCCCAGCAGGTGAACCCGTTCCTCACCTCGCAGTTCGGCATGTTCGGGCAGAGCGTCTTCCACGGCGCGTGGTACCGCCTGCTGACGGCCGCGTTCCTGCACGGCGGGCTGATGCACCTGCTGTTCAACGGGTTCGCGATGTACGTGGTCGGCCCGCAGTTGGAGCGCTGGCTCGGCCATGCGCGGTTCCTGGCCCTGTGGGTGCTCAGCGCCGTCGGCGGTTCGGTGCTCAGTTACGTCGTCGACCCGCTGCAGCTCTCGGTCGGCGCGTCGGGCGCCATCTTCGGGCTGTTCGGCGCGATCTTCGTGATCGGCCGCCGACTGCGGCTGGACACCCGCTTCATCATCGGCCTGCTGGCGATCAACCTGCTGATCACCTTCCTGGTCCCCGGCATCTCCTGGACCGCGCACATCGGCGGCCTGGTGACCGGGCTGGCCCTGAGCGCGGCCTACGCCTACCTGCCGCGCGGCGCCGGCCAGTCCGACCGCAGGAGACAGACCCGCACGATCGTGCACGCCAGCGTCACGCTGGGGTACGCGGCGCTGCTGGCCGCGGCGGTCGTCGGCTGGACGTTCGTGCTCATGGGCTGATCCGGACGCGAACGGGGAAGGGCCCGAAAGACCGAACGCGGTCTTTCGGGCCCTCTCTCGTCTTCGGTTCCCGTCGGGCTCTGATCGCTGCGCTCGCGGGGCGAGGCGGGGCTTCCGGGGCCCGGATCCGCTGCGCCGCCGACGCTTGCGCGCACTGCGGCAGCCGACCTTGCGCGGGCCCGACCGTCGGTCATCGGTCAGCGACCGGCCGATCAGACCGAACGGGTACGCCGAGCAGAACTCCCCACAGGCTGTGGATAACCATGTGGACAGCTAGGTGACCGGCTGTGGATAAAGTCTGTGGAACCCCTACTGAGCAGGGAAAATCGGATCAGTGCCAGCGTGTGGACAAAATAACGGCAATGATGATCCCGCCGAACCCGATGGCCAGGTTCCAGTCTTCGAGATCCCGCATGTACGGAACCATCCCACCGGCGAGGTAGTACACCCCGATCCACAAGATGCCCAGAACACCGAACGCCACCATCGCCGGCGCCAGCCAGCGCGGGCTGATCTTCGGCTTCTCCGACGTGGGCGGCGGAGTGTAGACGGCCTTCTTCTTGCGATCGTTGCGGGACTTGGGCACGGTCGCTGCTCCAAAACGAGTGGGCCGGACTTCTCCAGAGTGAGTAACCCAGTCTAGGTCCCACCAGGAGTCGCCTGGACGGTTCAATGGTGTCGTGGCGCACGCCGAGGACGTGACCAGCGAAAAGGGGCGCCATCTGGCGTCAGCCGGGTGACGCCCCCTCTCAGGTTAGCCGCCGTCCCCTCAATCGCGGGCGTGCCGGCTCGCGTCGTTTTCACCGTCACGGCTGAAGGGGAAGCCGGTCGGGAAGTCGCCGGGGCCGGGGGTGTCGCCGTCGCCGTCGTCCTCACCGTCGTCGTCCTCGCTCGGGTCCGGCGACTGCGTCTGCTCCGGAGCCTCGGCCAGGACCACGTTGACCGTGGTGCCGGGTTCGGCCTGCTGTCCCGCGCCCGGGTCCTGGCGGATCACGGTCCCCGGCGGGGTCTCGGCGTTCTCCTCCTCGGTGAAGTCGGGGGTGAAGTCCTGCTCGGTGAGCGCGGCCTCGGCCTGCTCGCGGTTCTGGCCGACCACGTTGGGCACCTCGACCGTGCTGGGCCCTTCGGCGACGATCAGGGTGACCTCGGATCCGGGCTCCACCGAGGAGCCCTCCTCGGGATCGGTCGCCAGCACCGTCCCGGGCTCGACGTCGCCGTTCTCCCGGGTCTCGGTCCCGCCGAAGTTCAGGTTGGCGTCCTGCAGCGTCTGGATCGCCTCGTTCTGGCTCGACCCCGCGACCGCGGGCACCTCCACCTCACCGGGGCCGCTGGAGACCAGGATCGTGATCTCCCGGTCGGTCAGCGCGGTCTCGCCGCCCGGGGGATCGGTGTCGATGACCGTGCCCTCCTCGACGTCGTCGCTGTTCTGCTCCTCGGTGGTGGTGTTGGTGAAGCCGTCCTCCGCCAGCTCGGCCTCGGCCTCCTCCACCGTGCCCCCCGCGACCTCGGGGATCACCGTGCCTTCGGCGCCGTCCCGCAGGAACAGCCATCCGACGAAGACCAGGGAGGCCAGGACGGCGACCGCCAGCACGGCCCACAGTGCCCGCTTGCTGCCGTCGCCGCGCCGGTCGTCGTAGTCGTCGTAATCGTCGTAGTCGTCATCCCGGGACTGGACCGGCGGCAGCGTCGTGGTCGCACCGGCCGGGGGGATGGCCATGGTGCCGGCCTCGGTGGGCATGCCCTGCAGTCCGCGCTGGATGTCGACGCGCATCTCGGCGGCGCTCTGGTAGCGCTGCTCCCGGTCCTTGGCCATCGACCGGAACACGATCGCCTCGATCCACTCGGGGACCTCCGGGTCCAGATCCGAGGGCGGGATCGGGTTCTCCCGGACGTGCTGGTAGGCGATGGAGACGGGGGAGTCGCCGATGAACGGGGGGCGGCCGGTCAGCAGCTCGTAGAGCACGCACCCGGTCGAGTAGATGTCGCTGCGCGCGTCCACGCGCTCGCCGCGGGCCTGCTCCGGCGACAGGTACTGCGCGGTGCCGATGACCTGGGAGGTCTGCGTCATCGTGGCCTGCGAGTCGTTCATCGCCCGCGCGATGCCGAAGTCCATCACCTTGACCTCGGCCTGCCGGGTGAGCATCACGTTGGCCGGCTTGATGTCGCGGTGCACGATGCCGTTGCGGTGGCTGTACTCCAGGGCCCGCAGGATGCCGTCGGTGATCTCCAGCGTGCGCTCGGGCAGCAGCCGGCGGTCGTCGTCGAGCAGCTCCTTGAGCGTCCGCCCGTCGACGTACTCCATGATGATGTAGGGGATCGATATGCCGTCGACGACGTCGTCGCCGGTGTCGTACACGGCGATGATCGACGGGTGGTTCAACGAGGCCGCTGACTGCGCCTCACGCCGGAACCTGGCCTGGAACGTGTGGTCGCGCGCGAGGTCGGAGCGGAGCGTTTTAACGGCCACCAGGCGGTCAAGGCGGAGGTCGCGAGCGCGGAAGACCTCGGCCATGCCACCGCGCCCGACGACTCCGTCGAGCTCGTAGCGGCCACCGAGTAGCCGGGGCTGAGACATGTCGTGAACTGTTCCTCGTATCTCCAAGCGAGCGCGTGTGCGCCGCTAGTGAACGGTGGATTGCGGGCCTCTGGACTGGTCTCCCTCGTCGCCGCCCTCTGGCCGGTCCTCCTGATCGGGCGGCCCGTCGTCCCCGGTCTCCCCCTCACCGTCGCCCGGGGTGTCCTCGCCGCCGCCGGGCTCCTCGCTCTCTTCGCCCGAGTCGACCGGGGGAGTCGAGGCCGACGGATCGGTGGCGGGCTCGGACGGGGTGCCCGACGGTGCCTGCGTCTGCTCTTCACCTGTTGGAGGCCGCGGGTCGGTGTTGCCTTGCTCCACGGGGGGTTGGGGGTCGGTGTCCTCGACCGTCTCCTGTTGTGACGGAGTGGGGCTGTGCGAGACGTCCGGCTCCGTGTTGCCCGCGGGCCGGCCGTTGCTCTCCGGGGCGTCCCACAGTCGGCCGACCAGCACGATCCCCAGCACGAGGACCGCGAGTGCGCCGACCGCGGCGAGCAGGAGCGGCCGGTTGACGCCTCGGCCCGGTGCGGATTCCCCGGCAAGCCTATCCGAGGAGCCGGCAGCGGCGGCGGCCGGCCACGCGGCCGGGGTCTCCCGCCCGGACGGTCGCGTTGCCCGGCGTCCGGTCTGCTGACCGGTGACATCGGCCACCGTCGTCTGGTCCGGATCGGCCAGGTCCATGGCCGTCGTCGCGCCGTCCACCGCCGCTCCCGCGCCGGTGAGCAGCCCGTGCGCGAGCCGCGCGACCTCGCCGGCCGAGCCGGGGCGGTCCTCGGGCTCCTTCTCCAGCATCCGCTCCACGAGCGCGCGCACCTGCGCGGGCACGCTCGGGGGCAGCGGCGGCGGGGGCTCCCTGGTGTGGGCCAGCGCCAGCGCCAGCGGGGTGTCGGAGGTGAACGGCGGCCGTCCGGCCAGGCACTCGTAGGCCACCACGCCCAGCGAGTAGATGTCGGAGGCGTGCGAGGCGGGCCGGCCCGACGCCTGCTCCGGCGAGATGTACTGGGCCGTCCCCATGACCATGCCGGTCTGGGTCAGCGTCACCGACTCGTTGCCCCTGGCGATTCCGAAGTCGGTCAGCTTGACCGCGCCGTCCCCGGTGACCAGCAGGTTGCCCGGTTTGATGTCGCGGTGCACGATGTCGTGCGCGTGCGCGGCGCCCAGCGCCTGGGCGGCCTGGTTCAGGATGTCGAGCGTGACGCCGGGCTCCAGGCCGTCGTTGCGCTTGAGGATCGACGAGAGCGGCTCGCCCGGCACCAGTTCCATGACGAGGAAGGCGTGGTCGTCCTGCTCGCCGTAGTCGTAGACCTGCGCGATGCCCGGGTGCGCCAGGGCCGCGGTGATGCGCGCCTCGGTGCGGAACCGCTCGCGCGACGTCGGCTCGGCCATCTGGGCGGTGTGCAGCATCTTCACCGCGACGGGGCGGTTGAGCAGGACGTCGGTCGCCCGCCACACCTCACCCATGCCGCCCGCGCCGATCCGCTCCTGGAGTTCGTAGCGGCCGCTGAGTAGTGTCCCGCTCCGGTCACCGGACCCGCCGGGGCCGGGGCCGTCCGCGTCGTACCCGCTCACTCGTTGATCACTGCCTCCATGATCTGTTTGGCCACCGGGGCGGCCAGGGCGCCGCCGCTCTGGTTGCCGTCCTCGACCACGACGGCCACCGCGACCTGGGGGTCGTCGGCGGGGGCGAAGGAGATGAACCAGTTGTGGGTGGTGTTTCTGCCGGTCTCCGCGGTTCCGGTCTTGCCGGCCACCTGCATGCCGGGGATGGCGCCGGTGGTGCCGCTGCCTTCGGCGCCCTCGGTCACGCCGATCATCATCTCGGTGAGCTCGTCGGCCGTGCTGGAGCTGACGGCCTCGCTGTAGACATCGGGGTCGGCGGAGACGATCTCGGAGAGGTCGGGGCCCTGCACCGAGTCGACCAGGTAGGGCTTCATGACGTCGCCGTCGTTGGCGATGCCGGCGGCGACCATGGCCATCTGCAGCGGGGTCGCCTGGACCTGGCCCTGCCCGATGCCGGACGTGGCGAGGGCGTTCTGGTCGATGTCGGTGGGGTACAGGCTCTCGGTGACGTCGACCGGCACCTCCATCGGGCCGGTGTTGAACCCGAACGCCTCGGCCTGCTCGCCCATCTTCTCCGCGCCCAGTTCCTTGGCCCAGTTCGCCATGGAGGTGTTGCAGGAGATCATGATCGAGTGGGCCAGGGTGTCGGGGGCCCCGCCGTTGCAGGTCCCGTTGGGGGTGGCGTTGGGCAGCGTGCTGCCGCCGATGGGCAGCCGGTCGGGGGCCTCCATGGTGGAGTCGGGGCTCGCGCCGTTCTCCAGCGCCGTCGCCGCGGTCACGACCTTGAACGTCGAGCCCGGGGGATAGCGCTCGTTGAACCCCCGGTTCAGCAGCGGCTTGTCCTCCTTGCTCTCCAGCTCGACCCAGTTCTCCGCCGCGCCGATCGAGTTCCCGACGCTGGCGACCTCGTTGGGGTCGTAGGTGGGCACCGAGACGGAGGCCAGGATGGCGCCGGTCTCGGGGTCGAGGGCCACGGCCGCGCCGTTC
Organism: Spinactinospora alkalitolerans; assembly: GCF_013408795.1. Taxonomy (NCBI): domain Bacteria; kingdom Bacillati; phylum Actinomycetota; class Actinomycetes; order Streptosporangiales; family Nocardiopsidaceae; genus Spinactinospora; species Spinactinospora alkalitolerans. Next base: position 6,534,081 of record NZ_JACCCC010000001.1, read on the forward strand.
TTGTCGGGGGCGACCGAGCGCAGCCCCTCCATCGCCGCCTGCTGGGCCTCGGGGTCGAGCGTGAGGTTGACGGTGGCGCCCTGGCTCTGCTCACCGGTGAGCATGTCCAGGAAGTTGCGGACCAGCAGCCGGCTGTCGGAGCCGTCGAGGAAGGAGTTCTCGGTCAGCTCGATGCCGTTGGCGCTGCCGCTGCGGAACACGCCGACGGGGTGGGCGTAGAGGTCGCCGTACTCGTAGACGCGCTGGTAGTTCTCGCTGTCCTCGATCGGCTCGGAGTAGGCGACCTGCTCGTTGCCGGCGACGATGGGGCCGCGGGGCACGGTCAGCCGCTCGGCGAACTGCCGACGGTTGTACTCGTGCTCGCGCAGCGAGTCGGCCTGGATCGCCTGGATCCAGGTGGCGTTGAGCAGCAGCACGCCGAACAGCGCCATGGCGAAGACCGCGAGTCTGCGGATGGGCTTGTTCATCGGGATATCACCTGGGTAGCGCCCTCGTCCTGGATGGCCTGCGGGGCCGGTTTGCGCGCGTTGTTGCTCATGCGGATCAGCAGCGCGAGCATGAACCAGCTCGCCAGGAGCGCCGATCCGCCCTTTGCGACGAAGGGGATGGTGGCGCCGGTCATCGGGATGACGCGGGTGACGCCGCCGATGACGACGAAGGTCTGGAACGCCAGCAGGAAGGAGATGCCCGAGGCGAACATCTTGATGAAGAGCTCCTTGGAGGCCAGCGCGACGCGCATCCCGCGCTGGACCAGCAGCGCCAGGGCGATCAGCATCACCATGATGCCGGTGAGCCCGAGCTCCTCACCGAACGCGGTGAAGATGAAGTCGTTCTGGACCTCGGGGACGTAGCCCGGCTTGCCGCCGCCAAGACCGGTGCCGAGGATACCGCCCTCGGCCAGGGCGAACATGCCCTGCACGAGCTGCTGGCTGTTGCCGGAGGTGTTGCAGAACGAACTGGGGTCGGCCATGGCGGCCGCGTCGCAGTACACATCGGGGGCGAACGCGTCGAGCCAGGTGATCATGCGCACCCGGAAGTGCGGGACGAACGGGTAGAGCGCGGCGCAGGCGCCGAAGAACGCGGTCAGCCCGATGACGATCCACGAGGGGCGCTGGGTGGCGACGTAGATCATCGCCAGGAAGGTGCCGAACAGCAGCAGCGAGGTGCCCAGGTCGTTCATCAGGATGACCAGGACCACGATGCAGAAGCCCCAGGCGACCGCCATCGGCGCGGTGTCGCGCATCCGCGGCAGGTCGATGACCTTGATCGGGCCGACCTTGATCCGCTTGCTGGCCAGCGACAGCACGTCGCGCTTCATCACCATGTACCCGGACAGGAAGATGACCAGGGCGATCTTGGCGAACTCCGAGGGCTGCATGGTGCCGAGCCCCGGGACGGCGATCCACTGCGTGGCGCCGTTGACCGTCCTGCCGAGTCCGGGGACGAGCGGCAGCAGCAGCAGGATGACCGCGCCCAGCGCCATGATGTAGGGGTAGCGCTGCAGCGTCCGCGGCTCCTTGAGGAAGAACACGATGACCGCGAACACCACCATGCTCAGCCCGGTCCAGAGGAGCTGACCCATCGCGCTGCCGTCATCGGTGTTGCCGGTGGCGTCGAGCAGCCGCCAGATCATCGCCAGGCCCAGCCCGTTCAGCACGGTGGCCAGCGGCAGCATCAGGGGGTCCGACCACGGCGCGAAGAACCGGATGAAGACGTGGGCCAGGATCGCCAGGCCGCCGAAGGGCACGGCGTAGGCGAAGAAGCCCGCCGGCATCGTGCCGTTGCGGGTCAGGCCGGCCTCGGCGAACGCGAACAGCGTGATGCCGATCGCGAGCAGCAGCATGACGAGTTCGGCGTTGCGCCGCTTGATCGGTGGGAGAGCTGTGGACAGTGCCTCGCTCATCGCCGTCCTCCTCCCTGCTCGTCGGCCGCGCCCTCGGGGGCGGTCGGAGCCTGGTCGGAGCCCTCCGCGGTGCCGGCGTCCGGAGAGGGCCCGCTGTCGGCCGGGGCGTCCATGCCGCAGGATCCGGGGTCGGCCCGGCACTCCTCGGCCTTGCCGCGCAGCTCCTCGATCCTGCTGTCGGCCTGCTCGCGGCTCTCCAGCGCGATCGTGTCGGTGACCGCGTTGCGCTCGTTCTGCGGCAGGAACTCCATCGGGACGCCGGTGTCCTCCACCTGTTCGGCCAGGCTGTAGCCCGCCACATCGGTGTTGATGCCGCGGTAGACCGCCACGCTGGTCTCGTCCTCGGTCGGACCGATGAAGTACTGGCTGTTGAGGTATTGCTGACCGAAGTAGAACCCGGCCCCGGCCACGACCGCGACGATCACCAGGAACGTGACCACCATGGGCCACCAGCGCTTGGTGGGGCGCTCCGGCTCGGGGCCGTCGGCCGGATCGAAGGCCGGGATGCGGTCCATCTCGGCGGTGTCGCCGCTGCCCCTGGTCAGCCCCTGGGCGCGCCCCGCGGGCGTGTCGGGCGTCATGACGGGCTCGCGCCGCTGGTCGGCCGCTCCCACGACCGCGGGAACCGAGGTCGGCCCCTGCGGGTCGGTGGCGGTGTCGATGACGTCGGCCACGACCGCGGTGATGTTGTCGGGACCGCCGCCCCGGTTGGCGAGGTCGATGAGCCGGCGCGCGGCCGCGTCGACGCCGGGCTCCGAGGCCAGCGTCTCGTGGATGGTCTCCTTGCTGACCACGCCGGACAGCCCGTCGGAGCACAGCAGGTAGCGGTCGCCGACCTTGGCCTCGCGCACCGAGACGTCGGGCTCGACCTGCCCCTGGCCCTGGATCGCCCGCAGCAGCAGGGAGCGCTGCGGGTGGGTGGCGACCTCGTCCTCTGTGATCTTGCCCTCGTCGACGAGGGTCTGCACCAGCGTGTGGTCGTGGGTGATCTGGTTGAACTCGCCGTCGCGCAGCAGGTAGGCGCGGGAGTCGCCGACGTGGACGAGGGCCACGCGCGCGCCGGACCACAGCATGGCGGTCAGCGTCGTGCCCATGTTCTCCAGCCGGGGCTCCTCCCGGACCTTCTGGGCGAGGGCGCTGTTGGCCAGGTCGACGGCCTCTTCGAGGGAGCCCACCATCTCGTTGCCGGGCACGTCGTCGTCGAGCGGCATCAGGGAGGAGACCGCGACCGCGCTGGCGATCTCGCCGCCGGCGTGTCCGCCCATCCCGTCGGCGACCGCGAGCAGGTAGGGGCCGGCGTAGGCGGAGTCTTCGTTGCCTTCGCGGAGGCATCCTACGTCGGAGTACGCCGCGTATCGGAGAGCGATTGTCATTTGCGCAGTTCCAGGACGGTTTTGCCGATGCGGATGGGCTGTCCGACGGTGATCGGCTGCGGGCGGGTCAGCCGCTGCTGACCGAGGTAGGTGCCGTTCGTCGAACCGAGATCTTCCACGACCCAGCGGCCGTTGTCGGAGAAGATGCGCGCGTGCCTGCCGGAGGCGTAGTCGTCATTGATGACCAGCGTCGCGTCCTTGGCGCGGCCGATGACGATCGGGTTCGCTGTGAGGTTGAGGGTGGTGCCGGCCAGGGGGCCCTTGGTGACGACCAGGGCCCGGGGCTCGTTGCGCCGGCCGCGGGGGGCGGCGGGCTTGGAGCGCCGAGGCTCGGATTTCGCGGTTCGCTTCGTCTTGGTCTTGCTTGCGGCGGTGCCGAACAGGTCGGTGCGGATCACTCCGACCGCCATGATCACGAACAGCCACAGCACCGCGAGGAACGCGAGCTTGATCAGCATGAGGGTCAGATCGGACATTGAAGTGCTCTTTAGCCCCTGTCGTGCTCCGGCTGGGTTGGCGGACCTCGGCGCCGCCAGTGCGTCGTGTTCGTGCTGAACCGTGCCAAACCGCGTCGAAAAGCCAAGTAAACCCAATGGACCCGGTTATTGTGCCCGATTGGTCAAGGATTCGGGGAGAGGGTCCTCCTGGCCCGGATTCGTCGCTGGTCGGGTGGGTCGGCACGGTGGCGGCTCGGTCCGCCCCTCCACCGGGGGCGAACCTCGCCGTCGGTGCCGCGGTCAGTCGCGGCGGAACGTCATGGTCGTCCTGCCGAGGCTGACCCGGGTTCCGTCCACCAGGCGCGCCCGTTTGACCTGCTGGCCGTTGACGAACGTGCCGTTGGTGGAGCCGAGGTCGACGAGAACGGCGTCGTCGTCCTCCACGCGGATCTCGGCGTGGTGGCGGGAGACGCCGTTGTCCACCAGCCGCAGATCACAGTCCGTCCCGCGACCCAGGAGCGTCACCTGGGTGTTGAGTTCGTAGGACTGCTGCATCCCCTGAGACGCGGGGGCGCCCTCGATGGTTGCGCCTCCCGGCGACAACAGCAGCCGCGGCCGGCCCTGGACGGCGCCGCCGCCGCGGGGGTGGTCGCTCACCGGCTGGCGGATCTCACCGCTCTCCACCGTCGAGCCGCGGATGACGCCGGAGCGGATGCGGAACCGGCCGGTCTGCAGGTCGTCGGCCGCGTCGAAGCGCACGCGCACCGGTCCGACGAACGAATAGCCCTGCTCCGTGGCGTACTCGCGCGCGAGCTTGGAAAGCTCCTGGCCCAGGCTGTCGGAATAGACCTCCAGGCGTTCCTTGTCAGAGCCGGACAGCTCCACGACGAAGTCGTTGGGGACCAGAGTGCGGCCTTGCGCGACGATCGCTGCGCGTTCGTCCATCTCGCGTTGCACGGCACTGGCGACCTCGACGGGCTGGAGTTCCGACTTGAAGGCCCGCGCGAAGGTGCCTTCGATCATGCCTTCGAGCCTGCGCTCGAAGCGTTGGAGCACTCCCACGAGGTACCTCCCTTACTCCACTCCCGATGTATGACGATCGTAGCCGTGCAAACGTGCCCTCTGCTTCACACTCGCCCCTGCGTCGCTGTTGATGTGTCGGCTCCCAATAGTGCACGACCGGTGTCGCGACCGTGCTAGCCTTGTGTCTGTCGCCAGGCGAACCGGTCGAAACGCCGGTTGCCGGGTCAAGGCGGTACCAATAGGTATATGTCACTCGGGCGGGTGGCGGAACGGTAGACGCGCACGGTTCAGGTCCGTGTGTCCGAAAGGATGTGAGGGTTCAAATCCCTCCTCGCCCACGGTGAACAAGCCCCGCGGAAGCGGGGCTTTTTCTTTTTCCTCGCCATCCTCGCCGATTCCGGGCCCGTCGGCCGCGTGAACGCGCCGGGCGGGGCCGCGAAAGTCGCGCCGGCGCGCCGCTCAGGGCGACAGCACGGCGCCGAGGTTCTCCCAGCGGTTCAGTTCGCAGCCGCCGGCCTTGGAGAGGCCTGCGTCGATCTCGGTGCCGCCGACGTGGCCGGTGACGGTGGCGGTCTCCGGTCCGCCGTAGATGTGGGTGCAGGGCTGATCGCGGGGAACGGGCTCGAACGCCTCGGCCCCGGCTTCCTCCAGGTCCGCGCACGCCGCCTCGGGGTCGGGGTGGTCGCCGCCGACGGGGGAGCAGGTGAGGGTCCAGGTGCCGGTCTCGATGTCGTCGGGGCTCTGCGCGGTGTCGGCGTCGGGGTCGAGGGCGACCTCGATGACGAGCTCGGTTTCGGCGTCGCCGCCCCCGGGGGCGGCGGAGGGCGGTGACGCGCCGCCGTCCGGGCCGGGTGAGCCCGGGGAGGCGGAGTCGGAGGGGGCCGGTGAATCGTCTGCGGGGGCGACCTGGTCGGTGCCGCCGCCGCAGCCCACGACCAGGAACCCCAGGGCCGTGAGTGCGGCGAGGCGGACCGGCGCGGTCGCCGGGATGTGCTTGCGCATACCCTGTTCGACGCGTGCGGTCACCGCGGGGTTCCCGTTTGGTAGTGCCGGTGGCACGGAAAGTGATATGAGAGGTTTCCAGGTGTTTGGTGCGAATGTTCCGGTCGTCGAGGTCGGAACGGTTCCGGACGACGGCTACCTGCTGGACGTCCGCGAGGACGACGAGTGGCGGGCCGGGCACGCGCCGCAGGCCGTGCACATCCCCCTGCACGAGCTCTCCCAGCGGGCCGGTGAGGTCCCCCAGGACCGCCAGGTCTACGTCATCTGCCGGGTGGGCGGCCGCTCGGCCCAGGCCGTGCAGGCGCTCAACGACGCCGGGTGGCAGGCGGCCAACGTCGCCGGCGGAATGAGCGCCTGGGCCCTGGCCGGCCGCGGCATGGCCAGCGAGACCGGGACCGACCCGAAGGTCGTCTAGCCGCTCCGGCTCCTCTTCTTGAACTCTTCGAGGGTGAGCAGGTAACGCTTGGCGTCCGGGCCGCCGGCGTAGGGGCCGGTCTCGTGGGGGTAGCCGTCGGGGATCACCCGATGGCACGGCAGCAGCACGCAGATCGGGTTGGTGGCCAGCGTGTTCACCACCGCACGGACGGCGTTGCCGCGCCCGACCCCCTCGGCCAGCCCCTGGTAGGTCGCCGTCGAGCCGTAGGGGACCCTCAGCAGCGAGCGCAGTACCACGCGGCCGAAGTCACTGGTCAGGCGCAGGTCGAGCGGGACGGAGAAGGACGTCAGCCTGCCCTCGAAGTAGGCGTTGAGCTCACGGCGCACGGGGTCCAGCCGGGCCTCGTGCGTGCCGATCCTGGACGAGACCGCGCGCGCCAGCCGCGGCAGCAGCGTCTCCTCGGGGTCGAACGAGCAGCACACCAGTCCCCGCTGGGTCAGCGCCAGGGACAGGAAGCCCACCGGCGTCTCGGCGGTCCCGGTGACGACGTCGAACCGGGCGTCCTCGGCGGGCGGCTCGGGCCGCCGCGGCGGATCGGCCCACCGCTGCCCCGAGGTCGTCGCCCGGATCAGCGCGTCCAGGTCGTCGTCGTCCGGCTGATCGATGCCGCCGAGCCGGTCGCGTCGCTTCCCGCGCCAGGTTTTCGTCACGTTCGCCCCTCGTGTCGCCTTCATCATGTCGGCCCGACGATGAATGAAGGATGACACGGGGTGCTCCTTCCGCAGTGGAACCGAAAGGCGCGTGGCGGGGTGCCATACCCACCAAATTGGACCAACCTCGGCATTCGTATGCCGTAGACAGGCCCCTGAATGGCACTATGACGTCGTGAGCTCCGAGCCTGCAGCCCTCAACGCCGACGCCGTGTTGGCGTGTGCGGCCGATGCGATCGTCGTGGTCGACGCCGAGCTCCGGGTCACGGGGTGGAATCCGGCGGCGGAGCGCCTGTTCGGCTGGCGGGCCGAGGAGGTCATGGGCGAGCCGGTCCCGATCGTGCCCGAGGAGCTGACGGCCGAGCACCACGCCGTGCTGGAGCGGGTGCGCGCCGGCGGACCGCTCTCCATCGTGAGCAGACGCATGCGGCGCGACGGCCAGGTCGTCGACGTCCGCGTCGACACCAACGGCCTCTTCGACGCCGCGGGCCGACCCATCGGCTGGGTGAGCGTCTTCCACACCTACGAGGACGCCGGCGCCCTGCAGTCCCACATGGCCGAGCGCGCCCGGCTGGTGCGCCGGCTCACCGACGTCGTGGCCGACGTCAACGCCGACCTCGACCTCTCCGCGGTCCTCGACCGCATCGCGCACAGCCTCACCGAGCTCACCGGCGCCGACGCCGGCGGGTTCGTGCTCATCGAGGACGACCGGCTGCGGCTGGTGAGCCTCACCCAGCTCTCCGACCACCTGCGCGGCTACAGCGCGTCGCTGGAGTCCAGCCTGTTCGGGGAGCTGCTGCGCAGCGGCAAGACGGTGCTGCTGGCCACCGACGACACCCGGTCCCTCGGCGACCTGATCTGGGCCGACCTGGACGGCCTGCACACCATCGCGCTGGGCGTGTCCAACGTGCAGGGCAGGCCCTACGGGGCGCTGTACGCGCTGTACAGCAGGCGCAAGGTCGGCCACATCGAGCTCGAACTCCTGGAGCTGCTGGCCGCGCACGCCGGGGTGGCGCTCGGCAACGCGATGGCCTACCAGGAGATGGTCCGCCAGCGCGCGCACGAGCACGCGGTGGTCGACGCCAGCGCCGACGGGATCGCGGTGCTGGACCGCGCCGGCCGGGTGCGCAAGTGGAACCGGTCCGCGGCCGAGCTGACCGGGCGCGCGTTCGGCGACGTGGTCGGCCGCCCGCCGCCGTTCCCCCTGCCCCGGGAGCAGGGCGAGCCGATCAAGCACCTGCTGGACAACGGCTGCTGGCTGGAGATCCTCATCGCCGACATCCCCGGGACCGAGGAGCGGGTGGTCGACTTCCGCGACGTCACGCAGGCCAAGGCGCTGGAGGAGGAGAAGGACCTGTTCCTCGCGACGGCCAGCCACGAGCTGCGCACCCCCATCACGGTCGTGCAGGGGTTCGCCAACACCCTGGTGCAGCGCTGGGAGAAGCTCGACGACGCCGCGCGCCGCTCCGCCGTCACCACGATCGCCGAGCGCTCCGCGACGCTGGCGCACCTGGTGGAGAACCTCGGGCTGGGGTCGCGCGCGGGAAGCGGCGACCTCGCCGTCTCCAACGCTCCCTTCGACCTCCGGAAGCTGCTGAAGTCCACCACGGCGGCGTTCCGGCCGCTTTCGGGCCGGCACGGGCTCACATTGGCGCTGCCCGAATGCCTGCCCGAGGTGGTCGGTGATCCGGTCGCCACCGATGTCATCGTCGGCCAGCTCCTGGAGAACGCGTTCAAGTACTCCCCTGACGGCGGCTCGGTGGTCGTGCGCGCCGAGGTGCGCCGGGACCGCGTCGTCGTCGCCGTCGAGGACGAGGGGATCGGGATCGCGTCCGGTGACGAGGAGCGGATCTTCGAGCGGTTCGTGCAGGGCGAGGCCGGGGATCGCCGCAGGTTCGGCGGCATCGGCCTGGGGCTCTACATCGCGCGCAGGCTGGCCAGGGTGCAGGGCGGCGACGTCACGGCCCACCCCAACGACCCGAGCGGGACGCGGATGAGATTCACGCTACAGCGCGCCGGGAACCGCGGTCCGGGATCCGGCGCCGAATCGAGCATTCCGGTTGCGGACGACACGGAGGACGGCGCGGCGCCGTGATGTGGCCACGGATCCACCGGGGATGATGGGTTTCCGGGGGAACTGAACGGGGCATTTCGGCCGTGGCGGGGTTCAAAGACGAAACAGTGCCGCTCACCGGCAGAACGAGCGCAAGGCGCAACACCAGCGAGGGCGCACCCGCCGGACCATCCCCCCGACGCCGGGCCAGCGACCGGCGAGGGGACCGGTGCGCCGATGAACAGGAGAAGGACGTGTCGAGGGCCGTACTGCTGCCACATGTGCCGTCGAGTGTCACCGCCGCACGTCAGCACCTCTGTTCCGACCTGCACGACTTCGGTGTCGGAGCGCCCGAGGTCGACGACGCCGCGCTCATCATCAGCGAACTGCTGAGCAACGCGCTGCGCCACGCCTCCCCCCTGCCGCCGCCCTTCCCGCCCGACTCCGTGCGGGTGTCCTGGAACGTCGTTCTCGATACCGACGGCGCCGACAGTGCCGACGGCGCCGACGGCGCCTCCTCCGGAGGGTGGATCGAGATCTCGGTGTGCGACGGCGGGGCCGAGACCCTGCCGAGGATCGCCCGCCCCTCGCTCTCCGCGCTCGGCGGCCGGGGGCTGGGGATCGTGCAGCACCTCGCGACCAAGTGGGGCACCGAGGTCGACGACGCCACCACCACGGTCTGGGCGGTGCTGGAGGTGCCCGAGAGCGGGTCGCCGCGGGCCGAGTCCTCCGCCGCGCCGGGCACGGCCGCTGCGCCGCCGGCGGGGAGCGGACCCATGGTGACGACCGGGGCCCTGGCCGCCTCCGAGGCGTCCAGGGCCTGACGTTTCCCCGGTTCACGGGGTTTTAACCACCCGATTCCGGACGGTGTCGCGAAACACCGCGAACGAGGTGGCCAGGGCTGCACGCGACCGCTACAGTCACGACTGTGGAGTTGAAGATCTCAAGTCAGTCTCAGGCGGATTACGCGATTGTTGCCGTCCGCGGTGAGATTGATCTTTACACGGCACCGCATTTGCACAGCGAGCTCGTCGACGCGTTGGACGACGGGGCCTCCCGGCTCCTCGTCGACATGTCCGGGGTGGAATTCTGCGATTCCACCGGCATGAACGTCCTGTTGTCGGCCATGAAGCGGTCGCGGGAGAAGGAGGGCGACCTCGAACTCGTGGCCCCGCGCCCGGCGGTCATGAAGATTCTGCAGATCACCGGCCTCGACGGTGTCTTCACGATCCACGAGTCCACCGACGCCGTCCCCGTCGCCGCGGGCAGCAGCGCCGCGAAGTAGCCCGGGGACCCGATCATGAGTTCTGGCAGCGCCGGTGGCCGGGGGGACGGCGACCGCGGCGGCGTCGCCGTCGTCGTCCCGGCCAAGGACGAGGGTGACCGCATCGCGGCCACCGTCCGGGCCGCCCGGACGCTGCCCGGCGTCGACCTCGTGGTCGTCGTCGACGACGGCTCGGCCGACGGCACCGCCGCCGCGGCCGTCGACGCCGGCGCGCGGGTGCTCCGGCACAGCCGCAACCGCGGCAAGGGCGCCGCCATGGAGACCGGAGCCGAGGGCGTCCGGCTGATCGAGGAGCACGAGACCGCCACCGGGACCGTCGCGGCACCGCGGCACCTGCTGTTCCTCGACGCCGACCTGGCCGGCACCGCGGCCGACGCCGGGCCGCTGGTGGAACCGGTGCTCGACGGCGTGACCGATATGACCATCGCGCTCTTCCCCGCCACCCGGACGCGCCTCGGCGGCCACGGGTTCGTGGTGCGGCTGGCCCGCGAAGGGATCAAGCGCGCGACCGGCTGGGAGGCCGAGCAGCCGCTCAACGGGCAGCGCTGCCTGACCCGCGCCGCGTTCGAGGCGGTGCGCCCGCTGGCCCACGGGTTCGGCGTGGAGACCGGGATGACCATCGACCTGCTGCACCGCGGTTTCCGGGTGCTGGAGGTGGAGGTGCCGATGGAGCACCGGGCCACCGGCACCGATCTGCGGGCGCAGGTGCACCGGGCCCGGCAGTTCACCGATGTCGGCCGCGCGCTGGCGGCGCGCGAACTGCGCCCGGCGGCGGTGCGCCGGATGTGGCGCCTCCGCGAGGGGCTGCGCGAGGCCTCGCGGTCCGTTTCGCGCAGGATCAACCGGAAGTGACCTTGACGCGCCGAGCACGGCGCGTATCTGTATGGGAACGTACGGTAACTATTAGTCTCGGATTGTGCTATCTACGATCCTGGCCGTCTGCGGTGCGTCGTTGGGACTGGGCGGACTGGCCTTCGCAGCAATCGCATACCTCAGAGTGAGGGAGGCGGCCGAGGAGTGCCGGTCCCTCGTCGGCAGGCTCCTGCGCGACTCCGGAAACGTCGACGTCCTGGCGATGCGCGACGTCGCCCTGGTGCGCTACGACGCGCTGGAGGAGATGTCGGGCGCGCGTTCGTTCTCGCTGGCGATGCTCAACGTCGCCGGGGACGGTGTGGTGCTGACCTCGATCAACGGGCGCACCGAGACCCGCACCTACGCCAAGATCGTCGAGGGCGGCAACGCCACCGACGCGCTCTCCCCCGAGGAGTACCGCGCGGTCCGCGCCGCCCGCCTCGGCCACGGGGTCGGCTCCGCCGTCCCCACGGACGACGACGAGGGCGGGGCGATGGTCTCGGTGACCACGAGGACGGGGCCCGGGTCCGGGGGGAGGACTCCCGGACCCGAGGCGGTGCAGCGGGAACCCGAGGCCGAGGCGCCCCGGCTCGTCAAGGTGCGGGAGCCGGTCGCCTCGCCGGGACCCGAGGCCGCGGGGAGCGCGGGCGCGGCCGAGCCCGCGTGGGAGCCGGAACCCGAACCGGAACCGGTGCCCGAACCGGTGCGGCAGCGGAAACCGGAGCCCGAGCCCTACCGGCGGCCCGAGCCCGTGCCGGAACCGGAGCCCGCGTGGGAGCCGGAACCCGAACCCGGGCCCTACCGGCGGCCGGAACCCGAACCCGAGCCCGCCGGGGAAGGGGAGCCGATGATCGACATCCCCGATCAGGTGGAGGCCAGGTCCCGCGGCGACGGCCGGCACCGGCGGACGGAGTCGTCCTCGGTCGGCAAGGGCTGAGCAGGGCCGTGACCGGGCCTTCGGCGCACGGGCCTGCGGCCGGGCCGAGTAACCTGCAGGATATGCCGAAGCGTTACGCCTACCTGGGACCAGAGGGCACCTTCACCGAGGCCGCGCTGCGTGCGCTCGTGCCCGGCGAGGACGCGGGGGCGTTCGTCCCGTGCACGGGGGTCGACGCGGTGTTCGCCGCGGTCCGCGACGGCGAGGTCGCCGGCGGCGTCGCCCCGCTGGAGAACTCGGTGGAGGGCGGGGTGACCGCCACGATCGCCGAGCTCATCAACGGGGACCCACTGCTGATCGCGGCCGAGACCGCGATCCCGGTGGAGTTCACCCTGTTCGCCCGCTCGGGCGTCGCGCTCTCCGACGTCAAGCGGGTGGCGACCCACCCGCACGCGCTCGCGCAGTGCCGCGGGTGGCTGGCCCGCCACCTGCCCGACGCCGAGACGTTCACGATGTCGTCGACGGCAGCGGCGGCGCAGGCGGTCGCCGAGCCGGGGGCGCCCTACGACGCGGCGATCTCGGCGCGCATCGCGGGCGAGCGCTACGGGCTGGCCGCCGTCGCCGAGGGCGTGGGCGACCGGTCGGAGGCCGCGACCAGGTTCGTCTACCTGACCCGTCCGGGGGCGCTGCCCGAGCCGACGGGCGCCGACCGCACGTCGCTGGTGGCGTTCATCGCCGACGACCACCCCGGCGCGCTGGTGGAGCTGCTGAACCAGTTCGCGGTGCGCGGAGTGAACCTGACCCGGCTGGAGTCCCGGCCGACGGGCGACGGGCTGGGCCGGTACTGCTTCTGCATCGACGCCGACGGCCACGTGGCCGAGGCCCGCGTGGGCGAGGCCCTGATGGGGCTGCGCCGGATCTGCACCGACATCCGCTTCCTCGGCAGCTACCCGCGCGCCGACGCCGAGACCGAGCTCACCCCGTTCATACCCGCCAGGGGGACCACGAACGCCGCATTCCACGAGGCCGAGGAGTGGCTGGCCCGCATCCGATCGGGCGCCGTGGCCTGAAGTACCCCTCTTCCCCGCCGATCTTGACCTTGAGTTCTGACCTTGGCCATCGGGGGTCGTGAAGCCTCGGCCGAAGGTGGGATCCGCGGTGGTTGGGTGATGGTGCGCGCCGTCCCTCCTGGGGCCGGCCTTGAAGACCCCTTGGGGGCGAGGTTAAAACTCACGTCGACCTTATGGGGCCTGAAAACGCTGCGATGACCCCGACAAGGCCAAGATCGCCGAGAGCACCCGCGCACAGCGTGCGCACGTCGCCGGTAAAGCGGTGTGTGGCCGTGCGGTATCCCCGGTAACCTGCTCACGTGATCGACCTGCGTGCTCTACGGGATGACCCTGACCGCCTTCGTGTTTCGCAGCGGGCCCGCGGCGAGGACGAGTCCGTCGTCGACCGGCTGCTCGACCTCGACTCTCGCCGCCGCGCCGCGCTGACGCGCTTCGAATCGCTGCGCGCCGAACAGAAGACCGTCGGCAAGTCGGTGTCCAAGGCCTCTCCCGAGGAGCGCGAGGAGCTCCTGGTCCGGGCGAAGAGCCTGGCGGCCAACGTCAAGGAGGCCGAGGCCGAGGCCGAGCGGCTGGCCGGCGAGCTCGACTCGCTGCTCGCCTCCGTGCCCAACCTCGTCGAGGAGGGCGCGCCCGAGGGCGGGGTCGACGACTTCACGGTCGTCGAGGAGAGCGGGACACCCCGCGCGTTCGACTTCGCCCCGCGCGACCACCTGGAGCTGGGCGAGATGCTCGGCGCCATCGACATGGACCGCGGCGCCAAGGTCTCGGGCGCGCGCTTCTACTTCCTCACCGGTGTGGGCGCCATGCTGGAGCTCGGCCTGCTCACCATGGCCATGCAGCGGGCCGTGGCCGACGGCTTCACGCCGATGGTCCCGCCGGTGCTGGTCAAGTCCGAGACGATGGAGGGCACCGGCTTCCTCGGCGAGCACTCCGCCGAGGTCTACCACCTGCCGGCCGACGACCTGTACCTCGTGGGCACCTCCGAGGTGCCGCTGGCCGGCTACCACGCCGGCGAGATCCTGCCGGCCGACGCGCTGCCCAACCGCTACATCGGCTGGTCGTCCTGCTTCCGCAGGGAGGCCGGCTCCTACGGCAAGGACACCCGCGGCATCATCCGGGTGCACCAGTTCAACAAGGTCGAGATGTTCGTCTACACCCACCCCGAGCAGGCGCACGAGGAGCACCTGCGGCTGCTGGCGTGGGAGCGGCGGATGCTCGACGACCTGGAGCTGCCCTACCGCGTGGTCGACATCGCGGGCGGCGACCTCGGCACCAGCGCCGCGCGCAAGTACGACTGCGAGGCGTGGATCCCCACGCAGGGCCGCTACCGCGAGCTGACCTCGACCTCCAACTGCACCGATTTCCAGGCCCGCCGCCTCAACATCCGCTACCGCGACGGCGAGGGCAGGCCGCGCTTCGCCGCCACCCTCAACGGCACCCTGGCGACCACGCGCTGGATCGTCGCCATCCTGGAGAACCACCAGCAGGAGGACGGGTCCGTCATCGTCCCCGAGGCCCTGCGCCCCTTCGTCGGCCGCGACGTCCTGGAGCCGGTCGACAAGAAGTAATTCGCGCCACCGACGCCCGGTCCCCGCGCCCAGCAGTGCGCGGAGGCCGGGCGTTTCCGTATTTGAAAAGCCGCTGACCTGGGAAAGGACATCTTTGTCGACTTTTCGTCGCGCTGGTCCGGCTTGACGGTGAGACGTTCCGATTCGGTGCGATTCGCCGAATGGTTTGGATGCGTTATGACACATTCGCTCCCTGTTATTTCGCTTCTGTGCTCGGGCAGCCAGAGACCAAGCCCGCAGCACCGTTCCGCAAAACGATGCGGCGGGTGAGCCCGAACTGGAAACCCCCACCCCCTCGGTGGGATCGACAGAAAGGGAACAACCATGAACGTGCGTCGCATCGCCACCGTCGGAGCCATCGCCCCGGCCATCGCCCTGGCCGCTCCGGGCCTGGCCATGGCCGACTCCTTCGAGCAGTCGGGGAACATGGCCGGCCCCGACGGCGCGAGCTCCCACAGCGTCAGCGCCTCCTCCGGCGGTACCGGCGGCGGTGGCGCCTCTTACGAGGAGTCGCACCAGTGGGCGGGCCCTGACGGCGCCGGCTCCTCCTCCACCAGCAGCAACGCCGGCGGTTCCGGCGACGAGGGCCTGCTGGGAGGCCTGGGGCTGGGCGGCATCCTCTAACGGCCGCCCCGCAATGACGACGGCCCGGCGGGGGCATCCCCGCCGGGCCGCCTTCGTGCCGACCACGGTGCGAAGGCGCACGACCTCGCACGCCACCGAAAGGACGCCCCCATGACGACCCGCCGTATCGCCACCGTCCTGCTCGCCGCCCCGGCCGTCGCCCTGGCCGCCCCGGCCATGGCCTCGGCCGCCTCCTACGAGGAGCGCTCCAGCAGCGTCGGCCCCGGCGGCGCCGAATCCTCCAGCATCGTCAGCAGCGCCGGAGAGTCGTCGCTGGTCGGTCTCGGCCTCAATATCGGCGTCATCAACCTCGACCTGCTCTGACCCCGCCGGTGACCGATCCAACGCGGGGCGGGCGGCGGGCACGCCGGTGCCCGTCCCGCCCCGCCGCACCGCCTACAGGTACGGCCCGGAGCCGGGACCGGGCAGGTGCTGGCCGGGGCCCTCGCCCTCCTGGGCCTGCGGCATGCCGGCCGGGAGGGCCTTGCGCATGTTCTCCAACTGCGCCCTGGCGGCCATCTGCTGGGCGAACAGGGTGGTCTGGATGCCGTGGAACAGGCCCTCCAGCCAGCCGACCAACTGGGCCTGGGCGATCCGGAGCTCGGCGTCGCTGGGGGTCTCGCCCTCGGTGAACGGCAGAGAGAGCCGCTCCAGCTCGCTGACGAGCTCCGGGGCCAGGCCGTCCTCCAGCTCCTTGATGGAGCTGGAGTGGATCTCCTTGAGGCGCGCGCGGCTGGCCTCGTCCAGCGGCGCGGCCTTCACCTCGTCGAGAAGCTGGCGGATCATGCTGCCGATGCGCATGACCTTCGCCGGCTGCTCCACCATCTCGGTCACGGGGCGCTCCTCCTGCCCCTGCTCCTCGTCGCCGTCGGCGGCCTCCGCCGCATCGCCGGAGGCCCCGGCCGAACCGCCGGGCCCGACGACGAGGATGTGCGGGTGCTGCTCTTCTTCGTTGAATCCGTTGCTCATCAAGAATGTCACCTAGCGGCTTCGGGATGTGGATCTGCGGGTTCCCGGCCCCGCCGCGCGCGTCCCTGGGGGCGTCGCGCGGCGGGGCCGGTGCCTGTCAGTTGGTGAGCACGATCTTTCCGACGTGCGCACTCGATTCCATGATGCGGTGTGCCTCGGCCGCCTGCGGCAGGGGCAGCGTCCGGTCCACGATGGGGCGGAGGGTTCCCTCCTCGACCAGGGGCCACACGTGCTCGGTGACCTCCGAGACGATCGCGGCCTTCTCCTCCACCGGCCGGGAGCGCAGCGTCGTCGCGTGTACGGACAGGCGCTTGACCAACATTCTGCCGAGGTCCAGCTCGGCCTTGCGCCCGCCCATGAGGCCGATGACGGTCAATCTGCCGTTGACGGCCAGCGACCGGAGGTTGGCGTCGAGGTAGGAGCCGCCCATGATGTCCAGGATGACGTCGACCCCGGCGCCCCCGGTCTCCTCCTTGACCCGCGCGGCGAAGTCCTCCTCGCGGTAGTTGATGCCCACGTCGGCGCCGAGCTCCCCGCATCGCTGCAGCTTGTCCGGGCTGCCGGCCGTGGTGAGCACGCGGGCGCCGCGGGCGTGCGCGAGCTGGATCGCGAAGGTGCCGATGCCGCTGCCGCCGCCGTGCACCAGCAGGGTCTCCTCGGGCCGCAGCCGCCCGACCATGAAGACGTTGGACCACACCGTGCACGCCACCTCGGGCAGCGCCGCGGCCTCGACCAGCTCGACGCCCTTGGGCACCGGCAGGAGCTGGCCGACGGGGACCACCACGCGCTCGGCGTACCCGCCGCCGCTGAGCAGCGCGCACACCTCGTCGCCCACGTTCCACGCGTGGTCCCTGCCTCCCGGGCCGAGGGAGACGATCCGGCCGGAGCACTCCAGGCCGGGGTACTGCGAGGCGCCGGGGGGAGGCGGGTAGTCGCCCTGCCGCTGGTTGACGTCGGCCCTGTTGACGGCTGTGGCGGCCACCTCGACCAGCACCTCGTCCGGACCGGGTTCGAGGTCGGGCACCTCGGTCCAGGTGAGTGCGTCGGGGCCGCCGGGTTCGTTGATGACAATCGCTCGCATGGACATGACGCTACCCAGGCGGCGGGCGGTCCTCGCGGGCGCGGCGTGCGGGACGGCGAACGGCGCATGGCCGTGGCGCCTATTTTCTTGAACGGTAGTTTTATCGTTGTTGACTCGGGTGAAGGAAGTCAGGAGGCTGGGATGTCCGGCATGGATACGTCTTTCCCCTGTTGACCGGAGCCCGGCCTGTTGATGTTGTTGGTCACTGATGCGCCTTGAGGAGAACCGCGGTGACATATGGAGAGCACGACGGTTCGGAGCACCCCGGCGCGCGTTCGCTGCGTCAGGAGCACGATCGCGACGCGGCGGTGACCGAGAACGGACACGGCGGGGACTCCTATGGCCAACACGGTCGGCCGGACCGGCCCGATCAGCCCGACGAGCCCGAGCGGGAGGAGAACGGTCCGGTGTCCTCGCCCGCGGACCAGTGGTTCGGCGACGACTTCGGGGACACGCCGATCCCGCCCCCGCCGCCCTATGCCCAGCCGCACGGGTCCGCACCGTCCGCGGGCTACCCGCCGGCGTTCTCCGACCATCGGCCTCCGCCGCTCGCGCCGATGCCCCCGCCGCCCCCGGCTCCGCCGGAGTCCGGGCCCGAGGAGTGGAACGAGCCGCCCTCCGCCCACGACCCCGGACCGCGGCCGGCGCCGCCGCCCGCGCCACCGGCGCAGCCTCCGCCGGTCCAGGAGCCTCCGGTCGACGACGACCTGCCCGAGCCCGAGCCGCTGCCCCCGCTGGACCTCCCCGAGGGCTCGCCCTACCGCGTCCCCAGGGCTCCGTCAGCGGATGACCAGGGGCGGACGCACGGCCGCGAGCCGTCGGGTCCGCAGTACCCGCCCGGTCCGCACCACCCGCCCGGCCCACGGTACGAGTACCCGTCGGCCCCGCAGCCGGCTCCCGGTCCGCACTACCGGGAGCCCGCTTCGGGCCCGCAGTACCCGCCCGGACCGCACTACCGGGAGCCCGCCTCGGGCCCGCAGTACCCGCCCGGCCCCGGACCGCAGCGGCCGCAGCCGCCGTTCCCCCCGGCCCCGCCGCGGACCGGCGGCGACCCGTTCCCGGCCGCCGGGTACGCCCCCGCCGGCCACGGCCGCCCGGAGCAGGGCGGGTACGATCCCCGCCAGGAGGTCGGGCAGACAGCGGAGTCGCTGAAGGCCGAGACGCTGGTGCGCGGCCGCCGCACGCCGCCGTCGTCGGGATGGCGCAAGCTGGTGCACTCGGCGACGATGGGACTGGTTCACCCGGGCGAGGCGCCCGCGGAGCTGCGCCGGCGCGAGCTGGTGGCGCGGGCGCGCACGCACGTGGCGGGCGGTCACCACCGGGTTGCGGTGCTGTCGCTGAAGGGCGGGGTGGGCAAGACCACCACGACCGTCGCGCTGGGCTCCACGCTGGCCAGCCTGCGCGGCGACCGGGTGCTGGCGGTGGACGCCAACCCCGACCGCGGCACGCTGTCGGACAAGGTGCGGCTGGAGACCGCGGCCACGATCCGGGACCTGCTCAACGAGAAGGAGCTGATCCAGCGCTACGCCGACATCCGCGGGTTCACCTCCCAGGCGGCCTCACGGTTGGAGATCCTGGCCTCCGACCGCGACCCCGCCGTCTCCGAGGCGTTCTCCGAGGCCGACTACCGCGAGGTGTCGCGGATCCTGGAGCACTTCTACTCCATCTGCCTGACCGACTGCGGCACCGGCCTGCTGCACTCGGCGATGCGCGGCGTGCTGGGGCTGGCCGACCAGATCGTGCTGGTCTCCACCGCCTCGGTCGACGGCGCGCGCAGCGCCAGCGCGACCCTGGACTGGCTGGAGGCCCACGAGTACGGCTACCTGGTGCGCGGCGCTGTGGTGGTGCTGTCCATGGTCCGGGTGGGCAAGAGCACGGTGGACCTGGACCGGCTGGAGGAGCATTTCAACTCCCGCTGCCGCTCGGTGGTGCGCGTGCCGTGGGACTCCCACCTGGAGGAGGGGGCCGAGGTCGACCTCGACCAGCTCAACCCCGAGACCCGCGACTCCTACCTGCACCTCGCCGCCACCGTCGGAGAGGCCTTCGCCTGGCCCAGGTGAGTCCGGGCCCGCGGCCCTGATGAGCCGGGCGCGTCCCCGCCGCGACGGCGGAGCGCGCCCGGGACGTCACCGGCCCGTCAGGCTCCGGGTCGGCCTGGGGACGGCCGTCGAGCGGCGGACGACCAGCCGGGTGTCCAACCGGACGTGCTCGCTGCACGGCTCGGAGGCGTCGATGGTCTCGGCGGCCAGCCGCGCGGCCTGGACGCCCATGTCGAAGACCGGCTGGGCGACGGTCGTGAGGTCGGCCAGGGCCGCCATGTCGCTGTCGTCGAACCCCATCACCGACACGACGTCGGGCACCTCCAGCCGGGAGCGCCGCACGACCTGAAGCGCTCCCATGGCGACGTCGTCGGATTCGGCGAACACCGCGGTGGGGGGGTCGGCCATCGACAGCAGCCGCCCCATCCCCAGTGCGCCGCCCTCGTGGCCCGGCCGTTCGGTGACGACGAGCGGGGCGGCTCCGGCCTCGGCCATGGCCGCCTCGTAGCCTCTCAACCGGTCGTGGGAGGCCCACGAGAAGCCGGTCTCGTCGCTGGACTGGATGTAGGCGATCCGCGCGTGCCCCAGGTTGAGCAGGTGCCGCGCGGCGTCGGCCGCGGCCTCGGTGTTGTCGATGAACACGCTGGCCCGGTCCTTGACGCGCTGGCTGCAGAAGACGACGGGCACGCCGATCTCGTCGAACCGCGCGGCCTCGCCCTCCTCGAGGTCCAGCGCCACCGCGATGACGGCGTCGACGTTGCTGCGCAGAGGCAGGGAACGGATGTAGGCGTTGAGCTCGGTGACGTCGCCCACCTGGTAGACGAGCATGTCGCGCCCGCTGGAGCGCATCTCGGTGCTCATGCCGGCGAGCGCGACGCCGAAGAACCAGGGCTGCAGGAACGGGACGAGCACCGCGATCCGGCCGGTGCGCCCGGTGACCAGGCCCGACGCGCCGCGGGAGACCACGTAGCCCAGCTCGGCCGCTGCGCGCTCCACGTTCTCGCGGACGGACGGGGCGACGCCGGTGGCGCCGCGCAGGGCGCGCGACACCGTCGACAGGGAGACTCCCGCGCGCTCGGCGACGTCGCTCATGCGGGGATGGTCGGAGACCGCCATGCCCACGATGGTAGACAACCCGGCCGGAACGGCGACGCCCCGCGCTCCGGATCGCCGCGGGCCGCGGGCACCGGGGCGCGGGGCCGGGGCCCCTACCTCCGTGACCGGGGTCGACGCACGCGTTCAGGGAGGCGCGTGACGTCTTTTCCGATTTGTAATGTTATCGGGGGCTTCGTGGGGTAGCGGGGAACCGGCCCCCGGTGGCGCCGTCGCGCCGCGGTCGACGAGGGGCCGACGATCACCACGGCGATGGCGTGGGCGAGAGAGAGGGGTCCACATGTCCTATTCGGTGCCGACGCACCCGTACTCCCCGCAGACGCGGGTCCACCACATCACCGAGCAGGACCACCGGGTCTTCGCCCGAGGGGCGGGCAGTGTGGTCGACGCCCAGGCCGGCCCCGACGGCGGCTACCGCTACGCCGTGCGCCGGGACTCCGACGGGGCCACGGTGGAGTGGCCGTCCTACGAGACCATCCCGGCGGGCATCTGGCCGTCGGTCCCGGCCGAGGGTGACGGGGCGCGCGAACTCTGAAACGACCCGCGCGTCCCTTCTGCGCCGATCTCGACCTTGTGGCCCCGGAAAGCGCGGTTTCATCGCCCATAAGGCCGAGATCGGCGGAACCGCGCCCGGCTTCCGAAAGCCCCGGTGGCGCGGCGGATCGCCGGAAATGCTTTTCCCGTCCCGCATTGCCGGGCATCTCCATTGTTTCCACTCCCCTCACTCAGCGTTATCGTCGGGGATTTCGGGCAGCATGATTTAGGCCGGTTTGCATGCGCGGCCCCCGGTCGCCGGCGGGCGGCCAAACCGTGCATATCCGGGCAAGGGCCGTGCTGCCGCACGTCGTGCGCATAAGCTTTTATTGGCGGTCGGATGCCATGAAAAAGCGGCCGCCAGATGCAGAGATTAAAAAGTAAATCACCACTGCATATCCTTTGGGTCATCGTTACGAAGCGTTACGATGCGATCACTTAGCGGAATTCGTTTTTGCTTTGGCGGACTCGACGTCTGGGGGTGCGCAGTGCGGTTTCACTCGGATCGGCGAGAGCGTTCGATTTCAGCTCGCGACGGTTCTCACCTGGCTTTTCTCGGCTCTTTCCGCCTCATGGCGGCGCCCCCGGGCGCCGGCGCGCGGCCGCCGTCTCCCCGTCCCCGGCCGCGCCGGTCCCCGCCGCTCCGGCCGCCCTCGCCGGCAGGTCCTCCGACGTCCCGAGCAACATCCTGAGGAGGAGTGCGCGCGAACGGTGAAATCTGCGTTCATCCACTGAGAAAAGGCAGGTTTTCGTGTCGGTTAAGACGGATTTGGACGAGACGGACATCCGCGCCGTCGATGACGAGATCGAGGCGATGCCCGCGGTGCAGTCGCTCCGTTCGCGGCGCCGCCCCTGGGTGGTGCTCGCCGGGGTGGTGCTGACCGCGGTCTCCGGCGCGGCCGCGTCGGCGCTCTACCTCGCGGCCGATGACCGGACGGAGGTGCTGGTCGTGGCCAGGGACGTGTCCTACGGGCAGGAGCTGGCCGCCCGGGACCTGGTCAGGGCGCAGGTGGCGCTGGACCCGGCGGTGGATTCGGTCCCCGCCGAGAACCTGTCGCGGGTGGTCGGTCAGCGGGTGTCGGCGGACCTGCAGGAGGGACAGCTCCTGGTTCCGGCGAACACCCGGTCCGACGTGGTCCCGGCCCGCGACTCCCAACTCGTCGCGATGCCGCTGCGGCCGGGCCAGGTGCCGGCCCGCGGGCTGCACTCCGGCGACCTGGTGGACATCGTCGCCACGTCCGGCGACGGCGACGGCGACCCGGACTCCCCGCCGCCCACGATCACCGGCCGAATCGTGCAGGTGGGAGCGCCCGGCGCCGAAGGCGTCCGGGTGGTCGACGTCGAGACGGCCGCGACCGACGGCGCCGAACTGGCGGCCCTGGCCGCCGGCGGCGACATCGCCCTGGTCATCAACCCGGCCGCAGCGGTGGAGGACTGATGCTCATCTGCATGGTGACGGCGAAGGGCGCGCCGGGGGCCACGACCTCGACGCTGGCGATGTCGATGACCTGGCCCCGCCCGGTGCTGATGATCGAGGCGGACCCTGCGGGCGGCGACCTGCAGTCGGGCTTCCTGCAGGGCGTCGACGTCGGGCAGCGCAACCTCCTGCAACTGGCCAGGACGGTCCGGCACGGGATCACCGCCGTGGACATCGCCCGGCAGTGCCTGTCCCTGGACCCGCCCGAGACGACGCACCTCGTGCTCCCCGGGCTGCCCAGCCCGTTCCAGGGGGCGAGTCTGGCCCCGATGTGGGACCCGCTGCTGGAGGCGGCCTCGCAGTTCTGGGTCAGGAACCCGATCTGGTCGACGCCGGTGGACGTCGTCGTGGACTGCGGGCGCCTCGACCACCCGCACATGCCGTGGCGGCTGGTCGAGGCCGCCGACCTCGTGGTGCTGGTGTTCCGCTCCACGCTGACCTCGATCACGGTCGCCAAGCCCTGGGCCGACCATGTGCGCGGCCGCCTCGAACAGGCGGACGGGCGGCCCGATGCGCTGGCCGGGCTGGTGATCACCGAGGGGTCCTACTCGGCGGCGGAGATCCGCCGCACCGGCATCGACGTGGTCGCCACGCTGCCCCACGACCCCGCCGCGGCCCGGGTGCTCACCGAGCGGACGCACGTGCCGCGCGGCTTCCACCGGTCCCAGTTCGTCCGCAGCGCCCGCTCGGCCGCCGAGGCGCTGCGGGCCCGCGGTCCGGAGCCGGCGGAGGAGGAGCGGGACGCCGCCGCGCGGCGCGCCGAAGCGGTCGGTCCCCATGAGGAAGAGGAACAGGAGGTCGCACATGTCGGTCTTTGAATTCCGCACCCGCCGGGAGGCCTCGGCGAACGACGACGGTGAGGCCGCGGTCAGCTGGGAGGACGTGCGCCACCTGCGCGCGGCGGTGGTCGAGCGCCTCACCGGCGAGCTGGGCGGCCGGCACGCCGACGAGGAGTACCGGCGCCACCTCGGGCGGGAGTTCATCGCCGAGGAGGTGCAGGAATGGGGCAACCGGCGGGTGAGCGCCGGCGAGCCCGCGCCCACGCTCGCCCAGGAGCAGCGGTTGCGGACCCGGCTCTGGGACGCCCTGTTCGGGCTGGGGCGGCTGCAGCCGCTGCTCACGGAGGACGTGGAGAACGTCGAGATCAACGGCTACGACGAGGTGTGGCTGCGGATGGCCTCGGGCGAGGTCGCCCGCGCCGAGCCGGTGGCCGACAGCGACGAGGACCTGGTCGCGGAACTGCGGTTCCTCGCCTCCCAGTCGGGCCGAAGCCTCTCGACGGCGAGGCCGAGCCTGCACCTGGAGCTGGCCGACGGCAGCCGGCTGGCGGCGATGATCGAGACCACCCGCCGCCCGCACGTCGTGCTCCGCCGCCACCGCCTCACCGGGATGACCCTCGGCGACCTGGTCGGCAGGGCCACGCTGTCCACCGGCCTGCGCCACGTCCTGGCCGCAGCGGTCCGCGCCCGCAAGAACATCCTGGTCACCGGCCCGCAGAACTCCGGCAAGACCACGCTGGTCCGCGCCATGGCCACGGAGATCCCCGCGGACCAGCGCTTCGCCTCGATCGAGCAGGAGTACGAGCTCCACCTCGACCGGCTCGGCCTGCACCCCCACGTCGTGGCGATGCAGGCCCGCGAGGGCGGCTCGGAGCTCGGCCCCGACGGCAGGCCGGCGGGCGAGATCGGCCTGGACCGGATCATCCGCGACAGCCTCAGGATGAACCTGAGCCGCATCATCGTCGGCGAGGTCCGCGGCCCCGAGGCGCTGCCGATGCTCGACGCGATGACCACCGGCGACGGCGGGTCCATGGCGACCATGCACGCCCACTCCGCCCGCGGCGCCGTCGAGCGCCTCGTCGCGCTGTGCGGGCGGCACGGTCTCGCCCCCGACATCGCCTACCGGGTCATCGCCGACGCCGTCGACCTCATCGTGCACGTCCACCTGGTCGACGACACCTGGCGCGCCGGCGGCTGCCGGCACCGGTTCGTGCGCGAGGTCGTCGCGCTGGAGCCGGGCGCGGACGGGCGTCCGGCGATCACCGAGGTGTACCTGCCCGATGACGAGGGCCGGGCGGTGGCCACCGGCGACCCGGGCCCGCTGGAGGGCGACCTGGTGCGGGCCGGACTGCCCCCCAAATGGCTGCGGCCGGGCAACGACCAGTGGAAGAGCGCCCCCGCCGCGCGGGTGAGCCCGGCGGCGTCGTCATGACCCCCGAGACCGTCGCCGCGGTGATCGGCATCGGGGTCGCCGGAGGGATCGGCCTGGTCATCGTCGGTTGCCTGGGCCAGGTCACCGCGCCGCCGCGGCCGGGCGAGGCCGGCGATCCGGCCGGGCCCGCACCGGACCGGCGCAGCGCGCGCCCGTCGCGGATCACGGTCGGTGCCCTCGCGGGCGTCCTCGCCGGGGCGCTCGCCTGGATGGTGACGGGCTGGCCGGTCCTGCTCCCCGCGCTGCCGCTCGCCGTGCTGGGCCTGCCGTTCCTGCTCGGCGGGGAGCGCGAGGCGCGCGAACGCGTCGACCGCCTCGCGGCGATCGAGGAGTGGGTGCGCGGCCTGGCCGGCCGCCTCACCGCGGGCGCCACCCTGGAGCAGGCACTCGAAGCCGGCGCCGCCGGTGTTCCGGCCCCGATCCGGCCGGAGCTGCAGCGCCTCGCCGCGCGGCTGCGCCAGGGGCAGACGACCCCGGTCGCGCTGCGCGCCCTGGCCGACGAGCTCGCCGGGTTCACCGGCGACCAGGTCGTCGCCCAGTTGCTGCTGGCCCACCGGCGGCGCGGGCCGGGCGTGGCCGAGGCGCTCGGGCAACTCGCCGAATGGGTCGCCGAAGAGGTCGCGGCCCTGCGCGCCGTCGAGGCCGAGCGGGCGCGCCCCAGGTCCAGGGTCCGGGCCGTCACCGTGGTCGCCTTCGGCGCCTTCGCGGTGCTCGCCATGACCGGCGGCTACATGGAGCCCTACGCGACCGCGTCCGGGCAGCTCGTCCTGGCCGTGGTCCTGTGCGCGTCCGCCGGGGCGCTGGTGTGGATGCGGCGCATCACCGCCACGCCCCCCGAGCCCCGGCTCTTCGACGCGCCCGTCCCGCAGTCGGACGCGACGGCG
Organism: Spinactinospora alkalitolerans; assembly: GCF_013408795.1. NCBI lineage: Bacteria > Bacillati > Actinomycetota > Actinomycetes > Streptosporangiales > Nocardiopsidaceae > Spinactinospora > Spinactinospora alkalitolerans. The sequence continues at coordinate 6,559,542 of NZ_JACCCC010000001.1, forward strand.
GTGCTCCGGTGAGCCTGCCCATGATGACCCTCGCCGGGCTGGGCGCGGGAGCCGGGATCACCTGCGTCCTCGTCGCCCTGGCCCCCAAGCGCCCCGACCTGCGCGCCGCGCTCGACACCGACCGGGCCTCCCGGCAGCACGGCCGCACCGCGGAGGAGGACCGGGGCGAACGGCGGGCGTGGTCGCGGCTGGCCGCGCGGATGCCGCGCTTCGACGGCGACCGGGCCGCGGCCCTGACGCGGCTGCCCCACCGGGACCTCGAACTCCTCGGGCGCACCCCGGCCGCCCACGGTGTGCGCAAGCTCGTCTGGGCCTCGATCGGGCTGCTCCTGCCCAGTGCGGCGGTCGCCCTGCTCGCGCTGCTCGGCGTCGCCGTGCCGTTCGCGGTCACCGCGGGGGCGGTGCTGGCCGCCGGGGCCACCGGATTCGTGCTGCCCGACGTCGACGCCCGCGCCAGGGTGGAGGACGCCCGCTCCCGGCTCCGGCACGCGGTCAACGCCTACCTGGTGCTCGTGGCGCTGGAGTACCGCGCGGGCCCGGCGTCCCAGCAGGCCTTCAACCAGGCGGCCCGGGTCGCCGACACCTGGATGTTTCGGCGCATCCGCTCCGCGCTGGACCGCGCCCGGCTGCAGCGGCGCCCCGCCTGGGAGGGGCTGCGCGACCTCGCCGAGCAGGTGGAGGTGGGCGAGCTCGCCGACTGCGCCGACATCATGGCGACCTCGGCCGACGGCGGCGCCGTCGCCGACGCCCTGCTCGCCAGGGCCCGCGGGCTGCGGGGCGAGGCCCTCAGCCACCGGCGCGGCCGGGCCGACAAGGCCAGCGAGCGCATGGCCGTCCCCGTCGCCGCACTCGGCCTGTGCTTCGCCGCGCTGCTGGTCTACCCGGCCGTCGCCGGACTGCTCGCCGCCTGAAAGAGCCGCCCCGTCAAGGAGGAGACCTCGTGAACGCCGCACCGACACCGCCGCCCCCGTGCGCCCGGACCCGGCCCTGCGGGTGCGTCCCGCCGGGGCCGCCCGGGGCCACGGCCGCGGACCCCGCCCCCCGCGGCCCCGTGGGCGCGTTCCGCTGGAGAGCACCGTGATCCGGGCCGACCGCCGCCCACGGCGGGCGGCCGTCCGCATCGTCCCCGGCACCTTCCAGGAATGGCCATGACCACAGCACCCGAGCGTCCGCGCGCGCGCCGAAGCGCGGGCGACCTTCTGCGCGCAGGCGCGGCACTGTCCGTACTGGCCGCGCTCCTGATCGGCGTTCCCTGGGCGCTTCCGGCCCTCACCGGCCCGCTCCTGCCCGCGGGCGTCCCGGCCGGGGACGCCGTGGCCGCGGCCCTGACGTCGCCGGACGCCGGCGCCCTCGTCCGGCTGCTCCCCGTACTCGCGGCCTGGGCGGCCTGGGCGGCCTTCACCGCGTGCGTCGCCGCCGAGATCGCCGCGCAGGCGCGCAACCGGCCCACGCCGCGCCTCCCCGGGCTGCGGTGGGGGCAGGTCGCGGCGGCCAAGCTGGTCCCCGCCGTCGCGGTCGGCCTCGGCAGGGGCGCCGGCCTGGCCGACGTCGTCCCCGCCTCGGAGGCCATCCTGGCCGCGACACCGGTCGAGGCCGCCGCGACCGGAGCGCGCACCGGCGCCCCCGCTGCCGCGGCCGACGCGGGGGAGCCGGCCGACGACCCCGGGACCTACACGACCCGGCGGCACGACACCTACATCGGCATCGCCCAGGAGCAGCTCGGCGACCGCGCCCGCTACTCCGAGATCATCGACCTCAACGTCGGCAGGGAGATGCCCGACGGCACGGTCCTCACCGGCGAGGAGTTCCTCGAACCGGGCTGGCCGCTGCTGCTGCCCACCGACGACCGGGACGAGGACGACCCGGCGGAGGAGGGCGACGAGGACGGCGACCCGGACGGGGCCGAACCGCCCGCCCCCGACGGCGCCCGGCGGACCGGCGCCGGCGCTCCCGCCCCCGCGTCCCCCGCCGCAGCGGGGACGGGCGCGAACGCGGCGCCCGACCGCCGCGGGAACAGGAGGAGGCGCACCGAGCCGACCGGGGAAAAGACCGACCAGGCCGTTCCGGCCGTGAAGGTCGCCGGCTACAGCGCGCCGCTCGCCGTCGGGCTCCTGGGCCTCCTCGACGCGCGGAGGCTGCTCCAGCAGCGGCGCCGCCGCCCCGGCCACCGCATCGTCCAGCCCACCGACGACGCGCTCGTCGCCGCGGAGGAGACCATGCGCCACGCCGCCGACCCGGCGGGCGTCGGCCTGCTCGACCAGGCCCTGCGCTCCCTCGCCGCCCGGGCGGCGAGGACCGGGCGTCCGCTGCCCCCGCTGCTGGGCGCGCGCGTCACCCCGCGCGACTGCGAGCTCCTGCTCGCCGCCGAGGACGAGGACGAGACCGGGGCCGAGCCCCTGGCCCCGTTCCAGGCGGTGGACGGCTGCACCTGGCGGCTCGACCCGGGCGACGAGGCGCTCCTCGGGCGGGGGGAGGCCGCCGCCGTGCCGGGCCCCTGCCCCGGCCTGGTCACCCTGGGCCGCGACGCCGCGGGCGCGCACCTGTTCGTCGACCTCACCCGGGCGGCCGCCGTCAACCTGACCGGTGCGCCGGAGCACGTCCGCGAAGTGCTGACCGCCCTGGCGCTGGAGCTCGCCGCATCGGCGTGGGCCGGGCGCATCGGCGTCACCGCCGTCGGCTTCGGCGACGAACTGCCCGCCCTCCTGCGCACCGACCGGCCCGACCGGCTGCGCCACACCGGCACCGTCAGCGCCTGCCTGGACCGGATCGAACTCCTCGCCCGCGACCTCCACGACGGCGCCGAGCAGGGGGAGGAGCGCCCGACCGAGATCATCCTCTCCGCCCGGCCGATCGCCCGCGGGGACCTGCGGCGCCTGCGCGACATCGCCTCGGCAGCGCCCGACCTGCCACTCGGCATCGTCGCCGCAGCGGGCGACGACCGGCACCTGCCCACCGACTGGACGCTCGACGCGGCCCCCGAGGCGGTGGTGACGCTGCCCGGGACCGAACGGACCGTCCTGCTGCAGCGCATGACGGCCGAGCAGAGCGACCAGGTGGCCGCGGTGCTCGGCGCCGCGGCCCGGACCCGCAGCGCCCCGGCCGAGGGGTGGGAGGCGGTCCCGCCCGAGCCCGACGGCGCCGACGCCGACGCCGAAGAGGAGCGTCCGCACGACCCCGCCGACCCGGCGGACCCGGAGGAGGAGCGGACCGACCCCGGCGAACCGGCTCCCCCGCTCCCCGCGCTCGCCGACCCCGCCGCGCCCTGCATCCGCATCCTCGGCCCCATCGGCATCACGGGCGTCGACACCCGCAAGCTCGAAGCCGGCAAGCGCCGGGCCCTCGTCGAGCTCGCCTGCCTGCTCAAGCTCAAGCCCGGCCGGACCCCCGACCAGATCTCCCGGACCCTGGGCGGGCCGCGCGGGCCGTGGTCGGCCTCCACCCGCGCCGCCGGCCTCAGCCGGCTGCGCTCGTGGCTCGGCCGCGACGGGGACGAGCGCCCGTACTTCCCCAACCTCACCGGCGGCGTCTACGCCCTGGCCGACACCATCGGCTGCGACTGGACCGACTTCCAGGCGCTCGCCCGCTACGGTGTCGACAACGCCGGTCCGGCCGGTACCGCGGCCCTCCACCAGGCCCTCGACCTGGTTCGCGGCGCGCCGTTCGCCGATGCGGCCCCCGAGCGCTACGCCTGGGCCGAACCGCTCAAACCGGCGATCACCGCCGCGGTCGCCGACGTCGCCCACGTCCTCGCGACCCGCCACACGGCCCGCGGCGAGTTCGACGCCGCCCGCGAGGTCCTGACCGCGGCGCTGGAGAACGATCCGGCCGCTGAACTCCTGCACCGCGACCTCGTCCGCCTCGAACACCGGGCCGGCGACCCCGGGGCCGTCGACCGCGCGGTCCAGGGGCTCACCGCGGCCCTCGACCGGCTCGCCCTGGCCCCTGACCCGGAGACCCGGCGCCTCGTGGAGCGGCTCCGCCCCAGGTGGGGGTGAAGGAGGCCTGGCCATCGGGGGTCTCGAGACCTCGGCCTCAGGGGGTTTCTAAGGCCCACTCCAGGCCGGAGCAGGCGTGCGGGTGGGCCGTTCTCTCGCGTGGCCGAAGGTCCCTGAAAGAAATCGACCACCCGCGCGCGAAGCAGTCCCGCCGCCTTCGGTCCAGACCTCCCGTGGTCGGTGTTTCAAGCGCTTGACGGCCGGGGCGGGTGGGCACGGCGGCCCGTGCTTTCACCGCGTGCCGAAACCGCGGTCGCGTCCTGGTGCGCACGGTGTCGGCGTGAGTCGCGCGGCGCCGGGGCGATCCCTCGGGGGTCTTCGGCCACGCGAGAGGATCGCCTGGTCACCGCGGAGCTCCGGTCTGGGGCCGAGGTTTCACGCCCCGGAGCGAGGACGCCATGAACGTCGATGCGCGCCCATGGCGAAGCGCCGCTATCCGTCCATGCGGGCGCGGGGGTCCTTGGCGGCCAGGCGGGAGAGCAGCAGGTCGACCTCGCCGCGCGCGGCCGCGGACAGCGAGCCCGCCGGGGCGCGCTGGGCCTCGGAGGCGAGGATGCCCCGGCGCATGAAGACGTACTTGCGCACCGCCAATCCCACCCCCGGCTGCTGCTCGTAGCGCAGCAGCGGGAGGTGGGCGTCGAAGAGGTCGTGCGCGGCGTTCCGCTCGCCCCGGGCGGCCAGCTCGACGAGTTCGACCAGCATGTCGGGGAAGCAGTACCCGGTCATGGCGCCGTCGGCGCCGCGCTCGGTCTCGAAGTCCAGGAACAGGCCGCCGTTGCCGCACAGGATGGACAGCCGCCGCATGGAGCCGTCGGCCTCGAAGCCGCGCAGCGCGGAGATCTTCTCCAGGCCGGGCCAGTCCTCGTGCTTGAGCATGACGCAGCCGGGGTTCTCGGCGACGATCGCCCGGATCACCTTCGGCGCCATCACGACCGAGAAGGTCAGGGGGTAGTCCTGGATGACGAAGGGCACGTCGGGGCCGATCGCCTTCGCCGCGTTGCGGTAGTAGCCGATGATCTGGTCGTCGGTCCGCAGCGAGGCGGGCGGCGCGATCATGACGCCGGCGGCACCGGCGTCCATGACGGCGTCGGACAGGGCGCGCATCGCGGCGAAGCCGGGCGCCGAGACGCCCACGACGACCGGCACGCCGGCCCGGGAGATCACCCTGGAGGCCACGGCCAGCGCCTCGGAGTGCTCCAGCTTGGGCGCCTCGCCGAGCTGGCCCAGCACGGTGATGCCGGTGACGCCCGACTCCAGGTAGAAGTCGGTGAGCCGGTCGAGCGACTTCTCGTCGACCGCGCCGTCGTCGTGGAACGGGGTCGGCGCGATCGCGTACACGCCGCGCGCGTCGTTGCTGATCTTCACGGGTCTCCTCCCGGTGGTGCCTCGCGGTGCTTCGTTCGTGTGTCGGGGGCTGGGGCTTCGCCGGTTCCGTCTCGCCCGGCCGGTCACCGACCGGGCTCGGGCGGCAGCGCCCGCAGCGCGCGCTCGGCGACCTCGCGGAGCGGGACGCCGAGCGCCTTCGCGGCCCTGACGGCGTCGTCGTGCTCGGGTTTGGCGCGCCACGGGCCGTGCTTGACGCGGATCTCGCAGCCGTCGAGGACGACCGTCGTCGTGCGCCTGGGGAGCGCGACCCTGCCCGTGGGCGTGCGGCGCGCGCCCAGGCTGCCGCTCTCGCGCAGCAGCAGCGCCTCCAGTTCGGGCACCCGCTCCGGTCGGCACAGCACGTGCACGGTGTGGGCGGGGCGGCCCTTCTTCATGACGATGGGCGCCACCCACGCGTCGGCCGCGCCGGCCTCCAGCGCGCGCTCGACGACGTGGCCGAGCGTCTCGCCGGTGGCGTCGTCCACATTGGTCTCCAGAACCACGTACCGCTCCTCGGCGGTCGGGCCGTGCCCCGCGTGCCCCGCGCCGATGCGCTCGCCGAGCGTGGCCTGGAGGACGTTGGGCCGGTCGGGGAGTGTCCGGTCGCCCGCGCCGTACCCGGTGCCGTGCAGCAGCATCGGCGGTGGCGGACCGTACTCCGCGGCCGTGGCCGCCAGGAGCGCCGCCCCGGTCGGGGTGACGGTCTCGGCCTCGATCTCCTCACCCGTCACCGGCACCCCGCGCAGCAGGGCCAGCGTCGCCGGCGCCGGGGCGGGCAGCCGGCCGTGCGCGGTGCCGATCGTGGTCCGGCCCAGGACGAGGGGCGCGGAGACGACCTCGTCGACGCCGAGCAGGTGCAGCGCCGCCGCGACCCCGACGGTGTCGACCACGGTGTCGAGGCCGCCGATCTCGTGCAGGTGCACCTCCTCGGGCTCGGCGCCGTGCAGCCGCGCCTCCACCCGCGCGATCGACGCGATCGCCTCGGCGGCGATCCGGGCGACGGGTTCGGGCCGGGCCAGCTCGGCGCGCTCGATGAGTTCCCCGGCCCGCCGGGACGTCGCCGCATCCTCGACGCGCACGTCGGCCTTTGTCGCGGCGATCCCCTCCTTCTGCACGCGCCGCGCCTCCAACCGCCACCCGGTCAGGCCCGTGGCCTCGATCGACGCGGTGACGTCGGCGACGGGTGCGCCCAGGTCGATCAGGGCGCCGAGCAGCATGTCGCCCGAGATCCCGGCGAAGGGGTGCAGCCACAGGATCACGGCCGGCTCCTCTCCATGGCCGCGCACAGCCGGTGCGCCGCCATCGCGGCGCCGAACCCGGAGTCGATGTTGACGACGGTGAGCCCGGCCGCGCACGAGCTCAACATGGCGAGCAGGGCCGTGACACCCTCCAGTCCGGCCCCGTAGCCGGTCGACGTCGGCACGGCGATGACCGGCTGGGCCACGAGGCCGCCGACGACGCTGGCCAGCGCGCCCTCCATGCCCGCGACCACGATCACCGCGTCGTGCTCGCCCACCTGGTCGACGCAGTCGAGGAGCCGGTGCAGGCCGGCCACCCCGACGTCGCGGTGGAGGTCGACGCGCAGGCCGACGGCGCGGGCCACGGCGGCGGCCTCGGCCGCCACCGGCCCGTCGGAGGTCCCCGCCGTCAGCACGGCCAGCCGGAACGGCCGCCGCGCCGACCGGCGCCAGGACAGCAGCCGGGCTTCGGGGTCGTAGTCGCCGTGCGGGTGCTCCCGCAGCACCGTGCGGGCGGTCACCTCATCGGCGCGCGTGACGAGGACCGGCCCCTCGCCGTGGGCGAGCAGCTCGGCCACGATCGCGGTGACCTCCTCGGGCCGCTTGCCCGGCGCGTACACGCACTCCGCCACGCCCTGCCGCGACTCCCGCTGCGTGTCGACGCGGGCGAAGCCCAGGTCGACGAACCCTTCTCCGGGACCGGGGCCGGGAGCCTGTCCGTTGCGGTTCGGGTCCATCCGCTCATCCCTCCGTCGGCCGGCCGGTCCCGACCAGCGGGAGCAGGGCGTTCAACCGGCCGGTCGCGAAGCCCGCCAGATCCAGGGAGCAGAAGGTGAAGCCGCAGGAGCGCACGGCCGGGTCGATCCGGTGGCGCAGCTCCACGGCGCGCGCGGCCTCGGCGTCGGGCACCTCGATCCGCGCGACGGTCCCGCCGGAGTGCGCGCGCACCCGCACGGTGGCGAAGCCGAGCGCCCGCACGGCCTCCTCGGCGGCCTCGACCCGCGCCAGCACCTCGGGCGTGACGGACTCGCCGTAGGCGACGCGCGAGGCCAGGCAGGGCGCGGCCGGCTTCTCGGCCGTCCGCAGGCCCAGGCGCGCGCTCGCTTCGCGGACCATCCGCTTGGTGAATCCGGCGTCGGCCAGCGGGGTGATGACACCGCGCAGCGCGGCCGCCCGCTGCCCCGGGCGGTGGTCGCCGAGGTCGTCGAGGTTGGTCCCCACGGCCACCGAGGCGTCCAGCAGGCCGGCCAGCGGCCCCACGGCGTCGAACAGCGCCGACTTGCAGTGGAAGCACCGGTCGCCGCCGTTGGCGACGTACTCCGGGCGGGTCCCCTCGTCGGTGCAGACCTCCAGGTGTCGGATCCGGTGCTCGGCGGCGAACTCCCGGGCCGCGCGGCGCTCCGCGGCGGCGAGGCTGGGGGAGACGGCCGTGACGGCCAGCGCGCCGGGTCCGAGCGCGTCGGCCGCCGCGAACGCGAGCAGGGCCGAGTCCGCTCCGCCCGAGAACGCCACGACGACCCTGTGCTCCCCGGCGAGCCGCTCGCGCAGCCGTGCGAGCGCGCCGCCCGCGTCGTCCACCGTGTCGTTCATCGCGTCGCTCACCGCGCGGCCCCCCTCTCCCGGTCGGACGCGCTCCCGCGGTCGGGACCGCCCGGCGGGCGGGCGCCGTCGAGCGCGTCGACGCTGGAGCGCGCGACGCCGAGCCCCGAGGCGACCTCGCGCAGCTCCGCGCGCACCTCGGCGGAGAGCGGGATCCCGTGCTCGCGGCGCAGCGCCTCGCGCTCGGCCTCCGGCTCGCCCGGCAGGTACACCCGGTCGTGGCCCTCGGCCGCGGGCAGCGCCTTCAACTCGTCGGCCAGCCCGGCCACCCGCGCGGTGAACTCCTCGGGCGGGACGAAGACGCCGGGCCGCAGCGCCAGGAAGAAGTGCCCGATCCCCTGCGCGCGGTCGGGGTTGTCGTAGAGCGGCGGGATGTGCGGGCCGTGGTGGGCGCCGGAGAGCAGCGACGACAGGACGTCCACGAGCAGCGCCAGCCCGGACCCCTTGGCCCCGCCCAGGGGCAGCATGGTGCCCCGCAGCGCCGAGGCGGGGTCGTGCGTCGGGCGGCCCTCGGAGTCGAGCGCCCAGCCCAGCGGGATCCGCTCGCCGTTCTTGCCGGCGAGAATGATCTTGCCCTTGGCGACGTGGCTGGTCGCCATGTCGAAGACGATGTCGGGGCGCCCGGCGGGCGTGGGGACCGCGTAGGAGAGCGGGTTGGTCCCGAAGAAGGCCTCCTTGGCGCCCCAGGGGGCCATGGCGGGCGGGGCGCTGGTGGTCGCGAAGCCGATGAGCCCCTCCCGCGCGGCCATGCCGGTGTAGTGGGCGAGCATCCCGCAGTGGTTGGAGTTGCGCACGCTCGCCATCCCGATCCCGGTCTCCGCGGCCTTGCCGACGGCGGCCCGCATCGCCTGCTCGGCCGCCACGATCCCGGAGCCGTTGTCGGCGTCCAGCAGCGCGCTCACCGGGGTCTCGGTGAGCGTCCGATGCCGGGGGCGGGGATTGACCAGCCCCTGCCGGAGCCGGGTGACGTAGATGGCGGTCCGGCTGACGCCGTGGGAGTCGACGCCCCTGAGGTCGGCCAGCACGAGGTGGCCGGCGACCGCCCGGGCGTCCTGCTCGGACAGCCCCGCGGCGACGAAGATCCGCCGGACCAGCTCCTCCAGCCCGGCGGGCTCGACACCCGGCAGTGCGTCGGCCGCCGCAGTCCCGGCCCCGGCGGCCGCTCCTCGTTCCCGTCCGACCGACATGCTCACACTCGCTTTCCTGGATTTCTCACTCTGAATTTCAATCTTGGCCATAGGGGTCTTCGACCTCGGCCGTAGGAGGATTCGCGGTGACTGGGCGATCCTCTCGCGTGGCCGCCAGGCCCCCATAGGGATCGCCCCGGCGCCGCGCCACCCACGCCGCCACCGTGCGTGCCAGACCGGAACCACGGTGTCGGCCCGTACCGAAAGCGGCCTCGGGCGGACCTCACCGGCCCCCTGGGGCCGAGGTCGCGACTCAAGTCCGAGATCGATGAGAGTGCGCCCATCACGGGAGCAGCCTTCCGGCCGCGTCGAAGGCCGGGCCCGGGCGCCGGTCCGTGACCTCGATCTCCTCCACCGCGGCCACCTCGGGCAGCACCGCCTCCGACACCCAGAGGGAGTCGAGGCTGAGGGTGTTGTCGATGACCGCCATGCGGACGTCGGCCTCCCGCTGCGGCCGCAGCATCTGCCCCATCGCGTCCAGCAGGGCCGCGTCGTCGGGGAACGCCATCGGTACGGCGGCCCGCTGCGGACCGCCGCTGGTCAGGCAGTTCAGGTAGGTCGCCGATCGGTCGATCGCGCGCACCAGGCGCTCGGTGGTGAAGTCGGCGAGCCCCACCCCGGTCGCGTTGCCGTGCGAGTCCTCGGCCAGGTCGAGGACGCCGAGGCAGCGGACGCGCGGCCGCTCGGGCTCGGGCATCCCCTCCAGGCGCAGCCGCCCGATCACGTTGGTGTCCATGCCGCAGCCGCTGTAGGCCTTGCCCATCTCGCGGACGACGAGCGCGTCGAGGTCGTCGACCGGGAGGCGGGGCAGCAGCGCGCGCGCCCTTTCCAGGAGTCGGGACTCCCGCTCCGCGATGTCGTCGGCCGCCATCGCCTCGACGGCGGCCAGGCGCTCGTAGGGGTCCTGGACCAGCCCGAGCCCGCCGATGACCGGGAGCCGGTCCAGGACCACGGCGCCGATCGCCTCGATGGCCGCCACCATGTTCGACCAGCCGAGCCGGTGCACCATGGCGGCGCCGCGCGCGCGGCCGGAGCCGACCGTCAGCATCTTCAGCAGGCCGCTCTCGTGCGGGCCGTGGAACGAGGTGTGCGGCTTGATCCGGTTGACGGCGATGACCGCGTCGGCCGCCGCGGCCTCTTCGGCGAAGAACACGGGCAGGCCGGGCAGCGGGGCGCCGGTCTCCCCGAGCTCCACGACCCGGTCGGAGCAGCTCACGGGTGCGCCCACCGCGTCCTCGGTGATGCCGAGGCCGGCGAGCACGTCGCGCTGCCCCTCCGGCGTGCCGCCGCCGTGGCTGCCCATCGCGGAGAACAGGAACGGGTGGCCGCCGGCGTCGGCCACCGCCCGGACGGTCGCGCGCAGGACGCCGACGACGCCGTCGATCCCCCGGCTGCCCGCCGTGATCGCCACGCGCGCCCCGGCGGGCGTGCCGCACCGCCGCAGCAGCGCCGACACCTCGTCGTAGGCCCGCGCCCGCGGATCGGGCAGGGCCGCCGAAGGCAGGTTCCGGCGGATCCGGCACATGGGGACGTTCCTCACGCCCTGACCTCCTCGGACTCGGGGATGCGCCGGCGCAGCCGCCGCGCCAGCACCGGGGTCAGCAGGGAGATCAGGATCAGGGCCATGAGCACCACGGACAGCGGCCGGGACAGGTAGTAGGCCAGCACGTCGCCCTGGGCCATCACCACCGACTGGCGCAGCCCCTTCTCCGCGATGGCGCCGAGGATGAGCCCCAGGACCACCGGCGCCGGCGGCACGCCGACCTTGCGCAGCAGGTATCCCGCGGCCCCGAAGAACAGCATCACCCAGACGTCGGCGACGCTGTTGTTGACCGCGTAGGTGCCCACTACGCACAGCGCGACGATGACGGGCACCAGGACGCGCATCGGCACCCGCGTGGCGTGCACGAAGTACCTGGCCCCGGCGATCGCGATCACGCCCATGAGGATGTTGGCGAGCAGGAAGCCGAGCATGATCGCGTAGGTGATGTCGGCCTGATCGGTGAACAGGCCGCCGCCGGGCTGCATCCCGTGGATGAGGAGGCCGCCGAGGATCACCGCCGTCGCCGAGCCGCCCGGGATGCCCAGGGTGAGCAGCGGGATCATCGCCCCGCCGGTGACCGCGTTGTTGGCGCTCTCCGCCGCGGCCACGCCCTTGATCGAGCCCTTGCCGAACTCCTCCTTGTCGGCGCCGCGGGAGAACCGCTTGGCCTCGTTGTAGCCGACCCACGAGCCGATGTCGCCGCCGGCGCCCGGCAGGATGCCGACGAAGACGCCGATGCCGGAGGAGCGCAGGACCGTGCCGCCGATCCGCTTCAGCTCCCGCAGCGTGGGCAGCGCCCGGCCCCGCAGGGCCTCGGCCATCGCGGAGGGGCCGCCGTCCCGGCCCTCGGCGATCACCAGCACCTGGGAGAGCGAGAACAGGCCGATCAGTGCGGGCACCAGCTCGATCCCCGACTGCAGCGACGTCGTCCCGAAGGTGAAGCGCGGGTATCCCGTCAGGATGTCGATCCCGACCGTCGCCGTCAGCAGCCCGAGGGTTCCGGCGGCGAACCCCTTCAGCAGGGAGCCGGCCGAGAGGCTGCCGATGATCAGCAGTCCGAAGACCGCGATCAGGAAGTACTCGGAGGCGGAGAAGGCGAGGGAGATCTCGGCCAGGGGCGGGGCGACCAGCAGCAGCGCGAAGGCGCTGACCAGCCCGCCGATCATCGACGCGATCGCCGAGACGGCCAGGGCCTTCGCGCCCTTGCCCTGGCGGGTCATCTGGTAGCCGTCGAGGGCGGTGGCCGCACCGGCCGGGGTGCCCGGCGTGTTGATCAGGATGGCCGAGACGGAGCCGCCGTAGGTGGCGGCGGCGTAGATGCTCACCAGCATCGAGATGCCGGCGACCGGGTCCATCCCGAAGGTGATCGGCACGAGCAGGGCGATCCCCATCGTCCCGCTCAGGCCGGGGAGCGCGCCGATCACGATGCCGCCGACGACCCCGGCGACGATCGCGAACAGGACCTCGGGGGTGAAGAGGTTGGCCAGCGCGGCCATGAGCAGTGTCGAGTCCATGTCAGCCCCCTACTCGAACAGCAGACCGGTGGGCAGCGGGACGTTGAGCTCGTAGGCGAACAGCAGGTGGATGAAGGCGATGAGGCCGACCACCACGCCCGCGAACACCCGCCAGTCGCGCACCCCGCCGAACCAGAGGTGGCCGAGCAGGTACAGGGCCGTCGCGGGCAGGAAGCCGATCACCTCCAGCAGCCCCACGTACACCACGACGACGCCCAGGGTCAGCGCCGGGCGGCGCAGGACGCCGCGCTCCCATTCGCCCTGCTCGGACGGTGCGGCGCCGTCGTCGTCCCGCGCGGGCGCGGCGCCGTCCCCGGCCGCGGGCGCGGAGCCCGAGCGGATCCCGCGCACCGCGATCGCGACGCCGAGCACTGCGAGCAGCGCGAGCACGGCGCGGGGCCAGGCCGCGGCCTGCGCCGAGAGTTCGAAGGTGTAGACGAGGAAGAAGGCGGCGATGGCCGTCAGGACCAGGCCGAGGATCGTGTCGGGGGTGGGCGACCGCAGTGGGCGCGGCCGGGTCGTCGATTCGGTCGACATGGCTGGGTCAGCTCCTCACATCGGCCCCGTGGCTGCGGGCCGGAAGCGGGCGGCGGATCGTGGCCGGATGGATCGGGGACCGGCGTCCCCGGGTCCGGCCGTCCCGGGCGGGACAGCGGGAGGCCGACGTTCGGGTCGTCCGGTGCGTCGGCGGGCGCGGCGGGCGCGGCGGTCAGAGCCCTTCGGGGCCCCAGATGTACTTCTCGCCGAGGCGGCGGGTGAACGCGTCGTCCTCCTCGAGCATCTCGGCGTACTCCTCGGGCGCGCGGTAGTCGACCTCCAGGCCCTGCGCGCCGAGCTGCTCGATGTGCTCGGGGTTGTCGATCGCCCTGCGGCAGGCCGCGCTCAGCTTCTCGGTGACCGTCGGGTCCAGGCCCGCCGGTCCCGCGATGCCCCGGGAGGACCACGACTCGACGCCGCCGAAGCCGGCCTCGGCCAGCGTCGGCACGTCCGGCAGGTAGGGGGAGCGCTGCTCGCCGTCCTTCATCACCGCGATCACCCTGACCTTGCCGTCCTGGTGGTGGGACATGAGTTCGCCGACGTTGGCGAAGACCGCGTCGGTGTTGCGCCCGAGCAGGTCGGAGAGGCTGTCGGAGGAACCCTCGTTGTGCAGGACGTCGAACCTCGCCTCGTAGCGGTCGCTCAGGGCGAGGGAGGCGAAGTGGTCGTCGCTGCCCACCCCGGTCGACGTGACGACCAGCGGGTTCTCAGTGGCGTGGCGGATGAACCCGCCGATGTCGTCGAACCGGTCGTCGTCGGGGTGGACCGCGACGGCCCCGTAGTCGGTGACCTGGTTGGCGATCGGGGTGAACGAGTCGAGTCCCAGGTCCTGGCGGCCCAGCCGCGGGTCGAGGTAGCCGGTCATGAAGTTCGGGGAGTTGATGAACCCGAGCGTGTAGCCGTTCGGATCGGCGCGGGCGATCTCGTTCCAGCCGGCCCAACCGCCGCCGCCGGGGCGGTTGACGATCTGGATCTCGCCGCCCAGTTCCTCCTCCAGGTAGGGCTGCAGGATCCGGGCGCCCACGTCGGTCCCGCCGCCGGGCGCGTAGGCGATGATCATCTGAATGGGGCGCTCCGGGTACTTCCCCGCGCCGCCCGCCGACCCGCAGCCGGTGAGGAGGCCCCCTCCGGCCGCGGCCCCGGCGAGGCCGAGTCCGCCGATCCGCAGGAACCGCCGGCGGTTCATCGCCGGGGGTCCCGATTCCGCTTTCGTCCGTTTTTCGGGCACGCCAAATCTCGCCTCCTTGGGGAAAGGCACGCCTCTTCTGGGAGCCGTGCGAAAGGCGGCGCGTTCAGCGGGAGAGGGCCGGGCCGCAGCCCGGTGCCGGGCTAGTCGTTCCCGTCGTTCCCGGTCCGCTCCTGCTGCTGCGCGAGGAATTTGATCATCGTGGCCTCACCGGCTTCGAGATGGCCGATGAGCGCCGCGCGGGCCGCCGCGAGGTCCTTTCTTCCGATGGCGCCGCAGACGTCCTTGTGCTCGTCGACGACTTCCGTCATCCGGCCCTCGTATCCGGGGGCCAGGTAGTGCCGGATCCGGTTGATCTGCTTCTCGTTGACCGCGTAGAAGCGGGTCAGCCTGGAGTTCCCGGCCAGGGCGACGATGCGCTTGTGGAAGGCGTGGTCGCGCGCGAGGTACTCCTCGTAGGGCCCCGGCGGTCCCGGCGCGGGGGCCGCGTCGAAGAACCCGGCGAGTTCGTCGACGACCTCCTCGTCCCAGGTCTCGGCCAGGTGCTCCAGGCCCAGCGGCTCCAGCAGCCGCCGCACCTGGTAGAGCTCCCGAACGTCGTCGAGGTCGAAGCCGGCGACGGAGTACCTGCCCCGCACGCGCACCACGAGGCCGGCGGCCTCCAGGCTCTGCATCGCGTCGCGGATGGGCGTCCGGCTGACGCCGAGCGCCTCCGAGAGCTGCCGGTCCACCAGCGGTGTGCCCGGCGGCAGCTCGCAGCGCACGATCGCGCCCTCGATCGCCTCGTAGGCGGTCTCGCTCATCCGCAGGTTCTTCAGTGGCCCGTGTGCACGCATCGGGGCTAGCGCGTCCATGTGATGCACGGTACATTGCGTTCCGGATACCAACAAGGGCATTTGGAATACCAAATTCCAAAAGAGGTCGCCGGATGGGGAGGGGGAAGTCCCCGGCACCGCGTCCGAAGATCAGCCGCTGACCAGGCGATACGGAGGAAATGCCGATGTCCGATCACGGGTCCGGCGGTCACGGGGCCGCCACGGTCTCGACCGTCGAAGCGCGCGTGGCCAGGGTGCCGTTGGAGCAGGCGACGTCGTTCGCCACGCGCCAGGTGACCGCCAGGGACTACGTCCTCGTCACCGTCACCGGTGACGACGGCGTGCGGGGCCACGGCTTCTGCTACGCCGGCAGCAGTGGCGGGGAGGTGGTCCGCGCCGCCGTCACCGAACTGCTCGCCGCCGCCGTGGTGGGCCGGGACCCGTTCCTGGTGGAGCGGATCTGGCAGGACATGTACCAGGAGGCGCTGCTGCACGGCCGCACGGGTTCGGTCATGCGGGCGCTGAGCGCCCTCGACATCGCCCTGTGGGACCGCAACGCCCGCGCCGTCGGCCTGCCGCTGCACCGCCTGCTCGGCGGGTTCCACGCCGAGACCGTTCCCGCCTACGCCAGCGGCGGCTACTACCTGGAGGGCAAGACGCCCGAGGACCTGGGCGAGGAGCTGGCCGGCTACGTCAAGAGCGGGTTCCGCGCCGTGAAGATGAAGGTCGGGCGGCTGTCACCGGCCGAGGAGGAGGCGCGGGTGGCCGCGGCGCGCGCCGCGGTCGGCGACGACGTCCTGCTCATGCTCGACGCCAACAACGCCTGGTCCGACCTGCCCGGCGCGCTCAGGGCCGTCGAACGCCTCGCGCCCTACGACCCGTACTGGATCGAGGAGCCCTTCAGCCCCGACGACATCGACAACCACGCGCGCCTGGCGCGCTCCACCCGCGTGCCGGTGGCCACGGGCGAGATCGAGGCCGGGCGCTGGCGGCACAAGGAGCTGCTGCAGCGGGAGGCCGCGGCGATCCTGCAGACCGACGCCGCCGTCTGCGGCGGGATCACCGAGTTCAGGAGGATCGCCGCGACCGCGTCGGCCCACGGCGTCCCGGTGGCCCCGCACTGGTTCCACGACCTGCACGCCCACCTGGTCGCGGCCACCCCCAACTGCACGTTCGTCGAGTTCTTCCCCGATGACCGGGTCCTCAACTTCCGCGCGCTCATCGACACCCAGCTCGCCGTGCGCGACGGCGAGCTGGTGCTGCCGCGCACCCCCGGGCTCGGGTTCGGGTTCGACCCCGAGGCCGTGGAGCGCTACACGGTGCCCGGGACACCGGCCGCCGTCAGCGCCGCCTGACCGATGTTCGACGACCGGATTCGCGCAGGGGGTCGGCCGTCGCAGTGCGCGCAGCGCACCGGCGGCACAGCGGATCCAGCGCGGATCCGGCCCTGAAAGTCCCACGTCGCCCCGCGAACGCAGCGGTCACAACCCGATGAGGGCTTTTTCGGCGACGACGAGGACGACGAGGACGAGAGAGAGGACCACGATGGTGAACGCCGCCAACGCCGCCAACGCCGCCAACACCGCCCGCCGGTCGGCGGTCGTCATGGCCGGCACCCGCGGGCTGGGACTGGCCTGCGCCGGCGAACTGCTGCGGACCGGACACGCGGTGACCGTCTGCGGCCGCGACCCCGAACGGCTGGACGCGGCGGTGACCGAACTGGGCGGGCTGGGGCCCGTCACCGGCGAACGCGCCGACGTCGCCGCAGCCGAGGACGTCGACCGGCTGGTCAACGGGGCCGTCGACCGGTTCGGCGGCCTCGACGTCCTGGTCGTGAACGCCGGCGGGCCGCCGGCCGGCGACTTCGGCGACGTGGACATGGACGACTGGGACACCGCCTACGCGCTGACGCTGCGCAGCGCGGTGACCGCCATCCGGGCGGCGGTCCCCGCCATGCGAAGGGGCGGCTTCGGCCGCGTCCTGGTCATCGGCTCGTCGAGCGTGCGCCGCCCCCTGGGCGGGCTCGTGCTGTCCAACGTGTTCCGCCCCGCCCTCGCGGGGCTGGTGAAGTCGCTGGCCACCGACCTGGCGCCGGACGGGATCACCGTCAACATGGTCTCCCCCGGCCGGATCGACACCGAGCGCGTGCGCCTGCTCGACGAGCGCAGGGCCGACCGCGAGGGCGGCACCGCCGAAGCGGTCCGCAGCGCCTCGGAGGCGGCGATCCCCGCGGGCCGCTACGGCCGACCGGAGGAGCTGGCCGCCATGGTCGGCTTCCTCGCCGGCGAGCAGGCCGGCTACGTCACCGGCCAGAGCCTCCTGGTCGACGGCGGCCTCGTCCCGACCCTGCCCTAGCGGTATTTCGACACGTTTATCACCGTAGATTTCGAACCTGAGTTTCAACCCTTGACCATTGGGGGTCGTGAAGGCCGGCCCCAGGAGGGAGGGCGTGCGGGTGGGCGATCCTCTCGTGCGGCCGAAGGCCCCCACAGGGATCGCCCAGTCACCGCGGACTCCGACCTTGAGCTGAGATCACAGACCCCTTTGGACCTGAGTTGGACCTGAGAAGGAGAACCATGTACCTCGCGACCATCAAGGGCGCTGACGGTGAGACGCCCGTCGCCGTCGACGAGAAGCGCGGCATGGCCGCGGTCCGGGACCTGTTCCCGGACGCGCCCGCCACCACGATGGGGATCATCGAGCACGTGCCGGAGCGGGACTTCGCCGCCGCGGTCCGCTCCGCGCCCGACGCGGCGTTCGCCCCCGTGGGCGACGCGGTCTTCGGCGCGCCCTACCGCCGGCCGCGCAAGATCTGGGGCATCGGCCTCAACTACGTCGAGCACGCCTCCGACCTCACCGAGTCCGTCCCGGAGGAGCCCGCCTCCTTCATGAAGGGCGACCACACCGTCATCGGGCCGGGCGATCCCATCCCCCTCCCGCGGCAGAGCGAGCGGGTGACCGCCGAGGCCGAGCTCGGGCTGGTGATCGGCAGCGAGTGCCGCGACGCCGCCGAGGAGGACGCGTTGGAGCACGTCTGGGGCGTGTGCACCGTCCTCGACCAGACAGCGGAGGACATCCTCGCCCGCAACCCGCGCTTCCTCACCCGGAGCAAGAACTTCCCCGGTTTCTTCTCCTTCGGGCCGGCGATCGTTCCCCTCTCCGAGGCGCTGGCGCAGGCGGGGAGGATCGCCGACCTCACGGTCACGACCCTGATCAACGGCGCGGAGCACCGCACCAACACGGTGGCGCACATGCGCTACTCGCCGGCGTTCCTGGTGGGGTTCCACAGTCAGGTCATGCCGCTGTTCCCCGGCGACATCCTCTCCACCGGCACCCCCGGCGCCGTCCCGCTCAAGCCGGGCGACGTCGCAGGCTGCCGCATCCCCGGCGTCGGGGAACTGGCCAACCCCGTGGTCCAGGGATCCTGAGCGGACTTTGACCGCCGCGTTCGCGGGGCGAGGTGGGATTTTCAGGGTCCGGATCCGCTGTGCCGCCTGCGCTGCGCGCACTGCGGCAGCCGACCCCCTCTGCGAACCGATGGTCGAACATCAGTGAGGCGGTCTCACACCGGCCATGCGGACTGCGCGCGCCGGGCCACGGCCTCGCGCGCGCAGCCCAGCACCTCCGACACCGACCAGGCGACCCGCCGCACCTGCGGCCCCATCTCCCGCATGCGCTCCGTGGGCATCCGCGCCTCCGGGGCGCTGACGCTGATGCTGCCCACCACGCCGCCCTCGTGGTCGAAGACGGGGGCGGCCACGGTGCGGATGCCCGGCGTGCGTTCGGAGAAGGACAGTGCGTACCCCTCGCCGCGCACCTCCTCCAGCTCCGACCGCAGCCGCTCCGGGTCGGTGATGGTCGTCGGCGTCACGGGATCGATCGGCCCGGCCAGGACGCGCTCGGCCGCCGCGGGGTCCAGGAAGGCGAGCATGGCCTTGCCCGGCGCGCCGTAGACCAGGGGGATCGGCACCCCCAGTTCGGTGTAGGTGCGGCGCAGCGCGTGGTGGCTCTCGACCTGGTCGACCACTGCGCGTTCGTTGCCCGGCAGCAGCTCGTGCAGCCCGACGGTCTCGTCGACGAGCGCGCGCAGCTCGCGCATCGCGCCCAGGGCCGCGTCGCGCAGGGTGGTGGGGAAGGCCCCGCTCCTGGCGAGCTGGACGAGCAGCGGCCCCAGGGCGTACTGACGCTGCCGCGTCTGCCGGACCAGCCCGTTGTGCTGCATCGACGCGAGGATGCGGTGGGTCGTGCTGGTCGACAGCCCGGTGGCGCGGGCGAGGTCGCTGATGCCCATCTCGGGCCTGCGTGGACTGAAGCACCGCAGGATCAGCACGGCGCGGTCGATCGACTGCACCCTCGACCGCGCG
This sequence comes from Spinactinospora alkalitolerans, assembly GCF_013408795.1. NCBI lineage: Bacteria > Bacillati > Actinomycetota > Actinomycetes > Streptosporangiales > Nocardiopsidaceae > Spinactinospora > Spinactinospora alkalitolerans. The sequence continues at coordinate 6,578,885 of NZ_JACCCC010000001.1, forward strand.
GCGGCCCCTTCCCGAGGTTCCTGGCGCGCGCCGCGCGCGGTTCCGCGTTCCGTTTTCTCGCTCATCTTCTCCCGACCCATTGACGGTGCCGTCTCGTCAATCGTATTTTCCTAATATACAGGATGTTATCCCACATTACGGGAAGTTGGTGTGCGGATGAAGCCGCTCGACGGATTCCGGGTCCTCGACCTCACCCGTTTCCTCTCCGGTCCCTACTGCACGATGGTGCTCGCCGAGTTGGGGGCCGACGTCGTCAAGGTGGAGCAGCCCGGGACCGGCGACGACTCGCGCCGACTGGCACCGAAGGTCAACGGGGAGAGCTACCCGTTCGGGATGCCCAACCGGAGCAAGCGCAGCGTGTCGCTGGACCTCAAGGACCCGCGGGGCAGGGACGCCTTCCTGCGCATGGCCGCCCGGGCCGACCTGGTCATCGAGAACTTCCGGCCGGGCGTGGTCGGGCGGCTCGGGATCGACTACGAATCCGTCCGCGAGGTCAACCCGGCCGTCCTGTACTGCTCCATCAGCGGGTTCGGCCAGACCGGTCCCTACCGCGACCGCCCGGGCTTCGACATCATGGCGCAGGGCGCGGTCGGCCTCCTGCGCATGACCGGCCACCCCGACGGCCGCCCCGCCAAGGTCGGGATCGCCGTCAACGACATCGCCGCGGGGGCGACGGCGATCTACTCGATCCTGGCCGCCGAGCTCAAGCGCCGCGCGACCCGCGAGGGCGAGTACATCGACATCTCGCTCGTCGACGCCGGCCTGGCCTGGACGGTGTGGGAGTCGGGCGCCTACTTCGGCAGCGGCGAGGCGCCCGCGCCCACCGGCACCCGCCACCGGCGCTCCACCCCCTACCAGGCCTACCGGACCGCCGACGGCTACGTCACGATCGGGGCCAACAACGACCGCCTGTGGCGCCGGCTCGTCCTGGACGCCCTGGACCGGCCCGCCTGGCTGGACGACGACCGGTTCGCCACGCTCCAGGCCCGCATGGACCACATCGACGAGCTCGAATCCGAGATCGAGGCGATCACGACGACCCGACCGACCGCCGAATGGATCGAGGTCCTGGACAAGGCCGGCGTGCCCGGCGGACCGGTCCTCACCTACGAGGAGGCGCTCGCCGACCCGCACGTCATCGCCAGGGGGATGATCACAGAGGTCGAGCACCCGATCATCGGGCCGATGCGCACCATCGCCCCGCCGGCCAAGTTCGGCTCCCTGGAGTTCGACGTCCGGGGCCCCGCGCCCTGGCTCGGCCAGCACACCAGCGACGTCCTCGCCGACGCGGGCCTGAGCGGTGAGGAGATCGCGTCGCTCTACGCCGACGGCGTCGCATTCGACGAACACCCCGAAATGCACGGGAGGTAGGCACCCATGTCCGATGATCTTCAGGTCGAGCGCTCGGGCTCCGTGGCGACGCTGACGCTCAACCGGCCGGAGAGCCGCAACGCCATCCGGTTGGAGATGTACCGCGACCTCCCCGCGATCCTGCGCGGCATCGACGAGGACCCGCTGGTCAAGGTCCTGGTCGTGCGAGGCGCGGGTACGAAGGCCTTCGCGGCGGGCGCCGACATCAGCGAGTTCCGCGACGTTCGGGCCGACGCCGAGAGCGCGCGCTCCTACAACGAGCAGGTGGCCGCAGCGGAGCACGCGCTGGAGGACATGGCCAAACCGACCGTCGCCATGGTGCACGGGTACTGCGTCGGCGGAGGGTGCGGCCTGGCGTTAGCGTGCGACCTGCGGTTCTGCGACACCGCCGCGCGGTTCGCCATCACCCCCGCCAAGCTCGGCCTCGTCTACAGCCTCGAATCCACCAGGCGCCTGGTGGACCTCGTGGGGCCGGCGCAGGCGAAGTGGATCCTGTTCTCGGGCGGGCAGGTCGACGCCGGGCACGCGCTGCGCACAGGGCTGGCCGACGTGGTCGCCGAGCCCGATGAGCTGGCCGAGCAGACCTACGGCTTCGCCGAACTCGTGGGCACCCGCGCCCAGTTCAGCGTCCGCGCGGCCAAGGAGATCGTCCGCCGCATCGTCGCCGGGCAGCGCGCCGACGACGAGGAGACCACGGACCTGCGCAACTCCTCGTTCGACACCGAGGACTACGCCGAAGGCGTGCGCGCCTTCCTCGAGAAGCGCCCGCCCCGCTTCACCTGGTCGTGACGCGCCCGTCCGGGCGCACCCGGCCCTTTTCCGCACCTCCCACGACGAGCTCACCACGCGCACCGTGCGGCCGAGGAGGCAATGCAATGCCGAAGAAACGACGACTGCTGGCGGCAGTGACGCTGCTCGCCACCGTGACCGCCTGCGGCGCGGGAACGTCGGTGCAGGAGAACCCCGACGACTACCCGAGCCGCGAACTCGACTGGACGATCGCCTTCGGCCCCGGGGGCGGCAACGACATCATGGCCAGGACCATGGTCGACATCCTCAACCAGCACGAGCTCTACCCGCAGGACATCGCCGTGGAGAACCGCGAGGGCGGCAGCGGGGCCACCGGGTGGGGGCACCTCCTCAGCAACGCCGGGGACCCCTACGTCATCTCCACGACGTCCGGTTCCTTCATCACCACCCCGCTGCAGGCCGAGACCGGGTGGACCTACGCCGACTTCACCCACGTCGGCCTGTTCGCCACCGACGACTGCCTGTTCCTGACCCCGGGGTCCGACGGCGCCGAGACCTGGGACGCCTGGGTCGAGCACGCCGAGGACGCCGGCACCGTCGCTGTGGGCGGCATCGGCACCGTCAACGTCGACTTCATCGTGCAGGCCGCACTGGCCGACCAGGCCGGATACGAGATCGAGTACGTGCCCTTCAACGACGAAGGGCAACTGCAGACGGCGATGTCCTCCGGCGCGGTCGACGCCATCGTCTCCAACCCGGGGTCGATCATGGGCCAGGTCGAGAGCGGCGACGTCAACGCCCTGCTCTTCACCGGGCAGCAGCGGCTCGACGCCCTGCCCGACGTGCCGACCGGGAAGGAGCTCGGCTACGAGGGGCTGGTCTCGATGCCCCGCGGGCTGATCCTGCCGCCCGACGCCCCCGACCACGCGCGCGACTGGTGGATCGAGACGATGCGGCAGGTCGTCGAGACCGACGAGTGGCAGGAGTACCTGGACAAGAACCACCTCACCGAGGACGTCCGGTGGGGCGACGACTTCACCGCCTACCTGGAGACCACCGGGACCGAGTTCGAGAAGGCGCTGCGGGAGCAGGGGGCCATCTGATGGCGAAGACATCCGCCACCTGGGTGCGCATCCCGTTCCAGCGCACGGCTCCGGAGGACCGGGACGCCGGCGGGGCGGCCGGCGGCGGGCGCGCGGCGGGCGCCCGCCCCCGGGTCTCCGGGGCGACCGTCTTCTACCTCGTCCTCGCCCTGGTCCTGGGCGCCTACACGGTCATGGCGTTCGGGATGGAGTGGCGCACGGCCGCCGGGCGGGTGGGCCCCGGGTTCTTCCCGCGGGTCCTCGGCCTCCTCGGCCTCGCCATCTGCCTGCTCGCCGCGGTGGGCAGCGCGCTGCCCAAGACCGCGGCCCGCACGCCCGCGGAGGCGGAGCGGCGCCACCCCTGGACGGTCGTCGCCGTGTGCCTGGCGCTGGCGGCGTTCGTCACCGTGCTGGTCCCGGTGGGCGCGGTCGTCACGGGATCGCTCTTCCTGATCGCGGTGCTGATGCTGTGCGACCGGGGGCACCCGGTGCGCGCGGTCGTCCTTGGAGCGGTGTTCCCCGCGGCGCTGTACGCGGTGTTCGTCCTCTGGCTCAACGCCCCCCTGCCATCCGGCCTGCTCCCCCTCTTCTAGCGAAGCCGGCGAACCCCCACCGATGTTCGGCGGCCGCGTTCGCACAGGGGGTCGGTCGGCGCAGTGCGCGCAGCGCCGGCGGCATGGCAGATCCGAGCCCTGGAAACCCCACCTCATCCCACTCCACCTCACCCCGCGAATGCGGCGGTCGAAGTTCGATCAGAGCCCACGGAGCCCGCCATGGACATTTTCGGCAACCTGGTGAACGGCATCGCCGGCGTGCTCACCCCCACGAACCTGCTGTTCCTCTGCGTCGGCGTGCTCGTGGGGATGTTCGTCGGCGCCATCCCCGGCCTCGGGCCGTCGGCGGGGCTGGCGATCCTGCTCCCGCTGACGTTCGGCCTGGACCCGACCACCGCGATCATCATGCTGGCGGCCGTCTACTACGGCGCGATGTACGGCGGGACGATCACGTCGGTGCTGATCAACACCCCGGGCGACTCGGCGAGCGTGCCGGCGACCCTGGAGGGCTATCCGCTCGCCCGCCAAGGGCGCGCCGGCCCTGCCCTGATCATCGCGGCGGTCGGCTCCTTCGTCGCCGGGACGATCGCCGTCGTCATCCTGACGATCGCGGCCCCGCTGATGGCCGGGCTGGCCTCGTCGTTCGGGCCGCCCGAGCTCTTCCTGCTCATCGTCATCGGCCTGCTCACCCTCGTCGTCCTCGTCGGCAGGAACTGGCTGCGCGGCCTGCTGTCGGTCGTGCTCGGGTTCGCCATCGGCACGGTGGGGATCGACGTCGGCGGCGGCCAGCAGCGCTACACGTTCGGCTCGACCGAGCTCATCAACGGCGTCGACTTCATTCCGGTGGCCATCGGCCTGTTCGGCCTCGGTGAGATCCTGTGGACGCTGTACCGCGGCGGGCACAGGGAGGGCGCCGCCGACATCACCCTGAGCCGCCGCTCGGGCCCCTTCTGGCCGACCAGGCAGGAGTGGCGCGAGTCGCGCGGGCCGATCCTGCGCGGCACCCCGCTCGGCTTCGTGCTCGGCGTGATCCCCGGCGCCGGCGCGACGGTGGCGTCGCTGATCTCCTACAGCATGGAGAAGGGGCTGTCCAAGCGTCCCGACCGGTTCGGCAAGGGCGCCATGGAGGGGCTGGCCGGGCCCGAGGCCGCCAACAACTCGGCGTCCACGGGCGCGATGGTTCCGCTGCTGACGCTGGGCATCCCCGGCTCGGCCTCCACGGCGGTGCTGCTGGGCGGCTTCCTGATGTGGGGGCTGCAGCCGGGGCCGCTGCTGATGCGCGACAACCCCGACTTCGCCTGGGGGCTGATCGCCAGCATGTATCTCGGCAACGTGATGCTGCTGGTGGTGAACATCTTCTGCATCCCGCTGTTCGCATCCGTCACCAGGGTGCCCTTCCGCACGCTGGCCCCGCTGATCATCGTCCTCTGCGCGTTCGGCACCTTCGCGGTCAACGCCAGCGTCGTCGAGGTCGGCATCATGTTCGTCTGCGGCGTCCTCGGCTTCTTCATGCGCATGTACGGACTGTCCCCGGCGGCCACGGTGATCGCCCTGGTCCTGGGGCCGATCGCCGAGGAGACCCTGCGCCAGAGCCTGCTGGTCTCCGGCGGCGGATTGGGGATCTTCCTGGAGCGCACCCCCTCGCTCATCCTGCTCGCGATCATGGCCCTGCTCCTGGCCGCCCCGGCCATCGGCCCGGCGTCCAAACGCGCCTTCACCCGCCTGTCCCCGTCCCTCCGGAAGAAGGACTCCCAGGAGGCGACGCGCGACTGAGCGCCGGAGCGTCCCGGAGGCGAGGTGCCCCACCGGCTCTTCGCCTCCGCCCCTCCGGCCGCGGTGTGTGACGCGTTCGGCTCCGCCGGCGCGTCACTTCCGCGAAACCGCTGGTAGATTGGATGGCTGATAACGGGCCGATGGCCACCGCACGTCACCGGGGACCTTCAACGCGGTTCCTCGGAGTCCAGGCCCGTCGACCGGCGCGGTCCGCCGCATCCGACCGCGCGCCCGGCTTCCCTCACCCCCGCGTTTCTCCTCGCACGGCGTAGTGGGCCGTGCTTTTTCCATGTGCGCCGACCTTCCCGGTCCGTGCCTTCACGAGTGCCCTCCGGAGGTCAGCATCGTGCAACCGCAGACGGGTCCCCCGTTAACGAACCGGCTGAATCGGCTGGGCCCGGTGTTCTGGCTCTCCGTGGCGCTGTCGGCCCTGTTCGTGCTGTGGGGCGTTCTCTCCCCCGGCTCGCAGACGACCGCCATGAGCACGGCCATGAACTGGATCACCGCGAAGTTCGGCTGGGTCTACCTGACCGTCCCGCTGCTCCTGCTCGTGTTCCTCGTGTTCCTCGCGTTCAGCCGCTACGGCCGGATACGGCTGGGCTCGGACACCGACCGCCCCGAGTTCACGACGCACACGTGGATCGCGATGATCCTGTGCGCGGTCATGGGGATCGGCCTGGTCTCCTACGGCGTCGCTGAACCGATCTCCCACTTCACGACGCCACCGCACGGCCTCGCCGAGCCGGGCGGCGACGACGCCGCGGTGCTCGCGCTGCAGTACTCCTTCTACGACTGGGGACTGCACGCCTGGGCCGTCTTCGCCGTGTTCGGCCTGGCCATCGGCTACTCGACGCACCGGAAGGGGCGGCCGGGGCTGATCAGCTCCCTGTTCACCCCGCTGCTCGGCCGCCGGGTCCACGGCCCGGCGGGCAAGGCGATCGACGTCTTCACCGTGTTCGCGACGCTGTTCGGCACCACCACGTCGCTGGGGCTGGGCGCGATGCAGATCGACAGCGGCCTGGCCGGGGTGACCGGGTCGGCGTCCGGTTCCACCGTCCAGATCGCGATCATCATCGTCACGACCCTGCTGTTCACCGCGTCGGCGGTGTCGGGGCTGCACCGGGGCATCCGCTTCCTCAGCGAGACCAGCCTCTCCCTGGCCGTGGTCCTGTTCGTCTTCGTCGCCGCCGCCGGGTCCACCGTGCTCCTCGCCAGCCTGTTCCTCGAGTCGGTGGGCACCTACATCAGCGACTTCGTGCGCATGAGCACGCGCGGAGCGGCCTTCGGCGACCTCGGCTGGATGCAGTCCTGGACGTACTTCATGATGGCCTGGTGGGTCGCGTGGGGCGCGTTCGTCGGCGTCTTCCTCGCCCGGATCTCCAGGGGCCGGACCATCCGCGAGTTCATCGGCGTGGTGCTGCTCGTCCCCAGCCTGGCCTTCTTCGCCTGGTTCACCGTGTTCGGCGGTTCGGCGATCGTCACCGACCTGCACCAAGGGGGCGCCATCGGCGCGGCGGCCGCCGCGGACCTCAATGACGCCTTCCCCGCTCTGCTCGCCACACTGCCCCTGCCGGAGGTGACGACGGCGCTGCTGGTGCTGATCGCCGCGATGTTCTTCGTCTCCGGGGCCGACGCCAACACGTTCGTGCTCGGCATGCTCACCTCCGACGGCGATCAGCGCCCCCGCCGCCGCGTGCTGGTCATCTGGGGGGCGATGACGGGCCTGCTGGCGATCATCCTGCTGCTCTCCGGCGGGCTGGCAGCCCTGCAGCAGATGGTCATCGTCTCCTCCGCGCCGTTCCTGATCGTGCTCGCCGGTCTCCTGGCCGCCTTCTGGAAGGACCTGCGCTCCGATCCCGCGGTCCGCGCCCCGAAGAAGGAGAAGGAAGAGGAGCCCGTGCCCGTACCCGCAGGTCGGGAATGACCCATCAGGCGCACCTCCGCCGATCTCGAAGTCGTGCACGTTATTTCGGCGGTTTCAGGGTGCACAACTTCAAGATCGGCGATGACGGAACCGGCCACCCGACCGTTTTGGCGACGGGGCTAGGAGATCCGGCGGAGCTTGAGGATGACCAGCTCGGTGAACGAGGTGGCGATTCCGCACGTGTCCTCCGGGGCATCGGTTTCGACCCGGCTGACCAAGGTGCTGAACGAGTCGTCGGGGCCGAGTGCAATGTTCTGGTAGCAGGACTCCTCGTCGGCGGTCTGGACCGCGGAGTAGCCGGCGATCTCGATCTGCCGGGCGTCCGGATCACCCGTTTTGTTCTTCCGTGCCTCGTCCGAGGGATACGGAATGAAGCCGAGCTGGATATCGGTCGAGGTCACCCAGTAACACGACGTGGCGGGCCCTTCGGACAGGTCGATCTCGCGGGGGGCGTAGACGATCCCGAAGTCGGCGAGTTCCTGCTCGTCGAGCAGTTGGCACGGGAACCCCGCATACCTGGACAGGCCGGGGGCGAGTTCGGTCGGATCCGGTGACGGCGAGGCCGAGGGTGACGGCGAGGGCGAGGAAGAGGGCTGGGCCGAGGAGCATCCGGCCAGCACGACCAGCATGGAGGACAGGATCGCCACCAGGTTGAAGCGCCGTCCCGTCTGGTTGGGGGGCATAGGCGGGAGCCTACTCCTCAGAACGGCGAAAAGCCCTCGATCCGGCTGTTTCGGGCTCGGCGCACCTTTCCTCTGTCAACGGGACATCGGGGTCGGCGATGCTTGTCCCCATGCCGAAACGGATCGACGGCCGCTTCCGGTCGGTGACCACGGCCGTCCTGCTGGAGCTGGAGTTCGACGCCCGGGACAGCGGGCTGAATCAGCGCCTGGACCCCGATTGGCTGGCGGCTCGGATCGCGCCGGACGGGCGCCACCACCTGCTCCCTGCGCTGGAGCACGTCTTGGCGCACCGGCCCGAGATCTCGCCACAGGTGCGCTGTGAGCTGTTGCTGCACATGGGCGACGGCGCTCGCGCCCTGTCGCTGCTCGACGTGCGCCCGGCCCTCTTCGACCGCCTTCCCCCGGTGGTGGACCCCGCCGCGCACCGGGACCTCGCCGAGGCCCTGCGCCGCGCCCGCCCGGTCCGGGAGTGGCGAAAGCCGACCGACCCAGGACGACCGCCGTTCTTGGCAGAGGAATAGCATGGCCGTGGGAAACGTCATCAGGACGTCGAAACGGCCCCCGGAGACACTCCGGGGGCCGTTTCGTGTTCGGGATCAGAACTGGTCGGAGCCTGCCACCTGCCCGATCGGGAAGACGTGCCGCGATGCCGCACAGATGGTCTCCAAAGCGTGGATCGGTACGTCATCGGTGCTCACGCTCACCCGCAGCACCTGCACGACCCATTCGCCCGGCACGTCGAGCAGGTCGGCCTCGTAGGGCGTCGGCGGACGTGCGGTGAGCGTCTCGGTCGCGTGGCCGAACGCGTGGCCCAGGTCCTCGATGGCGGCCTGCAGCGTCGGCAGCACGAACCCTTCGCCGTCCAGGCGGGTGTTCTCCCCGACGTCGAGGCGGAAGTACGACGTCGAGATCCGGACCGGCACGTCATTGGCCCAGAACATCTTCCGGCGTGCGATGACGTCCTCACCGGGTTCGACGCGCAGTCCTGCGGCGACGTGCTCGTTCGCCGGTTCGCGCCCCACGTACAGCATCTTCCGTTCGGGCTTGAGCCCCTGCCGCTCGGCCTCGGTCAGATAGAGCGACTTGGATCCGCGCACGGTCGGCGGTGTCGGCAGCGCGCGCTCGACGAGCACCCGCGGCCGCGGGCCGACGGGGCCGGTCGGAGCCTGGTGCTCCGACCGGTCGGCGCCGGCCTTCTTCATCTGACTCACGCGGCCCGGTGTCACACCGAGGTGCCGGGCGATGTCCTCCTGCAGGAGTCCGCTCTCCTGCGCCTCGACGATGGCGCCCCTGCGGATACGGGACAGCTCGACGCTCTGCCCCTGCAAGGTGGCCATGGCCGCAGACGCGGCCCGGGCTCTCTCCAGCGGATCCGATAGGGCGGCTATGTCGTGCAGCGTCCTTGCGTCCAAGGCGATCCCTCGTTATCGATTGCTTTGCCCAAACTTTAGACCCCCTATTGCGCGCGCGGAAAAGGCGGGTTACTGTCGTCACGCACGGTGTTTAGGCCCCCTAAAGTCGAGGCTTGTGGGGGGTGCCCAAGCTGGCAGAGCGATTGGCGGTCACATGGCTAGTTTGCCCCAGCCTCCCGAACACCGCGCTTCGGACCACCGCGCGGTCAGCGGCTTGGCGGTCACCGATCGCGCGGTGCCCGAGACCTCCTGATGACGTTCGCCGGACCTCCCATCCGGCCCGATCCGAGGAGTCCCATGCGATTCCCACTGCTCCTGCTGCCGTGGCTGCTGCTCCTGCCGGTCACGCTCACCGTCCACCGGCCCGGTCGGCACGCCCGGGGCGTCCGGTCCGCCGCTCCGGCGTCCCCTTCCTCGGCGAAGGCGCGGCCCCGGCCCTACGTCCCGGCGCCCGTCCCGCGGATTCCGGACTACGCCGGGTTCGCCGCCGTGGCCGAGCGGCACGCCTCCCGCTGGGAGGTGACCTTCGCCGGTGATCCGCTGCCCTACCGCGCCCGCCACCGGGCCGACGGCCACCGGGTTGCCTGCGACGACCTGGAGGTCTTCGGGCTCGTGCTCGCAACCGGGGCGCGTCCGTCAGTGGTGCGGCCCTACGCCGCCGCCCGGGTCCGGACGGAGGCGGCGCGGTGAACCCCGTCCGCGTCGCCCGGGGCGTGTGGATCCACCCCGGCCCCGGCGAGGCCGCCGAGACGCGCGGCGGCGAACCGGTGCACCACCTCGTCACCACCTCCGAGACGCCCGGTCGGGGGTTCCTGCTCGGCCGCGTCGGCCGCCGCAGCGCAGCGGAGTCCGCGAGCGGCCGCCCGCGCTGGTACGGCGCGGTTCCCGGCCGGACCGGACCCGACCACGCCACGATGCGCGACGCGGCGGGCTGGGTCGCCGACGACGGCACGCTGGAGCGGCTGAACCGCGAGTACCCGAACTGGCGCGTCTGGCGCTCCCGCGACGACCGGGGCCGGTCGGCCGCCTGGGTCGCCACCAACCGGACGCCGGGCTCGCCGTGGGCGCCGACGCTGCACGGCGACGACGCGGGGCTGCTGGAGGCCCAGCTCCAGGACCCGCCGCCCGCCTACGGGCGGCCGTTGGCGCCGCTCAAGCCCGGCGAGTAGGGGCCGCCGCGCGGCCGGACCGCCCACCGGTCGCGCGGTGCCGCCCGGCAACGTGTCCGTGCGGGTCTTGGAGGGGCGTGGCCGGGGGTGTGGGTGATGCGGCGGTCGGGATGCGGCTTTGTGCGTGCCGCCGACGCTGCGCGCACTGCGACAGCCGACCCCCTGTGCGAACGCGATCGTCGAACATCGGTCGCGGACGCCGGGGTCAGGCGTCGGCGCCGTGCGGCGAGCCGGGGACGCCGGGCTCGTCGGTCCGGTCGGCCTCGCCGACGCCGCTGTCGGCCAGCCACTCCTCCCACGGGCGCACCCGGACCCGTCCGGGGCCGTTCGGCACCGCCCGATCGGCGAGAATGGAGGCCCGTCCCGGAGCGCGGCGGGAAGTCGTGCTCACCCTGCGGCAGGAGACCACCCACGTTGTCCCGGAAGCACCAGACCCCCTCCACCGGCGGAGGCGGGCTCGATCTGCAAGCCGACTGCGCGAACTGCTTCGGGCTGTGCTGCGTCGCCCTGCCCTTCGCCGCCTCGGCCGATTTCGCGGTCGACAAGGACGCCGGGCAGCCGTGTTCGAACCTGCAGGCCGACTTCGGTTGCGGCATCCACGCGCACCTCCGCGAGCGGGGCTTTCCCGGCTGCGCCGTCTTCGACTGCTTCGGCGCGGGGCAGAAGGTCTCCCAGGTCACCTTCGGCGGGCGGGACTGGCGGCGGGCGCCCGACACCGCAGGGCCGATGTTCCAGGTGTTTCCCGTCATGCGGCAGCTCCACGAGCTGCTCTGGTACCTGAGCGAAGCCCTGGAGCTGCCGCGGGCCCGCCCCGTCCACGGCGACCTCCGCCGCGCGCTGGACGACGTCGACCGCCTCACCCGCGGCAGCGCCGAAGCACTCGCGGAGCTGGACGTGGCGGCGCTGCGGCACGACGTCAACGCCCTGCTGCTGCGCACCAGCGAACTGGTGCGGGCGGGCGTCCCTGGCCGCGGGAAGAAGAACCGCAGGGGAGCCGACCTCATCGGGGCCCGGCTCAGGGGCGCCGACCTGCGGGGCGCCAACCTCCGCGGGGCCTACCTCATCGCGGCCGACCTCAGCGGCGCCGACCTGAGGGAAGCCGACCTGATCGGGGTGGACTTCCGTGACGCCGACCTGAGCGGCGCCGATCTGACCGGGAGCATCTTCCTCACCCAGTCCCAGCTCAACGCGGCCAAGGGCGACGCGGCCACCGGACTGCCCCCGACCCTCACCCGCCCCGCGCACTGGTAGCCCCCCGCGCATGATGGATGCCGGAACGAGTGGCGCCCCGAAACCTACTGAGGTTTTCCTGGTCGCGTGGGGGTGGTGGTCGGCGGCCGAGGTGTGCTGTGCGGCCGTGTGGTCGGCCGGGTGACGGGTTCCGTCCAAGGCCGCCCGCCGCCCGGACACTCCGGCCGTCGACCACACCACCCGACTTCCGCAGACCTCGGCAGGGACTCCGGCCCCGCGCGATTCAGCGGTCCACCGGTCTGATCTGAGCCCGTTGTGACCCGATTCACGAATTCCGTGCCGTCCGACCCCGGGAGCGGCCGGTGGCACCGCGGGCGCGCCCCGCTGCCGTGGCCCTGTTTATGGCGTTCTGACCTGGGATGACGACGCCGATACGGGAGGCTCCGGACCGCCGTCGGCGCGTCGGCGGCGGAGGCCGCCCGCGGGCCGCCCCGAAGCGGGATTCCCCTGATCCGCCACTTGAAAGACGTTCACGCACCTCACTATCGTTCCGTCGTCGAACTCAATCGTTCATCTGAACGATTAACTGCACCGACCGCTCGAAGCCACGCGAGTGAGGGAGACGCATGTCGGATACGAGGGGTCAGGGACCCGGGCACGCGGGGCCGCCGCGGCGATCAGTCCTGCTCGGCGGCCTCGGAGCGCTGGGCGCGGCCTTCCTGGCCACGGGCTGCTCCCAGCAGGGCGGCGCCGCGACCGCGATCTCCTCCACCGCGGCCACGGGAACGCCGGCCCCCGGCGGGCTGCTGCGGATCGCCCGGCCGCCCGCCTCCCAGGCCGAGACCCTCGACCCGGCGAGCTCCCTGTCGGCCTACGAGTACCTGGGCGCCCTCTACAGCCGCCTGGTCCGCGTCGGTCCCGACGGCGAAGTCGCCCCGGATCTGGCCACCGAATGGGACTCCTCCCCCGACGGCACGACATGGACGTTCCGGCTGCGCGAGGACGTGACCTTCCACGACGGGCGGCCGTTCTCCTCCGCCGACGCCGCCTACACCGTGCGCAGACTGGTGGATCCCGAGGTCGCCTCACCCCAGGCGGGCGTCCTGGGACCCCTGCTGGACCCCGGCAGCGTCGAAGCGCCCGATGAGCGCACGCTCGTCATCGAGCTGTCGTCCCCCAACTTCGAGTTCCCCAGCCTTCTCACCGGCTACAACTGCTACGTCATCCCCGAGGGCAGCGGCGGCTCCATCGGCCGCGGCGGCGTGGGGACCGGTCCGTTCCGCCTGGAGTCGTTCGCCCCGGCCGGCCGCGGCCGGCTGACGGCCTTCCCCGAGCACTGGGAGGGCCGCCCCGTCCTCGACGCCATCGAGTTCTATTCGGTGGCCGACGTCCAGGCGCGCACCAACGCCCTGCTCGCCGGCCAGGTGGACCTGCTCTCCCAGACCAACCTCGACTTCGCCACCGCACGCGTCATCAGCGCCTCCTCCCGCGCCACCATCGCCAGGTCCACCAACGCCCAGTGGTACGTGCTGCCGATGCTGTGTACGCAGGAGCCGTTCACCGATCCCAGGGTGCGCCAGGCGATGAAGCTCGCCTACGACCCCACGGCCGTGCTCAAGACGGCCCTGCAGGGCACCGGCGTGGAAGGGCACGACAATCCGGTTCCCCCGAACGACCCTTCCTGGACCGACTACAGCGTCGACCGCGACCCCGAGAGGGCGCGCGCCCTGCTCAAGGAGGCCGGTCGCGAGGATCTCAGGATCGACCTGCACACCTCCAGCTACGACCCCGTGTTCACCCCGATGGCACTGGCCTACAAGGAGTCCGCCGCCGAAGCCGGTATCACCGTCGACGTGCGGACGGCCTCGGCCGATTCCTACTACACCCGGATCTGGATGAAGAAGCCGCTGTGCGCGACGTACTGGTACACGGGCAGGCCGGTGGACCAGATGCTCAACCAGATCTTCCGCAGCGGGTCGAGCTACAACGAGACCGCCTGGTCCGACGAGGGGTTCGACGCGCTGCTGGACGACGCGCGGCGGACCCGGGACACCGGCCGACGCCGCACCCTCTACCAGGACGCCCAACGCCACATCGTGGACAACGGCGGCGCGATGACGCCGATGTTCGCCGACCGCCTGGTCGGGATCTCCCGCGACGTCCTCAACTACCGGGAGACCGGTTTCGAATTCGACTACCTCAACATCGGATTGCGGGCGCAGTCATGATCGCCTTCATCGGCCGTCGGCTGCTGTCGGCGACCACCACCATCGCCCTCTCCGCCGTCCTCGTCTTCCTCGCCGTCCAGGCCCTGCCCGGTGACGTCGCCACCCAGGTCCTCGGCCAGGACGCCACCCCCGAGGCGGTCGCCGCTCTGCGCGCCCAACTCGATCTCGACCAGCCCGCCGCACAGCGCTTCCTGGCCTGGGTGGGCAACGCCCTGCAGGGCGACTTCGGCACGTCGCTGACCTCCGGCGAGTCGGTGTCGGCCCAAGTGGGGCTGCACCTGCGCAACACGCTGCTCATCGCCGTGGTCACCGTGTTCACCGCGATCACCGCCTCCATCGTTCTGGGGGTCGTGGCCGGCCTGTACCGCGACCGCTGGCCCGACCTGCTCATCTCCGGGGTGAGCCTGATCGGCATGAGCGTGCCCGAGTTCGTCGTCGCCACGCTGCTGGTGCTCCTGCTGTCCATCACCGTTCCGGTCCTGCCCGCGGTGGTCCTCGACGAGGCCGGCGCGCCCATGACCGACCTGCTCCCCGCCGTCTGGCTGCCCGCGATGGCGCTGGCGGTGGTGATGACCGCCTACATCGTCCGCATGGCGCGCACGAGCGTCATCGACGTCATGGCCGGCGAGTTCGTCACGACCGCGCGGCTGAAGGGGCTCGGCACCTGGCGGATCGTCACGCGCCACGCGCTGCCCAGCGCCCTCCTGCCCACCCTGAACGTCATCGCGATGAACATCGCCTGGCTCGTCAGCGGGGTCGTCGTGGTGGAGAACGTCTTCAACTACCCCGGGATCGGACAGTTGATGCTGGAGGCCGTCTACAGCCGCGACCTGCCGGTGCTCCAGGCGATCGCGGTGCTGAGCGCGCTGATCTACGTCGTGTGCAACCTCGCGGCCGACCTGGGCGCGATGGCGCTCAACCCGAGGCTGCGCACCCGGGAAAGGAGCACGTCTTGACCACGCCGAAGGAGACCGGGCCGCATCGGTCCGGGGCGATGCGGCGGACCCTGCGCGCGGCGCGCTCCTCGCGCTCGGCGACGGCCGGCCTGGCCCTGATCGCGCTGCACCTGCTGGTCGCGCTGCTGGCCCCGCTGCTCACCCCCTACTCGCCGGTCCACAACGACGCCTCCGCCGCCCTGCTCGGCCCCGGCTGGGAGCACTGGGCCGGCACCGACCAGTACGGGCGCGACGTGCTGTCCCGGACGCTGCACGGCGGACGGTACGCGCTCACCGTCTCCTTCGCCGCGACGGTCTGCGCCGTCGGCCTGGGCACGGTGCTCGGGTGCGTGGTCGCGCTGCGCGGGGGTCGGCTGGACGGCGTCGTGATGCGCCTGCTCGACGCGGTGCTGGCCATCCCGCCGATCCTCGCGCTGCTGGTCGTGGTGTCGGTGCTGGGGGCCGGCGCGGCGGTGATCGTGCTCGCGGTGACCGTCATCTACGCCCCGCAGGTCACCCGCGTGGTGCGGGCGGCGGCGCAGGGAGTCGTCCCCGCCGACTACGTCACCGCCGCGCGGGCGCGGGGCGAGCGCACCCGGTCGATCCTCCTGCGCGAGGTGCTGCCCAACATCGCCGACGTGGTGTGCGTGGAGTTCGCCATGCGGACCTCCTGGGTCGTGCTGCTCATCAGCTCGCTGTCGTTCCTGGGGTTCGGCGCGAACCCGCCCAGCCCGGACTGGGGGCTGATGGTGTCGGAGAACCGCACGGCGATCACCGTGGCGCCGATGGCGACGCTGGCCCCCATCGCCGCCCTGGCCACACTGGTGATCGGTCTGAATCTGGCCGCCGACGGGCTCGCCAAGGCCTGGGGCGTCGACCGCGTGAAGGAGGTGGCCTGATGGCCGCGAACGGCGACGCGTCCCCCGCGGTCTCGGTGCGGGAGCTGTCGGTGGCCTACCGCTCCGGCGGTTCGGACGTGCCGGTCGCCCAGGAGGTCTCCTTCGAGGTCGCCTCCAGAGGCACCCTGGCGATCGTCGGGGAGTCCGGCAGCGGCAAGACGACCGTGGCGGGCACCCTCCTGGGGCATCTGCGGCACGGGTCGCGGGTCACGGGAGGAAGCGTGCGGGTGGCCGGGCGCGACGTCTTCGCGCTGAACCGCGGGGAACTGCGCGGGCTGCGCGGCCGGACGGTGGCCATGGTCGGTCAGAACGCCGGGCACGCGCTCACGCCGTCCATGCGCGTGGGGCGCCAGATCGCCGAGGCCCTGCGCGGCCGGGACCGCGCGCGCAGGCGTTCCGCCGTGATCGACCTGCTCGCGCAGGTGCGGCTCCCCGACCCCGCCGTCATCGCCGAGCGCTACCCCCACCAGCTCTCCGGCGGCCAGCAGCAGCGCGTGGCCATCGCCATGGCGATCGCGGCGCGGCCCCGGGTGCTGGTGCTGGACGAGCCGACCACCGGCCTGGACGTCATCACCCAGAAGGGCGTCCTGGAGCTGCTGCGGACGCTGAG
The DNA here is from genome assembly GCF_013408795.1 of Spinactinospora alkalitolerans. Lineage (NCBI taxonomy): Bacteria > Bacillati > Actinomycetota > Actinomycetes > Streptosporangiales > Nocardiopsidaceae > Spinactinospora > Spinactinospora alkalitolerans. Next base: position 6,595,466 of record NZ_JACCCC010000001.1, read on the forward strand.
CAGTGAACTCGCTCTGGCGACCGTCCTGGTCAGCCACGACCTCGGGGTGGTCGCGCGGATGGCCGACCACGTCCTGGTGATGCGTGAGGGCCGCGTCGTGGACGCGGCCGACGCCGGGACCCTGTTCGCCTCGCCCTCGCACCCCTACACGCGGCGGCTGCTCGCCAGCGTTCCCCGCATCGGCGACGGCGGCCTGGTGGAGGTCGCCCAGGACGGGTCCCGGACGATCCGGTCCCGTCCGCCCAGGGACGAGGCGCCTGCCGTGGTCAGCCTCGACGACGTGCGCATCGGCTACGGCGGCGGCCGCGGACGCCGGGACCGCTCCGCGGCGCGGCCGGCCGTGGACGGCGTCACGCTGGAGCTGCGCCGAGGTGAGGCGCTCGCCCTGGTCGGGGAGTCCGGCAGCGGGAAGTCGACGTTGGCGTGGTCGCTGGCGGGCCTGCACGCGCCGATGTCGGGCGGCATGCGCTGCCACGGTGCGGCATCGGGGGATCTCTCCGCGCCGGCGCGCAGGCGTCCGCTGCCCCTGCGGCGCCGCGTCCAACTGGTGTTCCAGAACGCCGACACCTCGCTCAACCCGCGCCGTGCGGTCCGCGAGGCGGTGCGGCGGCCGTTGCGCTTCTTCGGCGGCGCGCGGCGGGACGACATCGACGAGCGGACCCGGGCCCTGATCAGGGACGTGGAGCTCGATCCGGACCTGGCCGACCGGCTGCCCGCGCAGCTGTCGGGAGGCCAGCGCCAGCGCATCGGCATCGCGCGGGCGCTGGCCGGGGGACCCGACGTGGTGATCGCCGACGAGATCACCACCGCGTTGGACGTGTCGGTGCAGGCCGCGGTGCTGCGCCTCCTCGACGACCTGCGGCGCGAGCGCGACCTGGCGTTCCTGTTCATCAGCCACGACCTGGCCGTGGTGCGGGGGATCGCCGACCGCGTCGCCGTGCTGCGCCACGGCCGGATCGTGGAGGAGGGCCCCACCGAGGCGGTGTTCGCGGGGCCGAACCACCCCTACACGCGGCGGCTGCTGGACGCCGTACTGGAGCCGGACCCCGCGGCGGCGCGCCCCGGACGCGCCGACCCGGGCCCGGCGAAGGACGCGTGCGGTGTCGCCGATCCCGGCGCCGCCGGCGACGACGACTGGATCGACCGCGGAGGCGGCCACCGCATCCGGCGGTGGGACACGGAAAGCGAGGGAGAAGGGTGAGGTACCGGGAGGAGTTCGACCGGGAGGTGCGCGTCGAGGAGACGTGGATACCGGTGCGGGACGGGACACGGCTGCACGCGCGGATCTGGCGGCCGGTCGACGCCGACCGCGACCCCGTCCCCGCGCTGCTGGAATACCTGCCCTACCGCAAGGGCGACTGGACCGCCCCGCGCGACTCCCAGCGGCACGCCTGGTACGCCGGCCACGGCTACGCATCGGTGCGGGTGGACATCCGCGGCAGCGGCGACTCCGAAGGGGTGATGCACGACGAGTACGCCCCCCAGGAGCTCGACGACGCCGTTGCGGTGATCGAATGGCTGGCGGCGCGGGACTGGTGCACCGGCGGGGTCGGCATGTTCGGCATCTCCTGGGGAGGGTTCAACTCCCTGCAGGTCGCGGCGCTGCGGCCGGAACCGCTCAAGGCGATCGTGACCGTCTGCTCGACCGACGACCGCTACGACAACGACGTGCACTACACCGGTGGCGCCGTGCTCGGCATCGACATGGCCGCCTGGTCGGGGACCATGCTGGCCTTCACCGCGCGCCCACCGGACCCTCGGGTCACCGGGGAGGACTGGCTGCCGATGTGGCGCAAACGGCTGGGGGAGATCGAGCCGTTCCTGCACACCTGGCTGGCCCACCAGGAGCGTGACGACTACTGGCGGCACGGCAGCGTCTGCGAGGACTACGACTCGATCCGGGCCGCGGTCCTGGCGGTCGGCGGCTGGGCCGACCCCTACCGCGACACCGTGCTGCGCCTGGTGGAACACCTGCCCGGCCCCGTGCGCGGCCTCATCGGGCCGTGGGCGCACCAGTACCCCGACATCGAGCGGCCCCCCGGCCCCGCCATCGGCTTCCTGCAGGAGACGCTGCGCTGGTGGGACCACTGGCTGAAGGACGCCGACAACGGGGCGATGGACGTCCCGCTACTGCGCTCCTACATCCAGGAGCCCGTACCGCCGCGCACCCACTACGCCGAGCGCCCCGGGCGCTGGGTCGGCGACGACGCCTGGCCCGCGCGGTCGGTGACGTGGCGCGACCGCGCGCTCGACGGCGCACTGCGGCCGCACGCCGCCGCCGACGACGGCACGGTCACCGTGGCGAGCCCGCAGCACACCGGCGTCGACGCCGGGCGCTTCTTCCCGTTCGGCAACGCCACCGACCTGCCTCCCGACCAGCGCGAGGACGACGGCCGGTCCGCCTGCTTCGACTCCGCGCCCCTGGAGGAGCGGGTGGAGGTCCTCGGGCGGCCCCGCGTCCGGCTGCGGATGGACTGCGACGTGCCGCGCGCCAACGTGGTCGTGCGCCTGTGCGACGTGGCCCCCGACGGCGCCTCCACCCTGGTCGCGCGCGGTGTGCTCAACCTCGCGGGCAGGAACGGCCGGGACCGCCGCGAGCCGTGGGAGCCCGGCCGCCCCGAGGAGGTGGCGGTCGAGCTGTCCGGCACCGGCTACGCCTTCCCGCCGGGGCACCGGATCCGCGTGGCGGTCTCCACCGCCTACTGGCCGTGGGTCTGGCCGCACGGAGAACCCGCGCGCCTGACCCTGTGGGCCGCGCGGAGTGCGCTCGCGCTTCCCGAACGCGATCCCGCCGCCGACGCCGGCCGCGCCCCCGTCGTCTTCGAAGCCCCCGAGCAGGCCCGGCCGATCCCCGTGACCGTGGCCGAAGGCGAACGCCGCCCGGAGAGGAGGGTGAGCCACGACGTGGAGAGGGGAGAGTGGACCCTGGAGGTCGACCCCAACTACGGCGGCTCCCGCACCTTTCCCGACGGGCTGGAGTACACCGAGCAGGCCCTGGAGACCTACCGGATCCGCAGCGGCGACCCCTTGAGCGCCGTGGCAGACTCGCAGTGGCACATCCGGTTGCGGCGGGAGGGGTGGGAGACGTCCGTGCGGACGAGGACCGAACTGCGGGCCACCGCGGACGCCTTCATCGTCCGCAGCGACCTGACCGCCTGCTCCGGCGACGAGGTGGTCGCGCAGCGGGAGTGGGAGCGCGAGATCCCCAGGACCGCCGGATGAGCGAGGAGAGCCCCAAGAGCGCGGGAACGCGGGCGCGCCGGCCCAGGCGGGCCGTCGCCCCGGAGTCGCGCACCCGCCAGCCCACCGAGGTCCGGCGGCGCCTGGTGCTGGAGGCGGCGCTCCCACTGATCGCGGCCAAGGGCGTCAACGACGTCGGGGTGCGCGACATCGCCTCGGCCGCCGGGGTGTCGGTGGGGACGGTGACCTACCACTTCAGCGGGGTCCGCGAGATCCTCTCCGAGGCCATGGTGCTGGAGATCGAGCGCTACTACGCCCCGCTGACCTCCGCCATGCGCGAGACGCCGAGCCCGGCGGACGGACTGCGCATGCTCATCGACGCGCTGTTCACCGAGGACACCGAGCGCCACTGGCGGCTGTGGTTCGACTACTGGGCCGCGGGCAACCGGGACGAGGAGTTCGCCCGGCGGCAGTCGGAACGCTACCTCGACTGGTCGGAGGAGCTCCGGTCGCTCATCATGCGGGGACGCGACGCCGGAGAGTTCGAGTGCGACGACGCCGACGAGACGGCGGTGCGGTTCGTCGCCCTGGTGGACGGCCTGGCCCTGCGCTGGATACGCGGGGCCCCGCCGCTGAACGCCGAGGCCGCCCGATGCCATCTGCACCGCTTCCTCGCCAGCGAACTGCGGCCCCGGTGACGGCGTCCCCGCGCCCCGCCCCGGCTCCGGTCACCGGCGCGTCAGGGCTTGCGGGCGAGTCCGCCGATCTCCCAGATGGGTTCCTCCGGAACGTCGGGGTCGTCGGTGCGCCAGGTCCGGATGTCGACGAATCCCGGTGAAACGGGTTCGAGCCCGTGCCGTTCGATGTAGGCGACGGCCTCTTCCGGGCGCCGGACGCGGCCCCAGCGGCCGTGGGTGGCCTGCAGCACGGTGCCGGTGAGCTGCTCGGCGGCCTCGGCGTCGGTGGAGACGATGTGGGAGTAGGCGACGTAGGAGCCGGAGGGGAGCGCGTCGACCACCTGCCCGATGAGGCCGCCGGGGTCGGGTTCGTCCTTGAGGCAGTGGGTCAGGGCGATGAGGAGCACGCCGACGGGCCGGGAGAAGTCGATCAGCCGTCGGGTGTCGGGGCTGTCGGTGACGGCCTTGGGATCGAGGATGTCGGCGGTGGTGACGGTGGTGTTGGCGTTGTCGGCGAGGATCGCGCGGCCGTGCGCCAGGACGACGGGGTCGTTGTCCACGTAGACCACGCGGGCGTCGGGGTTGGCGCGCTGGGCGATCTGGTGGGTGTTCTCCGCCGTGGGGAGCCCCGACCCGATGTCGAGGAACTGGTCGATGCCCATCTCCGTGCTCATGCAGGTGACGACCCGTGCCAGCCACGCCCGGTTGTCGTGGGCGATCGGGCGGAGTTGCGGGGCGACTTCGAGAAAGGCGCGGCCGGCCTGCCGGTCGGCCTCGAAGTTGTCCTTCCCGTGCAGCATCCAGTCGTAGATTCGCGCCGTGGTGGGGGTGGACACGTCGATGTCGGCGAATCTGGGCTGTGTCGTCCGAGGGAATTCGCGCTGGTCCTCGCCGTCATGCGCCATATAGCAGCCTCTTCCGTACCTCAGGGGGGCAATCGAATCGTATAGCAGGCTGATGCCCGGACAACCGGAAAAGAGGCCGTTTCCACAAGAGTGGACCGGCCTCGATGCGCGGACCCGCCGCGAGGTGACGCCGGCGTCCCCGCATGACCGAAGGGCGAAAGCGGGCCGCGAAGCGGCGACCACGTGAGCTACCTTCTCAGGCGAAGGGATCCGAGGATCCCTCACCGGGAGGGTTCGCATAGCGGCCGAGTGCGGCGATTTTGAAAAGACCGGCGTCTACTCGGGCTCGCGCCGGGCACGGCGGAGCCGTGGACGCAGATCGCTGGCGGCAAGTGGGCCCGCTACCGTCCGCCTTCCCGATAGTCACTTCCCAGGACCGGGCAGCCAGCCGTGACTGCCAGCCTCCATGGGTCCAGATCAGGCGGCATTCGCACGGATCGAAGAAGACTCTCCGCCACTATCACACGCCAGTGGCGCCGGGCCTCGCGGTGCGGCCCGACATGCGTCGTGACCACACCCGGCCAGCCCCGTCACCGTGCACACGCTCATCCGACACGCCGGTGAAGAGCATGTTGATCTGTGTGGTCGCTGCGGGCGGGACTGTTCTGAATGTGTTGACGGTCTCGCGAATGTCAGTGGTGCGCGTGCCGCAACGTCAGTAGTAGAGGGTCACTCTCTCCTGGTGAACCGGGTCAGGATGTGCGAGGCGAGCCGGTGGTCGACGTGCGCACGTACAACTCGATGTCGTGTGCCACGATGGCCGGTGCGCCGTCCCGTGGTGCCTCGTCCCGCAGCACGTCGAGGAGGAGTTCGGCGCAGTGGGCGCCGTGCTCACGCGGGCGCAGATCGACGGCTGTGATGGGGGGCGAATTGAGGCGGTTCGACAGGCTGTCGACATAGGACACGAGCAGCAGGTCCGTCCCTATCACGTACCCCCATCCGCCGAGGATCCCGGCGACGGCCGCCGCGATTTCGTCCTGCGCGCAAACGATGGCATCCGGTTTCTCCGGCCCGTCGAAGAGGTTCTGCAGCGGAGGACCGATAGCGGACGGGTCCGCGATGAAGGGGGCCACGGTGACGGCCGACTTCCTCGCGTGCGCGAGGCACCAGTTTTCGTAAGCGGAGTTGATCTGCCGGGCCCAGGAAGAAGTCTGCGGGGGGGATATCAGAGCAGGCCGCCGTGCGCCCTGAGCATCGAGGTGGTCGAGCACCCGGCCCATCATGGTGTGGTGGTCGGCGGCCACGACCGCCGTGACGGACTCCGGGTTCTCCGGGGCCTCACCGCTGATCACGGGCTTTTCCTGGCCGATGATCCGATGGACGAAGTCGTCATCGTCGAGGGGGTCGACGATGACGTAGCCGCCGACGAGGTCGCGTGCGAGGGCGGAGTCCGACTCTCCTGCGGCCAGGAGGACCACGGGATACTGCGCCGCTCGTGCCCTTTCGGCCGCGCCGAAGGCGAACTCCATGTAGTAGGCGTGCCCGGAGGAGCCGTTGGGGAGGTAAAGGCCGATCGCGCTGGCCCGCCGGGTGCGCAGGTCACGGGCGACCCTGTTCGTTTCGTAGCCGAGAGCCTCGGCGGCCTCCTTGACCCGCGCCCGGGTGGACTCGGCGACACGTCCGTAGCCGCCCAGCGCCGCTGAGGCCGCGGTGCGGGATACGCCCGCGCGAGCCGCAACGTCGATGAGGCGTGGACGAGCCATACCGAGAAGATAACACCGTCCGGGGAGCGGTCGACGCCGCCGGCTTCGGGGCGGGCTCCTCGCCCCTCCGGGGCGTCTTCCCGTGGCACTCGGAAGAGGGGTTGCGTGAATCACACTCCGCCCTTTACGCTTCCACCACTTTGCGGGATCGATCCCGCATGGGCTGGCCTCCGGCTTTCCCGACACCCGGAGCCACGGGAGAGTGCCATGAACCATGCACTTGCGTCGCTGACACCGCGTGTGGTCACCAGTTTCCTCGGCACTTCGGTGATCGCGTACCTCGCGGCCAACCTGGTACCCGTCATCATCGGCGGACTGGTCGCCGACCTCGGCATGAGCGTCACTCAGGCCGGGGCCGTGGCCACCGGCATGTCCCTGGGCACGGCGCTCGCCCTCTTCACCGCGAACAGGTTCGTAGGAACAGGCGACCGGCCGCGAATAGCCCGGGTCGGCCTGCTGACGATCGCCGCCGGATTCGGACTCGCGGCGATGGCATCGCAGGCCGTTCCGGTGACCATCGGCATCGTTCTCGGCGGGATCGGCTGCGGCACCGTGATCGCGGCGGGAACCGCGGCGTCATCCGCCACCGTCGATCCCGATAAGACGACCAGCACGGTGGTGATCGTCAATCGGTTGACCGCCGCACTTCTCCTGGCCATCGTGCCGTTCCTTGGCAACGACCTGCGAAACGTCCTGCTCGTACTGGCCTGTTTCGGAATCGTCGGAACCTGCCTGGCCGGCGCTCTCCCCAACCTGCCCACGAGCACCCCTAAGGTGAGGGGCGCGGATCATCCCTTCGGCGCGTCGGCCATCGCCCTCGCGCTGGTCTTCGGAGCGTGGTCGCTGACCGAGGACATGGTCTATTCGATGACCGAGCACCTAGCGACCGTCCACGTCGGGCTGAGTGCGGGCACGTCGTCGCAGCTGCTCTCGCTGAAGATCGTCGGTGGGCTCGCCGGCGCCCTGCTCACGCCGATCGCGCTCAAGAAGATCGGGCGGTCATGGTCGATCCTGGCCATCCTCGTCGTCAGCACGGTGTGCAAGTTCCTCATCGTCACGTCGACGGACCCGGTCGCCTACGGCGCAGCCCTCATCATCTGGGGCGTCATGTACGGAGCCGTGTTGTCCCTGGTGTTCGGGTTGGCAGCCCGGATGGCGCTGTCCGGCCGGGTCGGCATTCTCGTGCAGAGCGTCTACATCGTCGGGATCGCCTTCGCCCCCGTCGTCGGCGGCGCTCTGATCAGCAGCGTCTCCTATCTCGTGTTCGGCCTGACCGTCGCCGTGCCCAGCGTCATCGCGGGCGTGATCCTGCTGCTGATCTCGCGGCGCAGCGGGGTGAGCGAGTACGGCGGCAGTCAGCAGGACCGTGTGCCCGCTCCCCAATCCGCCGCCAACCCGAATTGAGGTCCTTCCAATGACCGGGAACCCGAACGCCACCGCCGACGCTATCTACCTTGCCGCCCACATCGAGACCTTCGACGAGCACTGCCCCGACGCCCGAGCCGTCGCCGTCCGCGACGGCCGCGTCCTCGCCGTGGGCGGAAACGAGATCCTCGCGGCCTACCGCGGCCCCGGAACGGAGGTCGTCGACTTCGGTGCGGCGGCGATCCTGCCGGGATTCACCGACTCGCACATGCACCCGGTTGCGGGGGTGACCGGGATGGCGAGAGGTGTTGACCTCACCGACGTGCCGACTCTGGACGCCGTCGTCGCGATGCTGCGCGAGGCCGAACCGCTGGGGGAGCAGCAGTGGCTCCTCGGCTGGGGGCTCGATCCGAACGTGTTCGATGGGCCGATGAATGGGCGGGTGTTCGAGCACGCTCTGGAAGGCCGACCCGTCTATCTGCGGCTGCGTGATGCCCATTCCGCTGTGGCCAGTCCCCGCGCGATCGCGCTCGCCGGAATCACCGGTAAGGAGACCTTCCCCGACCGTTCCTCGGTCGAGCTTGCAGACGATGGTGCGCCGAGCGGGCTTCTGCTCGAATCCGGTGCGATGGGGCTGATGGAGCCGGTACTGCCGGAGTTCACCTTCGAACACGATGTCGCCGCGGTCCTCGACGCGCTGCGCGGGATGTCCGCCGGCGGCCTCACCGGCGCACACGTGATGGACTTCGCGGACGGGAGCCGGGAGATACTCGAAGCCATCGAGGCGCGCACGGACCTGCCGGTCCGGCTTCGGCTGTCGCCATGGTGCACCCCCGAGATGGACGAGGCGGACCGGCGGGACCTGCATGAGCTGCAGGGCCTGCACGGGCGGCGCTGGACGGTGGAAGGCGTCAAGTTCTTCGTCGACGGGACCGTCGACAACGGGACGGCGTGGCTCGAACACCCAGACGTCTACGGCGAGAACCAGGAATCAGCTTGGAAAGACCCGCTGCGCTATACGGAGGCGCTGCAGTTCTTCATCCGCGCAGGCGTACCCACGGCGACGCACGCGATCGGTGACGCCGGCGTTCGGCATGCCTTGACGGCGATTGAAGGGGCCGGAGACGCCCGGAACCTCGCCCCGCACCGGATCGAGCACATCGAGACGGCTCCGGACGACATCGTGCAGGCGTTCGCTCGACTCGGTGTCGTCGCGAGCATGCAGCCGGTGCACGCCACCCACCACACCCGGGCGGACCGCACGGACAACTGGTCGGTGCGGCTGGGCGAGGAGCGCTCCGCTCGGGGCTGGCGCTGCCGGGACCTGCGCGACCTCGGCGTCACCTTGGCTCTCGGCTCCGACTGGCCGGTGACCCCGGTCGATCCGCGGGCGATGATGGCCGATGCCCAGCTGCGCCGCCCCGTGGAGCGACCCCAGGTCGCACCGGTACAGCCCGGGCAGGGGCTCACCGCGCTGATGGCGCACGAAGGCTATACGACACACGCCGCCAGGGCGGCCGGCCACGCGGACTTCGAAGGCCGAATCAAAGAGGGGTACTTGGCCGATTTCACCGTGCTCGCGGAGAACCCTTTGCTCCTCTCCCCGGAGCGGCAAGCGGCCAACCCGGTGCGGGCCACCGTCGTCGAAGGCCGTCTCCAGCACTCCGATTTTTAAACGATCGCTTCCCGACCCGCGACAAGGACGTCCCCGATGCAGTCGATCCTCGGAAGATCCCTCCCATCCCCTGCCCGGACCCGCTCGGCGGCCAGGCTGCCGCTGACCGTCGGATTGGTCCAGATCCGCTGGCGCGACACCCCCGCTGAGCACCGGGAGGTGCTGCGCGACGGCGTGCTCACCGCCCGCGACGCCGGGGCGCAGGTCGTCTTCCTCCCGGAGCTGACCTTGTCCCGGTATCCGGCCGATGCCCGGCCCGACGGCACCCCGATGGAGAGAGCGGAGGCCCTACCGGGCGGTCCGACGCACGAGCTGGCCGCTGACCTCGCCGCCGAAGCGGGTATCCCTGTGCACGCGTCGCTGTACGAGCGGGCCGATATGGGCGACGGGCTCGGATACAACACCGCGATCCTGGTGGCGCCCGGAGGGGAGCTGCTCGGCGCGACCCGCAAACTGCACATCCCGCGCACCGCGGGTTACCACGAGGACCACTACTTCCGGCCCGGTCCGGCCGAGCCGAACCCGTATCCCGTGATCGACCTCGCTGCGGACCGGCCGGAACCGGTGCGACTCGGCCTTCCGACCTGCTGGGACGAGTGGTTCCCCGAGGTGGCCCGTGCCTACGCCCTGGCCGGCGCCGACGTCCTCGCCTACCCGACGGCCATCGGCTCCGAGCCCAACCATCCGGATTTCGACACCGAGCCGCTGTGGCGCCAAGTCATCGCGGCCAACGGAATCGCGAACGGCCTGTTCATGGTGGTGCCCAACCGCTGGGGTGAAGAAGGCCTCGTCACCTTCTACGGGTCGTCCTTCGTCTCCGACCCCTACGGCCGGATCCTGGTGCAGGCGCCCCGCGAGGGCGACGCGGCACTCGTCGCCACCCTCGACCTCGAACAGCGCCGGGACTGGCTGGAGCTCTTCCCGTTCCTCGACACCCGTCGGCCCGACACGTACTCTTCGCTGACCGCCGCCTCCGGCCGCCTGACAGGTTCTGCCAGGCGGCCGTGCGCTCCATCATCGACTCGGTGATGTTGAAGACGGCCGCTTGGACGCCTCCGCACCGTACACCTCGGCCAGGTGGGCGAAGACCTCACCGTGGGTCGGATCCGGCTCACTGATGTTTGACGGTCGGGTTCCCGCAGGGAGGTTGGCTGTCGCAGTGCACGTAGCCCGGCGGCACAGCAGGTCTGAGTTCTGGAGATCCGCCCCACTCCCGCGAACGCAGTAGTCGAAGCTCGATGAGAAAACTGCGTCGTTCACCTTGCCGCCGGTGAGCTGGGCTCCACGAAGGACACCTCGCTATTGGTGGACTGGGCGTGGTCGAAGCGGCCCTCGTCCACGCCTTGGCCCCGCCGTAAACGGGCGGGCCGATGGCGCTGCGCCGCACCGGGCCGCGGCTGGGTACTGGGCCCCGCATGGACCTGCTCTCCTGGACCAGTGGCGGGCCCTCGACCGGGCCAGCTGCTTGGCGGCGTGGTCAGGCCCGTCCGCGGTGTCTCAGGAACGGGTAAGCGCGGCCGGCTAGCCGATGTGGGGTGTCTGGTGTCGGTCCAGGTGGTGGCTGATGCGTAGCCGCATTGAGCGGTCCATGTCGTAGTCCGCGATGTCGGCCTTGGGCACCCAGCGGACTTCGCGGGACTCGTCGCTGGGCGTGGGCTCGCCGGAGACGGGGCGCGCGAAGAGGACGATGGAGAACTCCTGGCGGGCCTCGCCGTCGCTCGTGTACAGGATGATGTGTTTGGGGTCGCTGTAGATCCCCGAGATCCCGGTGATCTCGCACTCGATCCCGGTTTCCTCGCGGGTCTCGCGGATCGCGGCCTCGGGAACGGACTCGCCGAGGTCGACGGCTCCGCCGGGGACGGCCCAGTTGCCGTTGTCGGAGCGGCGGATCATCAGGATCTCGTCGCGGTCGTTGGCCACGATCACGTTCACCGAGGGGACGAGGCTGTTGGCTGCCGGGGCCCGGGGGTCGTCGTAGTAGTCGATGCGACGTGCCAAGGTCGCTCTCCTTCAGTCGAGCGGTGCGGATTGGCTCCACACCCGTTCGAAGCTCTCGGCGTAGGTGTTGACCATGCCGCCGCCGACGATCTTGCGCAGGTGCAAGACCGGCGCGTTGGCAGCGGGAGCCCCGTAGACGTGGGTGTTCACGAGCATCTGATCATCGGCGCGGTAGATCGAGTTGTACAGGACCGTGCCGTGAAGACGGAACTCCACCCTCTAAGCCGCGGTAGCCCGTGCCCACTGGGGATCCAGTGGGCACGGGCTACCGCGCGATCGTGCGGAGGGTGTGGGATTTGAACCCACGAGGTCGGGGCTACCGACCTAGCGCTTTTCAAGAGCGCCGCACTCGGCCGCTATGCGAACCCTCCAGTGGGGGACCGCAGGGATCCCCACGCCCAAGATGGTAGCCCACCGATGCAGGCTCCTGCTGCCACGCGACGATCTCCGGATCGATGCCGGCCCGCCTTGCCTCACGTGGAGTGGAAGAGGACGCCGGGGAGGTTCCCGCCGGAGGTCGCCGACGTGAACGAGGTTCTACGCCAGGCACTGGCCGCCGCACGCCTGACTGACACCGAAGCCGCGGCCCGCCTGGGCGTGGACCCCAAGACCGTCCGCCGCTGGATCACCGGCCAGAAGCCCTATCCCCGCCACCGCTGGGCCATCGCCGATCTCGTCGGAGTCCCAGAGGGCAAGCTCTGGCCCGAGACCGAGGCCAAGAAAGCCGAAGTGCCCCCGGCAACCGCGACAGGGACACAGCGCGTCTACCCACACCGCTGGACCGTCCCGCACGAAGTATGGCGCGAGCTCTTCGAGTCTGCCGAGGAGGAGATCGGCGTACTTGTCTACAGCGGCCTTTTCCTAGCAGACGACACAGGAATCCTGCGCCTCTTCGAACGCAAAGCACGCGCCGGAGTCAAAGTGCGCATCCTCCTCGGCGACCCGGACAGCCCACACGTCCGGCAATGGGGAGAGGAAGAGGTTATCGGCGACGCCATGCCGGCCAAAGTCCGCAACGCCCTCGTGCTCTACCGTCCGTTGCTCGGCGTCGAGGGCATCGATCTCCGGCTACACCAAACGGTCCTGTACAACTCGATCTACCGCGCCGATGACCAATTGCTCATCAACCAACACGTCTACGGCGCCCCGGCATCGACCACCCCGGTCTTCCACATCGACGGCCGAGCGAGCCGCGACATGGCAGCAACCTACCTGCAAAGCTTCGAACGCACCTGGAAAGTGGCCAATGACAGTAGTGGCTAGGTCAGCACTGCCGAGCTGGAATTGTGAGAAGAGATGAAACAAACGTGATCTCTACCTCTTGTTGCGGAAATATGATTCGGTGTCAATATCTATTCCTGCGGCCTTGAGCTCTCCCATCAGCTCGAGCTTCCATGCCCCCTTCGCGTCAAGCTCGGTGTAAGCAATCCCGTATGCATCACTAGGAAGCTCAACGCCGTCCTGATAGAGAACGGCAACATTCTCCCTCCCGAGAGATGCAAAAGCGAAGCCAAGTTCGAATATTACGTTTTGTCGTGCACGCAAATTAAAGTCATCAGTGCTTTTCAGGCGGCCTTCGTCGTCGCCTGTAGCGATGACAATTGCGTAAGAAGACTTCTTCATGTGTGTAGAAAACTTTTCAATAATAGTCTGCCCCTTATTTGGCATCTCTGATAGGGTGACAACTTGCGCTGAAGTGATTTCGGAAACGAATCTGTGAACAGTCTCTCGTGAAGAGGTGTCACGCCCATGGATCAAAAATATAGTGGACTTTTCTGGGGACTCTTCCCTCGTATTTGGTTCGTTGTCATTGTCGGCGTTACTAGTTGATTCAGTCGGGACCTCTTCTTCGTAAAGAGAGAGTGAGGACAGGATGGACTCAAGCCGCCTCTTCTTCTCGTCTGCATTATGTAGAAGAAGCGCCATGTTCTCATCGTCAAGAGATTCAAGTGTGTCCAACTTAATGTCTTGAAGAGTTGAGTATTCAGACCTAGGGCTGGATTCAAAGAGTGAGACAGAGGTGAAAGCGCGATCCAAGAGGCGTTTATTGAATTCATCCCAAGTTCTATATGCTGCTAGGAAAGTTTCTCGCTCGGCCTTGCTTGTGTGAGGAGAGTAGCGCCAATTTGAATATCGATCAATAGAATCTTGAATCTCCCGGTGTACATCGTCTCGCGACATTCGAAGCTTAGCTGGCATTTGAATCTCCAAAATCAGTTAGTGTTTAAGCCAGGGAGGGGTCCAGCCGTAGGACTCCGAGAGGTCTTCAATGGAGTCCTGGATGTTGCCGAGATCCGATCCAGAGTAAAGATCTTTTATTCGAGAAGCTAGAACGTCGTTTACTGTTAAATCAGTATCGGGATTGCCGATATCCCTCCTTGCCTCGAGCACGAAGTCAGAGAACAACCTAAGTAGTATAGTCGGGGGTGCCGAATTGAAGCTCGCCTGCATGAAATTATTGAAGCTTCTAACTGCGCCGTCCGAGCCGTAGATGGTGATCCAGGTTCTAAAGTCCAATATTTTCTTGTTTACCTCTTTAAGGTCCAGGTTTTCTCTTCCGTCCTTGTCTAACATCCTTCCAAATACATCAATAGCGGGCTTGTATGTATCATATTTTTTCTCTGAGATCCTAGACTCAAGATCACGAACCCTGCCTGCTTCTAATTCTTTAGTTTTTGTGGTCCGAGCGGAAAGCGCTGCGATTATAGCGGAGACCACGGCAGCTAAAGCCGCTGCAGCAGCGACGGTAAGAGTTACCCATACTGGCGTCATGTGCGTTTTCTTTGCCGAATCTGGCTATATGAGATCAAGGCGCCGGCGTGCTCCCGGCCGGGTGCTCGGGCTGCGGGCTGACGCCCGGTCCCGAGCACCCGGCCGGAGGCACGTGGGGCAGGCCGGTGCCGGAGGAATCCCATCACGGTGTGATTCGCTCCAGCATCGCCAAAATTGACGTTTCCGGCAGGCGATCCGTTGGCCGCATCAGGCCATGGTTGCCGGCGTCCTCAGGTCCCGAGGCACTCGGTCGCGCGGCCCTGACTGTCTGTGCTCAGGCGCCGGCGCGACCGAGCACCTCGGACCGAGGACCGTGGTTGCCCGCCGCTGTGGTTGCCGAGGGCGGGGCGTACCGTGGGTGCCGAAGGTTGCCCCACTCTGCTTCCTCCCGACTCGCCGCGCGGAGCCGACCGAAGAACGGGAATCAGGGAGCGCGGAACATGTGCGGAATGGTTGGAGTCACCGGACCGCCGAAAAGCAAAGTCCGCGCAGGTCAGCATGTGTCCGCTGGTTCAGTGACAGGCGGTCTTGAAAACCGCTAGGTCCTTACGGGGCCTCGTGGGTTCAAATCCCACACCCTCCGCCACCAGCACAGGAAACCCCCGCCGAACAGGCAAGACGTCGGATCGCCGGGGGTTTCCGCGTGTCCAGGGGCAGGGCGGTCGGCGAACACGATCTCCGCCCGCCGACCGGGCGGGTCCGCGGCTGACCGTCCGACGTGTCCATCCCGACCGGCCGCCGCGCCTCCCCGATCGGTCGCTGCGCTCACGCACGGTCGCCCGGAGCGAGGGTGAAGGGGAGCCCGTCGGTCCGGCTGATCGCCTTGCGTGCCGCCTGGTGTCCGGCTCGACGGAAGACGCCGGGGAAGGAGTCGATGATGCTGTGCCGGGCCCGTCGGAGCACCACCCTGGTGGCGATGAGCGGGCGGTCGGCCTCGCCGAGCAGCGGGACGCCCCGGGCGAGCGCGTGGGCGAACGTCCCGGGGGCGTCGGCGTCGCCGGGCGGGAAGCGGAACCGGTGGCCGCGCACGGTCCCCGGTGCGCTCAGCACCATCTCCGTCCACGGCACGCCCGAGAGGGTGAGCAGGACGCCTTCGCCGACCGCGTCGGCGCAGTCCCGCAGCTCCTCCGGCGGCACGGCATCGTCGGCCGACCGGGACCAGTCCACGGCGTCGACGAACTCGAACCCGGGCGCGCCATCGGGCAGCGGCTCGAAGTCCACCGAGACGTCGGCGGTGCCGCCCTGGCAGCTCGGCCGGGCGTAGTGGACCCGGACGCCGCGCACGGCGCGCGGGGGAAACAGCATGCGGCCCAGTGTCGCCGCCCGGCCCCGGCGCGGCAACGCCTTTCTCGACGGCGGAAAGCTCTCCGGTCGTATTCCCAGGTGAGGGGGTGCGGGAGGACAATCGGAGGGTAGTCCGTTTCGGCGCACATCGGGGGGACGCCATGACTACTCCCACGGCCCAGAAATGGCACCTCAAGGGCGACTGGTTCGACGCGTGCAAATGCGAGGTCCCGTGCCCCTGCTCGTTCGCCCGGCCGCCGACCTACGGCGACTGCGACGGCGTCCTGCTGTGGCACGTCCGCGAGGGCGACTACGGCGGCACCCGGCTCGACGGCCTCAACGTCGCGATGCTCGGCTCGTTCACCGGCAACGTGTGGAGTGGTGCCACCGACCGCTACGCCGCCGTCTTCATCGACGAGCGCGCCGACGAGAAACAGCGCGAAGCGCTGCAGACCATCTTCGGCGGCGAGGCCGGCGGCTGGCCGGCGCAGTTCGGCGCGATGTTCGACCCCGAGATGAGGGGAATGGAGTACGCCCCGATCGAGGCCTCGATCGCCGACGACCTCGCCGCGTGGAGCGTGCGGGTGCCGGGCAGGGCCGAGGCCGTGGTCGAGGCGCTGACCGGCCCGACCGCCGCGGAGGGCGCGCGGGTGCAGGTGCACAACCTCCCCGGGGCCGAGGTGGGGCCGGGGCAGGGCGCCGCGACCTGGGGCATGGCCACCACCGACCGCGCCGACGCCTTCGGCTTCCAATGGGACCGCTCCGGCCGCTCCAGCAAGCTCATCCCGTTCGACTGGTCCGGGCCGGACGGGTCCTGAGGTGGTCCGGCGGACGCAGGTGCGCGGCGTGCCCCCGCCGCGCACGTGGTCGAGGGCCGAGCTGCTCCTGGCCGGGACCCTGCTCGCGCTGGCGGCGGCCGCCTGGCTGCTCACCGGCGGCCTGGCCATGCCCGGCATGCGGATGGGGATCCTCACCGGGGCGCACCCGATGGAGCCGGATCCGCGGTCGCCGCTGATCGCCTTCGGCCTGTTCCTGCTCACCTGGGTCGTGATGATGGCGGCGATGATGCTGCCCGGCATCGCCCCGTTCATGGTGGGGGTCAGCCGGCTCATCAGGGCGCGCGCCAGACCCGGCACCCTGCCCGCGTTGACGGTCGGCTACCTGCTCGTGTGGGGTGCGGTCGGGGTACTCGGTTACCTCGTCGTGCGCGGATTCGACGCCGTCGCCATGGGAGGGGACGCGATCGCCGTGCGCGCGGGGGCCGCCGTGCTGCTCATCGCTGGCGCCTACCAGTTCACGCCGCTCAAGCGGTGGTGCCTGGTGCGCTGCCGGTCGCCGCTGGCGCTGGTCGTCAGGTACGCGGACCAGGCCGTCCGGAGCAGGAGAGGGGCGCTGCTGGTCGGCGTCGGCCACGGCGGCTACTGCCTCGGCTGCTGCTGGGCGCTGATGGCGGTCCTGCTGGCCGCGGGGGTGATGAGCCTGGCCTGGATGGCCGGCATCGCCGCGGTGATCGTGGTGGAGAAGGTCCTGCCCGGCGGTGAGCTGTTCGGCCGCGCGTTCGGCGCGCTGCTGGCCGGCATGGGCGCGCTCCTGCTGGTCGCGCCCGGACTGGTGACGGCGGCGGCGTAGCGGCCGCGTTCGCCGATCGAATGGGAGCGCTTCCAGGCGGATCGGCGCGCGGGCGTAGGATCGGTCCCCATGGAGAAACGCAAGCTCGGTAGGACCGGCAGGGACGTCGGCGCGGTGGGGTTCGGCGCGTGGCAGATCGGCGCCTCGTGGGGCGACGTCAGCGAGGACGACGCGCTGACGGCGCTGCGCGCGGCGGTCGACGCCGGCGTCACCTTCATCGACACCGCCGACGTGTACGGCGACGGCCGCAGCGAGCGGCTGGTCGGGCGAGTGCTCAAGGAGCATCCCGAACTGACGGTGGCCACGAAGATGGGGCGGCGCGTCGACCAGGAGTCCGCCGCCTACAACCCGGAGAACTTCCGGGCCTGGAACGACCGCTCCCGCGCCAACCTGGGCGTGGACACCATCGACCTGGTGCAGCTGCACTGCCCGCCCACGGCCGTGTACTCGGTCGACGCGGTGTTCGACGACCTGGACGCGATGGTCGCCGAGGGGCGCATCCGCGCCTACGGGGTGAGCGTGGAGACCTGCGCCCAGGCCCTGGCCGCCATCGAGCGCCCGGGCGTGGCCGGCGTGCAGATCATCCTGAACGCGTTCCGCCACAAGCCCCTGGAGGAGGTGCTGCCCGCGGCCCGCTCGGCCGGGGTCGGCATCATCGCCCGGGTCCCGCTGGCCAGCGGCCTGCTCTCGGGCAGGTACACCGCCGTCACCACGTTCGCCGACGACGACCACCGCACCTTCAACCGCGCCGGCGAGGCCTTCGACGTGGGCGAGACGTTCTCCGGCGTGGACTACGAGACCGGCCTGGCCGCGGTGGAGCGCATCCGGGAGCTGATCCCCGAAGGTATGACCATGGCCCAGTTCGCGCTGCGCTGGATCCTGGACCAGCCGGGCGTGAGCACGGTGATCCCGGGCGCCCGCAACGCCGAGCAGGCGCGCGGCAACGCCGCGGCCGCCGGGTTCGCCCCGCTGCCCGAGTCGGTGCACGCCGCGGTGCGCGACATCTACGACGAGCTGGTCCGCCCCCAGGTGCACCACCGCTGGTGACCGCGGACGGGTGGGTCCGCATCGGCGGTCGGCCACCGGTGCCGCGCCGCGTAGAACGGCCCCTCGAAACCCGTGTTCCGAGGGGCCGCCGCATGTCTTGGCACAGGACTCCACGTCCGCGGGGAACGCGCGCCGTTCTCGGCCGGGAACGAGAGGTGTCCGAGGTCGGGGCTGCGCGAGTCCCGGACATCGACCGTGCCGGACTTCGGTGCTCGGACCGCGACACAGCTGCCCGCGGGCACTGCGAGTACTGAGGTCTGCGGAAGCCGCGTGGCCCGGGTTCTCTCGCCGGCGCTTCTTGGCCTTATCGGGCTTATTCGAGCGATTTCGACCCCCGCAAGGTCAAGATCGGCGGGACTGGTCGGCCGCGCTCACCTCGTCGCCGGTCCCGTCGGCCTCGGCGGCGGCCAGCAGCGCGGCCAGCACCCCGGGGAACCGATCGTCGAGGTCGGCCCGGCGCAGCCGGACGAAGCAGCGGGTGCCCTCCTGGCGGGTCCGCGTGACCCCGGCGTCGCGCAACACCTTCAGGTGGTGGCTCAGCGTGGACTTGGCGACGGGCGCGCGCAGCTCCCCCCACCCCCGCTCCCGGTCGTCGGAGAGCACCCGCACCAGTCCGATCCGGACGGGGTCGCCGAGTGCGGTCAGCAGGCGCGTCAGCGTGATCTCGGCGATGTCGGGGTGGCGCTGCTCCTTCATGTTCCCATGATAACTTCATTCGGTATTCGATGAACTTCGAACGAAGGAGTCACCGTGAGCGCAGCAGAACCGGCGGCCGGCGACCTCGCCGGCCGGGCCGCGATCGTGACCGGGGCCGGATCCGGGATCGGGCGCGCCACCGCCGTCGCGTTCGCCCGGGCCGGAGCCGACGTCCTCGGCGTGGGGCGCCGGGCCGAGGCCCTCGCGGACACCGCGCGGCTGCACCCGGGCATCACCGCCTTCCCCGCCGACCTCCGGGAGGAGGACGCGGCCGAATCGGTCGTCGGCGCCGCGGTCGAGCGGTGGGGCCGGGTCGACGTGCTGGTGAACAACGCGGGGGCGACCGCCCCGATGCCGCTGGCCGAGGTCACGGCCTCGCGCGTCGCCGACCTGATGGGCCTCAACGTCACCGCGCCCAGCCTGCTCGCCCGCGCCGCGCTGGAGCACCTGCGGGCCTCGCGGGGCGCGATCGTGAACGTGTCCAGCACCTACGGGCACCGCCCCATGCCGGGCGCCGCCCACTACGCCGCCTCAAAGGCCGCGCTGGAGCAGCTCACCCGCAGCTGGGCGCTGGAACTGGCTCCGCACCGGATCCGGGTCAACGCCGTCGCCCCCGGCCCCACCGAGAGCGAGGCCCTCGCGGCCGCAGGTCTGCCCGACGACGCGATCGAGCGGATCAAGAGCGACGAGGCCGACCGCATCCCGCTGGGGCGGCGCGGCGAGCCGGTCGAGGTCGCCGCCTGGATCCTGCGCCTGGCCGACGCGCACACGGCCTGGTTGACCGGCCAGATCCTTACGGTCGACGGAGGACTTGAGCTGACCTGACTCGGCTGTCGTCCCGGCGGTCTTGACCTCCACAAGGTCGACTCGGGTCTCAACCTCGGCCACCGGGGGTCTTTGACATCAGCCCCGGGTGGGATCCGCGGTGACTGGACGACGGTGCACGCCGTCCCCGGCCTCAGGGGGTCTTGTGACCTCAGCCGCAGGTGGGATCCGCGGTGACTGGGCGATCCTCTCGCGTGGCCGAAGGCCCCTGGACAGAAATCGCCCACCCGCACGCCATCCCTCCTGGGGCGGGCCTTCACAACCCCCGGTGATCGAGGTTGAATCTCAAGGTCAAGGTCGGCGGGACTGGTCGGTCCCGCTGCCCGCGCGCGCGTCGATGAGGGCGCCGAGGCCGTCGAGGACGCGGCGGAGCCCGAACTCGTAGGCGTGGTCGGGGCCGTAGGCCCCCTGGTGGGCGGCTCCGGCGGCGCCGCCCACGCGCGCGGCGACGGGGTACCTGGTCTCGTCGAACACCCGGGCGAGCAGTGGTTGGTTGGCCTCCCACCACTGCTCGTCGTCCATGGCGCTGTCGTGCCGGGCGCCGCGCACGTCGGCCGCCATCCTGGCCGTGGTCTGGACGAAGCCGAGCAGGTAGGTGAGGGCGGCGTCCATCTCGACGTCGGTGAGCCCCAGCCCGTCGAACGCCGCGAGCTCGTGCTCGTACTTGGCCATGACGCCGGGCCCCAGCGGCGGCCGCACGGTCGAGACCCGAGCGGCCCAGGGGTGCCGCTCGAACAGCTCCCGGTTCTCGCGCGCCACCCCCTCGACCCGCGCGCGCCACGGTTCGCCGGTCCGGTCGGTGCGCGGCATCCGGCCGTAGACGGTGTCGAGCATGAGGTCCAGGAGCTCGGCCTTGCCGGGCACGTAGGTGTAGAGCGACATGGGGACGACGCCGAGGGCCTGGGCGACCTTGCGCATCGTCACCGACTCCAGGCCGGCCTCGTCGGCGATCCCGATCGCCGCGTCGACGACCTCGTCGACCGTGCGCCCCTGCCTGGGGCCGCGCCCCGACGTGCCGCGGCCGGGCTCCCGCCACAGCAGCTCCAGGGTACGGGCGGGATCGCCTGCGCTACTGCGTTCGATGGGCACGGGAACATTTTCGCACACAGAACGTTGTACCTAGTACTCTGTACTTCGTACATCGATTGCTCGTCCCACCCGCGAACACCCGAGGAGCCCCACCGTGCAGGTCACTTCTTCCGCCGTGTCGCTGACCGTCGACGACGTCGCCGCGTCCAGCGCGTTCTTCACCACCCACTTCGGCTTCCGCGAGGTGATGGCGGCCGACGGCTTCGCCTCCCTCGGCCGCGACGACGCCGCCATGAGCGTCGTCCTGCTCAGGCGCGGCATCGAGGTCCTGCCCGAGGGCTTCCGCGACCGGCACGCCGACGGGATCATCGTCGCCTTCGTCGTCACCGACCTCGCCGCGGAGGAGGCCCGCCTGCGCGGCGAGGGGGTCGCCATCACCATGCCGCTGCGGGAGGAGCCGTGGGGCGAGCGGCTGTTCCAGGTCACCGACCCCAACGGCGTCGTCGTCCAGCTCGTCGAGTGGGCCACCCCCGAAGGCGGCTGACCGCCCGCCCCGCCGCGGCCGCGCCACCCGGTGCGGCCGCAGCGGGGCACCACCGCCGACCGGCCCGCCGGCACCTTCGGCCCGGCCCGGTCGACCCGCCCCGGTCCGCCCCGGTCCGCCCCGGTCCGGCCACGGGGGGGAACGGCTCCCGTCCGGTTCCGGTGTTCACCGCCGCCTCCCGGCTCCGATCGTTACGCTTGGTAGTGGATCGGCACTGTCCGTGCCGACGAGGGGATCGCCGATCCGCGGCGCGATCACCGCGCCGCGGTCGAAGGGGAGGGCCGATGACCGGAACCAGCGGTGACGCACGCGCCGCAACGACCGCCGTGCGCGGGGAACTGATCTACTTCCGCGACGACCCCTTTCTGGTGGGCCCCGAGGCGGCCTTCGTGCACGAACCCGATGGGCTGCTGATCTGCTCGGACGGGCTGATCCACGCCGTCGGCCCGTACAGCGAGACCAGGGACCGGCTCCCGGACGGCGTCGAGCCCGCCCACTACCCCGGGTGCCTGATCTCCGCCGGCTTCATCGACACCCACGTCCACTACGTGCAGACCGAGATCATCGGGGCCTTCGGCGAGCAGTTGATCGACTGGCTCAACGAGTTCACCTTCGTCGCCGAGCAGCGCTTCGACGACCCCGAGTACTGCGGGAAGGTCGCCGAGGTCTTCTGCGACGCGCTGCTGCGCAACGGCACCACCAGCGCGCTGACCTTCTGCGCGACCTACCCGCTGTCGGTGGACTGCCTGTTCGCCGAGACCGAGCGGCGGGGGATGCGGATGATCGCCGGCAAGGTGCTCATGGACCGCAACGCCCCCGAGGACCTGCTCGACACCCCGCAGAGGGCATACGAGCGGTCCAAGGGGCTGATCGAGAAGTGGCACGGCCGCGGGCGCGCCATGTACGCGATCACGCCGCGGTTCGCCCCGACCAGCACCCCCGAGCAGTTGGCGGCAGCGGGCACCCTGTGGAAGGAGCACCCGGGGACCTACGTGCACAGCCACGTCTCGGAGAACACCGACGAGATCGCGTGGGTCAAGGAGCTCTTCCCCGAGCGAAAGGGCTACCTGGACGTCTACGACCACCACGGCCTGCTCGGGCCGCGCGCGATGTACGCGCACGGCGTGCACCTCACCGAGGACGAGTTCGCCCGCTGCCACGAGACCGGCACGGCGCTCTCCCACTGCCCCACGTCGAACCTGTTCCTCGGGTCGGGCCTGTTCAGCCTCAGCTCGGCCAAGGACCCCGGGCGCCCCGTGTACGTCGGCCTCGGCACCGACATCGGGGCGGGGACCAGTTTCTCGATGCTGGTCACGATGAACGAGGCCTACAAGGTCGCCGCGCTGGGCGGCTACCCCGTCCCGGCGCTCAGGGCCTTCTACCTCGCCACCCTGGGCGGCGCCAGGGCGCTGGGCCTCGACGACAGGATCGGCACGCTGGCCCCGGGGCGCGAGGCCGACTTCGTCGTGCTCGACCCGCGCGCCACCCCGCTGATGGAGTTCCGCACCCAGCGGGCGGAGTCGATCGAGGAGACGATGTTCGTCCTGTCGATCATGGGCGACGACCGGGCGGTCCGGGCGACCTATGTCGCCGGCCGGCTCGCCCACGAGAGGCAGCGGGGGCGGTGACGCGGCGCGGGCCGGCCCCGGCCGCCGCCCGCCGCGCCTTGCGAAGCGGCCGGGGCGTCGGGGACCGGCCCC
The DNA here is from genome assembly GCF_013408795.1 of Spinactinospora alkalitolerans. NCBI lineage: Bacteria > Bacillati > Actinomycetota > Actinomycetes > Streptosporangiales > Nocardiopsidaceae > Spinactinospora > Spinactinospora alkalitolerans. The sequence continues at coordinate 6,618,495 of NZ_JACCCC010000001.1, forward strand.
GGCCGGAGGGAAGGCGTCAGCGCACCGCCTCCCGCGCGCCGTCGCGCTGGGTCGGGATCCCCGCGGCGCGGATCGCCCGGAACATCTCGCCCACCCACTTCGGGTGCGGATCCTGGTCGAGCACGGACAGCACGTGTTCGAGCAGGTCGTCGTCGCTCAATGCCGTCCAGTCGACATCAGAGCACTCGCCCATTGGTCACTCCCCGGGGTCGGTTGGCCGGTTGTCTCTCCGCCATCCCTGCAGGGACTCGCCGTGGGTGCCGTGGCAGCGCGGCGCCCATGGCGTCCACGCATCAGCCTCCCCGGATCACGGGACGTAAACATCCCGATGGCCGGAACCGGCACGACCTTTTGGGTCATCGACGCCGTCACCTGGACGGACGCGCCGCTCAGCCGGGGGTCGGCCCGCGTGCCGCCGCGGGCCGGACCCCGGCCGATGGCCGATGGCGGCCACCCTTGGTGATCGCGCGGCGCGCACCCGGCGCACCCGGCGCACCCGGTGCGGCGCCGGAGGGCCGGGCGTCGGGGTACGGGGGTCCGCCGGAGCCGGTGCCCGCGTGGGCATGGAGCGCCGTCTCTCGGGCAGCAGGCGAAAAGGAGGGCCGCCCGATCGCAGGGGGAGCGGCCTTTCGCGTGCGAGGCGATGCCCGTCGGCGGGCGCCGGGAAGCGAGGAGAAGCGATGCAGGACATGCCGGTGTGGCTCAGCGCCGTGACGCTCGTGGTCGCGGCGGTGGTGCTGATCGTGGGCGGCGGACCGTTCACCCGGCTCGTCGACCGGCTCGCCGACCGGACCGGGTGGGGCGAGACCATGGCCGGCATCATCCTCATCGGCGCCGTGACCGCGCTGCCCGGGCTCATCACCAGCGTCCTCGGCGCCGTGCGCGGGGAGGCGGTCTTCGCGATGAACAACGCGCTGGGCGGGATCGCGTTGCAGACCACCTTCATCGCGCTCGCCGACCTGTTCTACCGGCGCGCCAACCTCGAACACGCCGCGGCCTCGCTGCCGAACCTGCTGGCCCCGGTCGGCCTGTCCACCATGTTCGGCATCGTGCTCATCGCCGGTGCGGGCCCGCAGATCACCGTGGCCGGAGTGCACCCGGCCTCGCTGGTGCTGATCTTCGTCTACTGGTACTGGCTCCGGCTGTCCCGGCACGTCGGCAACAACCCGATGTGGCGGGTCGAACCCACCCGCTTCACCCGGCACGACGAACCGGACCCCGCGGCCGAGCGCCCGGACGAGTCCTTGCGCGCCATGTGGCTCAAGTTCGCCGTGCTGGCCGCGGTCGTGGCCGTCACCGGCTACGTCATCGGCGAGGCCGGGCTCTCCGTGGCCGAGCAGACGGGACTGTCCGGCGGCTTCGTCGGCGCCGTCATCACCGGTGTGGTCACCTCGATGCCCGAGCTCGTCACCGTGCTCTACGCCGTGCGGATCCGGGCGCTGCACCTGGCCATCGGCGACATCATCGGCGGCAACGGCTTCGACATGCTGTTCCTGTCGGCCTCCGACATCGTCTACCGCGAGGGCTCTATCTACGCCGCCGTCAACCGAGAGGTCCTCCTGGTCATCGGCCTCGGCGTGGTCCTCAACCTGCTCGTCGCCGCCGGGCTGATCCGCCGCCAGCGCGAGGGGATCGGCTTCGAGGGGGTGGCGATGTTCGCCGTCTACGCCATCGGGCTGGTCTTCCTCGCCATGATCGGCTGATCGAACTCTGACCGCTGCGTTCGCGGACGAGGCGGGAACGCCGGGGCCCGGATCCGCTGTGCCGCAGGCGGCTTGTGCGCACCGCGACAGCCGACCCCCTGTGCGAACCCGACCGTCGAACGCCGGTGAGAGGCCGCCGGCCTCCTACAGCGGCGTCGTCCCGGACGCCGGCTCGTCGGGGTCCGCCGACGGGCTGCCCCGCAGGATGTCGGGTTCCAGGTAGATCAACCGGGCGATCGGGACGGCCTCACGGATCCGCGCCTCGGCGCCGTTGACGGCCCGCGCGACGTCGGCGGCCGTGTCGTCGTGGTCGATCGCGACCTTGGCCGCCACCAGCAGCTCCTCCGGGCCCAGGTGCATGGTCCGCATGTGGATGAGGGTGCTTCCGCGCTCACCGGCCGCGATCGCCCGCTCGATCAGCCGGGTGTGCTCGCGGGTGGCGGACTCGCCGATCAGCAGGCTCTTCGTCTCCAGCGCGAGCACGACGGCGATCACCACCAGCAGGATCCCGATCGCGGCGGTTCCCAGACCGTCCCAGACGCCGTTGCCGGTGATCAGGGTCATGCTCACGCCGATGAGCGCGAAGACCAGGCCGAACAGCGCACCGGTGTCCTCCAGCAGGATGACCGGAAGCTCCGGGGACCTGGAGTTGCGGACGAACCGCACCCAGCTCGCGTTGCCGCGCACGGCGTTGGACTCCTTGACCGCGGTCCGCAGCGCCATCGACTCCAGGGCGATCGCCACCAGCAGCACCACGATCGGCACCCAGTGCCAACTGGTGATCGGGTGCGGATCGCTGAGCTTGTGCCACGCCTCGTACAGCGCGAACAGCCCGCCCAGGCTGAACAGCACGATCGAGACGATGAACGCGTAGATGTAGCGCTCCCTGCCGTAGCCGAACGGGTGCTCCGGCGTCGCCTGCCGCCGGGCGCGCCTGCCGCCGATCAGCAGCAGCGCCTGGTTGCCGGAGTCGGCGACCGAGTGGATCGACTCGGCCAGCATGGACGAGGAGCCCGTCAGCAGGTAGGCCACGAATTTGGTGACGGCGATCCCCATGTTGGCGACCAGCGCGGTCACCACCGCCTTCGTGCTTCCCTCGGCGCTCATGGCCGGTCCCCCTCCGCCTTCGTCGAGAACACGGCAACGACCTTACGCCCACCCGTTCCGGTGCGGGACCGCGGACGACGCGCCCGCCTGCCGCAGGTCAAATGGGCGCGCGCCGGATGCGCTGCCTGGTGGGCGGTTCCGCAGCGGGGTAGCATGAGCGCGGGAATAGGTTGTGTGAGGCCCCCGGCGTCGCCGGGGGTCTCACGCTGTCTTGCGGACAGCCGCCTACAGGGCGCCGTTTTTGAGGTCGCTGATGAACGCCTGCCACTCTGTGGCGGCGAACGCCAGGTGACCGCACTCAGGCTTCTTTGAGTCGCGGACAGCGGCTCCATGTTCGAAGCGGGCAACCTCGACGCAGTTGTTGCGGTCGCTGTAGCTCGACTTGCAGAACTGCAGGCTGTCGTTTGGGAACAGGTTGGTCATCTCGGCTTCCTAGAGCAGGTCCTTCAGCATCTGAAGTGATGCGTCCGGATAACGCGCTGATGTCCTTACATGATCGAAGAGACGCCGGTAACGGTCCACCTCTTCCGGCTCCTCCAGGTAGAGCCCATCGGTGTCGGTTTCCAGGTAGACCACGGGGTTCACGAATTCGGCGAAGTCCAGGACCACGAACGGTCCTCTGACTCCAGCATGCATCCCGGAAGCGAAGGGCAGGACCTGAATCGTCACCGTATTGTCGGCTTCGGCGACATCGATCAGATGCTGAACCTGCTCTCGAAACGCCTCTTCGGCAGATCGGAACCTCAGTAGCGCCGCCTCGTCGATGACAGCCCAGAGCTCAGGGCTGTTCGCGCGGTCCAGGATCGCCTGACGCCGCTTGCGTGTCTCAAGTACGCGGTCGATGTCCAGCGGGTTCCGGCGAAGCAGGGCCCGCATCATCAGTTCGACGTAGCCGGGCGACTGCAGTAGTCCGGGGATGATGGCCAGCTCGTAGGTGTGGATGCTTCGGGCCTCGGCTTCGAACGCCGGAAAGTCATCCGTGAAGATGTCGCTGTACTTCGACCACCAGCCGCGCTCGCGTGCTTGCCGGGTGAGGTCGAGGACCGCCTCGCGACGACGCTCATCGGTAACGCCATAGATGTCCAGCAGCCCTTTGATCTCCATGACGGTCGGGCGCAGACGCACGCCGGTTTCGATGTTGCTGATCTTGCCCATCGACCACTCGGTGGCGTTCGCGACGTCCTCAACGGTCATGCTCGCGTCTTGGCGAGCTCGCTTCAGCTCTGCGGACAGGCGTCGGCGGCGGATGGACTGCCGCTGTTCGGCCATGTTCTCTCCTGGGCTTTGACCTGCTTCTCGGATGCTACGGGCGGACCGTGAAGTACGCGAATCGCTCATGGATGAAGCTTCCAGACATGAAGTGGCTATGGCTGATGAAAATTTTTATGAACAAGCTTTACATGAAAGCTTGAAACCATGAAGCTTCAGAGTAACGATGGGTGAGCAACCTATTCCCCGGCCGGACCTCCCATCCGGCCTCGCTCCCGAGGAGTTCGCCCATGCGACTCATCCGGACCCTCTACGCGTCCCTGTTCGAGGCGCGGCGGCGTCCGAACCAGCCGCCCCCGCGCCACGCCCGCACCCCATGGCCCCCGGTGCCCCGGGCAAGCCGTAAGAGCCCGGTCCCCGAACCGAGGCCCAAAGAGCGGCGGGCCAAGCGCCCCCGCTCCTACGCCGCCGCGCCGGTGGCGGTGCCCGACTCCGACCGGTTCGGCGAGCTCGGCGCACGCCACCGGCACCGCTGGCACCTGGCCTACGCCCCCGGCCAGGCCGCGCCGTACCAGGCCCACCACCGCGCCAGGACCGGCATCGTGCTGGCCGCCGGCGACCCCGACACCCTCGACTTCGCGCTGACCGCGTTCACGCCGCCGTCCTATGTCCGCCCCTACCTCGACCACCGCCCCGCCCGCGGGCGGCGGCCGATCACGGCCGGGGTGATCTGAATGCTCGACCTCACCCCCGATGAGGCCCGCCTGCTGCGCACCATGGCCGACGACATCGTCGAAGGCACCCAGGACCGCGCCTACTGGCTCGGCGGCGCCCGCGACACCTCCGTGGCGATCCTGCGCCGGATCGCCCAATGGCTCGGCGACACCTGCGACCAGCACCGCCCCGCTCAGGAAGGACCCGGCCCCGAACAGCGGCCCCTCACCTGCATACGCCCCGTCGGCCACACCGGACGCCACCTCGACGCCCACGGCCAAAGCTGGCAACAGCGCTGCGACGAATGCGGGCAGACACCCCCGAAGACCCCGGCAACCCGCACCACACGAGCAGGGCGGCGGCCCCGCCCCCGTCCCCCGCTCATCCACCCATGAGACCGCCGCGCCCCGGCAAACCTCCCCACCCACCCGCCGGGGCACGGCCCAACGGAGTCCCCGGAAGAAAAGGCCGGGCACCCCGCCCACGACCGCGTCGCCGCCGAGGCGGCTCTCGGCGAGGAGGACGCGAGCAGCCGACCGGTCGGGTCCGCCGGGATCACGGCGTCGGATCGGCCCCGAGGCTCACGGCCGCGTCGACACCGGGGGACCACAGCACCGACGGCGGGGGCCGCTCGCCGACCGCGATGCCCGCGGCACCGACCAGCGAATCCCGGAACTCCGTCAGCTCGGCGCGGTGCAGCCTCCAGGGCTGATGGGCGATGCGCACCCAGCGGGTGCCGCCGAGGACGCGGGTGTGCAGGCCCCAGCGCGCGGTGACGAACACCTCCATCGGGGACGGGCGCGCGACGGGGTCCCCCGGACGCACCCTGAACCGGGTCGCCGCGCGCGGTCCCGGGCAGCGGCGCAGGCAGGCGTAGCCGATGCGGCCCTCGGGGCCGGTGCCGATCGAGGTGCCGGCCCACATGTAGCGGAGTCCGGCCAGCAGTCGGGCGGCCGCCACGTTGTGCGGGGAGTCGGCGTCCAGGGACATGAACACCACTCCGCGGCGGCCCCGGTCGTCCACCGAGTACAGGCGCACGTTGAACTCGTTGAAGCGCCCGACCGGCACCCGCCCCAGAACGTGCGTGCCGGTCACCCGGAACGCCACGATCCCCACGTAGGTGACGCCGCCGAGCACGTCGGGCCGGGTGCCCGGCGGCAGCAGGTGCGCCACGGACTCCGGCGGGACCGGCCAGTGCAGGAACACGACGTCACGCCAGTCCTGCGTGAGCAGCACCGGCCCCGGCAGCGGCGGCGCGACGGGCGAGGGCAGGAACTCCTCCGGGTCCATCCTTCCGCCGTCCCTTCTCCCGCTCCCGCAGCGGGCTCGCGGAGCCCTCGGCTACCCCTTGCGTCTCCTCCTGCGCTTCTTGGGCTTGGGCTCGTCGCGCAGCTCCACGTAGGGCTCCTCATCGGCCGAACGCCCGGCGGCGATCGCCCGGCCGCGTTCGATCTCGGCGTTGAACTCGGTGCCCAGCAGGATCGCGATGTTGGAGATCCACAGCCACACCAGGAAGATCACCACGGCGGCGAGGCTGCCGTAGGTCTTGTTGTAGGAGCCGAAGTTGGCGACGTAGAAGGCGAACGCGGCCGAGGCGAGCAGCCAGATGACGATGGCCAGCACGCTGCCGGGGCTGATCCAGCTGAACCCGCGCTTGGCGTTGGGCGAGGCCCAGTACAGCAGAGCGATCATGAAGCTCACGATGATCAGCAGCACGGGCCACTTGGCGATGTCCCAGACGGTGACCGCGATCGGGCCGACGCCCAGCAGGTTCCCCACCCGCTCGGCCAGGCCGCCGGTGAGGACCACCGCCACCGCGCTCACGGTGAGCAGGACGACCAGGGTCAGCGTGACCCCCACCCGGATCGGCAGCGTCTTCCAGATCGGCCGCCCTTCGGGAACGTCGTAGACGATGTTGGAGGCGCGCATGAACGCGGCGATGTAGCCGGAGGCCGACCACAGCGCCAGCGCCAGGCTCACCAGACCGAAGATGCCGGCCGTGGTCTGGCTCCGCTGCAGGTTCTCGATCGCCGCGATCAGGACCTGCTCGATCTCGGCGGGCGCGATCCGGCTGATGTTCTGCACCAGCAGGTCCGTCGCCGACTGCCCGGCCAGGCCCAGCAGCGAGATCAGCACCAGCAGGGCCGGGAAGATCGACAGCACCGCGTAGTAGGTCAGGCCCGCCGCGAGGTCGCTGAGGTTGTCCTTACTGAACTCGCCGAAGGTGCGCTTCAGCGACGCCCACCACGAGGGCGCCGGAAGCTCGGTGGGTGTGTCGGGGGCCGCCTCTTCGCCGCTGGGCGGCCGCGTGGGCGGTCCGGCCCGCCGCGCGTCGTCGGACATCGGGTCCCCTCCCCGTCCGGTCTACTTCTTCCTGCCCTTGGCGGGCTTGGCCGGCCAGGTGCCGGTCACCCTGCGGACCCCGGTCGCCCCCGCCCGGTCGACCACCGCCTTGACCACCGCGAAGACCGCTCCGTGGATCGCCGCCGCGGTCAGCACCTCCCGCCAGGTGCTGTCCTCCTTGGTCGCCTCGGGGGCGTCCTCGTGCCCGGCGACCAGCTTCCAGACCTGCTTGAAGATGACACCGGCCAGGATGCCGCCGAGGACGCCGGCCAGCAGGCCGAAGGGCTTGTACATGAACCGCACCGACCTCACCGCCGTCCGCGCTTGGCGGTCACGACGGCTGCGGCCGCTGCGAGGAGGGCCCCCGCGGCCACCGACACCGCGATCCGCCGCCCCTCGGTCATCGGCTCGGACGCGCTCGTCCGCACCGAGTCCACCGCCCGTGCGGCGCCCTCCTTCGCCCTGCTCTTCACGTCGGCCTTCGCCGCCAGCGCCTCGACGGTGTCGCCGAGTTCGGCGCGGGTGCGGTCGATCTCCGCGCGCAGCAGGTCGGGATCCTCCTGGGGCTGCTTCCCGCGGCCCTCCTGGCTTCCGGAAACGTTCTGGGTCATGGGTGCGCCCTTCCCTTGATCTCCGCGACGTCGGCCTGGACGCTGCTCGTGGTCTCCTCGGGTTTCATCGGCGTGCCCTGCCCGACCTGCTTGCGGCCCATGAGGGCGAGGACGCCGGCCACCGCGAACAGCACCGCGGCCACGATGAGGGCCGAGGCCCACGCGGGCAGGACCAGGGCGAGAAGCAGCACCAGCCCGGCGATCAGGGTGCCGAGTCCGAACAGCGCGACCAGGCCGCCCGCGCCGAACATGCCGGCCCCCAGGCCGACGTGCCTGCCCTTCTCCTTCATCTCCACCTGGGCCAGCCGGAGCTCGTCCCTGACCAGATGGGAGATCTGCTCCGATGCCTGTTTGACCAGGTCGGCGGTTGACGGCTCGGTCACTGCCGCGTCCTGACGGCCGACGGTCGGCGACTCGGCCCTCTGGCGAGGAGTGGCCGATGGCTCGGCCGCTGTCGCCCCCTGGCGGTCGACGGGTCCACTCATGGCCGGATCCCCTTTCCCTAGGTTCGGCTCCTTCGCCGCCTGCCCAGAACCCGGACTTCCATGCCCGATCCGGGGAAAGAAGAGGAGGTCGGAGGTTGTGCGCCGCCCGGTCGTCCGTTCCCAAACGGATTACCGACGAGTAACATCAGGCGCTATGACACTCGACAACGCCGAAACGGTGAAATCCGGCCTGCTCGCCTCCGTGCCGTTCACGCGCACACTCGGACTGGAGTTCGTGGACCTGGACGAGGGCCGCGCCGTCATGCGGCTGCCGGACGACGCCGACCACCACAACCACGTCGGCGGCCCGCACGCCGGAGCGATGTTCACGCTCGCCGAATCGGCCTCGGGCGCGATCGTGCTCGCCTCCTTCGGCGACCAGCTCGACCGCGCCGTGCCGCTGGTGCTGCGCGCCGAGATCCACTACCGCAGACTCGCCATGGGGCCCGTGCTCGCCGAGGCCCGGCTGGGCCGCGCCAAGGAGGAGGTCGTGGCCGAGCTCGACGCCGGCACCCGCCCCGAGCTCCCGGTCGAAATCGAACTGCGCACCGAGGACGGGACGGTCACCGGCACGATGACCGTGGTCTGGACCCTGCGCGCCAACGCCTGACTGAGGCTTTCTCGGTCGCATGGGGGTGGTGGTCGGCGGCCGAGGTGTGCTGTGCGGCCGTGTGGTCGGCCGGGTGGCCCGCACCCCACCACCGAGGTGGGCCCCTGCCGCCCTCGCTGCCGCTTTCCGAGTCCAGACCACCCGCCGTCCGGAAGCGAAGAAGGCCGCACGGCAGGCCGCGGCCGCCTGGGCGGAGGACGCGGCCGTCAGGCAGCCCCACCACTCACCGTGTTCTGTCCTGCGAGGTAGGAGGACTGCGACCATCCCGATCCCGTCACACCGATCTAGCGGCGCCTTCTTCCGTGCCTCCCGCGCCGCGGCCGGTCCCGCTGCGCGCGGGGAGGCCGGGAGCCGCCGCGCCGATCCAGCGGAATTGTCGCCTCATCTGGGTACGGTGTCCTCATCCGGAGGTGACCGGATGTGACGACTGGAGGTCGGCGTGAAGTTCCGAGTTGACCGCGACGCGTTCGCCGACGCCGTGGCGTGGACCGCCCGTGCGCTGCCCGCGCGCCCCGCGGTGCCGGTGCTCGCGGGCATGCGCCTGGACATCCCCGACGCGGCCTCGGGCCGGCTGCGGCTGTCCAGCTTCGACTACGAGGTCTCCGCGCGCGCGGCCGTCGACGTCGACGTCGACGAGCCCGGCGGCGTCCTGGTGTCGGGGCGGCTGCTCGCCGAGATCGCGCGCAACCTCCCGCCGCAGCCGGTGGAGGTGGCCTGCGACGGCTCTCGGGTGCTCGTCACCTGCGGCGGCGCGCGGTTCACGCTGCTCACCCTGCCGCTGGAGGACTACCCGACCCTGCCCGACATGCCCAAGGTCGCCGGCTCGCTCCCCGGCGACGTCTTCGCGGCGGCGGTGCGCCAGGTGGCGCCGGCCGCCAGCCGCGACGACACGCTGCCCATGCTCACCGGCGTGCACCTGGCCTTCTCCGGCGAGACGCTGACGCTGGCCGCCACCGACCGCTACCGGGTGGCCGTCCGCGAACTGTGGTGGCGCTCGGAGCTGCCCGACATCACCGCCTCGGCGCTGGTCCCCGCGCGCACGCTGGCCGACACCGCGCGCTCCCTGCTGCCGGGCGGCAACGTCGACATCGCGCTGTCCACGGTCGGCGCCGGATCCTCCCAGGGCGAGGGGATGATCGGCTTCGAGCACGGCGGCAGGCGCACCACGACCCGGCTCATCGACAGCGAGTTCATCAAGTACGAGTCCCGGTTCCCCGACGAGTTCGCCGCACGCGCCCAGGTCGCCACGGCCCCGCTGATCGAGGCGGCGAAGCGGGTCGCGCTGGTGGCCGACCGCAGCACCCCGCTGCGGCTCTCCTTCTCCCGGGGCGAGGTCGTCCTGGAGGCCGGCTCCGGCGACGACGCCCAGGCGCGCGAGGTCCTGGAGGCCGGGTACGAGGGCGAGGAGATCAGGGTCGCGTTCGGTCCGCAGTACCTCCTCGACGGCCTCACCGCGGTCGAGACCGACACCGTGCACCTGAACTTCACCACGCCCACCAAGCCGGCCGTGATCTCCGGCGCCCCCGAGGAGGAGGGCGGCCGGCCCGATTTCCGCTACCTGGTGATGCCGCTGCGGGTGTCGTAGCGGCAGGTCAGTCGGGGCAGCCCTCGTTGCTCTCGATCTCGGCGTCGTCCCTGGGGCACAGTTCGTAGTACAGCGTGCGGCGGCGCACGAGGCGGTGCGACAGCGGGACCGCCCATCCCTGCAGGACGGGGTGCCTGCGGCTCAGCATCCGCGCGGCGCGCTGTGCCTCCCCGCCCTCCAGCGGCTTGACCCCGCCGCGGACGGGCAACCCGTTGGGGTCGCCGCGGAACGTGCAGGGACGCAGGTCGGCGACGGGGTGCCGGCGCAGCCGTTCGGCCTCGCCGGAGTCCTCCCACGCGCGGAACAGCACGCGGTCGCCGTCCACCGCGATCCGCACCGGGGTGTCGACCGCGGTCATGCCGTCCTGGTGGTAGGTGGTCAGCAGCGCGGTCTTCTCGCGATGGAACGTTTTGAGGATCGTGGCCGCGGACATCCTCGTCCTCCCTGTAGTGGGGTTGCTACGGCCTACCTTCCCCGTTTCCGTGACCTGAGTCACTTCTTTCGCGCCGGAAAGCGGCCGCGCGCCCACGGGTGCCCGTGGAGAGGGAGGAGGCGGCCATCGCGGGTGGAATTCGGGCCGCCGGTGCCAGGAGCGTGCCACCCGCACGAACCATGGCCGCATCCGGCCAAACCGGCCGGTTTATCCACAGGCGTATGTGACCGCTGCTAGTTATCCCCAACTATCCACAGGGTTATCCACAGCCTTTTTCCGTGGCTGTGCATAAATCCCCGGCATATGGGACGGACTTCCCGCAGGGAAACGGCCCCCGCCGCCGGCCGCTACTCCCCGTCCGAGATCGAGGACGACGCCCCTCGGCCGACCGCCGTCTCCATGCCCAGCTCGGCGCGGCGTCCGCGCAGGTACCCGGCGCGGTAGCCGGCCCGGTGGTGGGTGCGCTCCGGGCGCGTGGGGCGCAACTGCGGGAACCGGCGCTGGAAGTCCTCCTGGACCCGGTCGACGTCCTCGCGCAGCACGAGTTCGGCGCCGCTCTTGGCCGCGTCGGAACCGGTGCCGCCCGCGCCGCCCTTGGCGCCGGCGGCATCGCCGTCCGGGGAGTCGTCGGCCAGGCGGGCCCGGAACTCCCGGATGCGCTCGGCCACCGCGTAGCCGTAGGCGCGCACGAACGACCGGTAGAACCGGCTGCGCTCGGTGGCCAGGGTCGACCGGTCGTAGTTGCGCAGCTCCCGCAGTCCCGCGACGTGCTCGCGCGCCGAGAAGCGCGCCGAAGCCTCCATCTGCATGGTGATCGAGGGCAGCAGCACCCGGAGGGAGTCCAGCGCGGTGACGGTGCCGACGATGATGAGCATGCGGTCGGTGTTGGCCGAGGTGTTGCCGCGCACCGCCGACTGGCAGCCGTAGGCCGAGGCGATCGCGGCGAGCGCCTTGACCCGTGCCTTGCCGTGCCCGCCCACGCCGGACACGGGGAAGTCGAGCCGGGTCACCGACTCGGCCGCCTCGCCGCGCTGCGCGCGCGCCTCGGCCTCGGCGATCGCGTGCCGGGTCATCAGCTCCGCGGCCTTGGCGGTGAAGGCCTGGCTCTCGGCGTCGGTGACCGACGGGTCCTCGGCCATGCGGAGCAGGCCGCGGACCCGCTCGATCATCTTCTGCCGGGCCTCGGTGCCCTGTCTGGACGTCTCTCGCGGGTCACCGGAACGGGCGCCGTCCCCGTGCGGTCGCCTGCCGGAGTCAGTCCCCATCGACACGGCTCCGCCCTGTCTCGGCGGGGTGCGCGCGCTCGTCTCCCCTTGTCACTTCCGTGCCGCGAGCGCAGGCTTCCGGCGGGTTATCGACTGACATAGAAAGCGTGGTGGCCCCTCGTGGTCCGGCTCGGTCTGACTGGGAGGTCGCAACGCCCGGTCAGGCCGACTTGTTCCCCGCGACCATACCGATGATGCCGAGGATGACCCAGATCACGGCGGCGACGCCCAGACCCGCGAAGGCCGCGCCGAAGAGGCCGCTGATGACCGCGCCGCTCAGGACCGCGCCAATGTAGGACACCACGGCCGTTCCCGCGCCGCCCAGCAGGGCCGGGCCCGCGGCGAACCGCCACGGGTACTGGCCGGCGTAGCGCCGCGCCCGCCGGTCGCCCTTGCTCCCCAGCAGCGCGACGCCGCCGCCCACCAGGGAGAAGAAGAAGATCGCGGTGGTCAGCGCGCCGCCGACGGGGAACGCGCTCAGGTTCAGCAGGAAGTGCGCGGCCCCCGTGACCGCGCCGGCCGCCGTGGCCGTGCCCCAGGGCCAGATCATGGTCGCCGAGGCGACCGGAGTGAATGCGTTCCCGCGCTCCAGCGTCATGTCTGCTCCTCACATCATGAGCCTTGCCGGCATGGCCGGATCGTCCGGCCGATGCTGCCAGCATGCCCGAGGACCGCCGTGCGGTACATCAGGGCGCACCCCTGGTCTTCCCCCGAGATGCGGTCCCTACTACCCCGGTCCCCTTCTCTGTTGAGAACGCGGATCGGGGGCGCCGCGTTCCCGACGCGCGGAAGGCGGCGACCCGATGCGGGTCCGACGACCTTGACCACCGAGGACTTGACGCCCCGGCCACAGGGGGTTGAACCTCGACCCGAGGACGCAAGCGCACACCGCCGCCTTGAGCGCCGGGCCGAAACCGCGGTGCCGTCCCGCGTCCACGGTGTCGGCGTGCGCTTCGCGCGCGTGAGGGCGATTTCCCTCCTGGGGCTGGCCTACACAACCCTCTGGGGCCAAGGTTAAAACTCAAGGTCAAGACCGCCGAGACAAGGGGACCGTCGCCTCACCGGTTCGCCGGGTCGGCGGCGGCCGCCGCGCTCAGCAGCCACGACGGGGACGCGACGCTCGCGCCGGCGGCCCGGCAGCGGTCCCCCAGCTCCCGGTCGGCGGTGACGACCAGCGCGCAGGACGCGCCGGCGTGCAGACCGGCCAGCTCCGCGACCGTGTCGTCGCCCTCCCCGGGCGCCTCGACCACCTCGACGCCGGGCACCGAGGCCGTTTCGCGCGCGGCCCCCTCCACCACCATCAGGATCCGCGGGAACCACCGGTGCAGGGAGGTGAGCGCGAGCCCGGCCGGGAGCTCGGCGCCGTCCAGCCCGGTCCCGGCGAGCCCCGCCAGCTCGTCGCGCAGCCGCGCCGCCGCACCCGGGCGGTCGCGCCACCAGCCGTCGGGCCGGTGGCCCACCGCGTTGGCCGCGTCCACGACCAGCACCAGCCGCTGCGCCAACGCTGCGCGCACCTGCGGCCAGATCAGTCCGAACGCCGGGAGCAGCGGCATCGACCCGACCTCGTCGACCGGCACCCAGCGGATCGCCGCGCTCTCGGAGTTGCCGGGCGTGAACACGCGCCGCTCGGGGATGCGCCCCAGCACGGTGTCGTAGGACCAGACCACGTGGTCCTGCCGGTGGATCCCGCCGAAGGCGACCCCGCCCAGGTCACCGGTGACCTCCTCGCCGAACTCGCGCAGCGCGGCCGCCACCGAGGACTCTTCGCTGTCGCGGGCGCCGCCGGGCATGCCCCAGGTGTTGCCCTGATGGGTCCACCAGGCCCGATGCTGCAGCAGGACGTGGCCGGTTCCGGCCGTGTCGTGCGCGTGCAGGAGCAGGCCCGACGCCCCGTAGAGTCCCCAGCGGCGCGAGCCGTCGGGCAGCACGACCCAGCCGTTACCGTCTCCTGCGCTCATCGGGCCTCCCCGCGTCGACCGTGCGAACCGCGACCGGATCCGCTCCTCGCACAACCAGCCTGTCAAGCGTGGCCTTCCCCGGCCAGTGCGGATGGAGGAGCACGGACGGCCCGGCGCTAGGATTTCGGTTCGATGAAGGCAATGGCGACATCCGCGGCGATGCTCCCGGTCTACGGCCTCGACCTGGTGAGGCGCTACTGGGCTCCTCTGCTGTGCGTGTACACGGCCGGGCAGCTCCTGCACTCCCTGATGCTGCGCGGCATGGTCCAGATCGCCGGGGTCAACGGGGTGGCGGCGCTCGCCGGCCTCAGCGTCTCCATCCTGGTGACGCTGGCGACCACCATCGTCATGTTCCACCTGCTGCGCCCGGGCATGCCGGCCCTCGAAGCCGAGCTGTTCGGCGGGCGCGCCGACGTCGGCCAGGGGGGTTCGACCTTCGCCGACAGGGAGCGCCGCATCGTCGACGCCGTGGCGATGGCGATCCTGCCGTTCCTGATCTTCTACAGCGCGTGGGGCCTGTTCGTCGAGGAGTACCGGGAGTACGCCGTCTCCTCCCTCAACGAGCACGGCCTGGCCGGGATCACCACCACGCTGGAGTACAACGAGCTGGGCCTGCCCCTCGTCATCGCGCTGATCGCCTGGTCGGGGCGCACGCTCTGCGAGAAGTTCTACACCCGCAACCAGAACAAGTGGCTCGGTGTCCTCACCGCCCTGTTCGAGGCCAACTGGATGTTCTTCGCGGTGTTCTCGGTCACCCAGGTGGTGGTCAACGCCAAGGGGTGGGTGGCGGGCCGGGTCGTGGTCGCCGAGGCCCAGGAGGCGCTGCTCGGCCTCACGCACTGGCTGGGCGACCTGACCTCCCTGCCGGTCACCGCGGGCTACCTGGCCGCGATCGCGCTGGTCGCGGAGCTGTGGACGCACCTCAAGGACGGGTTGATCGAGCCGCTGCTGTGGCTGACCATCGTGGCCGTGGTGTTCGGCGCCGAGGTCGACAAGGCCGAGGCGCTGTTCCGCAAGGGCGGCAAGGGCGGGCGCATCCAGAAGGTCGCGACCCGGGTGCCCAACGTCGTGCGCGGCCTCGGCCAGTTCGCCGGCCGGGACCTGCGCGAGAAGTACACGCCGTTCCTCAACGCCTTCCGCTTCATCCTGCGCGTCAGCCCGGCGTTCTACCTGTCCTTCTGCCTCTACTACGTGCTGCTGGAGCTGGGGTTCGGCTGGCTGGAGCGCGGCGTGTACCGCCTCGTCGGGCCGCACGAGTTCCTTGCCTGGTGGTGGCAGTGGCTCACCCCGATCGAGTTCGGCGTCGGCGCGCTGCACGAACTGCTGCGGGTGTGCCTGCTCGCGGCCACGTTCGAGATGACCCTGCGGCGCATGGGCAGCCGCAGCGTGGGGCGCAGGGCACGCAGGCGCGCCGACCTCCCCGGTTAGCCTCCGGCGCTCCGGGGCCCGCCGCCCAGGGGCGTCACTCCTCCTGCTCGAACGCGACCGCCGCGGGCCGCGGGCTCTCGGGGTCGTCGCTGGTGTCGGCCCTGACCTCGAAGCGCAGCGAGGAGAGCGCGTCCTCGGGCACCAGGAAGCTCGCGACCAGGCCCTGGGACTCGCCGGGGGCGATCGGATCGCCTTCGGCGTCGGTGCAGCCGAACGCGGTCATGCCGACCTCCTCGGGCATGGTGCGGCCGGAGTACTCCGCCGTCTGCTCCCAACTGCGGCCCCGGCCGTCGACCGCGCGGAAGTGGCACGACCGCTGGAGCAGCGCGGACGCGTCGTCGTCGGAGGGGGTGACCAGGAAGACGGCGTCGACGAGCTCCACCCCGTCGGGCGGGGGGTCGCTTATGGAGGAGCCGGTCTCGCCGGTGACCATGCCCTTGAAGTCCCATTCGCTGCCCGCGAGCTCGGCGGTGCCCTCTTCGGCGACCTCCGCCCGCGGCGGCATCTGCCCCCGCTCCAGCAGCGTCTCGCGCTCCAACCACCACGGAAGGCCCAGCGCCGCGGGCAGCAGCACCACGAGCGCCAGCATGTAGGGCACGTGCCCGCGCCGCCACCAGGGCGCGCGCCGCGGCCGCGGGGGCTGCGGCGGCGCCGTGTCGGCCGTGTCGGCCGTGCCGGTCGGGGCATGCCCCGGCGGCCGCTCCGGCGGCAGGAACGACGGCGGTTCGGCGCGGCGTCCCGGTGCGGAGCGGTGGTGGTCCGCGGAAGAGGGGTGGTCCATGGCCGGTGCTTCCTAGGGGGGCCCGATGGGAGGCACGGCGACCGAGTCGGCGGCCTCCTCCGTCAGCCGGTCGATGTCGGATTCGCTGAGGCCGAGGTCCACCGAGGCCTGCGCCGACAGCCGGTCGTCCAGCGACTCCTGGACGCTCACCCGCAGGGTCGGGGAGGAGAGGCGCTCCTCGGGCACCTCGAACACGAACGCGCCGTACCGCGGGAGGCCGGGGTTCAGCACGATGCCGAGGTTGTTGAACGTGTTCGACAGCCGCGTGTTCGCTGAGTAGGAGTAGCCGTCGCCCATCTCCAGCAGGGTCCCGCCCACCGAGACGGTGGCGTCGGTGGAGGTGAGGGTGGCCCAGACGACGACCCACACGCCGTTGGCCTCCAGCCCTTCGACTCCGCCCAGGGCTTCCTCGTCGGAGACCGACCGGGCCAGTTCGACCTTGTCGACGTCCAGGGTGAACCGTTCGGCGTCGACGGTGCCGCCGATGGTCCCGGAGTGGCTGATCGGCGCGGTGAGGTCGTCATGGGTGGGGATGAGGCCGTGCGCCGCGACGATGAGGGCGAGCAGCAGCAGGCTGGCGGCGACGTGCGCCGCTCGGCGGAGGAAGGGCCTGGTCATCGGTCAGCTCTGCTCGATCGGGACGGCGATGGTGTCGATGACCTTGTCGGTGCTCCACCAGTAGGAGGTCTGGTCCATGAAGCCGGGGCGGAACTCCGCGTCCGTGACGGCGACCCGCACCTGCTCCAGCCCGTCGGGGTCGGTGCCCTCCGGCAGCGGCCAGCGCATCAGCACGGTCTCGGGCATCTCCGGCTGGACGTCGCCGGCGAAGCCCTCGGGGTCGCGTTCGAGCGCGGCGGTCATCGCCCCGTCGACCTTGGCGCCGCCGGGGGACAGTGTCAGCTGGAGCATGTCGTCGATGTAGGAGTAGGACACCGGGTTCTTGTCGTGCGAGGTGAGGTCGGCGCGGACCTGCACGGCGGGCCCGAGGGTGTCGCTGACGACCGTCGCGTCGTGCACGGTGATGGTGAAGAGGGCGTTGCGGACCGGCTTGCCCGGCTCCGACGGCGGCTGCTCCGACGCCTTGGCCAGGCCGCCCATGCGCCACAGGGCGAACACCAGTGCGCAGACCAGCAGGACGAACCCGCCCACCAGGAGTGCGCGCACGACGGGGTGCCGGGGGAGGAGGTCTCCCGGCCCGGCTTCACGGATCGGCGCGTGGTGTGCCACGGGGGAAGTTTAGGGGCAACCGGCCCTTGTGCCCTGTTCGCGTCCTCTTGCGGACAGCTCGACCGCGGATGGAACCGGCCCGGCCGGGGTAGTCGAGGTGCAGGGGGCCGGGCCGGCGGCGGGGCCTTCGGTGGCCATAAGCGGACTGAAAGCGCATCGGAAGCGCGCGTCTCTAGAGTCGATTCCAGTCTGCGAGACCGGTTTCCGCGGGAGGACGGCCCGCGGTCACCGGTCTGGCGGTCGGCTTCGTTTCGATGCTCGTTGTTCACCGTTTGTTCGGCTATCGGAGTGCGCATGGGACAGCTACTGGTCGCTGAGCCGACTCGTACCGAGATCGAGTTCCTGGAGATCGTGGCGGGTCTGACCATGGAACCGATAACGGCGAAGGTGCGTCCAACGAAAGACGATCCGGAACCTCAGCGGGAGCTGGAGCAGGAGCCGGACGAGGACGAGGAAATCTTCGACGACGGGGTCGAGTGGCCGTAGGTCATCGGCCGCAATACGGGCTTGGCGCTCATATGAGGGGATGCACATGGGACAGATGCTGACCGTGGACCGACTTCGCACGAAGACCGAATTCCTGAAGATCGTGGAGAACCTGGGTGCCTGGACGGCCTCGGGCGATGCGCCGGTGACGGCGAAACTGCGGCCTACCAAGGACGATCCGCAGCCCCTCGAAGAGGAGAAGCCGCAGACCGAGCCGCAGCCCGAGGAAGAGGGGACCGAAACCCCCGAGAAGTAGGTCTGGAGCCTGACCCAAAACCGAATAACCGCCGCTGCATCCGTACTGAGGAGGGGGGTACGGATGTAGCGGTGTTTTCAACGAATCTGTGAACCGCAAATGGCCTTGCTACAGTGCCGTTTGTGGATTTTGGCGTCCTGGGTCCGATTTCGGCGTGGCGCGACGGACAGCCGGTGTCCGTTGGCGGGCCGAGGCAGCGCTGTGTCCTGGGCGCGCTTCTGGTCGAGCTCGGCAAGGAGGTCACGGTCGAGCGGCTGGTCGACTTCCTCTGGCAGGACGACCCGCCTCGCACTGCCCGTTCCATCATCCAGGTGCAGGTCTCCCACCTGCGCCAGAATTTCCCCGATCTCATCCAGACCACGGCCGGCGGCTATCTCGCCCGAACCGATCCCGACCGCGTCGACCTGCACCGGTTCCGCGGACTGGCGGCCCGGGCCCAGGAGGCCGAGGACCCGGCCGCGACGGTCGGGCTCTGGGACGAGGCGCTGTCGTGCTGGCGGGGGCAGCCGTTCTCGGGCACCGGCTCCGACTACCTGTACTACACCGTCTGCCAGCCGCTGCTGGAGGAGCGCTGGGCCGCCGTCACGGCCTGGGCCGAGGCGGCGTTCGGGCTGGGCGGCTACGCGGAACTCGCGGCCCGGCTCACTCCTCTGGTCCGGGAGGACCCGCTGCGCGAGCGGCTGCACTTCCTGCTGATCGCCGCGTTGTACCGGGACGGGCAGCGCGCCACCGCCCTGTCGGTCTTCCACGAGATCCGCAAGGCGCTGGCCGAGCAGCTCGGGATCGATCCGGGCCGCGAGGTCCTGGAACTCTACGAGCGCATGCTGCACGACTCCGAGGGACCGACGCGGCCTCCGGTCGCCGGGCCGGACGGAATCGGAGCGGGAGACGCCCCTGCGGATTCGGCGGGCGACGAGGACGAGGCCGCTCCCGCGCCCTTCGTTTCACGCAACGACCTGCCGAGGGACACCCCCGACTTCACCGGGCGAGAAGACCACCTCGAAGAGCTGTTCGCGATCGGCGCGGACGGCGGCGGGCGCGCGGAGGTCTGCGTCATCACCGGAACGGGTGGCGCGGGGAAGACCACCTTGGCCGTGCACGCCGCGCACCGCATGGCCGAGCGTTATCCCGACGCCCAGCTCTTCATCGACCTGCACGGCCACACCGTGGATCAGGATCCGCTGCTGCCCGCGACGGCGTTGAGCAGCCTGCTGCGGGCCGTGGGCGTCAGCCCGGAGGCGATCCCGGAATCCCTGGAGGACCGCGCGGCGCTGTGGAGGGCGACGCTGGCTGACAAGCGGATCCTCGTCGTCCTCGACAACGCGGTGAACTACACCCAGGTGAGCCCGCTGCTCTCGGCGGCTTCCGGGTCGCTCACGCTGGTGACCAGCCGACACGACCTCGCTGGTCTGGGCGGAGCGCGCTACATCTCCCTGGGAATGCTCAGCCACGCCACCGCGGAACGATTCTTCTCGACGGTGCTCGGCCCGGAGCGCACCAAGCGCGAACCCGATGCCCTCGGCCGCGTGGTGAACCTGTGCGGCGGTCTGCCGCTGGCGCTGCGGATCGTCGCCGGCCGGATGCTGACCCGGCCGCAGTGGACGTTCGTCCACGTGGAACAACGGCTGAGCCTGCAGCACCGCAGGTTCCGCGAACTCCGCACGGACGCGCACAGCGTCGAGGCGGTCTTCGAGCTCTCCTACCAGAGCCTGAACAGCGTTCAGCAGGAGGTCTTTCTCCGCCTCGGTCTCGCGATCGGCAACAGCATCGACTTCTACGGCGCCGCCGCGCTGACGGACTCCGACCTTCCCCGGACCGACGACCTCCTCCAGGAGCTCGTCGGTGTCCGCCTGCTGGAGGAGCAGAGCGTCGATCTCTACCGGTTCCACGACCTGATCGGGGCGTACGCGAAGCAGAAGGCCCTGAGGCTCCTCCCCGAAGAGGAGATCGACTCCACCCACCGCCGCATCAGCGACTACTACCTGCACGCCGCGCAGCGGGCGGCGGAATGGCTGGGACCGCGCCGTCATGACTACGCGATCGAACTGGCGGACACGTCCAGGTACAAGGCGGAGATCACCACCCGCTCCGAGGCCGTCGAGTGGTTCGACCGGCACCGGGAGAACCTGGCCGCCGTGGTCGACCACTACGCGCAGAAGGGCAGCGGTCAGCAGGCGTGGCAGCTCGCCGACTCGCTCTGGCGGTTCTACGCGGTCCACGGCCAGACCGAACTGTGGCTGACGACGCACGAGCAGGCGCTGGCGGCGAGCAGGGCGGACAGCGATCATCTGGGCAGTGCGATCACGCTCGTCGGCCTCGGGATCGCGCACTGCCTCTCCGGACGGCTCGACTCCTCCCTGTCTCTTCTGCAGGAGGCGAAGGAGCTCTTCGTCTCCCTGGGCGACCAGTCCGGGGAGATGCGGGCCTTCGCCAATCTGGGCATGGTGTACGAGCGGATGGGGCGCTACGAAGACGCCGAAAAGGTGCTTTCCCGCGCTCTCGATCACGCGATGTCGATTGACGACGCGTCACTCGTGGCGCTCCAGCGCTCCAACCTCGGGGCGATCCACCATGCTCTCGGGAACTACCACGAGGCGATCGTGCACTGCGAGGCCGCGCTGGAGATAAGGCTCGACGGGGACTCACGTGAGATCCAGGCATCGGCTCTGCGGGGGCTCGGCGAGGCGAACATGCGGCTGGGAAAGTACAACCTGGCGCTCGGGCAACTGGAGAACGCGCTGAAGGTCTTCCTGGCCATGGAGGACTCGGCCGGTGAGATCTACACCCGCAACGCGCTCGGTACGGTGTTCCGGGAGATGGGCGACTTCGAGTCCGCCCTGGCCGCTCACGGCGCGGCGTTGGAGCTCGGCGAGAAGACCGCCCAGCGCAGCGCCGAGGCCGAGGTGCTCAACGAGCTCGGAGTCACCTACGCGCGGGCCGGTCGGTACGCCGAGGCCCGTTCCTCCCTCGATGAGGCCCTCCGGCTCGCCAGGGAGCGGCACGAGCGCTACGCCGAGGCCAGCGCGCTCTTCGGGCTCTCCAGGCTGCCGGCCGGGGCCGCCCCCGATGACGTCGCGGGAATGCTCGCCACCGCCGCCGAGATCTTCACCGAACTCGGCGTCCCCGAGGCCCGGGAGGCCGCGGCGGCCCTGGAGGCCCTGGGAGGCTAGGTCGCTGATGGGAGAGGGCGAGGATTCCTCCAGGCCCTGCTGTGGTCCTGCGGTCCTGGTGGGGCTGTTGTCAGGCGCGCAGCGTCCGGCAACGCGAAAGGTCGCGGGATTCCCGTCGTTCAAGGCCCCGGCCGTCTGCGGCGGGCGACCGGCATGAGCCGTGCGGCGCGACCTTCCGCGCCGCCGGCGCCGGCGCGCTGACGGCAGCCTCCCCAGGTCACCAGGGGTGAATGGAGGACTGCGGCCATGGCTTTCCAATTCCCGTCAACGATCTCAGGCGTCGTCCAGGACCGCGTCGAGCAGGTGCAGGGCGCCGGACTTGCTCAAGGGGTCGTTGCCGCTGCCGCACTTCGGCGACTGGATGCACGAGGGGCAGCCGTCCAGGCACTCGCACGTGGCGATCGCCTCCCTGGTCGCGGTGAGCCAGGCGCGGGCGGCGGCGTACCCGCGTTCGGCGAAGCCGGCCCCGCCCTCGTGGCCGTCGTAGACGAACACGGTCAGCCGCCCGGTGTCGGCGTGCAGCGCGGTCGACACCCCGCCGATGTCCCAGCGGTCGCACGTCGCGAACAACGGCAGCAGGCCGATCGCCGCGTGCTCCGCCGCGTGTGCGGCGCCGCGCGGCTCCACCCCCGCCGCCCGCAGCCGCTCCTCGGCCTCGGGCCCCAGCGTCCACCACACCGCCCGCGAGCGCAAGGTCCGCGCGGGCAGGTCCAGCGGCTGCTCGCCCAGCACCGACCCCGTGCGGACGTCGCGCTTGAGGTAGGCCACCACCTGCCGCGTCACCGTGGCCTCGCCGAAGTGCACGGCAGCGGACGGGCCCCACGACGCCTCGCGCAGGGTCGCGCGGACCTCGATCTCGGTGACGTCGCGCGCCCACGTGCTGTACTCGGGGTTCGCGCCGCGCACGAGCGCCACACCGGCGTCCAGGTCCAGCCGGTCGACCACGTAGGTCAGCCCCTGGTGCAGGTAGACCGCGCCGTCGTGGACGGTCGAGTGGGCCGCGGCCTCGTCGACCGTGCCGAGCAACTGGCCGCTCTCGGCGTCGGCGATCTGCACCGGCGGCCCCCCGGCGCCGCGGATGTCGGCCAGGTCGGCGGCCCGGTCGCGACGCGTCCAGAACCAGCCGCGCGGTCGGCGGCGCAGCATCTTCCGTTCGACGAGGTCGGCCAGCACCTCCTCGGCCGCGGGACCGAAGACCGGAAGGTCGTCCTCTGTCAGCGGGATCTCGGCCGCCGCCGCGCACAGGTGCGGGCCCAGCACGTAGGGGTTGTCCGGATCGAGCACCGTCGACTCCACCGGTCGGCCGAAGACCGCCTCGGGGTGGTGCACGAGGTAGGTGTCGAGCGGGTCGTCGCGCGCGATGAACACCGCGAGCGCGTCCTCCCCGGTGCGCCCGGCCCGCCCCGCCTGCTGCCACAGCGAGGCGAGCGTGCCGGGCCAGCCGGCCATCACCACGGCGTCCAGCCCGGCGATGTCGACGCCCAGCTCCAGGGCGTTGGTGCTGGCCAGCCCGAGCAGTTCGCCGGAGCGCAGCGACTCCTCCAGGCCGCGGCGGTCGCCGGCCAGGTAGCCGGCGCGGTAGGCGGCGACCCGGTCGACCAGGTCGTGCTCCTTGGCCTCGGTCAGCGCGCGCCTGGCCGACATCGCCACCAGCTCGGCCCCCTGCCGGGAGCGCACGAACGCCAGCGTGCGCACGCCCTCGATCGCGAGACCGGCCAGCAGATCGGCGGCCTCGGCCGTGGCGGTCCGGCGCACCGGTGCGCCGTTCTCGCCCACCAGGTCGGTCAGCTCCGGCTCCACCAGGGCGAAGCTCAGCGCCGCGCGCGGCGCGGCGTCGTCGGTGACCGCGCGCACGGGCAGCCCGGTCAGCCGCCGGGCGCTCTCCTCCGGCGTGGCCGTGGTGGCCGAGGCCAGGATGAACGTCGGCTCGCCGCGGTAGCGGGCGCACACCCGGCGCAGCCGCCGCACGATCTGCGCCACGTGCGAGCCGAACACCCCGCGGTAGCGGTGCGCCTCGTCGATCACCACGTAGCGCAGCCGCCGCAGGAAGCCCGCCCAGGCGGCGTGCCGCCCCAGGACGGCGTGGTGCAGCATGTCGGGGTTGGTCAGCACGTAGTTGGCGTGCGCGCGGATCCAGGCGCGCTCCTCCGAGGGGGTGTCGCCGTCGTAGACCGCCGAGCGCACCCCGGGCAGCGCCAGCTCCGCCAGGGACCGCTGCTGGTCCGCCGCCAGCGCCTTGGTCGGTGAGAGATACAGCACGTTGCCGCCGTCGGCGATCGCCGCGGCGCACGGGAGCAGGAAGGCCAGTGACTTTCCGGAGGCGGTGCCAGTGGCTATGATCACATTGCTGCCTGCGTGGGCGAGGTCCGCCGCGTCCACCTGGTGCGACCAAGGAGCGGCCACCCCCGTCTCGGCCAGCCGCTCCAGCAGGAAAGGTGGTGTCCAGCCGGGCCAGTCTTCACTTACCCCAGGGCTACGGGCCAGCCGCTGTACATGTGTCACCTGCGAGGTCCGGGTATGGTCACGCCACAACCGTTGGAGCGTCGGCTCCCATCGGTTCACCCCGCACCTCCTCGACGCGCAAGACCGTACTCGGTTCAGGACGGTGGCTGCATGGATACCGGTTTCAGTGTGGCATCTGGGGGAACACAGCCGCGGTGGCGTGGTTTTCTTGTGGATAACAGGCAGATCACACAGCGGGGCGTGGTTGAATGCGGCCTTGTGGGGTAACGCCCGGCAGAGATCACTCGCGGTTTTAGTCGCGGTTCGGCGCTGGAGGACTAGTGGACTTGAAGCTTGATCACTACACCGAGGACGACACCGAGATCGTCGTCGTTGAAGGTGAGATCGATGTCTATACCGCGCCTCGGCTGCGTGAGCTTCTGATCGACCTGGTCAACAAGGGCAACTTCCACCTCGTGGTGAACATGGAGAAGGTGGAGTTCCTCGACTCGACGGGTCTCGGTGTGCTCGTTGGCGGCCTCAAGCGGGTTCGGGCGCACGATGGCACCCTCGACCTGGTCTGCACCCAGGAACGCATCCTGAAGATCTTCCGGATCACCGGTCTGACCAAGGTGTTCGGCATTTACGAGTCGGTGCAGGAAGCCATCGACAAGCGTAAGTCGAAGTAGCTACGTAACGAGCGAGCGATGGCAATCGTCCAGCTCACGATCAGCGCCCTGCCCGCCCACGTGCGCACGGCGAGGCTCATGGCCACGGCCGTGGCACGGCGGGCGGGCATCGCTGAATCCGCCCTCGACGAAGTTCGGCTGGCGGTTGGCGAGGCGTGCTCCCGCGCGGTGGAGGCCCACCGGGCGCACTGCCCCGACCAGCCGATCCGGCTCGAACTGATCGACAGCGCCGGTTCGGGGCCGTCGGCGTCGGCCGATGCCGCCCGGCGCGGTTCCACGCTTCCCGGCCACGTCAACGGCAGCGGATCCAGACGTTTCGAGGTGGTCGTCTCCGATCGGGCTCCCGCCAAGGAGCCCGTGGCCGACTCCGAGCCGGACTCCTACGTCTCGGGCGGGCTCGGCTCCTACCTCGGCGTCCACACGCCTCCCGGTGGCATCTCGGGGCTCTCTCCCGACGTCGGCCTGGCCGTCATCGTCGGCCTGGCCGACGAGGTCAGCATCGAGCCGAACGAGGACGGCACGGTGGTCCGCATGAGCTGGCCACTGGGTGCCGACGACACCGCCCCGGCGAACCCCCGCACCGCGGGCTGAGGTTTCCGGCAGACACGAGCGGGGCGCCTCCCACCGAGGGAGGCGCCCCGCTGTCTTCTCTGCGCCGGAACGGTGCGTCTAGTCGCACTGCTGGGTGGAGACCGGGGCGGTCGCCTCGCGGCCTTCCGCGGCGTTGGCGGCGATCTCCTCGGCGGTGAGCACGTAGCCGGTCTCCTCCTCGTTGGTCGCGGCGGCGAAGACCACGCCGTAGACGGTGCCCTCGGGGGACAGCAGCGGGCCGCCGGAGTTGCCCGGCTGGACGACGGCGCGCACCTGGTAGATCTCGCGGCTGACCTGCTGGGAGTGGTAGAAGTCGGGGCCCTGCGCGGTCTGCTCGGCCCGGATCCGCGCCGGGACGACGGTGAACCCGTTGTTGCGCGGGAACCCGGCCACCACGGCGTCGTCGCCCTTCTCGGCCTGCGGCTCGAACTCCAGCGGCCGCAGGTCCAGGCCGGGCACGTCCAGCACCGCGATGTCCTGCTGCGGGTCGTACAGCACGACCGTCGCCGGAAGCTGCTGGCCGGAGCGGGTGACGACCCGCAGGTCGTCCCGCACGCCCGCCACCACGTGGGCGTTGGTCATGATGCGGTCGGGCGCGTAGGCGAACCCGGTGCCCTCGACCCTGCGCTGGCAGGACGGGGCGGTGCCGAGCACCTTGACCACGCTGGTGCTGGCCTGGCGCAGCTCCTCGGTGCTGAGGACGTCGGGGTCCGGCGGTTCGACCTCGGCCGGTTCTCCGGACCCCAGGCCGCTGAACACCTGGGGGAACGCGCTCTGGTCGACGATCTTGCGGAACGTGGAGAACCACGTGTGGGCGGCGTCGGGCATGGTGCGGTCGACGGCCTGCAGCACCCGCGAGTTCTGCACCTGGGAGTTCAGCAGGGGGATCGAGGAGTTGGCCACCGCGCTGCCGATCAGCCACGTCACCAGCAGCACCGACAGCGCGCTGACGACGGCGCCGCCCATGGCGTCCAGCACCCGGGCCGAGTTCCAGGTGACCCGGTTGCGCACCAGCGCGCCGAGGTAGGAGGCCAGGAACTGCCCCATGGCCGCGGACAGGAACACCACCGCTATGGCCAGCAGCGCCTGCTGCCCCGGTTGCTCCACCAGTCGCTGGATCAGCGGCGGCGCGCCGAGCGCGGCGAGCACCCCGCCGCCGATGAACCCGGTGAAGCTCAGCACCCCGACGATGAACCCCTGCCGGTAGCCCGACATGGCGAAGACCACGACGAGCACGACGAGGATCGCGTCCAGCACCACGCCTTCCATCCGGTTACGGTACCCCGGGCCGGCCCGGCGGGACCGCGTCCACCGGTTCGGCGGCCCCGCTGTCGAGCCACGGCCGCTCCCAGCCGCCCAGGACGAGTAGCTGGTTCAGTATCCCGGCGGTGAACCCCCACACCAGCATCTCCCTGACCCGGAACGCGGGACCCGTGGACCCGTCCGAGTGGCGGGTGCGCAGCCGGTTGGCCGGGTCGGCGAGCTCGCCGACGGGCACCCGGGCCACGGAGGCGACCTCGCCGGTGTCGGCGGGGTGGACGTCGCCGGGCGTGTGCCACCAGCCGAGCACCGGCGTGACCCGGAAGCCCGTGCGCTGGATGTAGAGCTCCGGCAGCGTGCCCAGCACCCGCACGCCGGCGGGGTCGAGGCCGGTCTCCTCCTCGGCCTCGCGCAGCGCGCACGCGATCGGCCCGGGGTCGGAGGGCTCGATCGACCCGCCGGGGAAGGCGGGCTGCCCCGAGTGCCGGCGCAGCCCGGTGTTGCGCTGGATCAGCAGGACGTCGGGGCCCGCGTCGGTCTCGCCGAACAGCACCAGCACGGCGGAGTGGCGCCCGCCTTCGCGCGGCGGGCGCATCCTTCGGGGGACCGGCATCCGCTCGGCGGCCTCGGCCAGGGAGGCCAGCCACGCCGGAGTGGTCACGGGCCCGGTCACGAAAACGGCCCGTTCCGCACCAGCTTGCGCGCCGTCGCCTCGTCGGTGGGGCCCTCGCCGAACGCGGGGCACCAGCGGGCCACCCCGCACGCGCCGCAGGCCGGCCGGCGGGAATGGCAGATGCGCCGGCCGTGCCAGATCAGCCGGTGCGACAGCATGGTCCACTCCTTCGGCGGGAACAGGTCGCCGACCGCGTGCTCGACCTTGACCGGGTCGGTCTCCTCGGTCCAGCCGAACCGGCGGGCCAGCCTGCCGAAGTGGGTGTCCACCGTGATCCCGGGGACGCCGAAGGCGTTGCCCAGCACGACGTTGGCGGTCTTGCGGCCGACGCCGGGCAGCTTCACGAGGTCGGCCAGCCGCCCCGGGACCTCGCCGCCGTGCCGCTCGCACAGCGCCTGGGCGAGGTTGACGACGCTGTTGGCCTTGGCCCGGAAGAACCCCGTGGGGCGGATGATGCCCTCGAGTTCCTCGCGGTCGGCGGCCGCGTAGTCCTTGGCGGTCCGGTAGCGCGCGAACAGCGTGGGCGTCACCGCGTTGACCCGTTTATCGGTGCACTGCGCGGACAGGATGGTGGCGACCAGGAGCTCCAGCGGATCAGTGAAATTCAGCTCACAATGAGCGTCGGGGTACAGCAGGGTCAGTTCCCGGTTCATCCGCCGGGCGCGCCGGACCAGCGCGAGGCGCGACTCGCCCGTGGGAGTGTCGCGGCCACCGGAAACGGCGGCCTGGTCGGTCGTTGCGGAGGAGGTCGAAGCGTCACGAGGCACGGTCAAAGCCTACGGACCCCGGCGCCCTGCGGGCGAGGTCCCACGGTTCCGGGCGCCCGGAACCGCGTCCGCAACGTCGGAAAACGGCGAGGAACGGCGGGAAACGTCGGGAAACGGCGGGGCTAGCGGTAATGGGATCGTTGGTGCATCTAAGATCGTTAGTGCTGACGTCGGCTGTGGCGGAGAAGGTTGTCACCCGAGCGACAAGCCGAGGTAACAAGCTGGTTTCACAGCGAGGTGCGATATGCGTCACACTGTTGACGGTCAGGCTGCAAGGAGGACGTGGTGGACGAGACCAACGAGGTGCTGAGCAAGGCCCCTCTGTTCGAGGCACTCGACGAGGACGGCGCCGCGGCGCTGCGCGCCTCGATCAGCGAGGTGCGGCTCGGACGGGGGCAGACGCTCTTCTCGGAAGGCGACGAAGGCGATCGCCTCTATGTGATTCTGAGCGGGAAGGTCAAGCTCACCCGCACGGCCGTCGACGGCCGCGAGAACCTGCTGAGCGTGCTCGGCCCGAGCGAGATGTTCGGTGAGCTGTCCCTGTTCGACCCCCGCCCGCGCACGGCCAGCGCCGTGGCGGTCACCGACGCCGTGCTCGCGGGACTGGGCCACGACGACCTCCGCCCCTTCGTCTCGCAGCAGCCGGAAGTCGCCGTACACCTGCTCAAGGCGCTGGCCGAGCGGCTGCGCCGGACCAACGACGTGATGTCGGACCTCGTCTTCACCGACGTTCCCGGCCGCGTCGCCAAGGCCCTGCTCGACCTCGCCGACCGGTTCGGCAAGGAGGGCGACGACGGCCTGCACGTCCACCACGACCTCACCCAGGAGGAGCTCGCCCAGCTCGTGGGCGCCTCCCGTGAGACCGTCAACAAGGCGCTGGCCGAGTTCGCGCTGCGCGGCTGGCTGCGGATCGAGGCCAAGGCCGTGGTTCTGCTGGACGTCGAGCGGATGCGCCGCCGCGCCCGCTGACCGGGCTCGCCGGTGTTGAAGAAGGCCTTGACCTCAGGGGGTCTGTAACCCCCGCCCAGGAGGAGGCTCGCGCGGGTGCGGTTCTCTCGTGTGGCCGAAGGCCCATTGAGTGAACTGCGCACCCGCGCGCGAAGCGGACCTGTCGCCTTCACCGCGCACCGAAACCACGGTTTCGGCCTGCGCTATAGGGATCCGTTGTGCTTCGCGCGGAGCCGGGCACCCCGAAGAGACGGGCCTTCGGCCACACGACGGGCCGCCCGTTCTCCGCGAACCCCTGTGGCCGAGGTCCAAAGCCCCCGGTGGCCGGACCCCCCGATCACTCTCCGCCGACGTCGGCGGGGACGTCCCCCCGTTTGACGAGGTGGCGCAGTTGCGCCCGCACCGACGCCCGGGCCGCGGGCAGCACCGCCTCGTCGATCCCGACGTAGACCCGGGTCACGATCTCGGGCAGGGTCCGGGCCCCGGCCGCCACGGCGTCGGTGATCTGGGCCAGCCGCTCCTCCCGGTGGTCGATGTAGCCGGTCAGCTTCACCAGCGGCTCGGTGCAGATGGGGCCGTGGCCGGGCAGCAGCGCCCGGACCTCGGTGCCGCGCACGAGGCCGCGGAGCCGGTGCAGCGAGTCCATGTAGTCGCCGAGGTCGCCGTCCTCGGCGATCACCGTGGTGCCGGTGCCCAGCACCGTGTCGCCGGTCAGGACGACGCCGTCGGCCGGCAGGTGGAAGGAGACCGAGTCGGAGGTGTGCCCCGGCGTGGCGACGACCCGCACCTCCAGGCCGTCGACCTCGATGACGTCGCCGTCGGCGAGGCCCTCGCCCCCGATCCGCTGCTCCGGGGCGACCGCGCGCACCGGAGCGCCGGTGAGCTCGGAGAAGTAGCGCGACCCTTCGCAGTGGTCGAAGTGCCGGTGGGTGAGCAGGGTGACCGCCACCTGGGCGCCCTGCTCCTGGACGGTGCGGGCCACCCGTTCCAGGTGCCGCTCGTCGTGCGGGCCGGGGTCGACCACGATCACGCCCCGCGCCCCGGGCTCCCTGAGCATCCAGGTGTTGGTTCCGTCGAGCGTCATGGGGCCGGGGTTGGGGCACAGTACACAGCTCGCACGCAGGGTTCCGGAACCGTCGATCCTCATCGCACCTCATTTCGCGGCGTCACTGAACGGAGAAGAACGGTCAGAGCGGGTAGTCGACGCCCTCGGGGACGACCAGCCTGACCTCGCCGTCGACCTCGCGCAGTTCCGGCTGGATGGGGACGATCGTGCGCCGGGCCGCCATGACGCCGGGCAGCGTGGCGTAGGCGGCGAGGTCCTTCAGTGAGGAGACCGTCGGCGGCAGCATGGCCATCGCCCCGCTGCGCCAGCCCTCGATCGCCTCGGCCGGACGCATCCAGGCCACGTGGTCGGCCTCGCCGCCCACGTCACGGGTCTGCTGCCCTTCGGGCAGGACGGCGGCGAAGAACCGGGTGTCGTAGCGCCGGACCTCCGCCAGCGGGGTGATCCACTGCGACCACGGCCGCAGCAGGTCCGAGCGCAGCACCAGGTCGCGCCGGTCGAGGAACTCGGCGAAGGACAGCGAGTGGTCGATGAGCGCGGTGCGGTCGGCCTCCCAGTCGGCGCCGCGGGTGTCGGAGACGACCTCGTCGGCGGAGGCGCCGGCCAGCAGCACCCCCGACTCCTCGAAGGTCTCCCGCACCGCGGCGCAGACCAGCGCGCGGGCCAGCGGCTCGGCGGCGCCGAGCCGGCGTGCCCACTCCGCGGGCGCCGGCCCGGCCCAGCGCACCTCGTGGTCGATGTCGCGCCGGTCCACCGAGCCGCCGGGGAACACGTGGGCGCCGGGCGCGAACGGCATGGAGGAGACCCGGCGCAGCAGGTACACCTCGAGGCCGCCGGGGTCTGCGCCCTCGCGCACCAGCATCACCGTCGCGGCGGGGCGGGGCTCCACTGGCTCGGCGCGTCCGGCGAGCACGTCGCGGACCCAGGAGGCCGTTTCCTGAGACATCGGAAGATTCGTTGCCATGGTCGTCGTCCTCCCGGGGGTTGTCGCCACCGGTCCCGCGGGCGCGGGCCCTCGCTCTTCGCGGCGAGGCGCCCGGGGGCGTCCCGCAAGACCGGTGCGGTTTCAGTCGACTTCGACGATCATCTCCACCTCGACGGGGGCGTCCAGCGGCAGCACCGCGACCCCCACGGCGCTGCGGGCGTGCGCGCCCGCTTCGCCGAAGACCCGGCCGAGCAGCTCACTGGCCCCGTTGACGACCTGCGGCTGCCCGGTGAAGGCCGGGTCGCTGGCGACGAACCCGACGACCTTGACGACGCGTCTGACCCTGGACAGCTCGCCGACCTCGGCCTTGACCGCCGCGATCGCGTTCAGCGCGCAGACGGCGGCGAGCTCCTCGGCCCGCTCGGGGGAGACGGCGGCACCGACCTTGCCGGTGTCGTCCAGCCTGCCGTCGACCATCGGGACCTGGCCGGAGGTGTAGACGTGGCCGCCGCTGCGCAGGCTCGGCACGTAGGCCGCGACCGGCTTGACCACCTCGGGCAGGGTCAGGCCCAGATCGGCGATGCGCTCCTCGGGGCTCTGCGTCACTGCTTTTCCCGCTTCATGTAGGCCACCATCTGCTGGTTGCGCGGGTCCCCGTCGACGGAGGGTCCGGGGATGACCGAGACGAGCTCCCAGCCGTCCTCCCCCCAGTTGTCCAGAATCTGCTTGGTCGCGTGCGACAACAGCGGCACGGTCGAGTATTCCCACTTCGTCATGAGCGCCACCTTACTCACCGCGGGCCACCGCTGACCGGCGAGACCGGCCATACGCACATAAACTCGCTTGGGTGAGCGCAGGTGATCGCGATTGGGACGGTGTCCGCCTCCACGTCGTCACGGGCAAGGGGGGCACGGGCAAGACGACCCTGGCCGCGTCGCTGGCCCTGGCCCTGGCGTCGGGCGGCAAGAAGGTGCTGCTGGTCGAGGTCGAGGGGCGCCAGGGCATCGCGCAGCTCTTCGACTGCCCGCCGCTGCCCTATGAGGAGCGCCGGGTCGCGGTCGCCCCCCGGGGCGGCGACGTCCACGCACTGGCCGTGGACCCCGAAGCGGCCCTGCTGGACTACCTGGAGATGTTCTACGGCATGCGCCGGGCCGGCCAGGCCCTCACCCGGTTCGGCGTGGTCGACTTCGCCACCACCATCGCGCCCGGGGCGCGCGACGTCCTGCTCACCGGCAAGGCCACCGAGGCCGTGCGCCGCAGGGTGCGGCGCGACCGCGCCGACCGCGCCGCCAGGCGCCCGGAGCAGGCCAGGGCGCCGTTCGTCTACGACGCCGTGGTGCTCGACGCGCCGCCCACCGGGCGGATCGCGCAGTTCCTCAACGTCAACGCCGAGGTCGCGGGCCTGGCCAAGGTCGGACCGATCCGCAACCACGCCGACCGCGTCATGGAGGTCATCCGCTCGCCGGAGACCGTGGTGCACTTCGTCGCGATGCTGGAGGAGATGCCGGCGCAGGAGTGCCTCGACGGCATGGCGGAGGTCCGCGGCGTCGGCCTCAACATCGGGGGCATCCTGGTCAACATGGTCCGCTCTCCGCTGCTGCCCCCCGATCACCTCGCCACCGCGGGCGAGGGCGAAGTCGACATCGACGCGCTGGCGCGCGGGCTGAAGTCGGCGGGGCTGGAGCAGGCCGAGCAGACGGCGCAGGCGCTGTCCGGCGAGATCGTCGACCACGCCCGCCGAGTCCGGGCGGAGGCCGACGTGCGCGACCGGCTCGCCGGCGCCGGCCGCCCGCGCTACGAGCTGCCCCTCATCACCGACGGCATGGATCTGGCCGGCCTGTACCGGCTGGCCGACGAACTCCGAGAGCAGGGGGCGGCCTGATGACCGCGACGAACCCGCCCTACGGCACCGGCCGGCGGCCGAACCGCCTCGACGTCGACGCGCTGCTGACCGACCCCGGCACCCGCATCGTCGTCTGCTGCGGCTCCGGCGGGGTCGGCAAGACCACGACGGCGGCGGCGCTGGCACTGCGGGCGGTGGAGCACGGCCGCGACGCCGTGGTGATCACGGTCGACCCAGCGCGGCGGCTGGCGCAGGCACTGGGGCTGACCCATCTCGACAACACCCCGCGGCCGGTTCCGACCGGGGCGTCCGGCGACGGGACGCTGCACGCGATGATGCTCGACATGAAGCGCACCTTCGACGAGATCGTCGAGGCGCACGCCGACCCCGACCGGGCCGCGCAGATCCTGGCCAACCCCTTCTACCAGTCGCTGTCCTCCAGCTTCTCCGGGACGCAGGAGTACATGGCCATGGAGAAGCTCGGCCAGTTGCGCCGCTCCGGCGAATGGGACCTGATCATCGTCGACACCCCGCCCAGCCGGTCGGCGCTGGACTTCCTCGACGCGCCCAAGCGGCTCGGCCGGTTCCTCGACGGCAGGCTGATCAGGTTCCTGAGTACCCCGAACACGACCGGGGGACGGGCGTTCCGGCTCCTCGGCGCGGGCTTCGGGATGGTCACCGGCGTCATCACCAAGGTCATCGGCGCGCAGCTCCTCAAGGACGTGCAGACGTTCGTGACCGCGTTCGACGCCGTGTTCGGCGGGTTCCAGGAACGCGCGAACCGGACCTACCGGCTGCTGCAGGCCTCGGGCACCGCGTTCATCGTGGTGGCCGTGCCCGAGAGCGACGCCGTCCGCGAGGCCTCCTACTTCGTGGAACGGCTCGACGAGGAGCGCATGCCGCTCGCCGGGCTGGTACTCAACCGGACCCACCGGACCGAGGTGCCGCACCTGTCCGCGGCCCGCAGCACGGCGGCGGCTGAGTCGCTGGAGGAATCCGGCGACCACCCGCTCGCCGCGTCCGCCCTGCGGCTGCACGCCGAGCGCGTGCAGATGCAGGCCAGAGAGCTGCGGTTGAAGGGACACTTCACCTCGGCGCACCCGGCCATCCCTGTGGCGGAGGTACCGGCGCAGCCGGAGGACGTGCACGATCTCGACGGGTTGCGCGAGATCGGCCGTGCGCTGGCCGACGCCGGTTGATCCGATCCGGTTGAGGTGCCCGGCGGGACCGACTCAGCCGACGATCAACTGGTCGGCTTCGTCGCTGTCCCGCTGCTCGTAGCGCTCGCGGGCGCTCTCCAGCAGGTCGCGCCACGACGTGACCTCCGGACGCCGGCGAAGCAGCGCGCGCCGCTCGCGTTCGGTCATGCCTCCCCAGACACCGAACTCGATGCGGTTGTCCAATGCGTCGGACAGACACTCCGTGCGGACCGGGCATCCGCGGCAGATGAGTTTGGCGCGGTTCTGCGCCGCTCCCTGGACGAACAGTGCGTCAGGATCGGTTTCTCGACATACGGCCCGAGCCGTCCAGTCCGTGATCCACATGTGCCCCACTCCCAAGATCATCATGTGTGTTTTCGTGCGTACGGCCGACGGGCGCGGTCGTCGGCTGTGCGGCGCAGGGGGGTCACGTCGGGGAAGGAGGCGAGGCCGGGACGGGGAGTCCGGCCGCTCTTAGGGGTTCGCCGCTTCGACGCGCGGCCCTCCTCATCGCCGCTGGTGAAGAAATTACGGTTCACGGCGCGTGATCAACAGGCCCCATTAGGCCCATTTCTGATATAGCCCGGCTGGGCCATTGCGATGTTCGAAACTAGTCATCTCTTCCGCACAGAGTGTGACGAAACCCTAGTGGGGGACGATCCTCGGGCATCTCCGTGATCATGGAAAGATAGTCGTGAGGCCGACGGTTATGGTGGGACCGAAATAGCCGACACACGGGCTTCCCGCTTCTCCTCAGCGCTCGGTCGGCCCCGGTGCGCACGTAGTCTGTATGGGTGGGTCAGGGGACATTGCTGCAAAAAATCGGTCAGTTGGTCGGAGTCGGCGTCGTCGCAGGTGTGCTGGTCGCTGCGCTCGCGCTGCCTGCGTTAGGCGGCATGGGCATCACGGCACGCAACGTCGCGACCGGCTTCCTCAACATGCCGAGCGAGCTGGAGACTCCGCCGCCACCGCAGCGATCCGTCATCTACGACGTCGACGGCGGCGTGATCGCCGAGATCTACGACCAGAACCGTGAGGTGGTCGCGCTGGAGGACATGGCGCCGGTCATGCGGGACGCCATCATCGCCATGGAGGACAGCAGCTTCTACGAGCACGGCGGCATCGACATCGCCGGCACCTTCCGGGCCGCGCTGCGCACGATCAGCGGCGACACCGAGGGCGGGTCGTCGCTGACCCAGCAGTACGTGAAGAACGTCCTCGTCGAGAGCGCCACGTCACCGGCCGAGCTGGAGGAGGCCCGCGAGACCACGATCGGCCGCAAGGTGCGCGAGCTGCGCTACGCCGTCGCCCTCGAACAGGAGATGAGCAAGGACGAGATCCTCGAGGGCTACCTCAACATCGCCTACTTCGGTGACGGCGCCTACGGGGTGGAGTCGGCGGCCCAGCACTTCTTCAGCGTCAGTGCCACAGAGCTCAGCCTGGAGCAGTCCGCGACGCTGGCCGGCCTGGTCCGCTACCCCTACCTCTACAACCCGCGCCTCAACCCCGAGGCGGCCCAGGCCCGCCGCGACGTCGTGCTGAGCCGCATGGTCGATACCGGCAGGACCACGGCCGAGGAGGCCGAGGAGATCCAGGGCACCGAGCTGGCGCTGGACATCACCCCGCACACCAACGGCTGCATGCCCAGCGAGCAGCCGTTCTTCTGCGACTACGTCGTCCAGGAGATCGAGAAGAACGACCGGTTCGGCGAGACCGAGACCGAGCGTGCCCGCTGGCTGCGCACGGCCGGCCTGCAGATCCACACCACCCTCGACGCCGGCATGCAGGAGGCCGCACAGGACGCGGTCGACGAGTACGTCCCGCGCGAGAACGAGTCCCGCAAGGTCGCCGCCGAGGTGCTGATCGAGCCGGGCAGCGGCGAGGTCCGGGCCATGGCGCAGAGCCGCAACTACGGCCCCGACGAGAGCAACCTCGGCGAGACGTCGATCAACTTCACCACCGACAAGGACCGCGGCGGCAGCACCGGCTTCCAGGCCGGGTCGACGTTCAAGCCGTTCACCCTGGCCGCGGCGCTGGACGAGGGCCTGGGCTTCGGCACCTCGTTCAACTCGCCCGGCAGCACCACCGTGACCGGGCAGCGCAACTGCGACGGCGCGCCGCTGGCCTCCTGGGACGTGGCCAACTCCAACGAGAGCAGCGGCGGCGACCACAACATGGTCTCCGGCACCAAGGGGTCGGTGAACACCTACTTCGCGCAGTTGCAGAAGCGCGTGGGGCTGTGCGACACCATCGAGATGGCCGAGAGGCTCGGCGTGCACCGGGCCGACGGGGAGTCGTTCGACAACCCCAGGACCCAGGCCAACAACTCCTTCACGCTGGGCAGCGAGGAGGTCTCCCCGATGACGATCTCCAACGCCTACGCCACGTTCGCCTCGGGCGGGATCTACTGCGAGCCGCAGGCCATCACCAGGATCGAGGACCGCCAGTCCGGCGAGACGATCGAGATGGACAACCAGTGCGAGCGCACGATCGACGAGGACGTCGCCGACGGCGTGAGCCACCTGCTGCAGCAGACGTTCAAGGGCGGCACCACCAGCGGGCTGGGGATCGGCCGGCCGGCGGCGGCCAAGACCGGGACGACCGACGGCAACGTGTTCGCCTGGTTCGCCGGCTACACCCCGAACCTCGCCGGCGCCGTGTTCGTCGGCGACCCGCGGGGCAGCGGCTACCCGCTGCGCAACGTCACACTCGACGGGCGCTACTACGGCGCCGTCTTCGGCGCCACCATCCCCGGCCCGATCTGGCAGAAGACGATGCGCGGGGCCGTGGAGGACCTCCCGGAGGAAGACTTCCCGGCCGCGCCGTCGCAGTTCGGCTCCACCTCGGAGCCGCGGCGGGAGAGGGAGCCCGCCCAGCCCACCGGCAACAGCGAGGCCGGCGTCCCCGATGTCGTGGGGCAGAGCAGGGACGCGGCGGTGGACGCGCTGGAGGCCGCGGGGTACGTGGTCAACGTCTCCGGCGACCCGATGCGCTCGTCCGAACCGGAGGGCAGCGTCGCCGCGGTCAACCCCGACCCCGGCAGCTCCCTGCCCGAGGGCGCGACCGTGAACGTGTTCCTGAGCGACGGCGAGGGCTCCGGCCCCGCGTCGCACAGCCCGGACAGCAGTCCCGACGGCGGCGCCTGGCAGCCCGCCG
Organism: Spinactinospora alkalitolerans; assembly: GCF_013408795.1. Taxonomy (NCBI): domain Bacteria; kingdom Bacillati; phylum Actinomycetota; class Actinomycetes; order Streptosporangiales; family Nocardiopsidaceae; genus Spinactinospora; species Spinactinospora alkalitolerans. Next base: position 6,655,425 of record NZ_JACCCC010000001.1, read on the forward strand.
ACCGGCCGAGCGCCGTCCCGGCGTGGTCCCCGTTCGCCAGGGACGACGAGGAGGACTGATCGCGCGGTGAGCACGAGGAGGGGCGGGCGACCGACGGGTCACCCGCCCCTCTCCCGTTTTCCCGCCGCGGTGAGCGCCCCGGCTCAGGCGCCCAACTGCCGCTTCACCTCGGCGGCGACCCGGCCGCCCTCGGCGCGGCCGCCGATCTTGGGGTTCACGGCCTTCATGACCTTGCCCATGCCCTTGACGTCGCTCACACCGGCCTCGGCGACGGCGGCGGCGACCAGGTCGGTGAGCTCGGCGTCGGAGAGCTGCGCCGGCAGGTAGTCGGTGAGCACCTCGCTCTCGGCGCGCTCGGCGTCGGCCTTGTCGGCGCGGCCGCCCTTGTCGAACGCCTCGGCGGCCTCCTTGCGCTTCTTCGCCTCGCGGGTGATGACCTTGGTGATCTCGTCATCGCTGAGCTCGCGGGCGGCCTCGCCGGCGACCTCCTCGTTGGAGACCGCGGTCAGCACCATGCGCAGGGTCCGGGTCCGCACCTCGTCGCGCGCCTTCATGGCGGCGGTGAGGTCGGACTTCAGGCGTGTCTTCATCTCGGCCATGGAAAGGATCATATGGTTTCCGCGCCGCGTCCCGAGAAGGGTTTTCCGCCGTGCCGGGCCCGCTGAGGTCTGGAACCGGTCCGGCGCGGTCGCCGGATCTGGCACCATCGACGTCGTAGGGAGGTGCGGTGGCGGTGAGCGGAATCAGAAGGGCCCTGCGCGTGGCGGGGCGCGCGGCAGTGGTCACGGGCGCCGTCGGCGCGGCGGGCGTCGGCTACGCCTCGGTGATCGAGCGCAACTGGTTCCGGCTGCGGCACCACGAGATCCCGCTGCTGCCCCCGGGCAGTCCGCGGCTGCGCGTGCTGCACCTGTCCGACGCCCACCTCACGCCCGGCCGGCGGATGCTCATCGACTGGATCCGGGGCCTCGACGCGCACGAGCCCGACCTCGTCGTCAACACCGGTGACTCGCTGGCGCACCCCGAGGCGGTCGGGCCGTTCATCGACGCGCTCGGCCCCCTGCTGGAACGCCCCGGCGCCTTCGTCTACGGCTCCAACGACCTGTACTCGCCGCAGTTGAAGAACCCCGCCCGCTACCTGTGGCGCAGCAGTAAGGGCGACTACCGGAAGCGCACCGTCCCCGACCTGCCGTGGCGGGAGCTGGGCGCGGCCATGAGCGCTTCGGGGTGGCTGGACCTCAACAACCGCACGGGGCACCTGAAGGCCGCGGCCCTGGACGTCGCGGCGGGCGGCGTCCACGACTCCCACATCGGGCTGGACCGCTACGACGCGATCGCCGGCCCCGCCGATCCGGCCGCCGACCTGCGCCTGGGCGTGCTGCACTCGCCCGAGCCGCGCAACCTCGACCGGTTCAGTGCCGACGGCTACCAGCTGCTGCTGGCCGGCCACACCCACGGCGGCCAGTTGTGCCTGCCGTTCTACGGCACCATCGTCACCAACTGCGGCATCGACCGCCGCCGCGCCTGGGGCCTGAGCCGCTACGGCGCCTCCTGGCTGCACGTCTCGGGCGGGCTGGGCACCTCCCCCTACGCCCCGGTCCGCTTCTGCTGCCGCCCCGAGGCCACCCTGCTGGACCTGGTCGCCCGCGGCTGACCCGGCGGCCCCACCGCGGCCGCCGATTCCCGCACCCCGGATGCCGTCCCGCCGATCCGCGCACGTCGGACGCGTTATCAGCATGCGATAACGGTCCTTGGCGGGCGACTGTGCCTGTGATCACATTTGGTGAGACCGATCACAACGGCACAGGCCCGGGAGGCTCACATGCGCGCGGTCCGCGTCCACACCTACGACAGCCCACCGTCGATCGACGAGGTGCCCGACCCCGAGCCCTCGGGGCCGCTCGACGTGCTCGTCGAGGTGAACGCCGCCGGTGTCTGCCGGACCGACCTGCACATCATCGAGGGACAGTGGGCGGCCAAGAGCGGCGTCACCCTGCCCTACACGATCGGCCACGAGAACGCCGGCACCGTCCTGGAGGTGGGCGAGGCCGTCGGCAACGTCGCGCCCGGCGACCGGGTGATCCTGCACCCGCTGGCCACCTGCGGGCTGTGCCGCGCCTGCCGGGCCGGCGACGACGTGCACTGCGAGAACTCCGCCTTCCCCGGCATCGACAGCGACGGGGGAATGGCCGACCTGCTGCTCACCAACGCGCGGGCGGTGGTCAAGCTCGACCCCGGCCTCGCCCCGGCCGACGTCGCCGCGCTGGCCGACGCCGGGCTCACCGCCTACCACGCGGTGCGCAAGGCCGTGCCGCTGCTGCACCCGGGGACGCACGTGGTGGTGATCGGGGCCGGCGGGCTCGGCCACATCGGGCTGCAGTCGCTGCTCGCCCTCACGCCCGCCGAGATCACGGTGGTGGACCGCTCCGAGGAGGCGCTGCGGCTGGCCGGCGAGCTGGGCGCACAGCACACCGTCCGCGCCGACGGCGGGCAGGTCGACGCGGTCCTCGACATCACCTCGGGCAAGGGCGCCCACGTCGTGCTGGACTTCGTCGGCGAGAACGGCACGGAGGCCGACGGCGTCGCGATGACCAGGGACGCCGGGAGCTACTTCGTCATCGGCTACGGCGGCCGCGTCGACATCCCCACGATCGACGTGATCTCCCGTGAGATCAACGTCATCGGCAACCTCGTCGGCTCCTACAACGATCTCGACGAGCTCATGACGCTGGCGGCGCAGGGCAGGGTCAGGCTGCGCACCCGCACCTACCCGCTGGACGCGGCCCTCGACGCCCTCAACGACCTCGACGCGGGCAGGATCCCGGGCGGCCGCGCCGTCCTCGTCCCCACCGACCCGCGCTGACCCCCTTTCGGACCGTCCGCATCCAGCACGCACAGGAGGCCGCAGATGTACGAGAAGAACGGCGAGCGCTACTTCATCGTCGACGGGCACATCCACTACTGGGACGGCACGCCCGCCAACCAGGCCAACCGCTACGGCGAGGGCTTCATCAACTGCTTCTACGACTACCACCGCAACCTCAGCCCCGACGAGGTGAAGTGGGACCTGGAGCACTTCCAGAAGCAGAGCGAGGCCGACATCATCCGGGACCTGTTCGAGGAGGGATACGTCGACAAGGCGATCTTCCAGCCGACCTACCTGACCGACTTCTTCGTCAACGGGTTCAACACCACCGAGCAGGACGGCGCGCTGGCCGAGAAGCACCCGGACCGGTTCATCGTCAACGGCTCCTGGGACCCGCGCGACGGCGAGAACGGCCTGGAGGCGCTGGAGCGGCTCGCCGAACGCTGGCAGCTCAAGGGCGTCAAGCTCTACACCGCCGAGTGGAAGGGCGACTCCAAGGGGTGGAAGCTCTCCGACCCGTGGTCCTACCGCTACCTGGAGAAGTGCCAGGAGCTCGGCATCCGCAACGTCCACGTGCACAAGGGCCCGACGATCTATCCGCTGAACCGCGACGCCTTCGACGTCGCCGACGTCGACGACGTGGCCTCGGCGTTCCCCGAACTGAACTTCATCGTCGAGCACGTGGGGCTGCCGCGCCTGGAGGACTTCTGCTGGATCGCCACGCAGGAGCCCAACGTCTACGGCGGTCTGGCCGTGGCGCTGCCGTTCATCCACACCCGGCCCCGCTACTTCGCCCAGATCATCGGCGAGCTGCTGTACTGGCTCAACGACGACCGCATCCTGTTCGCCAGCGACTACGCCATCTGGACGCCCAAGTGGCTGGTCGAGTCGTTCGTGGACTTCCAGATACCGGAGGACATGCAGGGCGAGTACGGCACGCTCAGCACCGACGTCAAACGCAAGATCCTCGGTCTCAACGCCGCCCGCCTCTACGGCATCGAGGTGCCCGAGGGCATGGGCGTCACCGTCCCGCAGCAGCGCGAGGCCGGACCGGCCGTGGGGGCCGAACGCAACGAGGCGGTGCTGCGATGACGACCGCGGCGCCGGCGGCGGCCCTGGAGTCCGCGGCGCGGCGGGCCCTGGACGCGGTCCGCGACCCCGAGCTCGACGAGCCGATCACCGACCTCGGCTTCGTCGCGGCGCTGGAGGTCTCCGGCCGGGGCGAGGTGCTGGCCGAGCTGCGGCTGCCCACCTACTTCTGCGCACCCAACTTCGCCTATCTCATGGTCGCCGACGCCCACGACGCGCTGCGCGCCGTGCCCGGCGTGGCCGGAGTGCGCGTGCGGCTGCTGGACCACTTCGCCTCCGAGGAGATCAACGCGGGCGTGGCGGCGGGCGGCGACTTCACCGGGGCCTTTCCCGGACTGGCCGAGGGCGACCTCGCCGACCTGCGTCGCACCTTCCGGCGCAAGGCGCACACCGCGTGCCAGGAGCGCGTCGCCCGACAACTGCTGCGCGGCGGCGCGGCCCACGAGGCGCTGGTGGCGCTGACGCTCGGCGCGGTCCGCGGCCGGGTGCCGGAGGCCGACCTGGAGCGGCTGCGGCGCAGGCGCGCCGACCTGGGACTGCCGGACGGCCCCGACGCGGCGCTGCTGCTGGACGACGACGGGCGGCCGGTGCCGCTGGAGGGGCTGCCGGCGCGGCTGCGGTTCGCCAGGACCACGCGGATCAGCATCGAGGGCAACTCCGGCTGGTGCCGCGGCCTGCTCGGCACCCGCTACGGCGGGGAACCGGGGGTGCCGGGGGAACAGGGGGCACCGGGGCGATCGGGAGCGCCGACGGAGCCGGAGGAGCAGGGGGCACCGAGCGGCCGCGGAAGGGGAGAGGAACCGCGATGAGTGGGCGGGCGGCCGATGCGCCGCGCCAGGGGAGGAGGGCGCGGCTGCGGATCGCCGCGGAGGAGACCGGGCCGGGCGCGACCGCCGAGGAGGGGGCGGTCGCGCCGCGGTCCGGAGGTTCGCGCACGCCCGTGCTGCAGTCGGCCACCAAGGCGCTGCGGGTGCTCGAACTCATCGCCGGCTCGCCCACGGGCCTGTCGGCCAAGGAGATCGCGGGCCGCCTCGACCTCGCGCTGCCGTCGACCTACCACCTGCTCACCACCCTGGTCGACGCGGGCTACGTGGTCCACCTGAGCGAGGAGGCGCGCTACGGCATCGGTTCCAAGGCCCGCTTCCTCGGCCAGGCGCTGACCCGTCAGCTCGCCGTTCCCAGGGAGGTCGCAGCGGCCATCAAGCAGGTCCACGTGGACGCCGACGCCGCAGCCTACTACGCGGTCTACCGCGAGACCGACGTCGTGATCGCGCACGTGGAGGACTCCGACCGGCGTCCGCGCGTGCAGCCGCTCGACGTCGGGTTCGACGAGGCCGCGCACGCGACCGCCTTCGGCAAGGTGATGCTGAGCGCTATGGCCCCGGAGGAGTGCGCGGCCCACCTCGGCCTGACCGGCTGCCCGAGCCTGGCGCCCAGCACCATCACCGACGCGGCCGAGCTGACCGAGCAGCTGTCCCACGTGCGCGAGTCGGGCATCGCGCTGGAATTGGAGGAGTTCCAGCGCGGCCTGGGCTGCATGGCGGCCCCGGTGCAGAGCCGAGCGGGCGCGGTGGTGGCGTCGGTGGCGATCTCCCTGCCGGTCGCCGAACTGCGCAAGCGCCGCTGGCACCTGGAACGCGTGGTGCGCCACGGCGCCGCCCGCGTCACCCGGGCCCTGGCCCGCGCCAGACCGCACGCTCCCGGGCCGCGATGACGGCGGCTGAACCGGTGTGCGAGCACCGCCCCGCGTCCGCTAGACTGGTCAACGTTGCTTCGGGGTGTAGCGCAGCTTGGCAGCGCGCTTCGTTCGGGACGAAGAGGTCGTGGGTTCAAATCCCGCCACCCCGACAGGTGACCAGGGAGCGTTCTCCCTGGTCAAGGGTGGCCACCTAGTAGACAACCGCTACCGGGTGGCCACTCTTTTTTGTCCCGCGCGCACTGATGTGCATCGTCGCCACGGTCGGGCCCGGTCAGTGGCCACCGTCGGTCGGCGCTTCGCCGCCGCTCCCATGCCGTCCGGATTCCGGCGTGGTTGTCCGGCGCGAGGTGCGCATAGCGCAGCGCCGTCGAGCAGTCCTCGTGACCGATCAGTCGCTGAATCCCGGACGCTCGGCGCCGTCCTGCACGAGCCGCACGCGGGCGTGTGTCACCGGTTGCACGTTCACCCTGCGGACGGGAGCCCGACCATGAGCTCTTAGCGCTGTTCCCGGTACGCGAGCCTCCCTCCTGCGACGAGGACGACGAGCACCGCAGGGAGTACCCGCACCCCGGCTTTGACGCCATCGAAGAAAGGGGAACCGGGCGGTTCGAAACCGAAGGCGCCCCGGTACGGCCATCCGAGCGCGTTCTCCGTGGTGTGCAGGAGCGTGGCAGCCGGAACGCTGCCTCCCGTCCGGTTGAACAGCCACGTGTGGAAGAACGTCGCCGCCGTCACGCTGACGAGGAAGACCGCGTTTTCCGCCGCTCACTCCCGCGTGCCGAAGCCCAGGGGTAGATACCAGGCGAACCACATGAGTCCGACCAGGACGCTCGCGGCGAGCGGTCCCCTGCTCTGCTGCAGCCGGGGGAGTGCCGGGCCGCGCCAACCGAACTCCTCCCCCAGTCCGGCGAAGACGAAGATCAGCGCGAAGTTGACGGCCGCGGAGGTCACCGATCCGTCCGGCGAGCCCGCGTCGCGGCCGGTCGCCGTGCACCGCGTGCATGCTATCCGCCGCACCCGCCCCGGAGCATCCGGTCCCCGGCGCAGTGGTCGGCCGTGCCGCCGCAAGCCGCAAACATGGGGTGTCGTTGACCTGTCCGGCCGGTCCGCGGCCGGGCCGGAAACCTACGCTGAGTTCTGGTCGCGGCGAGTGCGCAGGGCTTCGCAGGGGCGACGGAAAAGGAGCCGGTCATGCCGATTCTGCAGATCGACCACAAGGTCAGCGACTTCGACGAGTGGAAGACGATCTTCGACCGGGATCCGCTGAACCGGAAGGAACGGGGGGTGCGCCGCCACCGCGTCGCCCATCCCGTCGACGACCGGAACCATCTCGTGATCGAGCTCGAGTTCGACAGCGTCGGCGAGGCGGAGGCATTCCTCGCCGCCCTCCGCGAGGACGTGTGGCGGCTGCAGGAGACGTCGCCGGCTCTCGTCGGCGAGCCCCGGACGCGGATCGTCGAGACGGTCGAGAGCAGGGAGTACTGACCGGGCCCGACCACCGGGTGCACGGCCGTCGGCCCCGGCCCCGGCCCGATGCGGGCGCGGCCCTCGCCCGATTGCACGGCGGCCAGGGGTGGGACTTCGGTGCGCTCATGGCAGCCGATTCCCTCGCGGTCTCGCGGTTCTTCCGGATGCGCCGGTGCGATCCGACCGGTCCCGGTCCCCGCGGCCCGGACCGGCCGGATCGCGGCCTCACGCGGGGTCAGCGCAGGTCAGCGCTGGGAGTAGTGCAGGGCGCCCTGCCAGTCGACCGCGACCACGGGCTCGTCGCCGACCACCCATGCGTCGTGCCCCGGCGGTATCTGCGCCACCTGGTCCGGGGTCACCTCGAACTCGGTGCCGTCGGCCATCCGCACCGCCAGGGTTCCCGACGCGTGATAGGCGAAGTGGGCGGTCATGCACAGCTCCGTGCCGACGAGCGGCTTGACGCACTCCGACCAGCGCCAGCCCGGTTCGAGCACGAGCCGCCCGATCGCGCGTCCGGCCACGTTCACCACTTCTATCCGCCCGCGGTCGAAGGTGCGCGTCTCGTCGGGCGAGGTGAAGTCGGCCTGCTCCGCGCCGCCCATGGCGGCCTCCTCCTCGTCCCATGCCTCGACGCCCGTCTGGCGCATGATGCGGCCGTTCGCGAGGTCCACCATCATGATGCCGAGCACCTTGGTCCCGTCGGGGTAGGTGCACAGCTCCTCGTAGGCGGCGTGGTCATCCTGCACGACGACGTTGCGCAACTCGTGCCGCATCTCGCGGCCGTAGACGTCGCGCAGCGCCTCGCTGATCTGGTCGCGGCCGCGCAGCGTCTGGGGCGCTCTCGGGGGCGAGTTCCGGTTGACGATCCGCATCTCGGCGTCGTCGGCGAAGAGGCGGAGCATCGCCTCGGCGTCCCGGTCCTCGATGGCGTGGCGTAACTCGGCCACGTCGAACGGCTGTTTCCTCTCCTCCATGATCGACATGTCGTCGCCTCCTTGTGGTGCATCCGCATGTCATGCCAAGCATGTGTCCGGTCGGCCACTCGTGTCCGTCAAGCCCAGACCATCTCTGCGTGAAGAACCCGGCGGGCGGGTTTCGACGGGGCGCGACGCGGTGACCCCGGCCGCTCGGGTCCGGGGGGCACTCGCCCCGCTGAGTGAGCGGCCGACCGTGTTCGCGGCACCGGGCGGGGCGGCCGGGGACGCCCGGGGAGATGTCGTCGCGGGGTGCCACGATGGTTCGGGAGACCGGTCGCGGCAGGGCACCGGCCGATCGATGAGGAGACCTCCCATGACCCCGCAGCAGTTCATCGACGCCGCGCTGTGGTTCCCCGAGGCCGTCGAAACCGAGCCGTTCGGGCCGGGGACGCTCGTGTACAAGGTCGGCGGCAAGATGTTCGCCCTGCTCGGCGACTCCGGCGGCGACCGCCCCGCTCGCGTCACGCTCAAGTGCGAGCCCGGTCTCGCGCTGGAGCTGCGCGCCGAGTTCCCGGCCGTGACCGCCGGCTACCACACCGACAAGCGGCACTGGAACACCGTCGTCCTGGACGGCACGGTGCCGGGCGACGAGCTGGTGGAGATGCTCAGACACTCCTACGAGCGGGTCGTCGCGGGGCTGCGCAAGGCCGACCGGGAGCGGCTGTTCGCCGTGCTGGGCGAGGACGCGCCCCCGCTGCCGTCCCGGTGAACGCGCACACGGCCGACCGGGGCGGCGGGGTGGGGCGCGGTCATGCCCGGGCGTAGGTCGTGACCGCCGCCCCGTTGCTGAAGGTGCGGGTGTCGACCAGCGTGAAGGGCAGCGGCCGGAACTCTCCGGTGAAAGCCGGGATTCCGGCGCCCACGGCCACCGGGTAGCGCTTGATGATCAGCTCGTCGATCTCGGGCAGCAGGGAGCCCGCCAGTTTCCCGCCGCCGGCCAGCCAGACGTCGAGGCCTTCCTCCTTCTTGAGCCGGCGCACCAGGCCGATCGGGTCGCCGGGGACCAGTTCCACCCCGGGGTCGGCGATCTCGGGGATGGTGGTGGAGACGACGTACTGTCGCAGGTGCGCGTACGGGCTGGTGACGTCGATGTCCAGCGCGGGCTGGTAGGTGCCGCGCCCCATCACGACGGTGTCGAAGCGCCGGTTGGCGGCGTCGATGCCCGACTGCGCGCGGATGTGGGTGGGGACGGTCTCGGGGACCCCGGCGCTGATGAACTCCATCATGTCGTCGGCCAGCGGGAAGAAGTCGATCTCCTCGCCCGGTCCGGCGATGAAGCCGTCGATGGTGGTGCCGACGTAGTAGCTGAGCTTTCGCATGCGCGCCTCTTTCACTCGGGCCGCGGGCCGGGAGAGCCGATCCAAACCGGTACGCTTGTAGTGCTCTGAGTGTAGTACTTTGCCTGTAGTGGTTTCAAGGTCTTTTCCGGAGGACGACGCATGGTTCGCAATCCGCAGCGGCGCGCGGCGCTCGTCGACGCCGCGATCGAGGTGCTGGCGCGCGAGGGCGCGCGCGGGCTGACCTTCCGCGCGGTCGACGCCGAGGCCGCGGTGCCCGCGGGCACCGCATCCAACTACTTCGCCGACCGCGACACCCTGTTCACCCAGGCCGGCGGCCGCATCTACGAACGGCTGCAGCCCGAACCGGCCCACATCGCCGAGAGCCTGAAGGGCCCGCGCGACCGCGCACGGGTCACGGAGCTGATGCGCGAACTGGTGGACCGGGTCTCCGCCTACCGGTCGGGCTACCTCGCCCTGCTGGAGCTGCGCCTGGAGGCCACCCGCCGTCCCGAACTGCGCGCCGTGCTCACCCGCAGGATCCGCGCCGACGTCGACGCCAACATCGCCTACCACCTGGACTCCGGCCTGCCGGGCGACGCCACCACGGTGGTGCTGCTCTACCTGGCCATGAACTGGCTGATCGTGGAGCGGCTCACGCTGCCCGACATCTTCCCGGAGGAGCGGATCCACGACCTGGTGACCGAGGTGGTCGAGCGCGTCCTGCCGCCCGATCCCCCCGGCCGCCCCGACGCTCGCCGATGACCGGACCGGGGCCGCCGGCGCCGCCGGACAGGCCGCCCCGCTCTCATTCCGACACGGTCGGCGCCCCGCCGGCCGACCACCACCGGATCGCCTCGGTGACCACCTCCGGCGGCACCTCGTGGTCGCCGGTGAACTCCCGGTAGGTGACCGAATGGCCGATGCGCTCCAGCTCGGGGACGAGCCGACGGCTGCACGCGTCGACGGACAGCACCCGATCGGCCGTGCCGTGCGAGACGAAGACCCGCGGGCGGCCGTGGCGGACGAGCGGGGCCATGAACCCGGGGGAGAAGGCGAGTACCGCATCGAAGAGGTCCCCGTTGGCCGCCCCCAGCGAGAGCGCATACGAGGCGCCGTCGGAGAAGCCGGCCACCGCCACCCCGGCCGGGACGATCGCGAACCGCTCGAAGACCTCACGCAGCGCCGCGTCGATCCGGCTCACATCCGGGCCGTACCCGTCCACGATCACGTCCCACGTCGACGCGGTGGCCTGCGGCGCGAGCAGCAGCCCGGCGTCCTCGGCGTGCGGGGCCAGCCACTCCAGCGCCTGCTCCGCCGCCCCTCCCGCCCCGTGCAGCGCCACGACCAGCCGGTGCGGGCCCGCGGCCGCGGGGACGCGCAGCAGCGCCCGCCCGTCCACGAGGTGCGTGCCCGGCTTCCGCGGGGATGCAGCGGGGACGGACGGGCGGGCGGCCAGTCGGCCGTGCCGCGCGCCCTCCTCGGGGGTCCGGTGGGGTGGGGACTCCTCCGGTATCGGCATCCCGGCCTCCTCCTGTCGTCTCTCCCGCTCCGACCCGCCTGCTCAGAACGGAGAGTGCCCCGCGGACGGCCGTCCAACCGGCGCGACGCGAGCGGCGCGGCGGTGGCGCGCGGTGGTTTGGCCGCATCGGCGCGAGGTAGAGGGGCCGCCATGCACCTGCCCGGGAGCGAGCAGACGGCGCGGCGCTTCGCGCTGCTCAACGTGCTCATCGGAATCACCGGCTTCACCGGTCCGGCGGTCACCGGGAACCGCGACGGGGTGGTCAACATCCGGACCGGGAAGCTGTTCGGCGTGTTCGGGATGAACTGGGCGCACGCGTCGCTGCACCTGGGCTTCGGCCTGCTCGGCCTCACCCGGTTCGCCCGGCCGCCGACGCGCTACATGCGGTTGACCGCCGGACTGTTCGGGGCGCTCACCGCCGCCTACGCGTGGATGTTCCGGGGCCGCCCCGGAGTCCACATGATGATGGGCATGGCGGTGAACCGCCCCGCCAACCTGGTCCACCTCACGTGGGCGGCCCTGGGGCTGCTGTACGGGCTGCGGCGGACCGACCGCATCGGGGCGGGGCGGGCCGCCGCAGGCCGCAGCCTCCGCGACGCGGCCGGGTGACGCGATCGTGGGAGACCGCCGCCGCGCCCGCCTCCAGGCCCCGCAGGACGCAGGCCGGCAGCACCACCCGGAAGAACACCAGGGGATGGCCGCCCGGCGCCCGAGGCGGTGACTACGCCGGTGCCGGTTTCCTGAGCAGTTCGACCAGGCTGGAGAGCTCCTCGGCGCCGTGGCCCTCGGCGACGCCGCGATCGAGGAGGGCCCGGACGGGGGCGAGCAGGCCGGCGTCGACGCCTTGGGCCCCGGCGGCATCGACGAGGTTGGGGAAGGCCGCGGCCTGCATCGCGAGGTTGGAGCCGACATCGGTGGCGTGGTCGCCCGTGTCCACCCGCTCCGCGAGCCGGGGCAGTTCCGTTGTCATGGCATTGAGCCACGGGACGAGCAGTGACGACGTGAACTCCGCGACCTCGGCCCGCTCCGTGCCGACCATGGCGACGGCCTGCAGGAAGCCGGCGAACATCCCGTACGCGCCGGTGAGCATGGCCAGGTCGTGGAGCGGCGCCAGCCCGGCGTCGGCGCCGAGGTGCCTGCCGGTGCCCAGGATCTCCAGCGTCCGCCGGTGGGCCTCGAAGGCGTCCGCCGATCCGCTGTACAGCAGGACGGATTCGGGGCTCCCGATCATCGGGGGGACGGCCATGATCCCGCCGTCGAGGTAGTCGGCGCCGCGCTCGGCCGCCCAGGCGGCCGTCCGGCGGGCCTGCTCCGGAGTCCCGTTGGTGAGGTTGACCAGGACCCGGCCCGACAGGGCCGCGCCCGCGGGACCGAGGACGTCGTGTACCGCCCGGTAGTCCAGCACGCACACGACGACCAGCGGACTCGCCGAGACCGCCTCGGTGGCCGTGGCCGCCCGGACCGCCCCCTCGGCGACGAGGCCGTCGGCCTTCTCCGGCGAGCGGTTCCACACGGTCGTCGGACGGCCGCTGTCCAGGAACGCGTTCGCCAGCGCCGCCCCCATCGCGCCCAGGCCGATGACCGTCACCGCGGAGCGGTCCCCGCCCGCCGCCGCGTTCTCTTCTGTTCCGATGCCCGCCGACCCGCCGACGCGGCCGGGGTTGCGTCCGTGCATTCCGTGCTCCAGTCCGATTCGTCCTGCCCCTGCTCATGGGCGCCACCGCCGCGAGCTCCCTCGGGAATCCCGGTCGCGGCGCGCTCTTTTCGATGCTCGCCCTTGTCCGCATCCAGGACAAGTACCTACTATTAAGTCAGGTACTTACCTTTTTGTAAGTAAGGGGGGCGGCATGGGCGAGAAGCCCTACACCTGCGGCCTGGACGCCGCGGTGGACGTCGTGGGCGGCAAGTGGAAACCACTGATCCTGTGGGCGCTGCACGCCCGGTACCGCCGCTTCGGGGAGTTGAAGCGGCTGGTGTCGGGCGTCAGCGAGAAGATGCTGATCCAGCAGTTGCGCGAGATGGAGGCCGACGGCCTCGTCCATCGCGAGGTCTACCGCGAGGTCCCGCCCAGGGTCGAGTATTCGCTGACCGAGTTCGGCGTCTCGCTCAACGACGCCCTGGCCCCCCTCGGCGAATGGGGCGAGCAGCACATGGAGAGGATCGCCGCCCGGCGGTGCTGACGGGCACCGCCCACCGGCCGCACCCGCACCCCATGGGGTCCGGCCTTCTCCGCGCATCGAAGCCCCGTCCGGATGCGCCCCCTCCTCGCAGCCGGCGCGTCGGAAGCAGGATGAGCGAGAGAGCAGGCGCCGAAGCCCGGCGGCGAGCGACTTCCGGGGCCCGGTGGGCAGCGGCCCCCGGAGCCCGGCGAGAGCCCGCCGAAGACCCGGCGGCCATCCCCACGTGCGTGGGGCTTGGGAAAATGGCACGCTTTTTTGGCACCCGTACGAAGGTTCATCCCCACGTGCGTGGGGCTTGGAGTTAATGACCTGCGGTTTTGTGGGGCGTTATCTTCGCGTTACCTTCTTGGTTCGAGCGGTTCCCCGGTCCTGGCCTCATAAGGCCATTATCCGGAAAATCACGGCTCTCCGTCTCAGGATCCGATTACGTTCGGCGCACGACCGACGTATGGACTGGTGGAGGTGGGGATGTGGCCGAGCCGAATCTTTCCGGTGACGAATACGGGACTCCCGTTGACTTGAGTCTGTGGGCCAAAGAACGCGGGCTGGAGGGTGCCCGTTATCCCTTGGCCTGCCACTCCCTGGACAGCGCCGCCGCAGCGCTGGTGCTGTGGCGGGAGTACCTCTCGCCCGGAGTCCGCGAGACGATCGCCGCGGCGATGCGGACGGACACGGAGCAGGCGGGACGGAACGTCGCCTTCTGGGCGGGGATGCACGACGTCGGCAAGCTGACCGGAGAGTTCCAACGGCAGATCGACGTGGACCTCTCCGCTTACCCCGGCGAGGAGGACACCGGCTCCCGGCGCTCACACGGCACCGCCACCGGGGAGTGGCTGCCACTGGCCCTCCCGTGCGTGGGCTACTCCGCCGATCCCTCCTCATCGGTGACACCGCTGGTGTCCCAATTGCTCGGCGGACACCACGGCCGCTTCGGAGACCAGCCCGAGAGCCGTACCGGCGATCCTCTCACCGAGTTCGGTTTCGCTTCGGGCCCGTGGGAGGAGCAGCGGCGTGCCCTCCTGCACACCGTGTTCGACGTGCTGGACCGGCCCGCCCAACCCGAAGAGCTGGACGGGCCGATGGCCGCCGTCGTCTGCGGACTGGTCGTCCTCGCCGACTGGCTGGTCAGCCAGGAGCGCTTCATCCTGCGGCGGTTGCAGAGTCCGCCCGCCGACGGGACCGGCAAGGCACTGCGCGCCCACTTCGAGGAGTCCCTGCGGCAGATCCCCTCCCTCCTGGACGGTGCGGGTCTGGGCCACATCACCGTGCCCCCGGCGACGTTCACCGACTCGTTCCCGCATATCACCAAGCCGAACGGCCTCCAGACCTCGCTCGCGGCCCACCTGCCGTCCCTTTGCGCGGGTCCCGGACTGGTGCTGATCACGGCCCCTATGGGGGAGGGCAAAACCGAGGCAGCCTACCACGTCGCCGACCTGCTCGGCGAGGCGACGGGGCGTCAGGGCCGCTTCATCGCGCTTCCCACAATGGCCACCGCAGACCAGATGCACACCCGTTTCAGGTCCTACGCCGAGCACCGCGCGGACTACGTCGACCCCGACCGCCCCGCCACGCTGGCGCTCCTGCACTCCATGGCGTGGCTGAACCCCGATTACGTCCCTGCCGACCTGCCGGCCACCTCCACCGTGCTCTCCGGCAGCACCTCCGAGCACCGTGTCACCCCGTTCGCCGCGACCGATTGGCTGCTGGGCCCCAAGCGCGGCCTCCTGGCGTCATGGTCGGTCGGCACCATCGACCAGGCGCTCATGGCCGTGCTGCCCGCGAAGCACAACATGGTCCGCATGTTCGGGCTCACCGGAAAAGTGGTGGTCGTCGACGAGACGCACGCGGTCGACCCCTATATGCAGGTGCTCCTCGAACAGTTGCTGCGCTGGCTGGGCGCACTTGAGGTCCCGGTGGTGCTGCTGTCGGCGACCCTGCACCACAGCATCGCGAACTCGCTGGTGAAGGCGTACCTGGAGGGTGCGCGGGGGCGCAGGTGGAAGCGTTCGGAGCCGCAGCCGGTCACCGATGTCTCCTACCCGGGGTGGCTGCACGCCGACGCGCGCACGTGCGCCGTGACCCGCAACCTGGACCTCGACCCCGCACCCATCGCCACGACCGGACGCGCGCCGCTGACCGTGGAACTCGCCGAGGTGGGGAGCAGGGAGGGCAGGCCGGACCGCTCCGCGGTGCTGCGTTCCAAGCTCGCTCCGCTGGTGGAACAGGGCGGTTGCGCGGCGGTCATCTGCACGACGGTCGCCGAGGCACAGGCCACGTACGGCCTGCTCGCCGACTGGTTCGCGGAGCACGGCGAGGACGCCCCGGAACTCCACCTGCTGCATTCGCGTTTCCCCAACCGGCAGCGCACCGAGATCACCGAGACGATCATCCGCAGGTTCGGCAAGGACGGCGCGAGGGAAGGATCCCGTCCCGGTCAGCGGCGGCAGCCGCGCGCCGCCGTCCTGGTGGCCACGCAGGTCATCGAGCAGTCCCTCGATCTGGACGTCGATCTGATGATCACCGACATCGCACCGGTGTCCCTGCTGCTGCAGCGCGCGGGCCGGTGCTGGCGGCACGAACATCTGGGGATCATCGAGCGCCCCGCATGGGCGGCCGGACCCGGACTCGTCGTCCTCGTTCCGGAGCGGCCCGAAGGCGCGGACGGCGACGCCCCGCAGCGCTTCCCCCGTTCCTGGCAGATGGTCTATCCGCTGTCGCTGCTGCAGCGCACGCACGCGCTGCTGCGCCGGCGGAGTGGGGAGGTGATCCGAATCCCGGAGGACGTGCAGTCGCTCGTGGACGGCGTGTACGACGACGAATCCCTCGCCGAAGACCTCGAAGCCGACCTGAAACGCATGGGGGAGGAGATGGCGCTGCGCGGTTTCGCCCGCGACGCGGTCATCCCCTCACCGACCGCCGTCGAAGGGAATCTGCTCGGACTCAGCAAGCTCGGCTTCGACGTCGACGAGCACATGCTGGCCACGCGGTTCGGAGCCGACTCGGTCCGGGTGCTGTGCTGCTACGTGGACGCGCACGGGAAGTGGTGGCTGGACCCGGAGTGCTCGCTTCCGCTGCCCGAGACCGGCGCCGGGGAGAAGGGCTCTTTCACCATGGAGCAGCTTCGCGAGCTGGTGTCGCGCACGATCCCGGTCCGCGCGGAGCAGTGGTACGGGCAGCGGCTTCCCGAGGCGAACCGCCCGCCCGATCCTTGGGAGAAGTCCGCGCACCTGCGCGAACTGGTGCTGCTTCCTCATGGGGTGCTGGAGGACGGAACCATCGTCCCCGCCGAGCTCGGCGGGCGCGAATGGCTGCTCGATCCGCGCAAGGGCCTGATCCACTGAAGCGGTGCGCCCGCGAACGCTGCGGGGTCGG
This sequence comes from Spinactinospora alkalitolerans, assembly GCF_013408795.1. Classification (NCBI taxonomy): domain Bacteria; kingdom Bacillati; phylum Actinomycetota; class Actinomycetes; order Streptosporangiales; family Nocardiopsidaceae; genus Spinactinospora; species Spinactinospora alkalitolerans. Next base: position 6,671,871 of record NZ_JACCCC010000001.1, read on the forward strand.
CGGGTCGGTAGCCCGGTGATCCGGTGACCTGGCGGTATGGGGCGCCGCCCGATTCGGGGCGCGGCCGATCCGCTGCCGGATCGGCCGCATCGTCATACGTTTGGCCTGTCGCTTCGGGGTTCTCCGCTTGGGAACGGCAGGCCGTGCCAGTTCGTGCGGCGGGCTCCTCGTCCGCTACCACGTCCCTCTGAGGACGTGTGCGTGGCGGTCCTGGGTGCGCTGTTCGGCGCCCAGGGCGGACAGGAACCCGTCCAGGGTGGAGCCGACGATGCGCGACCGGTGGCGCATCAGGCGTTCGGCGCGCAGCAGCGGCAGGCGACGCACCGCTGTCCAGCGGCGCCAGGCGGGCGCGTCGGGGGCGTAGAAGACGGCCCAGGCGGGGAAGTCCCGTCGTACCCGGGCGAGTGCGGCCGAGGCCGCCGCGCATGACAGCGCCGTAGCGGGCGCACTGCGGGGAGGAGATGGCGCGGCCATCACGCGTTCACCGCGTCCAGGTAGCGCCGGGCGGCGGGAGCCGGATCGTAGGCGCGGAGCAGTTCGTCCAGCAGCTCGGGGTCGGCGGTGGCGATGACATCGCCGTTGGCGCGGTGCCGGGCGGTGCAGGGGGCGGGGCTGTCGTGTTCGTAGGTGATCTCCCAACGCGCCTCGTTCCGCAGAGCCATCGCCGCGAACGCGCAGTAGTCCGGGATGCGGCGCGGCAGCGAGCGGGCCTGGCGGCAGGGCGGCTTCATGGGAGCGGCGGGGCACGGCGCGACCGCCGGTGAAGTCGGAACGGCGATGGCGGCGCGGTGGGCACCGGGTGGGCGGGGCGAGGCCACGGCCAGTAGCAGCGCCACCGGCAGCAGGAGCAGGAACAGCACACGGGACATGGGGACCCCTCTCGGGGAGATCGGCCGCCTGGAACGGGGCGGCAGTGGAACGAGTACCCCTCCATATTGGGTCGTAGAAGTCTACGATTTCAAGTCTATGGAATAGATTGACTTCCATAGATGTCTATATGTCCGTTTTCTCGCTTTGGGAGTTACCATCAGCACCACCAGAAAGCTGGACAAGAGGAGGCCGATGCGCATGGCGGCAAGTCCCACTGTGCGACGGCGCCAGCTTTCGGCGATCCTCAAACAGATGCGGCAGGCAGCGGGTCTGTCTCTCGACGAAGTCGCCAAACGTGTGGAGTGGTCGCGCGCGAAGGTCGGCCACATCGAGACCGGTCAGCGCAAACGCCCATCCGTTGTCGAGGTCAAAGCACTACTGAAGGAATACGAGGTCGCTGAAAGCGATCCGCGTTACGGCGCTGTCCTCGGGCTCGTCCGCCAGGGGCAGCAGCGCGGATGGTGGACCCGCTACGACGACATCCTCACCGGCTCCTACGTGGAGTTGGAGGCCGAGGCCACGGCGATCGGCCACTACGAAGCATTTGCCGTGCCCGGTCTACTGCAGACGCCGGGATACATCCGGGCGCTCCAGCGGGCCAGGCTCGATCGCGATCCGAAGGACGTCCAACGTGCCATCGACGCAAGGCTGCGTCGTCAGGAAATCCTGACTCGTCCAGATCCACCGGCCGTACGGGTCGTTATAGAAGAGCATGCACTACTACGCCTCGCCGGTGACCCTGCGTTGATGCGTGAACAGGTGCAGCACCTGATCACTCTCGCCGACACATCCACCAATGTGACGGTTCAAGTTCTGCCGACCAGTGCCGGAGTGCACGCCGGCGCAACCGGGCCCTTTGTGATCATGGATTTCGCCGAACCTGCATCGCCCGTGGTCTATTTGGAGACCTACACGGACGGCCTGTATCTGGAACGCGAAGCCGAAATCGCCCAATATCGGCTGCTGTGGGACCACATCCGCACATCGGCGCTCGATGAGGAGAAGACGGTCCCTCATCTCCGAAGGATGATCACCTAGAGAGACGGCCAGTCCATGTACTCGCTCCCCGATGCCGCATGGCGCACTTCCTCTTATACACAGCAGCAGAACTGTGTGGAGGTCGCCGACACTCCCGGTGTAACCGGCGTACGCGACACGAAGAACCGTGACCTCGGCGCGCTGGCGTTCCCCTCCGCCGAGTGGTGCGCACTGGTGGAAGCTGCACGGCGCGGTCTGCTGTAAGTCAGACATGAAGAGGGCCCCGGCGATGACGCCGGGGCCCGTACTCGTTCCAGGGGAAGTCTACTCCGCTCCGTATTCTGCAGCCAGTTCAAGGGCCCGACGTAACCGTCGAGCCCTTTCCTGTCTTCGCTGAAGTGACCGATGCGCTGCTAGCGAGTCGAAGGTGACCTTGCCACTTACGACTCCGACCATGCCACTTCGCAAAGCGACTACATCTGTGGCATGATCCTCAGCGAAGCGACAACGGAGCTGAAGGTAGAGAGGTCGGCGTGCAGATTCAATTGGATAGTAATGATGTCAAGGCTGTGGCCTTGTGGAGCAGGGGAGTCATCTTCTGCCTGATCGTGGTCATCTACGTAGTCCCGATTTACGGTGTGCTTCCGTAGATGAATCAGGCGGGGGCTAAGAGGCCCCCGCCTGTTTCCCCACATGCGTGGGGTGATTTATCCATTGGCGTGTCGATGTCGACCTTGCCACGGTTCATCCCCACTTGCGTGAGGGTGTTGACCTTACGCTACCAACCTTAGACGGCCTGCTCTAAGGGGTGACCGGGATGACCACCACGTCAGCACCACTTTATCTGCTGCCTGAAAGCGTGAGCGTGACTCCAAGTTTTCACTCACCGTGATCGGGCGAGGCGATTTCCCAGAACTATCGCCCAAATCACCCTCGCCGATGCCAAGCTCATGCCATCGCAGGTCATCGCCTCCCTCCGCGCGGTGCGTCCCGTCCTGCCGACCGGTGCGGCCGGACCGGGGGGCGGCACCCGCTTGATCCCTTGGAGGAGCCATCCCACCGCCTTCCTTCGACCTCGCCACCGCCCCGTGGCTCATCGCCCGGAGCACCGATCCCCAGGTCGCGCCCGAAACGCTCGGTCTGCGCGATGCCCTCGTCCGGGCCCACGAACTCGCCGACGTCGAGATCCCCCTGCCCCCGGCATCGGCGGTGCTGTGGCGGGTGCTCGCGCTGATCGCCGCCAGGGTCACCGGACTCGACGAAGCCGACAGCCCGAAAAAGTGGCAGCAACGGCGCCTCCAGATCCTGAAAGACGGCGGACTCACCCCCGAGGCCGTCGACGACTACTTCGCGCGGCACCCCGACCGCTTCGACCTCTTCCACCCCGAGCGCCCCTGGCAGCAGGACCCCCGCCTGCGCGAGCAGTGCCCGAAGCCGTCGGGCGTCAACAAGCTGGCCTGGGGACGGACAGCCGGGCAGAACCAGGTGTGGCTCGGCGGGCACCACCACGACCTCGATCCGCAGCCGCTCACCCCGGCGGAGGCGGCCTGGCACCTGCTGGCCACGCTGGGCAACGGGCCGTCCGGCCGCTGCTCGGCCCGGGTGGTCAACGGCCGCAACGAGGCCAACGTGACCGCGGGACCGCTGCGCGGCACCGTGTCCTACCACCCGCTGGGCCGGACCCTCTTCGAGAGCCTGGTCCTCAACATCGCCTATCCGGGCGACGACGCCGAGCCCGATCTCGCCCCGTGGGAGCGGCCCGACCTCAACGACCCGCTCGGCCTGCCCGAAGAACCCATCGGGCCGGCCGGGACCCTCGTCAACCAGTCCCGCCACGCCGTCCTGCTGCAGCCTTCCCCCGACGGCTCCAGCGTGGTCGACGCCTGGGTCACCTGGGCGTGGCGGGAACGCGGAACGGCTCCGCTCGACCCCTACCTCATCCACCAGACCAGCAAGGAAGGCCGGATCTACCCCCGTCCCGCCGACGCCGACCGCGCCGTGTGGCGCGACCTCGACGCGCTGCTGCGCCACGGCGAGGACGGCCGCTACCGGCCCGCACTGCTGGACATGTGCACGGTGCGGACGGGCGTCCCCGCCGAGGTGCGCGACGCCCTGCGACTGCGTGCCTTCGGCTTCGACCAGGACGGCCAGACCCGCGACAGGCAGTGGTTCACCGCCACCACCCCGGCGGTGCTGCGCTGGCTGGAGGAGCGCGACGAGGACTCCACCGAGAACGCGCGGACCGTGCGCCGCATCGGCCTGGCCCGCAAGGCCGCCGAAGCGCTCGGCCGCCGCCTGGAGAGCGCGTTCAAGGACGCCTGGAAGGCGAGCAACAGCCCCGGCGGCGGCTCGGCGACCGAGACCGGCGCCGGCCCGTGGGTCCGCCCGGGCGTGAGTCGCTACTGGTCCAGCGCCGAACCCGTCTTCTGGGACATCGCCTACGACCGGGACACCACCGGATACGCCAAGGGCGCGCCCGGCCCCGGCAACGCCTTCAACCTCCTGGCGCTGGCCGCCTACGACGAGGTGACCTCGCCCTACTGCGACCGTCCGAGAGTGGCCGAGGTCGTGGAGCGGTACCGGACGAGCCTGTTCGACCACTGGACCCCGACCACCGCGAAGAAGAAGCAGGAGGCAGTCACGTGAGCAGTGAACGCATCCTCCACCGGGCCGACGCGCTCGTCGAACGGGTGCGCACGGTCATCACCGGCGAACCGGCCGCCCGAGCCGCCCTGCGGCGCGGGGTGGGGTTGACCCCCGAGGACCCGCGCATGATCCCCGCACACGGGATCGTCGCGCCCTACACCACGGACGAGCACTCCAACACCGAGCGCGCCTTCTACGCCGTCGCCGCGATCATGGCGGCGCAGACCAGGGACGCCCGCGGCAAGGACACCGCATCCGGCGAGGAGGAGGCCGAGCCGCAGATCTCCGGCGACGGATCCGCGGCCGAGAACGAAGCCGAGCCCGTCCAGGCGCGAGGCAACGGGCAGAGCAAGGACAACGGTGAGGCGGAGAAGGGGGCGAAGGCCACCGGCAAAGCCGGGAAGCGCCCCAACCTCGGCGTCACCCTGGCCAAGGCCGTCATCAAGCGCACCCTCAACGCCGACACCACCGAGCAGCGGCTGCACCTGCTCGCCCGCCAGCCCATCGACGGAGTGCACCGTCACCTGCCGCGCCTGGTCCTGCACCTGCGAGGCAACTCCGAACCCGTCGACTGGGGACTCCTCATCCGCGATCTTGCCCGGTGGGGGCACAGCCCCGGTCAGGTCGCCAAGGAATGGGTGCAGGGCTACCACCGCACCCTGGAGACCGATCGCCGCAAGGCCAAAGCCACGACCACGGCCACGACCGAAGGAAGCGAAGCCGCATGACATCCCCCGGATACCTGGACGTCCACGTCCTCCAGACGCTGCCCTACTCCAACATCAACCGCGACGACCTCGGCTCACCCAAGACGGTCGTTTACGGCGGCAAGGAGCGCACCCGCGTGTCCAGCCAGAGCTGGAAGCGCGCCGTCCGGCACGAGGTGGAGGCCCGGCTCGGCGACAGGGCCGTGCGCACCCGCCGCATCATCGGCGAGATCGCCAAGCGCCTCGAGGCCAAGGGCTGGGACGGGAGCCTCGCCGAAGCCGGCGCCCGCCAGGTCGTGCTGTCGGTGGGCAAGGTCGGCATCAAGCTGGAGAAGGAGAAGGAAGGAGAGCCGCCCGCCACCTCCGTCCTGTTCTACCTGCCGGCCTCGGCGTTCGAGGAGCTGGCCGACATCGCCGCCGAGCACCGGGACGCCATCGCCAAGGAGGCGGCGAAGAAGACCCCCAAGCCGGTCCTTCCCCCCGACCGCATCACCGAGGTGCTCAGCAGCCGCAACGCCTCGGTCAACCTCTTCGGCCGGATGCTCGCCGAACTGCCGAGCACCGAGGTGGACGGCGCGGTCCAGTTCGCGCACGCCTTCACCGTGCACGCCACGGCCGTCGAGGTGGACTTCTTCACCGCCGTGGACGACGTCCCCAAGGACAACGACCGCGGCAGCGGCCACATGAACGCCGGGCAGTTCAGCGCCGGAACGTTCTACCGCTACGCCAACGTCAACCTCGCCCATCTGCTGGAGAACTTCGGCGGCGACGCGGACGCGGCCCGGACCGCCGTCGACGAGTTTCTGCGCGCCTTCCTCAGCACCGTCCCCTCGGGCAAGCAGAACGCCACCGCCGCCATGACGCTGCCCGACCTCGCGCACATCGCCGTGCGCCCCGACCGGCCGGTGTCCTTCGCTCCCGCCTTCGAGACGGCGCTGTACGGGGGCGACGGGTACGCGGCCAGGGCCCGCGGCGAACTGGATTCCTACGCCGGGCGCCTGCGCAGGCTGTGGCCGGACAGCGCGGTACGGGGATACGCGGCGGTGGAGGAGAAGGACGACTTCGCCGCGTTCGGCGACCGGCACGAGTCCTACCCCGACCTCATCGAAGCGATGGTCGCGGCCGCATTCGACCGGAGCGGGACGTGAGCGGATTCCTGCTGCGCCTGGCCGGCCCCATGCAGAGCTGGGGCGAGCACAGCGCCTTCGGGGAGCGCGACACCCTGCCCTACCCCACCCGGTCCGGCCTGGTCGGGATGTTCGCCTCGGCGCAGGGAGTGCGCCGGGGCGAATCCCTCGAACGCTACGAGGCGCTGGAGCTCACCGTGCGCGTGGACAGCGCCGGGCTGCGCATGAGCGACTTCCACACGGTCGGCGGGGGCCTGCCGCGCGAACGCACCGTTCCCACCGCCGAAGGGAAGCGGCGTGGCGAGAACCAGACGACCATCGTCACCCGCCGCTCCTACCTGGCCGACGCCGTGTTCACCGTCGCCGTGACCGGGGTCGGCGCGGACGGGATCGCCGACGCCTTGGCGTCGCCGCACTGGCAGCCCTATCTGGGACGGCGCTCCTTCGTCCCCGACCCGCTGCTGGTGCTGCGCCGCCGCGTCGCGGACCCGGTGAAAGAGCTGCTCACAGCGGTTCCTCTGCCGTACCGGGAAGTGCCGGAAGGGGCTGAGAAGACCATCGTGGACGTGATCCACGAACAAGGCGCCGGCGGCGGGCCCGCGCGGAGCGTCGCCGTGCTCAGCGACGTTCCGCGCTCCTTCGCCGCTAAGCGCCGCCAGTACGCCACCCGCCAGATCGGCACCGTACCCACCGAGGTTCCGGCCGCCCTGGTGGCCGACCGGGGCGAGGACTACCAGGACCGCATCTTCGCCTACGCCGGGAAAGCCGAGGAACACGCCGGGGAGTCGGCATGACGTGGTTGACCAAGATCGTTCCCGACCTGCGCCACCGCCAGGTGCGCGCCGATTTCCGCAGTGCCGGCGATCTGCACCGCAAACTGATCCGGCTCTCCTCCGATCTCGGCCCCGAACCGGTCGAGGACCCGCGCGCACGCGCCGGACTGCTGTTCCGGGTGGAGGAGACGCGATCGGGCATCCACCTGCTGGTGCAGAGCCGGTCCCGGCTCGCCCTGGACGGCCTCGGCCCCGGATACGACGTAAGCGAGCCCCGCGAACTGGAACCTTTTCTGAAGCGGTTGGAGAAGGGCCGTCCCGTGCGGTACCGGATCGTGGCCAGCCCGACCAAACGGCTCGGCAAGTCAGAGAACAACGCGCGGCGGCTGGGCCTGGACGAGAAGACTGGGCCGAAGGCGTACACCATGCCGTTGCGCGGTGCGGAGGCCGACGAGTGGTGGAGCCTCCGCGCCGCAGCCAGCGGCCTGGACCTGCGCAGCGCTTCCGCCCACGCGCTCGACGACGCCCGGGACAACGGCACCGCGGGCAAGAAGCGGCGCGTCCGGCACCCGGCCGTGCGGTTCGAGGGCGGCGCGGTCATCGCCGACGCCGACGTGGTGCGCTCCGCGGTGCTCAACGGCATCGGGCGCGGCAAATCGCACGGGTGCGGGCTTCTCAGCCTCGCGCTCGTGGAGGACTGAGATGGCAGCGGTGGAAGACGCTCGCAAGGCGCTCGCCCGCCCCACCTTGGCGATGCTGCCGAGGGTCTCCGACGGGCTGTCGTTCCTCTTCGTCGACATCTGCCGGGTGGTGCAGACCGACACCGGGGTGTGCGCGGAGATCGAGACGGACGCCGGGGGCGTGCACCGTACGCCGATCCCGACCGCGTCGCTGGCCTGCGTGCTCCTCGGGCCGGGAACCTCGATCACCACGCCCGCGCTGGCGACGTTCATGCGGCACGGCACCACGGTCGTGACCTCCGGAGCGGGTGGAGTGCTGCACTACGGGAGCGTTCCGGCCCCCGGCCGCACGACGAAGTGGCTCGATCGGCAGGCCCGCGCCTACGCCGACGACGAGCGCCGCATGGAGATCGCAACGCGGATGTATGAGATGCGGTTCGGCGAGGAGGTCGCCGAGGGCACTTCGATCGAACGGCTGCGGGCCCTCGAAGGGCAGCGCATGAAGGGCCTCTACCGACAACTGGCGACCAAATATCGGCTGAAACCGTTCAAACGCAACTACGACCCGGAGTCCTGGGACGAGCAGAACCCGGTGAACAAGGCCCTGTCCGCGGGAAATGCGGCGCTGTACGGGGTGGCGCACTCGGTGATCGCCCATCTCGGCTGCTCCCCCGCGCTGGGATTCGTGCACTCGGGCAAGCAGCACTCGTTCCTGTTCGACATCGCGGACCTCTACAAGGCGAGGACGACCGTCCCGCTCGCCTTCTCCCTGCACGCGTCATCGTCGCCGGAGAGGGAGGCACGGTTCAAGCTGCGCAGCGACTTGAAGCTCTACCGGATGATCCCGCAGATGGTCCGGGACGTGCAGATTCTGCTGGATCCGGACGTCGACGACATCGAGGTGCCGTCGGGGCCGAGCTCGTGGCGGGTCGTCGACCTGTGGGATCCGCTGGCGGGCGCGGTCGCCGGAGGCGTCAACTACGCGGACCATTTGGTCGGGGAGCCACGCTGATGGCGAGCGTGGTGGTCATCGCCACGACGGCCGTGCCGGACCATGTTCGGGGCGCACTGTCCCGGTGGATGGTCGAGCCGGTCGCCGGCGTCTACGTGGGCACGATGAGCGCTCGCGTCCGTGACGAACTGTGGTCCGTGGTGAGCGACTCGGTCGGCGACGGAGCCGCCGTGTCCGTGCACCCTGATGACAACGAACAGGGCTTCAGCATGCGCACTGCGGGGGAACGCCGACGCGTGGTCATGGACTTCGACGGCTTGCGACTGATCCAGATGTCGGCATTGGAGGAATCAGCTCCGAACACGGCACCGACCCCCGAGGGTTGGTAACGCAGAGATAACGCGCCACAAAACCGCAGGCCATTAACTCCAACCCCCACGCACGTGGGGATGAACCGGGCTGGTTGCCACCGTTGGCGTGGGACGACGACCAACCCCCACGCACGTGGGGATGAACCGGCCGCATGAGCTATGCGAGTGCGTGCGTGATGCCAACCCCCACGCACGTGGGGATGAACCGATCAAGCGTGTTGTTTCGAAGAACTACGCGCACCAACCCCCACGCACGTGGGGATGAACCGACGGACCCGGACATCGGTGCCCGTGTAGGTCACCAACCCCCACGCACGTGGGGATGAACCGAGGTGCTGCTCCCGCTGGCGGACCTGGACAACCCAACCCCCACGCACGTGGGGATGAACCTTTTTCCCGAGCTTGCAGACGCTCCGAAATGCTCCAACCCCCACGCACGTGGGGATGAACCGTGCCGCTCATCGTGCCGCAGAGCGCAGGACAGCCAACCCCCACGCACGTGGGGATGAACCGGCGGGCAAGGCGGTCAACAACATCTGGTCGGCCCAACCCCCACGCACGTGGGGATGAACCTGCTCCGCTTCCGCGGTCAGTTCGTCCACGAGCCCAACCCCCACGCACGTGGGGATGAACCTTGCGTTCCCTCCGGGAGGTCCGGGGCCGGTTCCCAACCCCCACGCACGTGGGGATGAACCCTTGACCTGAAGCTCGCGGCAGAGGCTGAAGGCCCAACCCCCACGCACGTGGGGATGAACCGGATCGGGTGAGTAGCATGCATTACGGCACCGTCCAACCCCCACGCACGTGGGGATGAACCGTACTCCCCGGCTGTGCCGGGGCTCGAATGGAGCCAACCCCCACGCACGTGGGGATGAACCGGCTCCGCGGGAGTGACGCGGGGTCCGGGGCGCCCAACCCCCACGCACGTGGGGATGAACCGCGGCGGGGAGGAGACGGCCCAACGCGCGGTCCCCAACCCCCACGCACGTGGGGATGAACCGCGGCACGTGTGCCGGATACCCCGGCACGACAGCCAACCCCCACGCACGTGGGGATGAACCGCGGTCATCCGCCGTGCGGAATCGCGCGAGCATCCAACCCCCACGCACGTGGGGATGAACCGCCGGGGTCACCTACGCGTGCGTTGGCGAGCTGCCAACCCCCACGCACGTGGGGATGAACCGCTCTTGGCTGAGATCCGCACCGTCCTCACCGACCAACCCCCACGCACGTGGGGATGAACCGCTGCGCGTGTTTGGCGAGTGGTTCGAGATCGGCCAACCCCCACGCACGTGGGGATGAACCGACGGCAAGGCGCGGGACCGCGAGCGGGAGGAGCCAACCCCCACGCACGTGGGGATGAACCGGTCGCCTCAGTGACGTCCGCCGACAACTCCGTCCAACCCCCACGCACGTGGGGATGAACCGACGACCGGGCCGACTTCGTGCAGCCGGATCTCCCAACCCCCACGCACGTGGGGATGAACCTCCCCCGTGCCGGCTGCCGCTGGTGTGCATCTCCCAACCCCCACGCACGTGGGGATGAACCGCGGATCAGCCAGGAGCTGGCGCGGGCTGCCACCCAACCCCCACGCACGTGGGGATGAACCGTACTCCATGACAGGGGCGTAGTCGGACGCGGCCCAACCCCCACGCACGTGGGGATGAACCGTTAGAAAGTAGGATCAACCGGACCTGGTTGAGCCAACCCCCACGCACGTGGGGATGAACCGGCGCACGAGATCTTCGTGCACCCCGACACTCCCCAACCCCCACGCACGTGGGGATGAACCGCAGATCAACGGGTACGGCGAGCTCGTCGACGACCACCGAGTTCAACGCGTCGCTGGACGAGGTGACCTTCGACGGAGAGCGGCTGCGCGTCTACGTCACCGCGCTCGTCGACGGGTGCGAGTGGCGCTCGGGGAAGGTCACCGGCCGGAGTGCGCCGCGCACCTGAGCACCGCATTGCTCAGCAGAAAAGGAGACCCCTGCTCACCTGGTGTTCCAGGTGAGCAGGGGCCTCCTTCGTATGCAAGCATGTCCGGATCGGCCTCGCCGTACCCGGTCAGTCGCTCAGGAGCTTCACGCAGTCGGTGTATCCCCAGCCGGGTCGACTCATGCAGTCCTTGAGGTCCTGCCGGTATTGGGCGTCTTGCTGCTCGGTCCATGCCTCCTCAGGGGTCGGCGGATCCTGCTGGGGCGCTCCAGCATCCAGGCCAGCGCGATGAATACGATCGCGATCGCGCCGAGGCAGCCCATGCCGACCCGGTTCTCCGTCTTCGCCCAAAACCGTTTCGCGTCCTGGCTCATGGCGGGTCAGACCGCCTCGTCGAAGTCGACCACCACGAATTGGCCCCCGTCCCACACGCCGGTCATGTGGGCCTGCGTGATCCTGGTGTCCTCGCCCACCAGGAACGGCACCCGCATGTCGACCGACCCGCCGGGGTTGACTTCGCTGTACAGCGCGTCCTCGCTGTCGGCCGTCATCAGCGCTTCGTAATCCATCCCGTACATCGATCCGGTGTCGTCGACGACCATCGCGCTCTCGGGATCGACGCTCTGCGGTGCCTGGGAGGCGTTGGCGAAGGTGACCTCGACCAGCAGGTAGTCCTGCCCGTCGGGGGCGACGGCGTTGGTGCCGTAGTCGCTGCTGATCGTGGTGACGCGTTCGGTGCCGTTGATGGTGATGTCTCAGATCCCGTCTGATCCGGTCTCGCCTTGGGCGATGGCCTCGGGCAGGTCCTCGGTCGGCTCCTCCTCGACGAGCGCGGGCTCCTCTTCGGCGCCTTCCTGCGCGTCTTCTTCAGCGAAGTCCTCGCCCAGGTCCTCCTCGAGTTCGGCGGCGGCCTGGTTCATGCTGTTGGTGAGGTAAGCCTGGAAGCCGTACCAGCCAGTGCCGAATCCGAGGCCGAACGCGATGACGATCGCGCCGGCGAGGACGAACCACACCCATCGCGGGGTGGACGGCCGGGGCGGTGAGGGAGGCGGCGGAGGTGCAGGCTGCTGCGGTTCTGCGGTCATGGGGGATGTTCCCTTCGTGAGCTGCGGTAATGGGGACGGTACGCCTCGTTGG